>DEIB01000012.1:0-13113 GCA_002352215.1 Chthonomonas sp. UBA2785 | reverse complement strand
GGGTTGCGGATCTCGACGCCTTCGGGGCAAATGAGGTCGGCACCGGTCACGCGGCCCGGACCCTGCACGTCCACCTTCAGCACGAGCTCATCGTCTTCGTGGTCGGGGTCAACGGCAATGGCCAGTTCGCGCAAGTTCAGGATCAGTTCGGTGACGTCTTCCTTCGCTCCGGGGATCGTCCCAAACTCGTGGAAAACCCGATCGATCTTGATGGCAGCCACGGCCGCCCCCGGGATGGAGCTAAGCAGCACCCGGCGCAGCGCGTTGCCGATCGTTTGGCCGTAACCGCGTTCCAGCGGCTCCAGCACAAAGCGAGCGTAGTTTTCGGTGGTATCGAGAACTTGAATGTGAGGCATGAGATTCGAGGAGAGGTGAGAGGGCTTAGACGCGGCGCTTCTTGGGCGGGCGGCAACCGTTATGCGGCAGCGGCGTGATGTCGCGGATCGTCTTGACTTCCAGGCCGTTCGCATTCAGGCTGCGGATGGCCGTTTCGCGACCGCTACCCGGGCCGGAGATGTAGACATCGACCGAAGCCATGCCGTGCTCCTTGGCCTTCTTGCAGCAGCTTTCGGCGCTGAGCTGAGCGGCAAACGGGGTGCCCTTGCGGCTGCCCTTGAAGCCCACGTGGCCGGCACTGGCCCAGCAAAGCACGTTGCCCTGCGGGTCGGTGATGGACACGATGGTGTTGTTGAAAGTGGCGTGAACGTAGGCTCGGCCGTGGGCGACCTGACGTCGCTCCTTCTGCTTGCCTCGGGTTGTGGTCTTGCGTGCCATGGTTCGTCCTTACTTCTTGGCCTTCTTCTTGCCGGCAACGGTCTTGGCCTTACCCTTGCGAGTGCGGGCGTTGCGGCGAGTGTTCTGACCGCGCGTCGGCAAGCCGCGGCGATGGCGCAGGCCACGGTAGCTACCGATTTCGATCAGTCGTCGAATGTTCGAGAAGATTTCGCGGCGCAGGTCCCCTTCCACCTGATAGTTCTCGTCCAGGGTCTGGCGGATGGCACCAATCTGGTCGTCCGACAGGTCGCGAACCTTGGTCCGGGGGTCAATACCGGTCTTTTCCAAGATCTCGGTCGCCACCTTCGGGCCAACGCCAAAAATGCTCTGAATGCTGTAATAAACAGCCTTGTCTCGCGGGAGGTCTACACCAGCAATACGCGCCATCTTTCTCTAATTCCTTGGTTTCTTCCTTTAGCCTTGTCGTTGCTTGTGCTTGGGGTTTTCACAGATCACCCGAACGACACCCGCCCGCTTGATCACCTTGCACTTTTCGCAAATTTTCTTTACACTTGCTCGAACTTTCATCGCGCTCACCTTGACCTGTTTTGCTAGGCCGGGCGACTTTTTGATAGCGTCCCACGTCCTGAAAGGCGCGCGAGGCTCTATCACGTTCGCATTTGCCTCACTTGGAAGCTAACGCGAACGCAAACTATACCGGTCGACGGGCCTCTATCTCTAGGGCTTCGGCGACAAAGCGGGGCCATCGGCCCGGTCATGTCCGCACAATCTTTGCGGCAACGTCCCCCCAGCGGCGGGACCTCGCGTTAGTCGTTGTAGCGGAAAACGATCCGACCCCGTTCCGGGTCGTAAGGCGTGATTTCAACTTTCACACGGTCGCCTTCCATCAATCGGATCCAGTGGCGCCGCATTTTGCCGCTAATCGTGCACAGAATTTCGCTCTCCGTCTCCAGCAGCATCACTTTGAACTGGGTATTCGGGAGATTCTCCACGATCTTGGCGTCAAGGGTAATGACGGACTCCTTGTTCGGATCCGTTTTCTCCTTGTAAGTAAAGGGGCGACGTCGTCGGGCCATAGCTTATAGAGGGTTGGCTTCGTCCGCCGTCAGCAGCACCGGACCGTCCGGCGTGATGGCGACAGTGTGTTCGAAGTGTGCGGAGAGTGTACCGTCCTTCGTCACGAGCGTCCAGTCATCCGGCAAGGTCACCACTTCGGGGCGGCCCGCGTTGACCATAGGCTCAATGCAGATCGTCATGCCGTTGCGCAGGCGCTCTCCACGCCCGGCGCGGCCAAAGTTGGGCACGCTGGGCTCTTCGTGCAGCTTCTTGCCGATGCCGTGACCGACCAGATCCGTCACGATGCTGTAGCCGGCGCCTTCGACGTACTTTTGAATCTTCTGGCTGATGTCGCCCACCCGGTTGCCCTCACGAGCCTGGGCGATCCCCTGGAACAGTGACTCCCGCGTGATGTTGAGCAAGCGCTGCGCCTCGCGGCTGATCTGACCCACCGGGAAGGTCCACGCGCTGTCCGTGTGGAACCCCTTGTAGAACACGCCAAAGTCGAGGCCAATGATGTCGCCTTCTTGCAGCGTGCGGTCATCGGGAATGCCGTGGACGACCACCTCATTGACGCTGATGCACGCGGCGGCGGGGAAGCCCCGGTATCCGAGGAAGCTGGGCTCCGCACCGTGCGCGCGGATCGTCTTGAGCGCGAGTTCATCGAGCTCGCGAGGCGTGGTGCGGCCCGGGCGGATGGCGGAACTGACCTCGCGCATGGTGGTGGCCAGAATCCGGCCGCCCTCGCGCATGATGTCCAGTTCGCTCTTGGATTTGATCGTAATCACGAGAGTCCCTCTATGATCTCTCGGTAGACCTCTTCGGCCTCGTGCGTGGCATCCACATGCCGGAGCATGCCGCGCTCCTCGTAGAACTCCACCAGCGGAGAGGTTTGCTCGTTGAACACGACCAGGCGTTGCCGGATCGTGTCGGGCTGGTCGTCAGCCCGCACAAAGAGCGGACTATTGCACACGTCGCAAAGGCCGTCGCGCTTCGGCGGCTTGTTCGTGCGATGATAGAGGGCGCCGCACTTGGTGCAGCCCAGCCGGCCACTCAGGCGGCGAATCAAAACGTCTTCCGAGACTTCCAGAGAGATGACCCTTTGGATGGGCATCTCCGCCTGATTGAGCTCGAGTTCAAGGGCTTCGGCCTGCCGGATGGTGCGCGGGAATCCGTCCAACACAAACCCTTTCTTGCGAGCTTCGTCCGAGCGGATGCGCTTCAGCATCATCTGAATGGTGACGCCGTTGGGCACCAGTTCGCCCCGATCGATGTAGCTCTTGGCAAGCTGGCCCAGGTCGGTTTCGGCTTCGATCTCCGCGCGGAAAATCACGCCGCTGCTGAGAGTGCGAACACCCAAGCGCTCTTCGATGAGAGCGGCTTGGGTGCCTTTACCAACGCCCGGGGGGCCGATCAAAATCAATCGGATCGGCAAACCGGGTTAGCCTCCGCCGTATTGCTTGGTGATCAGGTTGGCTTCAATCTGGCGCATGGTTTCCAGCGCCACGCTCACCATGATGAGAAGCGAGGTGCCCCCAATCATGCCAATGCTCGGGATATTCACGAACAACGGGAAGACGTACTGGCTCAGCGCGGCAATCGAGAGGAACAGAGCCCCCACAAAGGTCACGCGAGTAATGACGCCGTTGAGGAAGTCCTTGGTCTGCTTGCCCGGACGAATGCCCGGCACGTAGCTGCCGGCCCGCTTAAGGTTGTTGGCGATGTCCTCCACGTTGTAGATCATCGCGTTCCACACAAAGGTGAAGCCGAAGATCAACAGCATATAGATGAATGCACCAACGTAGCCTTGCCAGCGGCTGAAGTCCGGCGCCATAAAGGCACCGATGTTGCCGAGGGCATCGTGCATGGACGAACCGGCCGGGAACATCTGTTGGAACTGGTACGGCATGTAAATCAGCGCCACCGCGAAGATGACCGGGATAACCCCCGCCATGTTCACCGAGATGGGCAAGTAGCTGGTGCCACCGCCCTTGGCCTGCGTGCCAAAGTTCCGCCGCATGTGCTGCACCGGGATGCGCCGCTGCGCCGTGGTGAAGAGCACTACGAAGTACGTCACCGCCAGGAACAGAGCCGCCACGATGACCAATTGCCACCACTGCACCAATACGCCGTAGTTGCGCTGGATTTGCTCCACCAGGCTCGGCATGGAGATGATAATCCCCGCGAAAATGAGCAAGGAAACGCCGTTGCCAATGCCTTTTTCGCTCGCTTGTTCACCCAGCCACAGCAATAGGAATGAACCGGCGGTCCAGAAGACAGCGACCGTTACGTATTGCTGCACGGTCGGCGTGATGGCCAGGGGCCGCGCAATGAGCTGGAAGATCCCGACCGACTGGAACACACCCAAAATCAGGGCCAGGGCGCGCGTGCGGCGATTCTGCTGCTTGCGTGCGTATTCGCCCCCTTCTTGGAGCTCCATCTTCCACGCCGGGTTGGCGTAGGTAAGGACTTGCAGGATGATGCTGGCCGAAATGTATGGCCCAAGGCCGAGCGCCAAAATGGACAGCCGCTTGAAAGCACCGCCCCCGATCTGGTTCATCAGGCCGAGGAACGAGTTATCGTTCACCAGCTTTTCCAACATGGCCGGTTGCACGCCCGGAATGGGCACGACCACGTGGATGCAAAGCGCGTAAACCGCAAAGATGATGAGGACGAAGGTAATTCGTCCTCTTAGTTCCTCATCGGCCCAAGCGAGCCGAAGGGTTTCCGTGAGTGAACGTTGCGGGGCGCCGGGCGCGCCCATTGGCCCCCCAATCGCGCCCCCCAAGCTCACAGAGTGACCGCCTCGCCGCCCGCAGCTTCAATCGCGGCCTTGGCCGTGGCGCTGAACTTGTGCGCATTGACCTTGAGCTTCTTGCTCAGAGTACCAAAGCCCAGGATCTTCACGCCGTCCATCATGCCTCCAATCACACCCTTGGCCAGCAAGGCCTCGGCGGTGACTTCAGCACCCTTGTCAAAGTGCTTCTCGAGGTCATCGAGGTTGACGACCGCGTACTCCTTGTGGTTGACGTTGCGGAAGCCCTTCTTTACCGGAAGTCGGCGGTGGATCGGAGTCTGACCACCTTCAAACCAGGGACTGATTTGTCGGCGAGCCTTCTGACCCTTGGTGCCACGCGTGCAGGTCTTGCCCATGCCGCTACCGATGCCACGTCCAACGCGGCGACGGCGCTTGGTGCTGCCCGGATTCGGGCTCATTTCGTGCAACATTTACTTAGCTTCCTCCTCGGATTTCTTGGCGCGAGCGCGCTTCGGCTTGGCTTCCGCTTCGGCTTCGGCCGGAGCTTCAGCCTTCTTGGCGGTCGCCTTCTTGGCCGGTTCCTTGGTCGCGGATTCCTTCTTCACCGCTTCCTTCTTGGCCGGCTTGGCTTCGGCCGCCGGGGCTGCGCCTTCCAGCTTGCCAAAGCGGCGGCGGCGGCGAACCTTAGTCACGCCTTCCACTTCTTCGACTTCCAGCAGGTGCTTGACCTGGTGGATCATGCCGCGAATCACCGGCGTGTCTTCTTGGTACACAAAGCGACCGGTCTTGTTCAGGCCCAGGGCCTTCACGGTGCGCAGGTTCTTCGGAACGGCACCAATGGTGCTCTTCTTCAGGGTGATCTTAAGCATGGTCAGCCTCTTCCTTGCGGGCGCGCTCCAGCCAGGGCACCAATTCCTTGGCGTCCTTGCCTCGGCGCTGGGCGGAGGCTTCCGGCTTGGCCAGTTCCTTGAACGCCTTGACCGTAGCGTAGGCCACGTTCACGTTGTTCCGGCTGCCAAGACACTTCGCCAGCACGTCGTGCACACCCGCCGCTTCCAGACACTGGCGCACGGCGGAACCGGCCTTAACCCCGGTACCGGGCGCGGCCGGTCGCAGAACGACCGTCGAGCTGGAATAGTGAGCCTTGACTTCGTGCGGGATGGTGTTGCCGATCATTTCGATCTTGAACATGTCCTTGCGCGCTGCGTCTTCGGCCTTGCGGATGGCATCGGGGATGCTACGAGCCTTTCCAAGCCCGAGCCCAATGCTGCCCTTGTTGTCGCCCACGACCACGAGGATCGACCAAGACATCGTCTTGCCACCCTTGTTGGTCTTGGACACCTTGTTGGACCGAACGACGCGAACGTCGAGTTGCGGCCCTTCGGCATTACGATTACTGGGGGCTCGACGCCCAACCAAACGAGGTCCACGTGCCATGGTTTAGAACTCCAAACCCGCGGCGCGGGCTCCTTCGGCAACCTTCGCAATGCGACCTTGATAGCGGAAGCCGCCACGGTCGAAAACGACCGCCTTGATTCCCGCCGCCTTGGCGCGCTCGGCAACCTTCTTGCCAACCGCCAGGGCGCCGTCTTGCGTGGTGCCTTTGTCGCTGCCCGTTTCCACACTGCCCGCGGCTGCGAGGGTGTTCCCGGTCGTATCGTCAATAATTTGCGCGTAGATGTGCTTGCTGCTGCGGAAAACGCAGAGGCGCGGCCGTTCGGCGGTGCCCGTTACCTTCTTCCGCACGCGGCCATGACGTGCAACGCGCGAGTCGGATCTTGTGGTCTTCGCCATTACTTCGTCGCCCTCTTACCTTGTCGCAGCCGCACCACTTCGCCCTTGTAGCGCACGCCCTTGCCCTTGTACGGGTCCGGCTTGCGCGCCTTGCGAATGTCAGCGGCCATTTGGCCAACCTTGGCCTTGTCAATGCCCTTCACGATAATCGTGGTGACCTTCTTCTTGTCGTCCACGACCAGTTCGTATTCAATGCCGTCCGCCGGATCAATGTTCACCGGGTGGCTGTAGCCCAGGCTCAGCGTCAGGCCCCTGCCGGCCTGCGTAGCGCGGTAACCAACGCCGTGGATTTCCAGCGACTTGGCGTGACCTTCGCTCACCCCGGCCACCATGTTGGCGATGAGGGTGCGCGTGAGACCGTGCTGAGATCGGTTGAGGCGGTGGTTGTCCGGGCGGCTCACCGTCACGGTGTTGCCATCCACGGCCACGGTGATCGAATCGGCCACCTTCTGATGAAGCTCGCCCTTCGGACCCTTGACCTTAACCACATTGTCCACGACTTCCACGGTGACGTTGCCCGGGAAGACGATCGGCTTAATTCCAATTCGTGACATGTGCGTGACTCCTTACCAAACTTCGCCGAGGACCTCGCCCCCGACTTTGCGTCGTCGCGCCTCGCGGTCGGTCATCACGCCCAGCGGGGTGGTGATGATGCGCGTGGCCAAGCCGCTGCGAATCGGGCGAAGCTCGTTCGAACCCTTATAAACGCGCAGACCGGGCGTGCTCACGCGGCGCAGTTGATGAATCATCGGTCGGCGGCGCTGGTCGTACTTCAGCTTGATGCGGATGACAGGGAACTTCGTTTCCTGCACCACTTCCCAGCCGTCAATGAAGCCTTCGGCTTCCAGAACCTTCGCCAGTTCCACTTTAATCTTGCTCATCGGAACGTCCACCGTGGTGTGCCGGGCAACCAGCCCGTTGCGCACCCGCGCGAACATATCCGCAATCGGATCGCTATGCATCGTGTTGTCTCCTTACCAGCTGGACTTCACCACGCCCGGAAGGTTGCCCTTGTGAGCGTTTTCGCGCAGGCAGATCCGGCAGATGCCGAAGTATCGGAAGTAACCGTGCGGTCGGCCACACAGGTTGCAGCGGCTGTAACCGCGCGTGCTGAATTTGGGCTTCCGCTTCGCTTTTTCAATGAGTGCTTTCTTAGCCATGTTTGTCCCGCCGTTCCCGGGCCGGTTTGCCGCGCATCATTTCTCCGTTCGGATTCGTCCGGAAAGAAACGAGTCGACACCTCGCCTGTGGCTTGGTTGTGGGTCCTGCGCACAATAGAACTCGCGCTCGCTCGCGCACAGGGAACGGAAAGATACCTCTTTCCTTCCTTTTCCCTTCGGTGGAACTAGGATTCTGCCCCGTTCCACCGGGACTTACGACGGGTTCCCCTTACCCTGCGAATCGTTTGACCAGGCCCAGAACGTCACGGAACGCCCCGTGGTCGGCCCCGCCCATGGCTTCGTAGACCACGCTCTCGGTGTGGGTGATGACCGCGCCAATGTCGCGCAGGCGCTGCATGGCCACCGCGTGCATCCCCGCACTCCGGGCGCTGATCGCGTCCTCGGCCAGGAACACGTCGTATTCCGACCCCAGCAGGTCCACCGCCGTCTGCGTCACGCAGATGTGGCTCTCAATACCAACGAGCACCACTTGGTTGCGCTGAGTCGCTTCGAGTTGCGCCACAAACGCCTCCGCCCCGGCGGCGCTGAACGCCATTTTGCCAATGATGGGCTGGCTCACCAACGGGGCAATCGCTTCGTGGGTGCCGCCCATGCGCTCGGGGTACTGCTCGGTGGCCAGCACGGGGATGTTCAAGAGCTTCGCGGCTTCCAAAAGGAACTGCGTGCGGTGGACCACCCGGTCGGCTTCATGAATCGCCGCCAAAAAGGTCGGCTGCTCATCAATGACCACGATAACGGCGTCTTCGGCGTGAATTTTCATGCGCGTTCCTTACAGGGCGGGCTTGATGGTGCCGCGCACCTCGCCAAACCCAATGCGATAGCCATCGCCCTGGGCGTAGGCCGTCATGATAACGGTGTCGCCATCGTGCAGGAACGTGCGGCGCTCGTTAGTCTCGGCCATTGTCAACGGTCGCTCGCCCTTCCAGGTGAGTTCCAGCAAGGAACCGAACGAATCCGGCGTTTCCCCGCTGATGGTGCCGGTGGCGTAGAGGTCGCCGAGTTCCACCGGGGTGCCGTTGCTCGTCTGGTGGGCCAGCTGCTGGGCGATGGACCAATACAGGTTGCTCATGTTGCTCCGGCAGATCACCTGCGGGGTCTTCATGCTGCCCGTTTTGATGCTGACTTCGAGCTGGACGTCAAAGTGCGGATTGCCCTTCTGGCGCAGATAGGGCAGCGGCTCGGGGTCTTGCGGCATGCCTTCGATGCGGAACGGCTCCAGGGCATCCAGGGTCACAATCCACGGCGACACGCTGGTGGCAAACGACTTGGCCAGGAACGGACCGAGCGGCTGATATTCCCACCGCTGAACGTCGCGGGCGCTCCAGTCATTGACAATGACGAGGCCCAAGATGTGCTCCTCGGCCTGGGTGGTGGGGATGCGGCGGCCCATGTCCACCCCGCTGCCCACGTAGAAGCCCATTTCGAGTTCAAAGTCCAGTTCGCGGCAGGGGCCCCACTCGGGCGCTTCCGCGTCGGCGGCCTTGATTTGGCCCTTGGGGCGGATGATTGGCGTGCCCGAGGCCACCACCGTGTTCGCGCGGCCGTTGTAGCCAATCGGCACCCAGCGGTAGTTGGGAAGGAGCGGGTCGCCTTGCGGGCGGAACATCTGCCCCACATTGCGGGCGTGGTGGATGCCGCTATAGAAGTCCACGTACGCCATCGGCGGGATCGGCACTTGCAGGTTCGACTTCTCCAGCGGGATCATCGCCCGCTTTTGCAGCTTTTCTCGGGTGCGCAGGGCATCGTGGTCGTGCCGGAGCAGGTTGAAAACCACCTGGCGCAGGTAGCTCAGCTTCTCTCGGTCCATGTCAATGAACGACTCAAGGACCGGAAACTCGCTGTCGTCAATCAGCCCGGCTTCGCTCAGGGCCAGCAAGTCCAGCGCATAGGGGCCAATTGCGGCGACCATCGTCTCGCCCTGCCCCTTGATGTCGGCCAGGCCGAAGGGGATGTTCTGGATCGGGAAGGGGCTATCGGCCGGGATATCAATCCAGGATTTCGCGCTGGCGGGGATGGAGAAAGTCTTCATGAGTTGTGCTTGAAAAAGGCCGCGAGGCCGTCGCGGGGTTCGGCCACGCTGCAGGAGCCGAATCCACCAAAGATCGATCGAAAATCGTGGGCGGCGCTTTCGTCCAGGGTGTAGTCACCCAGGCTGAGGCCCGCCGCGCCATCGCGCACATCTTCGGCCAGCAAGAGGTCGTGGACTTCGCGGGTGCTGAGATCCTCGCTGCGGGCGAGAGCGGCCGCGCCGAGAGCATTGAGGAACCCAAAGCGGGTCACGCCCAGCTCTTCATCCTCATGCGTCATCGGGTCGTGCAGGCCGGCGGTGAGCTTGAAGGGCAGGTCCAGACTGGTGGCGGTGTGCAGAAACTCGGCTAGGCGGGCTGGGCTCGGGAACTCGGCGGCGGTGACACCCCCGGTGCGGGCCTTGAACCCCACATCCTCCCAGGTGCTGGCGACTTCGCTCATCAAGTCGGGGAGGTCATCGCCCCAACCGAGTTCAAAGTAAACCTGCGTTCCGGCGAGATCGTCGGCGCGCTTCTTCATCACGCCCAGGGCTTCCTTGAGGGCGGCTTCGTTCGGCGGGATGGCGATTTCTAAGCTTTCCGGGTGGCCGTCTTCTTCCACCAGGGCCGCGATTTCATCCACGATGGTGGTGAGTTGAGCGCGGAGCCCCTCGGCGGCCGGGCGCGCGACGATTGCGAGCGGGGTCTCTTGCAAAGTGCCCGAAAGTTCGCTCAGCTGCGGCGCCTTGACGATGAAGCGCCGGGTCCAGAACCGATCCGGGCTGCCCATGATGGCCTGGAATTCGGCGGACGCATCCGCCAAGCTCAACGCCGCCGGGGGAAACTGACCGGCGTAGTCAATCACTTCGTGGAGCAATGCGCGGAGGGCCGGACTCATTAGGCCAGTTTAGCAGGGTCACCCGGCACCCCCTGCGCCCCGGCGTGTATCCTAAACGTGGCGGTCAGCGTGGATCGCTCTCCTTTCGAGAGGAAAGAGACCATGACTCCCCTACGAGTAATTATTGCGGACGACGATCCGATCATCCGGCTGGACGTGAAGCAGATGCTTCACAAGCTGGGATTCGAAGTGGTGGCCGAGGCCGAAGACGGGGCCGTCGCCGTCGACCTGGCCCGCCGCCTGGAACCCGACGTGGTGGTGCTGGACGTGAAAATGCCCGTGAAAGACGGCATTGACGCGGCCCGCGAGATCACCGACGAAGGCATTGCCCCCACCGTGCTGCTGACGGCTTACAGCGACCAAGAATTGATCGTCCGTGCCCAAGAGGCCGGCGTTTACGGCTACCTGGTCAAGCCCTTCAACCCCAGCCACCTCGCCCCCGCGATTCAGGTGGCCCGCAGCCGCTTTGAAACCAATCGGCAGCTTAACCAAGAAGTCGCTGACCTCCGCGACCGGATTGAAACCCGAAAGCTGGTGGAGCGCGCCAAGGGCGCCCTGATGGCCGACCGAGGGCTGAGCGAGGACGAGGCTTACCGCCGCATTCAACAGCAGAGCATGAACGCCCGGAAGTCCATGCGCGAGGTGGCGGAAGCGATTCTGCTGGCGCGCGGCGTGTCAGACTAAGGGCATGCCCGAGCGCCTGGCCGCACCCTGGCGATTTGAGTATGTGAGCACCGCCGATGCGCAGGCCAAAGGCGGGTGCATCTTTGTGGATCTACCTGCGCAATCGGACGACCGCCGTAACCTCATTTTGTATCGGGGGCGGACGGCGTTTGTGATGCTCAACGCCTTCCCGTACACCAGCGGCCACCTGATGGTGGCGCCCTACAAGCACACCGCGCGGATGGACGAACTGGACGACGCGGAACTGCTGGAAATCAACCAGCTTGTCGCCCGGGCGATGCGCTGGATTGAGGCGGTTTATAAGCCCGAAGGCTTCAACGTGGGCGTCAATCTTGGCCAGGCGGGCGGGGCGGGCATCCCCACCCATCTCCACTGGCACATCGTTCCGCGATGGCGGGGCGATACCAACTTTATGACCACGGTGGCCGACGTGCGCGTGATTCCGCAGAGCCTGGAATCGGCCTACGACCACCTGAAGGCGGCGGTGGATGCGGATGCTCCCGGCGCTTGACGAACTCCGCGCGGCGGCCTTAGGGTGCACGACCTGCCCGCTGAGCGAACGCCGGACGAATGTGGTGTTTGGGAAGGGTGACCCGGCCTCGCCGCTGGTGCTGGTGGGGGAAGGCCCCGGCGCCGACGAAGACCGCACGGGAATCCCCTTTGTAGGCCGGGCCGGGCAACTGCTGGACAAGGCCATTACCGAGGCCGGGCTGACCACCGAAGCCGTTTACATCTGCAACACGGTGAAGTGCCGCGCCTGCGACTGGCGCGACGGCAAGGCGTACAACCGGCCGCCATCTGATGAAGAAACGCAGGCCTGCCGCCAGTGGCTGCTGCCGCAATTGAACTTAATTGCGCCGACGATGGTGCTGTGCATTGGCGCGCCCAGCGCGAAGAACCTGATTCGAGGGGACTTCAAAATCACCAAGGAGCGGGGGGTGGTTTTTCCTTCTGCCTACGCCCGCGCGACCATGGCGACCCTGCACCCGGCGTACATTTTGCGGCAGAGCAGCGCCACCCACGACGGCGGATTTAGCCTGCTGGTGGATGACATTGCCAAGGCCTGGCGGCTGGCCTGCGAACTACGCGCGGCGGGCAAAACGACCCCGAAACTGAGCCTGCCGGAGGTGGAGGCGTGACCCGCTTTGAATTGGCCGCGTTGCTGGCCGAGTGCCCCCTGGTAGCGAGTGTGCAGCCCGCTCCGGGCGTGACCGCACCGGTGGACTTTTTGGTGGAGGCCGCCCGCCAGCATCAGCGCGAGGGGGTGCGGTTCTTGCGCTTGGAAGGGGTGGAGGCGATTGCGGCGATTCGGACCGCGACCGGACTGCCGTGTGTGGGTTTGTTAAAGCGGACTTATCCGGATTCGGAGGTCTTCATCACGCCGACGATGGCCGAAGTCGAGGCGCTGATTGACCTCGGATGCGAGGTGGTAGCGATGGACGCCACCGAACGCCCCCGCCCCGGGGGAGTGGCCCTGGCGGACCTGGTGGCGCGGGTGCACGCCGCCGGAAGGCTGGCGATGGCCGACTGCGATACGCCCGCCAGCGTGGACCAGGCGGTGGCCTTGGGGTTTGATGTCATTGGCACCACTCTGAGCGGCTATACACCGGCTAGCTCGGGCGTGGGCGACGGGCCAGACTTGGAATTGGTGGCGCATGCCGCCGGGCGGGGGGCCTTGGTGCTGGCCGAGGGCCGCTATCAATCCGAAGCCCAGGTGTGGGCGGCCATGCGGCGCGGGGCCAGCGGCATTGTGATGGGCGGCGCCCTCAACGACCCCACCAAGCAAACGCGCCGTTTTTTGACCGCAACGAGGCCCGCGGCCGAGCGCGTGGGGGCGGTGGACCTGGGCGGCACCTGGCTGCGGTTTGCGGTGGTGAGTGCTTCAGGTGAGGTTGCCTCGGTCGAACGCATTGCGCGGCCCGAGACTCACGAGGAGCGTCTGGCGTGGATCGAGTCCCGGGTGGCCTCTTCGGGGGTTGGTCGAGTCGGTATCGCCGCCGG
>DEIB01000039.1 GCA_002352215.1 Chthonomonas sp. UBA2785 | reverse complement strand
CGCGGCATCATGGTGATGTCCGACGACGAGAAGGCCGCGAAGCGCACCACCAAGGCGAGCGAACGCGCGCTGGAGCGCATGGACAGCGAAAGCCGCAAGCTGTGGGAACGAAGCCGCAAGACGTTCTTCTACTCATGGACGGGTGAATCGAGCGGGATCGTCCGCGTCGAAGAAATCTTCGAAGCGCGAAAGCAACCGCGTGGTAAGGCCATTATCTGCCCGGTGACGGGTTCGATTGTGGACATCATCCGGTCGAGCTACGGTCGCTGGATTGTGGTGGAAGCCTTGGTGGGCACCGACACTCCGCTCAAGCAGGCGTACATTGCCGAAGAGCAAGAGTGGGAGATGAAGAAGGGCAAGAAGAAGGACGACGACCCGACCTTCGGCACCAGCCTGGAACGCCTCATCGGTCAAAAGCTCAGCACGCAGGCCCTCCAAGTTCTGCGCAAGAACGAAATTGAGAAGGTGAAGGTCTATCTCACCGTGCTGGTGCCGCCGCTTGGCAACCTGCCGGTGGCGAAGGGCCAACGCGTGATCAAGGGTGACCCGCTGACCGAAGGCCCGCTGGACCCGCACGAAGTTCTTGAACTTGCCGGACCGGCTGCCGTCTACGAATACTTCATCCAGAACCTGCAAAGCGTTTATAAGGACCAGGGCGTTGACATCAACGACAAGCACCTTGAGGTGATCATCCGCCAAATGCTGCGCAAGCGAACTGTGAAGGAACCGGGCGACACGCCGTTCCTGCCGGGCCAGATTGTGGACCGCTTCACCTTTAGCCGTGAAAACGAGCGGGTGAGCAAGCTCATCGGTTCGGGCCAGAAGAAGCGATTCGTGGACCCGGTGACGGGCGAAGAAGGGGAGCGCGACCTGCTATTGGCCCGCGCCAACTGGATTTTGCTCGGGATTACCGAAGCCTCCTTGGCCACGGACTCCTACCTTTCGGCCGCTTCGTTCCAAAAGACGACGCGCGTCCTTACGGAAGCCGCCGTGCGAGGGAAGTCGGACACGCTGCTGGGCCTCAAGGAGAACGTCATCATCGGGCGCCTCATCCCGGCCGGTACCGGTACCAAGCCGTATCGTGACCTGGCCATCGATGTGGACCGCAGCCAACCGAGCTGGGCGCAGCAATCGCTCACCAGCCTGGTGGAAAGCGACGACGAGCACCAATCCGGCGAACTGGGCGGCCTGAGCATGACCGACCTGGCGGCGGAGGAAGAGCGCGAAATGAATCGCCTCATCCCGGGTGGCAACATCGACCTCGACCGACCGCTGCTGGAACAAGCCGCGGACGACGACGACTCGGAAGCCTAAGCCGCTCCCGAGTCACCAAAAAACCCGCTGGATTCCGAAAGGAACCCGGCGGGTTTTGCTTTTTCTGCACCTAGCTGTTATTTGAGCTTCTCGATGATCCAGGCGGTGGCGTCCTTGAGGGCGACTTCGCCTTCTGGGCGCGTCGCCGGATTGGTGTGGCCCAGGCCGGGCACCATCACCAGCTTGTGCTCCAACCCGATGGCCTGCATGGCGCGGTCTAGGCGGCGAGCCTGCTCGGGCGGCACCGTGGTGTCCTTGTCACCCTGAATGGTGAACACCGGGGCGTCATCCTTGGTGATGAAGTTGATCGGGCTGAAATCCTTGATCGTGTCCTTGGCGTCTTCGTAACGCTTGCCCAGCACTTGCGGGGCAAACAGCTGGCCGAGGGCCGGCGGGTAGTCCACCGATAGATCAGTGGGGCCGAAGAGGTTGACCACGGCCTTCACCCGGCTGTTGGGGCCGTCCGTCATCGGGGCGATGTCGTCGCGGAAACCCAGGAACATGGCCAAGTGCCCGCCCGCACTGGCACCGGCAGCGCCTACGCGCTCGGGGTCTAGGCCGTACTTGCCGGCGTTCTGCTTAAAGTAGCGCACCGCACCCTGGCTGTCTTCCAGCATCGCGGGCCACTTGTTGGCCGGGGCCAGGCGGTAGCTGATCGTAATGCCGACAACGCCTTGCAGCGCCAGCGCCTCGGCAAACTGCGCCATGTCTTGGCGCTGGCCCATCATCCAGCTTCCCCCGTGAATCACGACGACCCAAGGTTGTTTGGTCGAAGTCGGGTTGGCCGGGGCGTAAACATCGGCCTTCAGTTCCACCGTGCCCGCCTTGGCGTAAACCACGTCGCGCGTCACGTCCACGTTGGCACTGATATAGGCCCAAACCATGAATCCCGTCATCACTATCTATTGTAAACGTATAGACTGCCGCGAAGTACGCCGCCGCGTGCAAATCGTGGCGCCNNAATATCGCGGCGTTTTCGGGTCCAGAGTTCTTTGCGACCACCATGCACGTCGGCCCCGAGAGCTTTGGCTGGAACATGGCCCTGCTCACCTTCGTGAGCGGGAAGTTCCGAGGAATGTTGGCCATCCTCTTTGGGATTGGGCTCGCGATGCAGTTCGGGAAGCGGAAGTTCATGGGCCAGCCCTGGCCCGGCACCTACCTCCGCCGCACAGCACTACTAGCCGGAATCGGCCTTGCCCACGGCGTGTTCTTGTGGAGCGGGGACATCTTGCTCAGCTATGCCATCACGGCGTTCATCGTCGCGGTTTTGGTGGATATCAAGGACTTTCCGGCGCTCAAGGTCGCACTGATTTTGGCGGGGGTTTCGATGTTTTTGGGGCTGGGGTTGGCCGCCGCTGGTCCGTTCATGGCTGATCTCGGTCCGGCGGGTGGGGTCGAAAGGGAAAAGGCCGCCATGATGGGGGATTGGCTGAGTCGGTTGCANNACCTGGTGCAGCGCCACGTCGCGTGGGGGCTGGGGCTAGGCTTCCCGCTCACTGTGCTCATGGCGTGGGCCGTGGCGAGTGGCCGCGCCGTGGGTGGCGAGATGCTTATCGAACTCGGCCTCAACATGATGGTGGCCCCGGCTCTCCTATTGCTCGTCTTCCGTTGGGTGCGTAGCCAGCGGGCGAAGGCGCTCGCCGAACCCTTCCGCCGCATGGGGCGCATCGCCCTCACTTGCTACCTGCTGCAAACGCTGATGTGCACGGCTTACTACTACGAGTGGGGGTTGGGCTACTACAATCGCACCGAATGGCCGCAAGACCTTATGGTGGTGCTCGGGGTTAATGCGATCTTGCTGATCTTTGCGTGGTTCTATAGCGGCTCGGGCCGACAGGGGCCGGTGGAGGCCCTGTGGCGGCGCTTCGCTGAACCTACTCGTCCAGCGGTGAGCGGCGGGGCAGGCGCGGGACCGGGTACGCCGCGTTAAAGGGAATCGGCGCATTGGGGTTGGCCTGGATGGCACGCATCCGTTCCTCCATCTCCATCACCAAGCGCCGGAACTCCTCTTCAAACTCGCGTTCCAGGTCTTCCATCGCCTCTTGAAGCTTCAGGATGATCTCCACGCCCGCCAGGTTCACGCCCATGTCTTGCGTCAGCCGTTGAATGCGGCGCACCCGCATGATGTCTTCCTCGCTGTAGAGCCGATTCTTGGCCCCCACTCGGGCCGGGATGAGCAAGCCGAGGCGCTCGTATTGGCGTAAGGTCTGCGGGTGAACGCCGCATAGCTCGGCCGCGACGCCAATCATGTAAACCGGAGTCTTGTTGAGTTTCATGCCTTCTTCTCGGAGGTCGTGAGTTCGATGGATTTGAATTCGTTGAGGAGTTCGCGTTGGCGCTCAGATAAGGAGCGCGGCACCGTGATGCGCACGCGCGCCATCAGGTCGCCCTTGCCGCCTTTGAGCTTGGTCAGCCCCTGCCCCTTCAGCCGGAAGAGCTGCCCACTTTGGGTGCCGGCCGGCACCGTGACGGTGACCGATGACCCGAGGCCTTCGACTTTCACCTCGCCCCCCAGGGCGGCCGTCGTGAAGGGAACCTCGAAGTTCACTTCCAGGTTGTCGCCTTGCCGGGTTAGCCTCGAATCGGGTTGATCTTGAATCAAGAGAAAAAGGTCGCCGCCCCGGCCATTCATGCCTCGGTGGCCACCCCCAGGCACGCGGAGCTTCTTGCCCGCTTGGATACCCGCCGGAATGCGCACATCCACCTTGCGGGGGCCAGAAATCGTGCCGCTCCCGTGGCATGTGGGGCACGCCATGTGGCCTTCGCGGGTGCGCACGGTGCCCGAGGCGCGACAGGCAGTGCAGGCGTCGCTCGTCTGATAGGTCAGGGTGCGGCGGGCGCCGTCATTCACTTCGGTGAGCGTGACGGGAAGATTCATTTCGAGGTCGCGCGGCTGGGCGTATGGGGTTTGTCGCTGAAAGATGCTGCCCCCAATGCCGCCGCCCATCCCGCCAAACATCTGGCTGAAAATGTCCTCGAAGTCCACATCTTGGAATCCCGCGCCGCCCGGCCCGGCCATATCCTGGTCCAGCCGCTTGCCAAATCGGTCGTAGTCGCGCTTGCGGTCGGGGTCGCTCAGCACCGCATAGGCTTCGCTGACTTCCTTGAAGTTCTCGGTCGCCTTGGGGTCGTTCGGGTTCACGTCCGGGTGGTACTTGCGGGCCAGCCGACGGTAGGCGGCCTTGATCTCCTTTTCGTCGGCCCCCTTTTTCAGGCCAAGAACCTCGTAGTAGTCGCGAGACATGATCCCTCTGTGCTCATTGGTTTGAGCGCAATACACTCAATATAACGCGCAAAATGGACCGGAGGATTCCGGATTGGGAAATTCGTATCAAAACTCCCTAAAATTAGGGCGGGGACATCTGGAGACTCAAGCTCAGCCTGCCAATACTTCTAGCGTGGACCTCAATCGCCTGGCTGTGCGCTTATCCCGGAGCGAGAATTTACCGGTATTGCCGCAAGCCGTCAGCTCCGTGCTCAAGTTGGCGGATGACCCCAACGCGGGTCCCCGTGACTTGGAGCGGGTGATTGAACGTGACCCGGCCATTACGGCCAAGATTCTTCGCGCCGCCAACAGCGCCTACTACGGGTCCCCGAACGTGCCGAACATCGGCCGGGC
Source organism: Chthonomonas sp. UBA2785 (assembly GCA_002352215.1). Classification (GTDB taxonomy): domain Bacteria; phylum Armatimonadota; class Fimbriimonadia; order Fimbriimonadales; family Fimbriimonadaceae; genus JAHBTC01. Next base: position 2,145 of record DEIB01000039.1, on the reverse strand, counting down.
CATCGCCTTCCTCGGCATGAATGCGGTGCGTAGCCTGGTGGTCAGCGTGGCCTTCCAGGGCATGACCGCCAATCGCGGCACCTCCCAACGNNCGCATTCTTGGTCGCCTGCGCATGCCGATGCGGGCTGAAGAGCTCTATTGCGCCGGCATGATGCACGACATCGGCTATCTGATCCTGGACCGCTTCATGGGCACCGAACTGGATACGGCCCTCGAGCAAGCGCTGAACGACAAGACGCCGATCCACGAGCAAGAAGAGTTCCTCTACGGCTTCACCCATGCTGACGTGGGCGGCCTGCTGGCCGAAAAGTGGGGCATGACCCCCATGATCCAGGCGGCGGTGAAGTATCACCACAATCCGCAGGAAGACGGCAACTACTTCGAGACCACCTGTTTCATCTCTGCGGCCAACGTGCTGGCGCACCAGGCGGGCTTCACCAACAACACGGTGGGCATCACTTGGGAACTAGAGCCGCACGTGGTGAAGGCCGTGGGCATCCCGCTGGAGCAGTTCGACGCCATCCGAGACGTGATGGTGCAAGAGGTTTTGAAGGCTCAAGACACCTTCAAGATTCAGTAACCGCAACCTGGAGACCAAGAAAATTGGCGACCTTGAGAGATCAAGGCCGCCATTTGTGTTTTTGCGTTTAGTCTTCTTCGGACTTACGCTTGGCTTGGTGCGCGGCAATGAGAGGCTGGGCCTCGTGCGCCGGCACCTCGGCGTAGTGGCTGAAGTCGGTGGCAAACCGCCCTCGCCCCTTCGTCATGCTCCGCAGATCAATGGCGTACCGAGCGACGTGCGCCATGGGCACCTGCGCTTGGATGCGCGTGATGCCGGCCGTCACGGGTTCCATGCCCTGGGTTTGGGCACGCCGGGTGTTCAGGTCACCCATCACGTCGCCCACCGAATCATCGGGCACGTCAATGGTGATATTCAACACCGGTTCCAGCAACACCGGATTCGCCTTTTCGGCGGCATTGTGGAAGGCGATCTTGGCCGCCGTCTTGAACGCTTGCTCACTGCTGTCCACATCGTGGTAGCTGCCGTCGTAAACGATCGCCCGCACGTCGACCACGGGGTAGCCCGCGACGTAACCCTCGATGAGCGTTTCGCGCACGCCTTTCTCAATTGCGGGGATGAAGTTCTTGGGGATCGAACCTCCTACTACCTTGTTCTCAAAGGAGAAGCCCTCGCCGCGCTGCAGCGGTTGGAGTTCCAGCCAGCAGTCACCGAATTGGCCCTTGCCCCCCGTTTGCCGCTTCAGGCGGCCTTGCGCCTTGGCCCCGGCCGAGATGGTTTCGCGGTAGGGGATCTTGGCTTCCACCACCTTCACGTTCACGCCGTACTTGGTTTTCAGCTTGCTCACCACACTTTCGATGTGGATGTCCCCCATTCCTTCCAGGATGTCCTGGTGAATTTCCGCTTCGCGGCGGGCACGGAGGGTCGGTTCTTCTTCCAGCACTTTCTGAATGGCCGTCCCGAGCTTGTCTTCGTCAGCTTGCGCCACCGCCTCAATCGCCACCCGATAGACCGGAGTGGGGAAGGTGGTCGGCTCAAGTTCGACCTTCTGATCCACCGTGCTCAGCGTATCGTTGGTGTGCGTATCCGCCAGCTTTGCAATCATTGCAAAGTCACCCGCGGGCACTTCTTGAGTTTCTTCCTGGCCCTTGCCGTGCGGGATGTAGAGGTGGTGAATGCGTTCCTTGGTCTCCCGGTTGGTGTTCCACGCCTCCATGTCCCGCTTCAGAGTGCCGCTGAAGACCCGCACATAGTTGATCTTGCCTACGTAGGGGTCGCTGGTGGTCTTAAAGACGAATGCGGCCAGCGGTCCCTTGGGGTCTTCCGGAATCTTCTTGTCCTTCCAGGTCACCGGGTGGTAAACGGGTGAGGGAAGTTCGCCCACGATGCGGTCCAGCAACACGGCAATGCCGAGCCCCGAGGCCGCGCTGCCCAGCAACACGGGCACCACGCGTCCTTCCTTGATGCCCAGCATCAGGCCGTGCTCAATCTCCGCATCGGTCAGGGCTTCACCGCCCAGATACTTTTCCATCAGGGCGTCATCGCCCTCGGCGGCCGCGTCCATCATCTTTTCGCGGCGGTAGGCGGCTTCATCGGCATAATCGGCGGGGATTTCTTCAATCTC
>DEIB01000054.1 GCA_002352215.1 Chthonomonas sp. UBA2785 | reverse complement strand
CTTCCACCATCACGTGCACATAGTCCGGCACGATGTAGTTGAGCAGGCGCTGATAGTGGGTCACCACGATGAAGGCGCGATCCGGGCTGCGGAGGGCGTTGACCCCGTTGGCCACGGTTTGGAGGGCGTCAATGTCGAGACCCGAGTCCGTTTCGTCCAGCACGCAGAGCTTGGGCTCCAGCACGGCCATTTGGAAAATCTCGTTGCGCTTCTTTTCGCCGCCCGAGAAGCCTTCGTTCACGCTGCGGTTCAGCAGTTCATCCTTCAGGCCGAGCAGCTTGATCTTCTCGCGGATGTACTTCATGAAGGACATCGAATCCAGTTCCTCTTCGCCACGCGCCTTACGGATGGCATTGAGGGCACTGCGCAGGAAGTAGACGTTGCTCACGCCCGGAATCTCGACCGGGTACTGGAACGCCAAGAAGACGCCGGCGTGGGCGCGATCTTCCGGCTCCATCTCCAGCAAGTCCTCGCCCTCCAGCGAGATCGAACCATCGGTGACCTCGTAGTCCTCGCGGCCGGCCAACACATTGGCCAAGGTGCTCTTGCCGCTCCCGTTCGGGCCCATGATGGCGTGGACTTCGCCGGGGCGTACGGTGAGGTTCAGTCCCCGGAGAATCTCCTTTTCTTCTACTCGGGCGTGGAGGTTTTGGATCTCAAGCATTGTTCGTTCTAGTCTACGGTCTTGAGTTCGGACAAGCACCAGGATTCGGGACGGAATATGGAAATTTATGTGAAGTTTAGGCCTATGGTCGAAGCAAAGGGCCCCGGCAGTTGCCTGCCAGAGCCCCGTGTCTTGCTTCTCGTCAGCGAGCGGCGTTGAGCGCGAGCGCCGGTTCGGTCTTGCCGAGCGACAGCTTCTCCAGATAGACCGCGAGACTGTCCCGCTCGTCCTGCGTGCCGACCAGCGGCGGCATGTACTTGCGGTACGGAGAATCCGGCTCGAAGTCGTGCAGCGTCTGCAGGAGTTGGTCAATCGCCTTGCGGTCGCGCTTTTGCAACAGCCGCTCCATTGAGCGGTAGCCCGACCGCGTGTGGCAAGACATGCACTGCCCTCGGAACATCGCCTCGCCCTTGGCCACCGGCTCCATCTGCGGCGGGTTCCACTTGGAGTTCACCAAGTACCCCTCGGTGTTGTACTTCTCCACCTCGTTCATCCGGATGCTGTTGGAGTACATGTGCTCCTGGATGACGTACGGCTTGCGAATGGTCTCGCGAGCGTATTCGGTGGATGACGTCGCGATGGCCGCCAACCCGAGCAGGGCAAAGGCGTGTCCCGCCGTGAGGTCACGCGGGAACAGGAAGGCGAAAAAGTAGACCGCACCCGCCACGGTGACCGTGGTGAGGACCGTCATCATCGAGATGCGCGTGACTTGCGTGAACAAGCCCGACCCGATGGTGCTGAACCCGAGGCTCATGATCTCGCGGCTTTCCGGTTCCATCGTGACGTACATCCAGCCCAGCCCCACCGGCAATAGCAAGGCCATCGGGATCAGCCACTTGGCACTCCATCGCACCATTTCGGTACGGGTGGCCTGCAGCGATTCGTCGGTCACTCTGCCGTAGGTGATCAGCGCATAGATCCCCGCGAGCGAGAGACACGCCAAGGTGCGCATGAAGAGCGATGGGAAGTAAGTGGGATTGAAGAATGCCGCCCAGAACTGGCTGGCTTCGGTGCCCGTGCCCGCCACGTTCAGCCATGCCTGGCCCGGAGTCATCATGAACGACAGGATGCCGTTGATGATCACGAGAGTGAGGAACGAGCTGATGGCATACAGCCACCCGACTTTCAGGTGGAGCTCACGCGGGATGCGGTCCCAGGTGTAGTAATACACCGCCGCCGCCGCGAGCTCGATGACGAAGAACACCCACTCGATGGCCCATCCGAACACAAAGTTATGGATGAGCGTGGACGTGGCTTCCGGCTGCACCAAACCGATGGCAAACCAAATGCCAACCCCCGAGACCGCACCGAACACGCCGGTGAGCACCAGGAACATGCGGGAGTGCTTCTTCAGCACAGGTAGCCACTCTTCGCGGCCTTCCCGGTAAAGCTTGCGCTCGGCGTAAGGGAGATAAATTCCCCCTCCCACGGCGAACCAAGCGATGAGGACGTGGAAGATGGAAATGATGCCAATAACCCACGGTCCTCCGACGCCAGGGACATCCCATACTGGATAGTTCAATTGATCAGCTCCTTTTAAATCACAAACCCCATGAAGGTGGTGGACAGCAAGACGAGAATCACGAAGATTCCGAAGTAGAGCACTTGGCGGCTCCGCTTCGTGTTCGTCTTATCCTTGTCGAAGACCGGGATCAACGCCCACAGCACCAGGCCGAGGGTGAAGAGGGTCATGGCCGCCGCTTCGCCCGCCAGGCCCGGGATCATCCGGCCAATGAGCTTCAGCATCGCAAATTGGCTCATGAAGTACCACTCGGGGTGGATGCCTTCCGGAGCCGCTGCGAGCGGGTCGGCCTGCGGGCCTAACTGCCAGGGGAACAGGGCGGCCAGCAACGAAATGAGGTTGAGGACGATGAGCCACACCCCCAGGTCTTGGGCCACGAAGTTCGGGAAGAACGGCATGGTCTTGCGCTGGCTAGGTTCCTTGGCTTCTTCGCTGGGCGGGGCCGCGTTGCCGTGCTTTTGCACCATCCACAGGTGCAGGCCCAAGAGAGGCATATAGAGCAACGGCAAGATTACGACGTGCAAGGCAAAGAACCGCTGCACAGTGAACTCGTTGACTTCCAGCCCACCGCGCAGCAGGTTGGCAATCGGTGGCCCAATGATGGGCACTGCGTTCGGGATTTCCATCCCTACCTTGGTGGCAAAGAACGAGAGCTCGTCCATCGGCAACAGGTAGCCGCTAAACCCAAAGGTGAGGCCCAACAAGAGCAACGCGATCCCGCTGTACCAGCCGACCTCACGCGGGCGGCGGTACGCCTTCATCAGGAACACGCTGAACATGTGCACGAACACCGAGAAGAGGAAGAAGTTCGCGCTCCAGTTGTGGACGGAGCGAATCAGCCACCCAAACTGAATTTGGTACGTGATTTGGCGAACGGACTCGTAGGCTTCCGGACCGGGGCGGTAGTAGACCATCAGCAAGATGCCGGTCACCACCTGGATCAGGAAGCTGAAGAGTGAAATGCCGCCCCAGAAGTACCAAAACGTGTGCTTGTGGACCGGAACGGTCTTCTTGCCGGCCAGCTTGATCGCTTCTTCCAGCCCAAGACGCTCGACGAGGTCGGCCTTGAGAGTTTCCAGCTTCATGAGATCTTCGTCACCACCACGTTGGCGTCGTTCACCTTCACGTCGTATCGCTCCAGGGGGCGCGGGGGCGGCCCGGAGATGTTCTCACCCGTGGCGGCATCAAAGACCCCGCCGTGGCACGCACAGGTGATCTTCTTGGCGCCCTCGTCGAACTTGACCGTGCAGCCCATGTGGGTGCACACCGCACTCATCGCCACCCACGATCCATCGGCGTGATGGATAAGCAGAGCCGGGCTGGTGCCGAACTTGAACATGAGGGCCGTGCCCACCGCCAGTTCATTGGCCTTGTCCAGTGTCACTTCCTTCACCGCCGAAGCCAATTGAGAGGCCTCGACCGGCGAGTTCAGGTAACGGAAGACGGGATAGCCGATGGCCCCGATGTAGACAGCGCAAGCGCCAAAGACTCCGGTTTGAAGGAACTTGCGGCGGCTCACATCTTCCGGGGAAGAGGGGGACGACGGGTCCGTCAAGACCATTTCTTGTTCATCTTTCATATCGAGATTTCCTCCTTCGGAGGGGTGGCTTGGCGCATCACGTTCAGGAGCCAGTAGATCACTCCCAACATGATCACAAAGAGAAGCAGGAAGACAATCACCACGCTCCAGTTCGGATAAACCGTAACGGCGTTGACGTCAAAGCCCTTTTGCAAAAGCGTGAAGTCCCGTACCCCATCGCGGACGATGGCGGAGGTGATGGTGGCCAGCAGAGCCGCGACGATGCCCAAGTTGCTAACGGCCAAGGAGCGAGCCTTACCCATCCCCTGGGCTACGCCCAGCAGAGTCGCCACGGCGATGGTGGCCCCGGCGGCATATAGCCCGTAGAGGTGGAGCTGAGAACCCTGGATGCCCGCCCAAACTTCGGCGGGCTGCAACGACATGACGCGGTAGCCCATGGCCAGCATCAGCACGCCGCCCACGCCGGCGATGAGGCCACCCGCGCGGCGCAGAATCGCCTTGACCGCATCGCCCAGGTACGCCATGTGACTGAGGAGCACCGCCCACAGGCCACCGAACAGAGGCCCGCCCGCCATGACGAACAGCCAACGGGGCGTGATGGTCGGGTCACCCTTCGGGGACTGCATCCCGATCGGGCTGTTGTGATACATCTCGTTCCAGACCTCGGGCCGGAGCATCAGCGTCATGTTGAAGCTGTAGATCTGCCCGATCCCCATGACGATCAAAAGCGAAAGCCCGGCGATGTGCCAGATCGGCTTGCGGTTTTCGATGCCGTGGATGGTGCGGTAGAGCAGCCAGTAGGCCAGCATGAGCTGGATGATCACGCTGATCCAGAGCGAGCCGATAAGCACGCTACTGCTGTAGATCTGCTGGCCGTAAAGCACCTGCAAGAACAACAGCGGCGGCACCCCCAGGTTGATCACGTAAGTCATGATCACGGGGAGGCGTTTGGCCAAGACGTAAGAGGCCTGCACGTACTCGACTTGCTGCCGGGCGCGGCCCTTGACGTTCAGATAAATCGTCAGAATCAGACTGCCCACCAGGATCATCACGGCCCCGAAGTGGAGACCGAGGGTGAGAAGGCTCAGCAATTTGAGGAGCCATACGGGGGCGGGTAGTGGTATCGGATCCGGGGTCGGAAACACGGGAAATTCACTCACTCCTTGAAGGAGAGCGTTAATCCGCAGGGCTCGTTTGCACGATCGAGCGGGTTCCGCTCACGTTCCTGAGTATCGTCCGTGAACCTAAGCGAGCGGTATACTCATCTTTGTGTCCTCAAGCTTGGGGACACGAGATTGAGCCATGTCGGCTGAGTTTTCGCCCCGTGAACAAAGAGTTCTGGAACTCGCGGCCCAGGGATTGACCGATAAGGGCATCGCCGAGGCCATCGGGATCAGTGCCGCCACGGTGGTGACTTACTGGGGGCGCATCCGCGCCAAGACCGGTCTCATTTCGCGCGCCGAGCTCGTGGGGCACTTCATCCGGCGGGCGGCCGAGGCCGAAGTGGTGGCACTCCGCCAAGAACTCGAAGCGCACATTGACGAGGAGCAACGCCTGCGCACCAGCCTAGAACTCCTGCAGGGCTTTGTGGATGCGGCGCCTGAGGCGATGCTGATCGTGGACCCCGACGGCAACATCGAAAGCGGCAACGCGCTGGCTGCCGAACTCTTGGAATGTGACCAATCCGAATTCCATAGCCTGAGAGTCGGACGCTTTATCCCGCCCGAAATCCACGACTTGCACAAGGTCTACCGCGAGCAGTACATCAAGGACCCCACCCGCATCGTGATTGGGCACGGCACTGAAGGCGTGGAGATGCTCACCTGCAAAGGACGCCGCATGCGGGCGATTGTCACCATCAACGCGGCGGTGGTGCACGGGGTGACCAAAGTGATCGTCATTCTGCGCGGCCTCTCGGCCCCAGAACCGGAAATGCCCGACGACCACGACCTGAAATCCCGGGCCAACACCTACCCTTCGGGGACCCGGTCGGCCTGAAATCCAGGGGTACGCTCCCCCACTGACATGCCCAGCCGCATTGAAATGGTGGGTGGCCGACTGCAGGTCCCCAACGAACCCATCATCCCGTTTATTGAAGGTGACGGAACCGGTCCCGACATTTGGGCCGCTTCGGTTCGCGTCCTTGACGCCGCCGTGGCCAAAGCCTACGGCACCGAGCGCAAGATCCACTGGCACGAAGTGCTGGCGGGCGAGAAAGCCTTTAACCAGACGGGCAACTGGCTGCCGGACGAGACGCTGGACGCGTTCCGATCGCACCTGGTTGGCATCAAGGGCCCCCTGACGACGCCGGTGGGCGGCGGCATCCGCAGCCTCAACGTGGCCCTGCGCCAAGAGCTGGACCTCTTTGTGTGCCTGCGACCCGTGCGCTGGTTCCAAGGCGTGCCCAGCCCGGTGAAGGAGCCGAACAAGGTGGACATGGTGATCTTCCGCGAGAACACGGAAGACATTTACGCCGGTATCGAATACGCCGGCGGCACGGAAGAGAGCCAGAAGGTGCTGGACTTCCTGGCCGCAACCTTCCCCAAGCAGTTCGGCAAGATCCGCTTTGGCACCGCCGACAAGAATGCGGCCTGGAATGAAGCTCTGCAAACCATCGGCGCGCCCTCGCGCGATCTCCCGGTGATGGTCGGCCTCGGCATCAAGCCGGTGAGCTACCTGGGCACCGAACGTCTGGTCCACTCCGCCATCAGCCACGCCATTGCCGAAGGCCGCAAGAGCGTGACCCTGGTGCACAAGGGCAACATCATGAAGTTCACGGAAGGCGCGTTTGCCGACTGGGGCTACCAAGTGGCGCGCGACTTCTTTGGTGCGGAGCCCCTAGATGGCGGTCCGTGGCACGTGATTCCGGAAGGCAAGCCGGGCGCGGGTCTGGTGATCAAGGACGTCATCGCCGACGCCTTCTTGCAGCAGATTCTGCTCCGCCCCGCCGAGTACGACGTGGTGGCCACGCTCAACCTCAACGGCGACTACATCAGCGACGCCCTCGCGGCCCAAGTGGGTGGCATCGGCATTGCTCCGGGCGCGAACATCAACTACGTCACTGGCCACGCGATCTTCGAGGCCACCCACGGCACCGCGCCCAAGTACGCGGGCCTGGACAAGGTGAACCCGAGCAGCGTGATTCTGAGCGGCGAAATGATGCTCCGCTACACGGGCTGGACGGAAGCCGCCGACCTCATCATCCGCGCGATGGAAGGCGCCATTGGGAGCAAGCAGGTCACTTATGACTTTGCCCGCCTGATGGACGGCGCGACCGAAGTCAGTTGCAGTGGGTTTGGCGACAACCTCATTGCCCACATGAACTGAGAACCCTTACGGTTAGCTCATCGAGAAGGCGGTGCCTGGTGGTTCCGCCTTTTCCTTGTATGGCCATCGGGCACGGGCCTTTTTGCAACTCTCTTGCAATTGCCTCGGATGTCCGATATCATTTGTATATGAATCCCAAACGAGGCGTAGCGGCATTGCCCGTGATGACGGCCGTACTGGGGCACATCCCGTGTTGCGGGCCGGTGCTCTTGGCGACCCTCACCGCCGGCACCTCCGGCCTCAGTTGGTTGCATCAACTTGAGCCGTATCAGCCGTGGCTAGTGGGCCTGAGTTGGCTTCAAGTGGCCGTCCTGTTCGGGTGGGCCAAGTGGGGGCCGCGCCGCCACTGCTGCAGCGAGCATGAATGCCAAGACAGCCGCAACCAGTATCGCACGGCTTGGATCACGCTGGCGCTTGTGTGCGCGCTCACCATCGTCGGGCTGATGTTGCCCCGGCACACGCACACCCTACTCACCGCGGGCTAGTTCGCGCCGATTTCGTGCCGATAGGGCAAAGAAGGCATTGCCCCGGAGCGCGTGACGCTAAGGCTAGCCACCCGCACGGCATAGCTCAGCGCCACCGGAAAATCGTTACCTTGATCGAGGGACACCGCCAGCGCCGCGCAGAAGCTATCCCCCGCCGCGACCGTATCTACTGCATCCACTTTCGGGGCGGGCGCGAAGAATTCCTCCCCCGCGCGGTTCTGCCAGTATGCACCTTGGTCGCCCATCGTGATGACGACATGCTGCGGCCCCCGAGCCAAGAGCTGCCGAGCCGCTTCCCGGGCCTCTTCTAAATGCCGCACCGGGGCTTGGACGTAGAACCCGGCTTCCGTTTGGTTCGGGACAAAGAGCCAGGTGCGCGCCCAAATCTCGTCAGCAATCGGGGCGGCGGGGGCCGGATTGAGGCACAGTCTCCCGCGCTGGGCGGCCGCCAGGGTGGCCTCGGCGGGGATTTCCAGCTGGCTCAAAACCAAATTCTCATTAGCGGCGGGCATGTGGGTGGTCACATCGGTTTCGGTGACGCACCGGTTGGCCCCCAAATCAATGCAGATGGTGTTTTGCCCGGAGGCCTCCACGTAAATGCCCGCCGTGGCCGTGCTGACCCCCGGCACCACGCGCACGCCGACGGCATCGACCCCGTCCTGTCGCAGGATGTCGAGAATCACCTTTCCGAACTCATCGTCGCCAACACACCCAATGGCGGTGACTTCAGCCCCCAGTCGCGCGGCCTGCACGGCTTGATTCGCGCCCTTGCCCCCAGGAAATCGTTGGAATTTAGCCTCGGCGATAGACTGCCCCGGACGAGGGAAGGCCGGGATGCGCCACACCAGGTCCATGGCACAGCTGACGAGCACCGTCAAGGGCATGCCAGGGTTCTACCCGGAGCGTAAGGAGGAAATGCGCAAGCGGATTGGAGCGGGAGACGAGATTCGAACTCGCGACCCTCTCGTTGGCAACGAGATGCTCTACCACTGAGCTACTCCCGCGTCGCGCGATAGAGTTGTACCGCACTCGTTCCCTGGTGTCAAGCGGTGTAGGCCAAGCGTTCATGCTTCGGGCCTAATGAGGGGTAACGTCAGGGGGCGGTGATTGACGAACAAAAGCGCGCACAACTGGTCGAGTGGGTCTACGAGGCCGGCCGACTTGCCCTTTCGTTTCGCACCGCGCTGGGCGTTCAGTCCAAAGCCGACGGCAGCCTGGTGACGGCCGCCGACCGCGCCGTGGAGGCGTACCTCCGTCCCTTGTTGCTCGAGCTGCAGCCGGGAGTAGTTTGGGGAGAAGAGCAGGGCTTTGCTGGCGACGAGGATGAACCCCTGTGGCTGATTGACCCCATAGATGGCACTAGCAACTTCGCCTTTGGCCAGCCCCTGTGGGGCGTCAGTGTGGGCCTGCGGATGGGCGGCAAACTGGTTTTGGGCGCGGTGTATTTGCCCGAACTGGACGAAATGTACGCCGCGCACCTGGGCGGCGGGGCCACCTGCAACGGCGGACCTTTGCCGATGCTGGATACCTCTCCCACGCAGCCTTCGGACCTCATTGGATACGGGGATGTGGACACCTACCACGCTTTCCGCAAGGTTTATCCCGGGAAAATGCGACACAACGGCGCGTTTGTCATCGAAGCCATGTTTATGGCGTCGGGACGCTTGCGAGCCATGACCTCGAGCCGCGCCTGCCTGTACGATGCGGCGGGGTCATTTGTCATTCTCACCGAACTCGGGGCCAAGTACTGGACCCTGGACGGCCAGGAGTTCGATCCGGCCACCAGTCCGGTCCCCGGCCTGATGCCGCCGCTGATTGCCTCAGCCCCGGGCGTGTTCGACCTCAGCCGCCTCGGCAAGATACTTCCGAATCTCAGCGGCGCTTAAGTTGTCCGCTGCGTCGCGGCTCCGGTGGGCGTGCACCACTTCACCCTTTGTATTGAGGATGAACGTGCCGGGCAGTTGCCAAGGGTTACCCACGGGGCGGCCCACACCATTCCCCTTGCCCACCGCTTGCACGCCGCGCATGAACACTCGCGGATTAAACACCTCGCCAATCGAAGCACGTTTTAGCCCAAAAAGTGCATACAACCGCGCTTCGGGGTCACAGATGAACGGGTGGGTTACTTGCATCTTCCGCTGAAAGGCTTCGCTCTCCACTCGGTCCGCCATGCTGACAAAAGCGAGATTGAGATCGGTTTCGCCGCGCAGATCAGTTACATGCTCCCGGCAGAAGGTGCAGCCAAAGTGCCGTAAGAAGACCAACGCCAGTGGCTGGGTTTCATAGAGTGAGCGGAGCAATACCCGGTCCCCGGTGGACAGCAAAACATCGGTTTCGGGAGCGGTCATCGTTCTTACCTACGCAAAAAGGTCGTCGTCCGTCTCGCTCTTAGCCTCGTCGCCCTTCTTCAGACGCCGGGCTCGCTCAGTCAGCTTACGCAGAGATTCCGTGTCCCATTCGGGTTCCACCATCTGGTCCCGCAGGCGGCGTGCCTCCGCCCGCTCGCGTAGCCTCTCCATCGCCCCTTCGATTTCCTTTTCCTGGGCTTCGGGGTCAAGGAGGGAGGCTTTATCCGCATGCCACGCCAAGAACGACTTGAAATCTTCATCGTCCAGGGTGTGGATCCAACTGCTGAGGGGCCCATCGGGGGCGCGTTCGGGGGCCATGCGCAGATAGGCCGCGCGGAACTGTTCGGCCATCGGCGTCTCCCACAGGCTTGCCTCGCGCAGTGCCGTGTCCGCTTGCGGCACCAGATGCCCCTCGGTGAGAGCGCTTAGAATTCGGATTTCAGCGGTATGTAGCTCGGTGAACATCCGGCGCCCCCGGGGGGCCTTGGGGGCTTCGCGTCGCCGGGCTCGGGCGGCCGGGGCAGGGCGGTGAGTCGCCACCATCTCGCGCAAAGCGGTGCGCTTGGCCATAGCGTCTCGGACTCCGGGGAAGCGCGGCGCGTATTTTTCGATCCACGTCTCGCTCTGCAGCGGGTCCGCGTTTTTGGCGATCAACTCGGCGAGTTCTTGCCAAAACTCGCGGCTCTCGGGGCTCTTGCGCCGCTCCAACAGCCAGAGTTGGAATTCGAGAGCACTCTTTCCTTCTTTGACCCGGGCTTGAAGGGCGTCGGCCCCTTCGCGGCGGAGGATAGTATCCGGGTCGTCTCCACTAGGGAGCGTTACGATCTGCGTGGTGAGCCCCGCCGGAATGAGCATCTCCATCGCCCGCTCGGCGGCCTTCAGGCCGGCCTCGTCTCCATCCAGGAGCACATTCACTTGGTTGGTCCACCGGGAAAGCAGACGCACTTGGTCTTCCGTCAGGCTCGTACCCAGCGGCGCGACGGCGGTGGTGAGCCCGGCGCGGTGACAAGCCACCACGTCGAAGTAGCCCTCCACCAGCACCGCCGGTTCGCCCTTGCTCATCGGTTCTTTGGCTCGGTGCAGGCCGTACAAGAGCCGCCCCTTTTGGAAAACCGGCGATTCCGCAGAATTGATGTACTTAGGCTGGCCGTCGCCCAGAATGCGCCCGCCGAACCCCACGAGACGGCTGCGCTCATCCCGGATTGCCACCATCAGTCGCCCGCGAAAACGGTCAAAGTACGATCCCCCGCCGTCCTTATCCACCAGCGAAAGCGACTGCGCCAAGGCCAGCGAGAGCCCTTCTTTTTTAATGCGCTGAGCCAGGGCATCACCCAGCGAAGGCGCATAGCCCAGCTCCCAGTAGTTGCGCAGGGTGCGATCAAGTCCACGCTCATCGCAATACTCCAACGCGCGGCTGGCCTTATCTAGCTGTTCTCGATAGAACTTGAGCGCCAGGGCCATCAGGGCATCTTCCGCTTCGCGCTGGCTGGGCGTGGTACATTCGGCGCCTTTGGTGAGCTTGATCCCCGCCATGGCGGCGAGCTCGTGCATGGCCTCGGTGAAGGTGAGGCGCTGGGTTTCCATCACCCAGTTGAAGATGTCGCCCTGCGCCCCGCACGCCCAGCAACGGTATCGCCCGAGCTCTCGATTGACCTGAAAACTCGGGTTCTTATCATCATGAAAGGGGCAAAGACCCTTCCAGGTCTTGCCCCTTTGCGAGAGCGTTACCTTCTGTCCGACGAGATCGACAATATCGATACGCTGGCGTATGCGGTCGAGGTCGTCGGACAAGGTTACGAGATTCGATTACTGAGCGGACGCCGCCACCACGATACCGGTCACCACGTGGGTGCCGTTCGGGCGGAGTCGCTGCATTCGGAAGGCCACGCGGTCGTTCGCCAGGAAGCGGACGATCACAGTATCACCGATCAGTTCATAGGTGTCCGGCTCGACGTAGGCCTTGATGACCGACGAGAAGGACGAACCGAAAGCGATGGCTCGGCGCGTGCGCGGCCTGCTGTCGTTCATACCCACGGCTTCGATCTGCACGACTCGGCTGAACCGGTCGAACACGAAGGCGTAGCGGCTGGAACCACGCTTGTACACCCAGCGCACGATTTGCGTGCCGCCGCCGCCACCGGAAGTGGATCCGCCACCCGGGCCGCCCGTTCCACCAGGGCCACCGGCACCCGGTCGTCCGCCGGCACCGCCGCTACGAGCTTCTTGTTCACTCGCACCGTCGCCGGGGCGCACTTGGCGCCAAAATTCGCCTTGATTCCCAAACGGGTTGCCGTAGAGGCCACCCACACCCGGTCGGTTTTCTTCCACGGCCGTCACGGCTTGACCACCGCCACCAGCGGCAGTCGTGCCACCGGCACCCGTGGCCGAGTTACCCGGACCACCGCCGGCACCACCCTGACCAATGGTCAGACCCTGAATCTCGTCCGGCGAACCGTACAGGTTCACAACCCGAAGCGCCGTATCGTACAGAGCCACACCGACGAGGCTTGACTCGGCCGTGCCTCGTCGGGCTTGCGGGCCTGACTGGGCGAGGGCCGTAACGGCCATTCCACTCGCGAGCACAACCCCAAGGGTCACTCGCGCCATCGTATTCAATCTTGTCGCTGGCATGTTGGCTTCGACTCCCGATCTACCCTGGATGTTACACCAGGGCCTTTCGGCTTGTCGAGGGTATACCCGAAGTCAATCCGCGTCGTCACCGGCGTAAGGAGAAATAAATCACCATGGCTGATAATCTCGCAATGACCACCGATCGGTTCGACGCCGAAGTTCTGAATTCTGATGTGCCCGTACTGGTGGACTTTTGGGCTCCCTGGTGCGGCCCTTGCCGCATGATTGCCGGTTCCGTTGCGGAAGTCGCCACCGAACTCGAAGGCCGCGCCAAGGTCTTTAAGGTCGACGTGGACGAGAACGGCGAAATCGCCAGCCGCTACGGCATCATGAGCATCCCGGCCCTCGTCGTCTTTAAGGGCGGCGAAGAAGTTGACCGCATGGTCGGCATGGGTCCGAAGGAAGCGATCAAGAACCTCGTCGAAAAATTCATCTAAGTCGGCTTCGAGCCCTTGATTTGAACGGGAGTCCCCTTATTCGGGGCTCCCGTTTGTCATCATAGGCATGCGATGAGCAACGCGACAACCCCGAATGTGGTTCGGGCGGGCTGGATCATGACGGCCAGCTTGTTGCTCAGCCGAGTTCTCGGCCTCATCCGAGAAGCTGTGATCTCGGGCCGCTTTGGCATGGGCGCCGAAACCGACGCCTACGTCCTCTCGTTCCAAATCCCGGACATCATCTTCTTCCTGATCGCCGGCGGCGCCCTGAGCGCAGCATTCATCCCGGTGTTCAGCGAGTACTTCCACACCAACCGTGAGGAAGACGCCTGGCGGGTGTTCAATAGCCTCTTCGGCATCATGAGCGCGGCCCTGCTGGTCGTCATCACCCTCGCCTGGATCTTCGCCGAACCCTTGACCTATGTGGTGGCGATGGAGGCCACCGCCAACCGGGAGATGGTCGCCTACCTCAGCCGCATCGTGCTTCCGGCGCAATACGCCTTCTTTATTGGCGGCCTGATGTTCGGCACGCTGTACGCGCGGCAGGTGTTCTCCGTCCCCGGCCTCGGCCCGAACATCTATAACGTCGGCATCATTTTTGGTGCGCTGGTGCTGGCCAATTTCACCGCGCCCAGCATCGCCGGCCTCTCCTGGGGGGCATTGGCGGGGGCATTCATCGGCAACATTTTTGTGCCGCTGTGGGTGCTGCGCCGGATGGGGGTGCCGTTCCGGCCCTGCCTCGATTTCAAACACGAAGGCGTGCGCAAGGTGTTCCGGCTCATGGCCCCGGTAGTGCTCGGGCTTTCTCTCCCCGGGGTGTTTGCCTTGCTCATCCAGAACTTCGGCACGCTTTATAAGAGCGACGGCATCAACACCGCCATCAAGTACGGCAACACGCTGATGCAGGTGCCGCTCGGCATCTTCGGCCAAAGCCTTGCCATTGCCGCCTTCCCGGCCCTGGCCCAGTTCCTGGCCCAGAAGCGGCAAGACCTCTTTGATGATCAACTGGCCAAGTCACTGCGGCTGGCGATTTTCCTCTCGGTGCCGTTCGCTGGCCTGTTCTTGGCCATGCCGCACGAGATCATCCGCTCGCTCTTTGAGCACGGCAACTGGAAGCCCGAGAACACCGATCTCACCGCCACCGGCCTGCGCATGTTTGCCATTGGCATCCCGGCGTGGTGCATGCAGCCGATCATCATGCGCGGGTTCTATGCCGCGCAGCGGTCGGTCACGCCCATCATCTACGGCACCATTGCCACGGCGGCCTTTGGCGCGGGCGGCTACCTGGTGGCCCGCCAGGGCGGCAGCTACGATAACCTGGTGCTGGCGGGCAGCCTCGCGGCGGTGCTCCTGGCCATCCTGCTCATCGGCGGGGCCAAGAAGATCGCCCCCAGCATGGACATCAAGGGCATCCTGAAGGTGCAAGCGCAAACGCTGGTGGCCATGGCCATCCCGGCGGCGGCCCTGGCGGCGCTGATTTGGCAATTCCCTGCCCTCACCACCTCCGGGGGCAAGCTGGGGGTGCTGGCGAGCACCGGGTTCCTGGCGCTGCTCTACGCCTGGGCGTACTACTTCATCTGTAAGGCGTTCGGGCTCAAGGAAACGGAGTACGTGTCGCGGGGCCTCAATCGCCGCTTGCAAAAGGGCAAGTCCGAAACCCCCGCCGGACCCGAAGAAGGCTCCTAAGTTCCGGCATACTCTAGGCCATGGACAACGTGGTCATCCTCAGTGGCGTTCGCACCCCCATCGGTGCCTTTCAAGGGGCTCTTGGTAGCCTCACGGCTCCCCAGTTGGGCGCCACGGCCATCCAGGGCGCCCTCGCCGCTGCCGGAGTGGATGCCGGTCAGGTGGATGAAGTTTTGATGGGCAACGTGCTTTCGGCCGCCATCGGCCAGGCCCCCGCCCGTCAGGCGGCCCTCGGCGCCGGTCTGCCCCAATCCGTGCCCTGCACCACCATCAACAAGGTGTGCGGTAGCGGCATGAAGGCGGTGATGATGGCCGCGCAAGCCATCGCGCTGGGTGACGCCCAAGTGGTGGTGGCCGGCGGCATGGAAAGCATGACCAACGCCCCCTACGCCCTGCCCCAGGCCCGCGCCGGCTACCGCATGGGCAACGGCACGATGATTGACTTGATGATCAATGACGGTCTGTGGGATCCTTACAAGAACGTCCACATGGGCACTTGCGGCGACGCCTGCGCCACCGAGTTTTCTTTCTCGCGAGAAGAGCTGGACGCCTACAGCGCCGAGAGTTACCGCCGCGCCCTGGCCGCCCAAACCGGGGGCCAATTCAAGGACGAAATCGTGCCGGTGGCGGTGCCCCAGCGCAAGGGTGACCCGGTGATGGTGGACACCGACGAGGAACCGGGCCGCGGCAACCCGGCCAAGCTTCCTGAGCTTCGCCCCGCCTTCAGCAAGGAAGGCGTGACCACCGCCGGCAACGCCAGCAGCATCAATGACGGCGCGGCCGCCATGGTGTTGGCCAGCGAAGCCTGGGCCCAAGCCAATGGCAAGACGGCCATCGGCCGCGTGGTGGGTTATGTCCAGCATGCGCAGGCCCCCGAGTGGTTCACCACCGCCCCCGCCGCCGCGATCCAGAAGCTCCTGGACAAGCACGGCCTGACCGTCGCCGACGTGGACCTTTTTGAAGTGAACGAGGCCTTTGCCGTGGTAGCCATGTACGCCGCCCGTGAAGTGGGCATCCCGCACGAAAAGCTAAACGTGAACGGAGGCGCGGTCTCCATCGGTCACCCCATCGGGATGACCGGAGCCCGCCTGGTACTGACGGCCCTGCACGAACTTCGCCGCCGTGGAGGTCGCTATGCGATTGCCACGCCCTGTATTGGGGGCGGAGAAGCGACGGCGGTGCTGATCGAGGCGTTGTAACGTCCCGATCATACAGTTAAATGCGGATTCTCTTTGCCAGCGCCGAAGTGGCGCCCTTTGCCAAGGTGGGGGGCCTGGCCGATGTGGCCGGTTCCCTGCCCCTCGCGCTCCAGGCCCGGGGCCACGAAGTCAAGGTCGTGATGCCCGCCTACCAGATGATCCTGGACCGGTGGTCGCCCCAGCGGAGCATTGATTTCGAAGTCCGCATGAACCCGTACTGGACGGCGCGGGCCACCCTCCACGAGGTCCACGCCGAGGGGCTGACCCTGTGGCTGATCGAGGGTTGCGGATTTTTCTCGGGCATCGGTCGCAGCGAAGAGGTCTACACCCCGGGGCGCGACGCCTACCTGTTCTTTGCCCAAGCGGCTCTAGAAGCCTGCCTGGCCACCGAGTGGACGCCCGACATCGTGCACGCCCACGACTGGCACATGGGCTTCTTGCCCGTGCTGATGCGCGAGACGCGAGGCGGGCGCTGGGAAGGCGTGGCCAGCTGCATCACCATCCACAACTTGGCGTACCAAGGGGAGTTCGGGCCGGATACCTTGGAAGTGGCGGGGCTACCCAAGTCGCTCTACAACATGCACGCTTTGGAGACCTACGGAGCCGTAAACTTCCTTAAATCTGGTTGCGTTTACGCGGACCAGGTCAATACGGTGAGCCCGAACTATGCCCAAGAAATCCAAACCGGCGAGTACGGCTGCCGCCTGGATGGCCTGATGGGTTATCTCTATGACCAAGGCCGACTGCGCGGGATTCTGAACGGTATCAACGTCCACCACCACAACCCGGCCACCGACCCCGACCTGCCGGTCAACTTCTCGGTGGATGATCTCAGTGGCAAGGCGGCCAGCCGCACGCAACTGATGGAAGAACTGGGCTTGGACCCCGACACCAATGCGCCTTTGCTGGGCGTGGTGAGCCGCTTGAGCAACCAGAAAGGATTCGATCTCATGATCGGGGCGGCCGACCGCATTCTGGGCATGGGGGCGCGCTGGATCGTGCTGGGCACGGGTGACCCGTGGTCCGCTGGCGAGCTTCGCCGTCTGGAAGCTCAATATCCCGGACGCGTGCGATTTGTGGAAGCTTTTGACGTGTCCCTTGCCCAAAGAATCTACGGCGGGTGCGATATCTTCTTGATGCCCAGCGCCTTCGAGCCCTGCGGCCTCGGCCAGATGTTCGCTATGCGCTACGGCACGGTGCCGGTGGTCCGCCAAACCGGCGGCCTGGCCGACACGGTGAAGGAGGGCGAAACAGGCTTCGTCTTCACCGAGCGCACAGCGGAAGAATTCGGGGATGCCACCGCCCGCGCGATTGCCGCCTTCCGTGACCCCGACACGTGGCAAAAGCTGGTGCACACCTGCATGACGCAGGACTTCTCCTGGTCATCCAGCGCGCAAGCCTACGAAGCGATGTACGCGGACGCCGTGGCGCACCGTTCAAATGCGCGTACGGAGCACCCGGCGAGCGTGACGTCGTAAGCCGTCGTAGCCCGCGCGGCGCACCGGCGATCCGGCGGTGAGAGTGTCCCAGGCTTCCGGGGAGAGGTTCGCAAGCTCCTCCACCGGAGGCCAGGTGCGGGCCCGGAAGTCTTCCATCGTCAGCACCGGGGCGCGCCCGGGCTGGTGCGGGCGGACGGTGTTGAAGGGGCAGACCTCCTGGCACACATCGCACCCAAACACCCAGTCATCCAACTTGGCCTCCCGGTCGGGGTCAATCTCGCCCCGGTGCTCAATGGTGAGATAGCTAATGCATTCGCGGGCATCCACTTGCCACCGCCCGTTCTGATGCACAATGGCCCCGGTGGGGCACGCGTCAATGCAGGCGTGGCAGGTGCCACAGCCCCCCTGGGCGGGGGCATCGGGGGCCAACTTGCGCGTGCTGAGAAGCAGACCGATGACAAACCAACTCCCCGCGTGGGTGTTGATCAGCATCGTGTTCTTGCCGTACCATCCCAGGCCCGCCCGGTGGGCGTATTCCCGCTCCAGCACTGGGGCGCTGTCCACGCAGATCCGCCCCTGCCCTTCTTCCGCGTGCAGCCAGCGGTCCAGCATGCGCAGGCGGCCCCGAAGCACCTTGTGGTAATCGCGCCCCAGAGCGTAGCGGGCAATCTTCGGGTGATCGGCGGGGAGTTCCTCGGGTTGCCGGTAGAACGCGCCCACCGCCACCACGCTCTGCACGCCGGGGAGCAGGATGTTCAGGTCGGCCCGCAGTTCATGGGATCGGGCCATGTAGCTCATCGTGCCATGGTGTCCGTCAGCTACCCATTGCCGGTACGCCTCGTAGCTCAGCGGGGGCGCCGCATCGGTGATCCCCACCAGCCCAAACCCTAGCTCACGGGCCTTGGCTTTCAGTTGGCTTTCGAGTGACTCCATAGTGTTTGCCACTCCGCTTCAGTGAGTTGGTGCGGGCGGATGGAGGCTGCCAGGCCCGCCGAATCAATGAGCGCCGCGCCGCCGCGTTCTCTTAAGTTATTGGCGAGCGTCTTACGCGGTTGCCGGAAACTGGCGTGGACGAACTCCGCCCACCCCGCTGGCAGCACCGCCCGGGGCGTGAACTCCAGCACCGCGCTTTGCACCTTGGGGGGCGGCGCAAAGGCCCCCGGCGGCACCGTTTGTTGCCACTTCACGGCGAATTGAGCTTGCATCACCACCGAGAGTGCACCGCGCTTCGCATCACCCGCCGGGGCGATGATCCGGTCGGCCACCTCCTTCTGCATCATCAGCACCAGGCGTTCCACCCGCCCGGCCTGGGCCGAGAAAGCGGCCAGCAGCGGCCCGGTGATGTTGTACGGCATGTTGCTGACGATGGCGCGGGGGGCGGGAAGAGCCTCCAGATGCGTGGCCAGGTCGGCCTGCAAAGCATCTTGGTAGATCACCTCGACATCGGGGCAATAGTGCGCGAGGAGATCACGCCAGCGTTCATCAAGCTCGATGGCCAGAACGGGGTGGGCGAGGCTCAGCGGGAGGGTGATGGCGCCGGGGCCGGGGCCAACTTCAAGAATGCCCGCCATGTCCGCCACGCTCTCGGTGATGCGGCGGACGGCCCCTTCCGAGACCAAGAAGTGCTGGCCAAGGGCTTTGTCGGCTCGGATGCCGAACCGACGAAGCCGTTCAGATACGGGCGCGATTACCGCGTGATCCGTTCCTTGAAGACGTGAATCCGAACGTTTCGACGTCCCCAGATGCGGGCGGTTCGATTCGTCGTGACGCACACGTCGATCTTATTCCCTTTGATGGCGCCGCCGGTATCGCAGGCTAGGGCCAGGCCGTAACCTTCGACAAACACCAAGGTGTTCAGCGGGATGACGCGCGGGTCCACCGCAATCACGCCGAACTCGGCGCGGCGGCCGGTGGCCGTCCGGAACGTGGCGCGGCTGCCCAGGCCGGCATCGGGGGTGTAGGCCGTGGATTCCACGGTCATTGTGCGCGCCAGCGTCAGTTGCTTGTGCGGCACATCAAAGCCAATCGAGGAGATGCGCTTGCTTCCGGGAATGGCCGGAATTTCGCGCTCCGCCACCACGGTTTCGGACTTGAGTTCACCTTCGACCCAAAGCCGGGCCACGGTGCGCTCCACAAAACCCGGAACGCCACCACCGCCATCCACAATCTTGCCCACGGGCAGACTGTCATCCAGCACATAGGTATTGGGGGCGGGCGCTGCCGCCTGGGTGGGCACCGAATAAGTAATTCTTTCGGCAAACACGTTCGGCATGAGCTTGCCGTTCGCATCTGCACTTTCTATCATCGCAAGGGCCACGAGGACCCCGACGAATGTAAGTTCACGCCGCATAACTGGGTGGTTCGAGCTACGCAGAAACGCCGCCCGAGCGAAAAGACGCTACCCCCTGGTTTGTTGGCGGTGCACCGACTTTTCCCCACCTCCGACCCTCCGGACCCAGACCAAGGGACCCTTTTTTCCCTGAGAACCGCGCCTAAGGCCATGATTCTTGCGCCATTCAGCGCAAGAAATCAGGGTTCCAGGGGAATGATGGCAAACAGAGCGGGTCGGCCCTCGCTCCCTGAGATCAGCGCATTGGAGGATCGGTTGTAGCAAATGGCCTCGCCTTGCTTCTCCACCGGCAGTTCTACAGTGACGTGCGGCTGCTTAAACCAGTCGCGTCGGTTGGCGGGTACGGGGTATTCGCGGGCGCCGGAGTAGGTGCGCACCACCACGTACTTGCCGTCGGGACTCCAGTCGGCGGCGGTCACCAGGTTTCCACCCAGACCACCCGTGGCGATGGGCAAATCCCCGAGCTTGGTCAGGCGATAGCCGCCGCTCCGGGCCGGTGCGGGCAAGTGATACACCGCACTCCCGGTCGCGGCCTTGCTCACGATGTAGAAATCGCCGTTGCGCGGGTCCACCAAGAACGCCTCGGCGTCTCGCGGGCCGTCAGGGTACTTCAAGCGATAAGTCTCAAAAGTGAGGGTGCGAGAGGCCACCCCGGCTTCGGGTTCGCGGGTGCGATAGATCACCACGTCTGCGCGCTGCCGGTTGTTGTCGCCGATGTCGGCCAGATACACCCACGCGCGCCCGGCAATGTTCACCACCGCCATATCTTCCCAGTCCTTGGCCGTCGCACCCGTGAGGGTGAAGGTGGCCGTAATACGGCCCTCGCGGCTCATGCGGAAGAACCGCGCCGTGTCCCCACTGTCGTTGTGGCCATAGAACACGCCGTCCTGGAACGGGCTACTGCCCAGCCCGCTCAGCTCGGTGAGACGCGAATCGTCCACCTCCATGAAGTCCTGCGGAATGCCGTAATTGCGCGCCGACTGCATTGCCATTGCGCCGAGAACCAGAGCGGTGAGGGACATACAGATATTGTACGTTCAAGCGGGGCGCAGGTTCTCCTGAAAGAGTAACTGCTGTGCCCAAGCCGCGTGAATGCCAAAGCGGTTCCGTAGGGCATCTCCCACCTGGTTCATGCGGGCGGGGGTCAGCGATTGACCGGCCCATTCGGGGAAATAGCGGCGAACCGCTTGCTGCCACACGTGAGTATCCACGGGCACGGCGGCGGTGTGGTGCAGGGCAAAGAGCGCGATGCAATCGGCCAACTTCGGCCCCACCCCGGGCAGGGTGAGGAGGTACGCCTTGGCTTCCTCGTAGGGGGCTTGCCGGAGGTTGAGGAGATGGGCGCGGCCTCCATCAGCGGCCAGTTGGGCGGCGGCGCGGGGGATAGTGACGGCGCGGTAGCCGAAGCGGGCTTCTCTCAACTCGTGTTCGGAGAGGCTGGCGATGATATCCAGGTCCGGGAAGGCATGCCCGGGGGTGCGGGCGGCCAGCCAGCGCACCATCGGCACAATGCGGTGGAGACTGTTGTTGCTGGTGCAGAGGAAGCCGATGGTGGCCTCCACCGGGTCGAGGGGACGAAGCAGACGAAATCCCGGCCGAGCGTCCCAGCAAGCGGCGAGGTCGGGGTCGGCGGCGGCAATGGCTTGGCGCACCGCCTCCAAATCTTCGTCCAGGCGGAGCAACGAGCGCAGGGCGTCGGCATCGCCGTGAAAGAGCTCGATGCGGTCCGGGTGCCAGTGCAGCCGCCACTCGTGCGGACCATCCGCGCCGTGCCACTCCCCGGGGGCGGTTTCCGTCCACCGGAACACCATGCCGCTCGTCACGCACTGCGGCAAGTCCAGCGACCCGGGCACAAGCTTAATAACTGTCACGGCGATTCGAGCGGGCGGTACTGCTCGCAGAATTCGGCTTCGGTCATCAGCGGCACGCCCAGTTGCTCGGCCTTGGCCAGCTTGCTCCCCGCCCCCGGCCCGTAGACCACCAGGTTCGTCTTCTTGCTCACGCTCCCGGCGGGAGTGCCCCCGTGCCGCCGCACATAGGCTTCGGCTTCCTCGCGGGTCATGGTCTCGAGCTTGCCGGTGAAGACCACGGTCTGCCCGGCAAACTGGTCGCCCAGGGGCTCCAGGTCGGCCAGAGTGGGGTTGACGTGGGCTTTCAGCCGTTCCAGCAACGTCTGGTTCTCGTCGTCGGCAAACCAGGTGACAATCTCGGCGGCCGTGCGCTCCCCGATGTCGGGCACCGCTTGAAGACGTGCCTCGTCGGCCACGGCCAAGGCGTCGAGATTACCGAAGGCCGTGGCGAGGTCGATCGAAGTCTTCTCCCCCACAAACCGGATACCCAGGCCGATGATGACCCGCGACAACGGCCGCGTCTTGCTCTCCTCAATCGCCGCCAGGATATTGTCCACGCTCTGCTGGCCCAGGCCGGGTTCGTTCACCATCGCCTCGCGGTGCCGGCCGAGTTCGTAGAGGCTGGGAATGTCGCTGATCCATCCCTTGTCCAGGAAGAATTGAATCTGCTTTTCGCCCAGGCCCGCAATGTCCATCGCGCCGCGCGAAACGAAGTGGATGATGCCCGCCAAGAGCTGGGCCGGGCATGCCCGCTTGTTAGAGCAGCGCAGCAGGATGTCCCCTTCCCCGTAAAGCAAAGGCGTGCCGCACACCGGGCACTCCGTTGGCACGGGCACAGGTTCGGTGCCCTCCGGGCGACGTTCGAGCACCGGCCCCACGACCTCGGGGATGACGTCCCCCGCCCGCTGGACAATCACGGTGTCACCCACGCGGACGTCCTTGCGGCGGAGTTCGCTGGGGTTGTGCAGGGTCGCGCGGCTGATGGTGACGCCGCCCACATAAATCGGGTCGAGTTCGGCCACGGGCACCACCAAACCGGTCCGCCCCACTTGCCAAGTGATGGCGTGCATGCGGGTCATGGCCTGCTCGGCCGGAAACTTGTAAGCAATCGCCCAGCGCGGTCCCCGGGCGGTGTCGCCCAGGCGTTCTCGCAGGGCGCCATCGGCGACCTTGATGACCACACCGTCAATGTCGAACGGCAAGTCAGGCCGCTGCGCCTGCACACGGGCAATGGCCTGGATGACGGCCTCAATGTCCGGGCACTCCTCGGCGTGGGCGGCCACCGGCACCCCCATTTCGCGTAGCCAGGCCAGGCGCGCGCCTTGGTCTTCCGGCACCGCCGGCCCCTCAATGGCCCCGAAGGTGTAGCCAAAGAACCGCAACCGCCGCTCTCGGGTCAGGCGGCTATCGAGTTGGCGCAGCCCCCCGCTGGCGGCGTTGCGCGGGTTTACAAAGGGTGTTTCTCCGCGGGCCAGCTTCTCATCGTTTAGCCGGGCAAAGTCGGCGCGGGTCATCAAGACTTCCCCACGAATTTCGATCAATCCCGGGGCCGCTCCGGCCAGGCGCAGGGGCACGCCGCGCACCGTGCGGGCGTTGGCCGTCACCATTTCGCCGGTGGTGCCATCCCCGCGGGTGGCGGCCTGGGTGAGCAGACCATCTTCGTAGGTTAGGCTCAGGCTCACCCCGTCCAGCTTGAGTTCCACCACGTATCGCACAGGCTCGTCTTGCGCCAAGAACCTCCGAACCCGCTGGTCGAAAGCCTGGAGTTCGGCTTCGTCAAAGGCGTTGTCCAGCGAGAGCATCGGAACCCGGTGCCGCACTTCACCAAACGCCGCCACGGGCGCGACCCCCACGGTTTGGGTGGGGCTGTCGGGCGTCAGTAACTCCGGATGGGCCGTCTCGAGGTCGCTCAGTTCGCGGAGGAGCCGGTCGTACTCGGTGTCACTGATCTCCGGCGCGTTGTCGACGTAATAGAGGCGGTTATGGCGATGGAGTTCGTCACGCAGCCAGGCGGCGCGCTCAGCGGCGTTCACGCCCCCGGACCCACGCGCTGCCACAATTCCAAGGCCCAGCGGAAGGTGCGTTGCCACGCTTCCTGCGCGTTCATGGCCAGGTTCGGCTTGATCTTTTGCCACCACACGCTGGCCAGGGCCGGCGCGGTCGCGGCGCTAGAACGCACGCGATCCCAAATGGACACTTCGCGCACCTTGGCCTGGATCACTCCCGCTTCTGGCAGCTTGGCGCCCTTGCGGTCCACCACAAAGGTCGTTTTGAGCTTGCGCTCAATCGTCTCACCGGTCTTGATGTTTGTGACTTGGCTTGCCGAGTCGTTCGTCATCACTACCCGGGCCACGGCCCCGGCTTCGCGCTCAAAAATCACCTGCCCCGAGCCCGTGAGCTTGGCCTTTACACGGCTATAGGCATCCTTCTCTTCCTTCACCACTTCCAGGGCTTCGTTCTCCAGGTAGTTCAGTTCCTGGGCGATGTTCACGGAGACCACGGCGTGGGTGGCCGTCAGGCTCTCCAAGCGGCAACGGTAGACCATCGGCGCGCCATCAAACGTGCGCTCGAAGGTCCACTCCTGCGCCACCTCCGCCGTTTTCGCATCGAATTCGATGGGGACGTAGGTGATGTCCGGGAAGCGCTTGGCGTCCAGGCCCGGCAGGCGCACGGGCAGGGTGAGGTCGGGCGCGTTGGTCTTGCTAATGCGACCCGCCGGGGAGAACTCAATCGTGGTGCGCGGGAAGAATTCCTGCACACTTTCCAGCCCCAGGGGCAGCTTGGCGCCGTTGAAGGCGATATCGAAGGCGGTGATCTCGCTGGCGGCCTTCAGGGTCTCGCTGCCGTTCGTCAGGCCGTCCACCCGCACCACCATGTTGGTTTCCACCACGCCGGTGTTGCCGCCTAGAATCGGCAAGAAACCATCGAACGTGGCCTTGAGGGTGTAGTCGTGCGTCGTCCCTTGCGGGGCCGCATAAAGCAGGGTACCGGCCAAAACCCAAGAGGTGAGCATAGAGAAAAGTGTATCTTGTTACTAAGAACGTCTGTGAGTCAGCCGCCTTCCCTTCTGGCCCCGATGACCCCCATGGCCGATGGCCGCTACCTGCGGGGGGAACTCAAATGGGCGGACCCTGTGCATCCGGTTTTCTTGGCGCAAGAGGTGGCCACGGGGGCGGAGAAGTGGGCGTGGTGCCTCGCTGAGACCGCAACCAAGGGCCTCGGAACAGACGAGCGGCGCATGCTAGCCCACCTGGTACGGCGCGCTTTGCTGGCCGTGCCCCCGCGCCTGGGCATCCCTTGGCTGGGGGCCGAATGGGTGGGTTTTGAGGGTGGCACTTTATGGTGGGTGACGGACGCCATCCCCGGGGCCGTGCGGCTCGACGAAACGTCCGTTACACTCGACACCCTTGAACGGGACCGCTGGGCGCAACGCCTCCTCCTCATCATTGAGCAGTGGCACGCGCACGGCTGGATACACGGGGATGTGACGCCCCGGGCTGTCTTCTTGGATGAAGATGGACGTCCGTGGCTGGGCGGAATGGGCGTAGCCCGCAACTGGCTGGCCGACCGGCTTGATCAAGACGACCTGACCGACCCGACGCCAGAAGGCCGCGACCGCCGCCGGATGCACCTGCCGTCCCGCGACCTCTTTGCGCTTGCCGCGCTCCTCGATGGCCTGCACCCGCCGACCGGCCCTGATGCCCTGACCCCATGGCGGGCCCTAGACCCGGCGGTGCGTCCCGTCAATGCCATGCAGGCTCGATCCGCTTGGGCCTTCGAATCGGTGCCTCCATCCCTTCCCACTTGGCGGCATCTGGACGCCATCCGGGTCGCGTTGCAGGATTTGAAGTTTGCTCGGCGCGAGTGCCCCGCGTGCGGTGATGTTCTGGAAGACCCCAAGCCCGCCAAGGCCAACACTTGCCCGGTGTGCTTGGCCGGGCGCTGGTCGGCGTACCAGGCCCGAGAAGGCATGTGCCCGGCTTGCCAAACCGGAGTTCTGCGACACCGCACCACGAGCAAACGCCGCCCCGCCTGTCCCGAGTGTGACCGTGGGTTGCTGATCAAGACCAAAACGGGATGGAAGTGCGCCTGGTGCCATGCCCAGCCGGACACGGGCACCCTGACCGAGCGAGAACTCTTCATCTGCGAAGACTGCGACCAAGCGCTGGCCCCTGCCGCCGACAAGACCTGGCAACTCGGACCAGACGGAGACGCCTGGACGATGCGCGAATGGGCCGAACTCGCCGCTACCGGCGAGATGGGGCTGGGCAACGGCATGTGCCCCAAGTGTGATGCCCGGGGCCACACGGAGAACGGATACTTCACCCTTCTTTCGCCACTCACCGGGAGCGGCTACGAGCGTGGCTACTCTCTGCGTGCCCTGCGCAAGGATATTGTGCCGTGGGTGGCCGTGGGGCAGACCACCGCCAACCCCGGCTTGGTGTGCCGCAGCGGAGACGTGGAGTTCGACACCACTCCGCAAGGGCTGAAGCTCGTGCGGGCCGAATCCAACCCCATTGCCGAGCATCTCGGGCAAATCCACGACCTAGGCACGTGGCACCGTATCGCCCGGGATCTGCCCACGGCCGAAGAGGAAGACGACCTGGAAGAACTCTTCAACGATGCCCTGCGGCTTGCCTACGGCCAAGGTGAATTGGGGCTGGATGGCGAGGCCAATGCCTTGTGCTGGAGCGGGCGCGCGGTGTGGGTGAAGGATGGCCATCGCCGGAGCGGCACCCTGCGGATTACGCCAGACCGGATTCAGTTCCGGGGATGGCTACGCCGCCATATGGGGCTGGTGAGCCAGCTTAAAGGCATGGACTTTGATGGCGAACGCCTGTTTGTGATGTGGCGAGAAAGCGAGGCCGATTGGGAGTTTGAAGTCACGCCCATCCGGTGGAACCTGGTGCTCCCCTCGGGTCGGCGCAAGCTAGAGCTCACCGCTAGCGACCTGGCGCGGCGATTTGCGGTGCCCGAACGAAGCCGACCGGGTTAATCTTCCGAAACTCGGTGCCGCATCGGCACACTTGGCAAGCCTGCCAGGGCCGGTGGGGGCTGACTGACCACCCGGAGCAACCGATCCAAGATCACCTTGGCCGAACCCGCTACGGGGAAGGCCAACAGCATCCCCGGCACCCCAAACAGGGCGCCCGCCGCCGTGATGACGAAGATGCTGAACAAGGGGTGGAGTTCCACCGCGCCGCCGATGACCTGCGGCACGATGATCTGGTCGAACACGAAGCTCGACAGCAGTGAGAACGCCACCGTACAGATGATCGCGTACATGATGGGCGAACCGAACGACGTCCACGCCGGGCCGCTCTGGCCGCTTACCAAGCACACCACAAAGATGAGCACCGTGCTGATGAGGCTCCCGAACATCGGGATGAGATAGAGCAAGCCTGCCAGCGCCGCGAGAATGATGAAGAACGGCACGCCCAGGATGCCCAAGAGCAATGCCGCCGCCGCCGAATACATGAGCACGAGCAGCGAGATGCCGCGCAAATACGACCGGAACACCCCGCTGACTTCGCCAATGAGGCTGAGCGTTTCTTTGCGGATACTGACGGGTATCCAGGTGGCTGCCCGTTTGCCCATCCGGTCCATATCGTTGAGCAAATAAAAGACGATCAAGGGCGTGATGGCGAGCAACAAGACGCTCTGCGCCGCCCCCGCCACAATGCCGAAGAAACCGTTGACAAAGCCCTGCAAGGCCTTGACGAGGTTTTCACGCTGGGGCTCGACGTACTGCTCGACGATGGCTTGCCGGTTCGAGGGCAAGCCCGCCCGCGTCAGTTGGTCGCCATAGCGGCTCAGTAGATCGTCCACCATGGCACTGGCTCCATCGGGCGCCGCCCGCACCGCCGGGTTCCAATTGGTGTAGATGTTGGCTTTCTGGTCGCCTTCGGCGAGGCCCTGCGTCACGCGCACGAGTTGGTCGCGAACGGACGAAATCTGCCCGGCCACAATGGGGCTGACTTTGACGACCACCAGCGTCGCGAGGCCGAAAAACACCACCGTGAGCAAAAGCACGGCGGCCATGCGCGGCATGCCGCGCAACCGAAGCCAGCGCACGGCTGGCTCCAAGACAATGGCAATGACCCAACCCAAAAGGAAGGGCGGCAGAATCGCGCGGACAGAATAAAGAAACCAGGCCGCGGCAAGCACGATCACGCCCCACAGGGCGAGTCGCCATCCTCCCACGGCCGGCTTGTTCACAAAAGGAAGGAGTCCTTAGGCTCCCGCTTCGTCCGGTTCACCCGTCAGCGAGCGGCGCTTGGCGCGCTGCTCAGCCACGTAATCTTCCGTCTTGCTCTTCAGTTCCTTCATGCGGTCGGCCAGTTCGTGGCGCGTTTCTTCGCCCGCCTTCGGCGCAAAGAGCAAGCCCGCGACGGCACCGATGAGAGCGCCGAGGCCGAAACCGGCCAGCAGGTAAACGAGTGCGTTCTTATCGTCTTGATGATTCATCTTTTTCTCCGAGTGCCTTCACTTTCGCCGTAGTGGAGATCGCGCGGCGCTTTGGTTTCCAGTATGCCCGAATTAGGCCCATACCGACATGAATAGCGGTGCCGACGGCCCCTCTCTTTTGAAACTCTGCCAATCCTTCGAGGGCCGCAACAATCGGATCGTGCGCGCCCACAGCTTGGCGAGATTGCTTGAACTCGGTCAGTTGGGCTTGCAGCGCGGTGAGATCGGCATCTTGCCGCGCAATGCGATTTTGAAGCTGGTTCACCTCTTTGCGAAGCAGACCAATGGTGCGGGTGAGCATCACCACCCCGATCACCATGCCGGCCCCCAAGATCACGATCGTGATGAGAAGTCCGGTTTCTACTGTCATTCGATGTTCCCTCCCCCAATGACCGTCTCGCCCCGGTACGCCACGGCAATCTGACCCGGTGTGACCGCCCGGACCGGCTGATCAAAGGTCAGGGTCGCGGTACCGTCTTCGACCCGGAGGGTCGCCGGTTGAGGAGCCATGTTGTACCGGATTTTCGCCTGCACGCGCAGGGGTTCGTTTGTCGGCGCCACGGAGGTCCAGTGCCACGCAGGCACCCGCACATGCGTGAGCTTGAGGTCTTCATCCGTGCCCACCACCACGCGGTTCTGGTCGGGCTGAATCTCGATGACGTAGAGCGGCTTGCCCTTGGCCACACCCAAGCCCCGGCGCTGACCCACGGTGAAATCCGCCACACCCTGGTGGGTGCC
The DNA here is from genome assembly GCA_002352215.1 of Chthonomonas sp. UBA2785. Taxonomy (GTDB): domain Bacteria; phylum Armatimonadota; class Fimbriimonadia; order Fimbriimonadales; family Fimbriimonadaceae; genus JAHBTC01. The sequence goes on along the minus strand of DEIB01000054.1, from coordinate 46,725 downwards.
CAGGCGTTCGCCCCCCACAGTGATGAGCTCGCCTTCTTCAAACATATCCGGCCGCGACTTCCGCAAGAACTCGCGGTAACCGCCGGCTTCACTCACAAAGCAGATCTCTTGGCTGTCCGGCTTGTCGGCCACGGGCAGGCCAGCTTCACGGGCCAGTCGCCGGGTCTCGGCCTTGTCCGGCATCTCGCCGAGCGGGAAGTAGCAACCTTCCATCTGCGCCTGGGTGAACCCGTACAGCACGTAGCTCTGGTCCTTGGCAATCCCCCGGGCGCGCATCAGGCGCATCAGGCCGGTCTTGGGGTCACGGCGGAGCCGAGCGTAGTGGCCAGTGGCAAGAGCCTCGCAGCCGAGCTCCTGACTCTTCTGGAGCATCGCCTCGAACTTCACCTTCTTGTTGCAGGTCACGCACGGATTGGGCGTGCGGCCCGCCGCATATTCGCGCACGAACTCGTCAATGACGGTCTGCTTGAACTGATCCTTGAAGTTGATGACGTAATGCGGGATGTCTAGCATCCGGGCCGAGCGCCGGGCGTCTTCCACCGCGCCCAGGCTGCAACAGCCGGCGTGGCGAGGGTCCCGCTGGCTCTCTTGCCAGATTTGCATGGTGATGCCCACCACGTCGTACCCGCGCTTCTTAAGCAGGTACGCGACGACGGCGCTATCCACACCGCCGGACATGGCCACACAAACGGGAGCCCCTCGCTTTGGCGTCATCGCTTGGATTTACTTGAGGAGGTCGGCATACTCCGCCGACTCCAGCACCTTGCCCAGTTGCCCCGGCCCCACGTGGCGCAGGTCCTTGCCATCCGCCACGATCAGGAAGAGCGGCGTCCCCGGCGGGTTGAGGCTCATGAACTGGTCGAGGTCTTGGCTCAACGTATTCATCACGAACTCATCCGGCGTATCCACGCCCTTGTTCACCTCGGCTTCGGTCAGTCCGACTTCCTTGCCCAGCGCCTTCAGGCCTTCCTTGCTCTTCACCGTGGTCTCGTTCTTGGGGTCCATCATCAGATCGTAGAGCTCCCAGAACTTGCCCTTGGATTCGGCCACGGTAAGCAGCGAAGCGGCGTTCGGGCTCGTCTCGTGACCCGGAATCGGTTGGGGAGCGTGCTTGATGCCCAAGCGCACTTTGCCGCCGTAGCTGGCAATCAATTCTTCGACCATGGGCGCCGCCAGCCGGCAAGGCGGGCAGTTCACGTCCATGTACTCGACGACGGTGATCTTGGCATTCTCGTCACCCTTCATCCGAGCAGCGGCCGGAATGTAGAGTCGCTTCTGCGCTTCCGTAACACCGGTAATGCGAGTCCCCGAAGGCGGGGCCTTGCCTGCATCCACATTGAGCATGATAAATGAGGCCGCAATTGCCAGCATCGCTCCGCCCACCGCCAGGGGCATGCCGGCCTTATCGGGCTCTTCCGGTGCGTCGGCCTTCACCATCGCGGCGTGGAGAGCAAAAAGCACGGTCATGAGGAAGGCCGAAGCCATACACCAATAGCACTGGGCGCCAATGGTGGCCAAGGCGTAATAGATGAGGCCCACACTGGTCAGGAAGCCCACCGCTGAGATGGCAAATCCCACTTTCGACAGCTTGCTAAACTCCGCCCCCACCTTAGTGGTGCGAAGGAAGGCCAAGAGCAGCAAGACAACATAGGCCGCCAGGCCAAATGCAGCCGTAGGGATCCCGCCGATCTTGGCCGCCGGGCTATTGAGAACGTCTTCGCAGCTTGAGGTTCCGCCGCAGAACACATCCTTCGCTTGGAAGTGGCTAAGCGTCAGGTATCCGGCCACAAAAAGGCCGAGCGCCGAGAAGATAATGGAAAGTCGGTTCAGTGTAGAGACCGGCACAACAGTTGAGTATACGTTCCGGACCCTGATCGTCCTCTCATTGAACCTACGAAACGGGTATCTTGACGGCCCGCCTGCTTCCTCCTTATGAGTCTGATTTCGCTTTCCCCCTCCGTTTTGCCGGCCCGCCCGGGTGGCTCGCTTCAGCGAGGCACGTACTACGTGCAGACCTGGGGGTGCCAAATGAACGAGGAAGATAGTGAGCAGATCGCTCTGGGTTTGGAATCCATTGGGTTCACCCCGGCCACCTCGCCCCGCGAAGCGCACCTCGTCATCCTCAACACCTGTAGCGTGCGCAAGAAGCCCGAGGACAAGGCGTTCTCCTTCCTCGGCGAGCTCAAGATGATCAAAGACGCCCGCCCGGACCTCGTCATCGGGGTGGCCGGGTGCATGGCGCAGGTCCGGGCCGATGAGATTCGTAAGCGCGCGCCCCACGTAGACTTTGTGGTGGGCACGGCGCAGGTCATCCGCATCCCGGCCCTCGTCGAAGAAGCCCTGCAAACCCGTCGCTTCCAAAAGCGGCTGGACCTCCCCGAACGCAAGGGCGCTATTGTCACCGATGTGCCCCAACGTGCCGTGGGGCGGCAAGCGAAGCTCAAGTCATTTGTACCGATTCAGTACGGGTGCGACAAGTTCTGCACTTACTGCATCGTCCCCGCCACCCGTGGCCGCGAACGCAGCCGACCCACCGAAGATATCGTCCGCGAAGTGCGCGGGCTGGTGGCGCAGGGGACTCGGGAGATCACGCTCCTTGGCCAGACCGTGAACAGCTACGGCAAGGGTCTGGAAGAAGGCCGCGTCACGTTTGCGCAGCTCTTGCGCATTCTGAGCGGCATTCCCGGCTTGCAGCGCATTCGCTACACCTCGCCGTACCCGCGTGACTTCAAATCTGACCTCATCGAAGCGATCCGTGATGTGGAACCGGTGATGGAGCATTGCCACATGCCGCTCCAGGCCGGGCACGACGACTTGCTCCGCCGCATGCGCCGGGTGTACACGGTAGAGAGCTACGCCACCATCTTGGAAAACCTGCGTGCGGCCGTGCCCGACATCGGCCTGACCACGGACTTGATTGTGGGCTTCCCTGGCGAGACCGACGAGGAGTTTGAAGGCACGCTGGCGGCGGTGCGGCGATTCCAGTTCGACGGGGCATTCATGTTTAAGTACTCGCCTCGCCCCAACACCCCCGGGGCCCTGATGGAGCAAGTGGATGACAAGGTGGCCAGCGCCCGCCTGGATGAGCTCATCCGCGTGCAAACCGAGATTCAGATTGCCCGGAACGAAGCGCAAGTCGGCCGCACGATGGAAGTGATGGTCGAAGGGCCGTCGCCCAAGAACAAGGCCCTTCTGCAGGGCTACAGCCGCGATTTCCGTATGGTCCACTTCCCGGCCCGGGAGGTCGAACCCGGCACTCTCGTCGCCATTCGCGCCGTCACCGCCCACAAGTGGGGGCTGATGGGTGAGTGGGAATAGTACGAGTTTTCCCTAGGAATTTCGGCGAACACCGTATTAATAGCGGGTTAAACACCACTCCCCTTGCTGTATTCTTGGCGGTATTCGCGCGACCTCGGTCGCTTGAGGACTGAATCCTATGCGTTTCACTTTGTTTGCCTTGGCCTGTGTAGCCACTGCTGTCTCGTTTGGTTCGACCATCCGCCACGACCGTGCGGACTCGCTCTACACCACGCTCGATAACAATGCGCCGTTCTCTTCGGTCGGCCGCGTCAACGTGACCGGCGGCCTGGGCTCCGGTACGTACATCGGTTTCGGCGGCGGTTCGCACTGGGTGCTGACGGCCGCTCACGTGGCCAGCAACATTTCGCAGAACCCGAACTTTAACGTGACCGGCACGAACATCGCCGTGACCCAGGTCATTGCGTTCTCCGGTTGGGGCCTGAATAACAACGACTTCAGCCTCCTGCGCTTGGCCTCGGATCCGGGCGTAGCGGCGGTGCCGTTCTACAACGGCGCGCTGGAACTGGGCCGCGAAACGGTGAGCGTAGGCTACGGTGCTACGGGCACGGGCCTCACGGGCATCAACGCCGGGGCGGGCACGCGCCGCGCCTTCGAGAACGTGGCGGACTACGTGAACACGAACGGTAGCGAGAACGTGATCTTCACCGACTTCGACAACCCGATCAACGCGGCTGACAACGTCATCGGCTCGGCCATCCCGCGCAACCTGGAAGGCAACGTGGCGGGTGGTGACTCCGGCGGCGGCCTCTTCGGCAACTTCGGCACCACGTCCTCGCCGGTGTGGCGCCTCATCGGCGTGACGAGCACGTTGGCCTGGGTGGACGGCACTGGTAACGCCGACTACGGCGACCTGAGTGGCTACGCCCGCATCGGCGGCACGGTGCCGACGGGTGCCAACTGGATCCAGAGCAACACCGGCATCGCCGGCGTGCCGGAGCCGGGCACGATGCTCGTCCTGGGCGCTGGCCTGGCCGCTTTGGCCCGCCGACGACGACGCCAAGCCTAATCCTGGCATTTCAGCCCAAGTCAAATGCCCCTCGGTTCACTTAGGACCGGGGGGCTTTTTGCGTTGGGAGCGGTAGCATTTCGGCATGTCGTTGCTTGACGTCACCATCGGCCCGAACGCCCCCCACGAGGTGAATGTCATCGTGGAGATCCCCCGGTTCAGCACCAACAAGTACGAGCTGGACAAAGACTTCGGGGTGATCCGCCTGAATCGCGTTCTCCACTCCCCGCTGTTCTATCCCTGGGATTACGGCTACATCCCGCAAACGCATTACCTAGATGGCGACCCGGTGGACGCCCTGCTCCTGGTTTCGCACCCCTGCCCCCCGGGCACCGTGGTGGACGCCAAGCCGATCGGCGTGCTGGAAATGCGCGACGAAGGGGACCCGGACGAAAAGATCCTGTGCGTGGCCAGCAACGACCCACGCTTTGGCGACCGGGAAGATATGTCCAAGGTCCACCAGCACACGCTTGACGAAATCCACCACTTCTTCGAGGTCTACAAGACTCTCGAAAACAAGAACGTGGACGTATTGGGCTGGAAGGGCAAAGAGGAAGCGCTCGCGATTATCGAACGCTTCCGTACTGACCGGCGCTAACGGTTACGCCTTCTGGGCGGCTTCGATCAGATTGAACAGAAGCCGGACATAGATGCGGGCGGTGCGCATGAGTGAGGAGCGGTGGATCCGCTCGTCCGTTTCGTGCGCGTCGCCATCCCCGCTCCACCCCGTTCCAATGGCCACACAGTTGGGCACCGCACGGGCGTAGGTGCCTCCGCCCATGCTTCTCGGGGAGAGCCGCTCCCCTTCTTCAGCTTCGTAGGCACTGATGATGGCCTCGACGAGCGGGTGCTCCATGGGGAAGTAAAGCGGTGCACTGTTGCTCATGGACTCCACGGTCGCCGGGATCTTGCCGGCGGCCAAGGTTGCTTCCACTCGGGCTCGCAGGTCATTAAAGTCGCACGTCACCGGGTAGCGGATATTGAGAGTGCAGTGCAGCCCCGCGTCGGTCAAATCCACAATGCCGGGGTTCAGGGTCAGCGGCCCGCTAGGCGCATCGCTGAGTTGCAGGCCCACGCCCGCCCCGCTAATCTGGAAGATGTTCAGAAGGTCCTGCCACTTCCCGGCCTCGATACGCGGACTGATGTCCTTGATGAACCGCAAAACGCGCGCGGCGGCGTTGTCGCCCACCCACGGCGTGCTCCCATGGGCGGCCTTGCCCACCGCCTCAATGTGAAGGTTGTCGCCATCCCATGTGGCCGTCACATTGCGATCCCACCCATCACGCAGGTTGGTTTCCACTTCAGCACGTGCATCGGCCGTCACCCGCACGGTGGCGGTGGCATGGTCAATCACGATGTTCGGACGCTGCCCACCCCGGAACGCCGTAAGTTGCACGCCTAGCCCTTCCCACATCGCCGGGCTCACCACCACGATGAGGTCAGAAATGCCCTTTTCGGCATTGATGAGCGGCCAGCCCGCATCCGGTGCGACCCCCATGGTGGGAGGAGCTTCGTGCTGGGTGTAGTGGTGGACACAAAGGAAGCCGCTCTCTTCGTTGCAGCCGAAGAATGACCGTAGCCGCACCGGAAGGTCGGGCCAAGCGTGCTGCACCGCCCGGGCGGCGTACCACATCATCATGGTCGGGCCCTTGTCATCGCAGGCGCCGCGTGCGTAGATGTAGCCGTCATCGGCCAGGGTCGCTTCGAAGGGGCCGAACGTCCAGCCCGGACCCACCGGCACGACGTCGAGGTGACCCAGGGTAAGAACTTCCTTTTCGCCCGTGCCATATTCCGCGTACCCGCAGTAGCCATCCAGGTCCTTGGTGGTGTGCCCCGCTTTCTGAGCGAGATCAAGCATGAAGTCCAGCGCGCGGCGATTCTCGGCCCCGAACGGTGCGTTCGGTTCAGCGTCAGATTCCAGACTCGGAATACGGAGGAGTGCCTGGAGATCCGCGAGCATGTCGGATTCGTGCTCGGCAAGCCATTGTTGCGCCGTTTCCAGGCGACCTTGGTGACCCATGCCCTGAGGTTACCAAGTGTAATGAAAAAGTAGGCGGAACCAGCCACGAATAGGGCAACAAACAGTGACCGGCCCGCTACATCTAGGGGGTTCCATACCAGCCAGCAATGCTCCCATGGAACAATTACCAGGTTCACCGATGGCTATCCGTGATATGGTGAAGGAATATGCAATCGGAATGGGCGTGCGCCGTCTTTGAGGACACCTTCGGCAAAGCCGCCGAGTTGGTCGTAGAAGCCCCCGGCCGGGTGAATCTCATCGGGGAGCACACGGACTACTCGGATGGGTTTGTGATGCCAGCGGCCCTGCCCTACGGGGTGAGCCTTGCCGCGCGAGCAACAGATGGCCCCAGTCGCCTCTATAGTGTGGCGCGGGGCTGGGCCAAGTCGTTCCAGGTGGCCGAAGTCGAGCCCGGGAGCACTCGGGGCTGGGCGAACTACGCGGCCGGCATGGCGTGGGCACTGCGCCAAGCGGGGATGCCCGTGGACACCAATGCCGAAGTCGTGGTGGCCAATGACCTGCCCATCGGCGCCGGGGTCAGTAGTAGCGCGGCGATGGAAGTGGCCTTCGGGTGGCTGTGGCTGACACTCTCGGGTTTTCCTGTAGATCCACTCCAAGTGGCTCGCATTGCGCAAACCTGCGAGAACCAATACGTGGGAGTGAACTGCGGTCTGATGGATATGGCGGCCAGCGCCCTGGGCGTGGATGGCCATGCCCTCCTCATGGATATCCGGACCATGGAGGTCCAGCCCGTCCCCGTTCCGGACGACTTGGTGCTGATGCTTTGCGATACGGGCCGGAGGCGCGGCCTGGTGGGAAGTGCCTATAACGACCGTCGCGCTTCGGTGGAACGAGCCGCCGCCACCCTAGGGGTTTCGCACCTTCGCGATGTAACTGAGGAGCAACTCGAAGCGCAAGCCGCCTCGCTTAATGAAGAGGACTTGCGCCGCGCCCGCCATGTCGTGGCCGAGAGTGCGCGGGTCCACCAGATGGCGGCAGCGCTGAGAGCGGACGACCGGGACCAAATGGGGGCCCTAATGCAAGCCAGCCACGACAGCCTCCGAGACCTCTTCGAAGTGAGCTGCGAAGAACTGGACGCGATGGCCGAAATCGCCCGGGCCGCACCTGGCTGTATAGGGGCCCGTATGACGGGTGCTGGGTTCGGAGGAGCCTGCGTTGCCCTGGTGACGGAACAAGATGTGCCCAATTACGTCGAAAGGGTTAGTGAGGCATATGGTCAACGATTTCCTGATCGCGAGAGCGTATTCCTCGCGGCCCGCGCATCCCGTGGTGCAGGCATTGGTTACGATTTTCGATAATTTTCGAGGGACCATAGTAAATCTGCGAAAGGATATGGAAGGAGATTTGTGGGCGGCAAACGAATTGCAACGAGGGAAGGGTCATGGCATTGCCTAACACAAATCGAACAAGTGAATCGCCGCGAGGCATCCGGCTTACGCCGACGGAAGTGAAAGTACTGAGTCTCATCGCTCAGGGTCACACGAGTCAGGAAGCAGCCGACAAAATGGTGGTCAGTAAGCGCACGGTGGATTTCCACCTCGCCAACATCTACCAGAAGCTTCAGGTGAACAATCGCGTCCAAGCGCTCCGCGCCGCGACGCGCCTGGGTCTCATCCCGTTTGAGCCGTTCTTCGGCCATACGCACGGCGAGGCCTAAGCACAGCCACATCGTAGGAAGGGGAGTAACGCCCGCTGAGTCTTGGACTCGGCGGGCGTTCTGACTTTTTGCCCCCGGGCTAGCCGCTTGATATACTGCGGGAGTGGGGCGAATGTGGGCGTGGCTATATCCCCCGGCGTGCGCCCTGTGCGGCCGGCTGGGTGAGCCGGCCATCTGTCCGGCGTGTGAAGAGACCTTTCGGCCTGCCGTTCCCTGGGTGATCTTGCCTGAAGACCCCATGAGCGTTGACGCTTGCTTCCTGTATCAAGAGCGCGCCGCGCAGGCGGTGAAGCGGCTGAAATACGAGCGAGCTTCCCTCCTCCGCGACCCGATGGCCCGAATGATGGCCGCCCGGCACTTCATCACCGATGAAGAGATGGTGGTGCCTGTGCCAATCCACTGGACGCGGCGCTTTGAGCGGGGATTCAATCAAAGCGAGTGGCTCGCCTCGCAGATGCCCCAGGCCGCGCGGGCCTTGCGACGCATCCGCGCCACCCGCCCCCAAGTGGGGCTGAACCGCGCCGCCCGCCAGCGCAATATCATCGGGGCGTTTGCCGCCTCACCGCTTGTGAAGGGCCGCCGGGTGGTGCTGGTGGACGACGTGATCACGAGCGGTAGCACGGTGCTAGCCTGCCGCGAAGCCCTGCGCCAAGCCGGGGCCGCCGAGGTGCGGGCGATTGCCTTCTGCTCGGACCAACTAGCTGCCAATAGCAATGCCTGAGGCCACAAAGGCACCCAGGCATGCAAAAGGTTGAGATCCGGCGAACCGGATGAGACAGGTCTAGGAAGCGTGCTTTTCCTTACGGCGTTTGAGCCTGCTCTCCAAGAGATCCGCCAAGTGATCGACGGCCTCACGGAAGTTTCGACTCTGCGCCTTGCCGCGAATCCACTCCCCATCGGCGTTCACCGTCACCTGCAGCAGGTGCTCGTGGCGCACTTCGCTGTGGGCCACCTCGGCGCGCGAGGCGCGGGCATCGTAGCGAGTGAGTCGGCTTAGTTTGCGAATGGCGTAGTCGCGTTGACGCTGCGATAAATTACCGTCAGCATTTCGGAATAGCAGTTCCATGGTCGTTCGTTCAGTGGACCGACCGGGTGAGAGTGGCGATGGCGAAGGCGGCAATTCCCTCGCCGCGCCCGATAGCACCCAGCCGCTCATTGGTCGTGGCCTTGATACCGACCTGATCCGGCCTGAGTCCCAAGGCAGAAGCAATGACGTCTGTCATTTCCTTTCTACGCGGGCCTAGGCGCGGCCGTTCGGCCAAGACGCTGACATCCACATTTTGGATATTCCATCCTTCGGCACGGACGCGTGCGGCTGTTTCTACGAGGAAACGCAAACTGGGGCAGTTCCGCCATTGTTCGTCGCTGGGCGGATAGTGCTCGCCGATATCGCCCATACCGGCGGCGCCAAGGAGAGCATCCACGAGGGCATGCAGGAGGGCATCGGCGTCGCTGTGTCCTTCTAAGCCCGGGCGATCATCAAACTCCACGCCCCCCAGCCACATCGGGCGGTCGGGGTCGGTGCTGAACGCGTGGATGTCGTAGCCCATGCCGGTGCGGATCTCGAAGTTCATGCTTTGGGGTTGCCCGGGGCCGGGAATGTCGTCAGCATACGTGATCTTGCGGTTGGCGGGGTCGCCTTGGGTGAGGTGGATGGGGTAGCCGGCTGATTCCAGCACGCTCATGTCGTCGGTGGCGGGCTGGGTGAGCTGGGCGTAGGCTTGCTCGATCCAGTCACGGCGGGCACCCTGCGGGGTTTGCACGGCACCGAGTTCGGCGCGGGGGAGAGTGCGGCTTCCGTTGGGTTCGTGCTGGCGGATGGTGTCCGTGACGGGCACTACGGGGCAGCCCGAACCGCTCTGAGTGGTGGACTCCCAAACCCTTTGGATGACATCGCGCGTGACGAAGGGCCGAGCGGCATCGTGGATGAGGACGTGGGTGATTTCAGGGTTGAGGGCTTGGAGACCCGCGCGGACGGAATCAGTGCGTTCCTGGCCACCGGCGACGACCGTGAGGTTTTCGGGCCAGGAACTGTGAAGTTGATCTTCACTGACCACGAGGATGCGCTGAGCGAGGAAGTCGAGTTCGCCGAAGGCATCCAGGCTGGCTTGCCAGACTTCGCGGCCATCCGGCAGCGTGGCGGAGAGTTTGTCCGTACCAAAGCGGCGGCTCTTGCCCGCTGCGAGCAGAATGAGCGCGCCTTTCACGATCGAGGACGGCGAGGGCTGGCCCCGAGGTCGCTGGGGTCGGTGCCGTTCGGATCGTCGGCCAGTTCGGCAAACACGAGCTTCCCTCGTTCCGTCTGGATGATTTGCGTGACCAGAATTTCCACGGACTGCCCAATTTTCTCGCGGGATCGCTCGACCACCACCATCGTGCCGTCATCCAGATAGCCGACGCCTTGGCCGGGCTGTTGACCTTCGCGGTTGAGAACCACAAACATCGTCTCCCCTGGCAGCACGTTGGTCCTCACCGCCAAGACCAGGTCATTGAGGTTGAGCACCCGTACATCCTGAAGCGTGGCGACCGAGTTGAGGTTGTGATCGTTGGTCACCAGGTCTGCCCCCAGGGCCTTGGCGAGGCGGACGAGGCGCGTATCCACGGGGTCCTTGGGGTTGCCCACGTTCTTGTCCTTGGTGCCAACCTCAATCTGGAATTCGGATTGCATGAGCTTGAGCATTTGCAGGCCGCGCTTGCCCCGCGCCCGCTTCATATCATCCTTGCTGTCCGCAATGATCTGAAGCTCCTGAATCACAAACGACGGCACGTAGAGTTCGCCGGTCAAAAATCCCGTCTTCGCAACGTCGTAAATTCGCCCGTCAATGAGAACATTCGTATCCAGAATGCGAATCCCCGTGCGGCGACGACTCGTCGTCATGCTCGCCCACGGCAAGATGTCATCCATTGAGCGGAGCGCATAAATCCCAAGGAACGAGAATCCGACCATCATGGCAAAAACCAAAAGCGGTGCGAGTATGCCAAGACCTTGGAATACAAAGAGGAACGGGATACTCGCCAGGATGCCCGCAAAGGAACCCATAAACACGGTAACACGGTCGCCGCTGGCCATGAGCTTCCAGCGCTCCATCCCCTTTGCCATGAGCCGAGAGCCAACGTCACCGAAGACCCCGCCCAGAATTGCTCCGAGAAGCCCCAGCGCGATGAGCGTGGTGGGCTGACGTGACCCTGGATAGCCTCGAACCGGCTCGTCAGTGACGTCCGGAATGCCGTTGCCGGTGACTGGCAGAATACGGGTTTGCCGGAGGATGTAGATCGAGAAACGACTCCCCTCACGGATGACTCGGCTTACACCGCCCTTCTCAAGTCCTTTGAGCGAAGATATCTCACTTCGGCCACTAAACTTGGTATCTGTAATCTCAATCTTAGGCTCTAAATCGAGGCCAAACTTGGCCAATGTGTCCATGAGATTTGCCGAATCACGGCTGGTCAGCCATTCAGTTCGAAACTCCTCCAACGCCTTCTGCTGGGCAGACGGACTCAAGTTCGGTTTCGCGCTAACAATTCGGTCGAATTCGTAAACCTTCTCTGTAGCGTTAGGATTCGGCTCAACGCGGGATGAGCGCACCTGATTCTGGATCGAAGAGTAGATCGAGTCGATCGCCATGGGCATGAACGACATACTCACGATCGCGCCAAGAATGGCAAAAATCGCAATCACTAAGGCGCGGCGCTGCTGGCCTATCATGAGCCTTCCTTAACGACTTCTAATCGCTCCGGGGAGAGCAAGAACGATTGGTAAGCATCGGCCACCGTGCCGTGCGCAATCTTGATGTGCCGCGATGTGAGATTTGACTCCGGGCGTGTGCTATCCATAGCATTCCAATCCTTGCCGTCCCAGTACTCCACCCAAGCATGGTAGTAGAAGCGTCCTTGATACTCCACCATGCCGCTGACGAGACGACTGGCATAGCCTACCGCCCGGAGCATAGTGGCTAGCAAGATGGCATGGTCACGACATACCCCTTCGGGAGCACCAATGATCTCATCGGCGGGCCGCAACACGCCAATGCCCGCGTTCACACGCATCCGGCGGAAGACGTCCATCCGCAAGGCCTGCGCGACCTCATGCACGTCCGTCAGTCGGCCAATGGCCAGGCGAGATCGCAACCGAATCTCGGCGTTGTCCGCCGGTAAGAAAGGAGCAGAGCCTCTCCATTCATCTTGGCCCTTCGCCTCGGCCACGGACCGCTTGCCCTCGGGGCGCAAGGGATGAATCGTCACCACCACATCCTTGTTTTCACGAGTCGTGGTTTGATGCCCATCCGAAGGGAGATCGCGAGAGAGACCCACAAATCGCAGGGTGAGCGGTTGGTCGGGGCGGCCGGTCAGCGGCTTATTCGGCACGATGGTGGAGAGATCCGCGATGTCGCTTGGGCCACCGGAGACGGGCCGTAGAGCTTCCTCTTCGGTGGCCGGGCGCATGGTCATCCCCAGCGGCCCCCGGGCGAGGAGGAACTTGCCTTCGGACGAGACAAAAACTTGGGTGGGGCTCCGAGGGTCTTCGACGTCATACCGGTGCGCGGCAACGGTACGCCCGCCATCCTCCAGGGTGACTTTGCCTCGATCGATGACTTCAATCTGGACGATGGTGAGCGTGGTGGAATCAAAGGTCTGCACCTTCAGCCGCTCGGGTCGCTGCTCGAGTTCAATCAGATAGTTGACAGCGTCGCTGGTGAAAGGGATCTTTGGGTCAACCTTCAGTTGCATCTCCTGGGGGCGCCCGGCCGTGTTCGCCTTCACCACTAAGTTCTCGTCCACGAGTTCGATCTGAACCGTCGAGGTCCGTCCCCCGCTTTCGGTGCGGTATTCACCCGTCACTAGCTCGCGATCGCCGCCGTACCGAACCCGAGAATACGACCGGAGCTGAATGGGGTCGCCTAGGGCCTTGGTATCCAGCACCACCTCGGCAACTTCGATCGAGCCAGCCGATCGGGGCAATTCCGTTTCGTACCAAGCGTAGCCGATGCGTTCCTTGCCCAAGTGAACGGTGAGCCAGTTGCGTTCGCCGGCGCTCGCCACGGCGGCCCACGCCAGCGTGAAGGCCACCAACCAAAGCTTGAAAACGCGCGGCATGATTCGCATTATTATTCAATACACGTTTTCCGCGGCCAGTGGTGTCAGAGCTCCAGGTGCAGGCGGGCCACGGTGGGCCGTTTAGACAAGACCGCGCAGAACCTGGCCCCGGCCCGGTAAACCAATACGCGCGTATGGCCAAGACCGTAGTCATTGTGGAATCTCCAGCAAAAGCGCAGACCATCCAGCGCTTCTTGGGCAAGGATTACGACGTCATCGCCAGCTTTGGGCACGTGCGCGACCTCCCGGAGAGCGCCAAGGAGATTCCTGCCGAATTCAAAGGCAAGCCGTGGGCGCGCCTGGGCGTGAATACGGATGAAGATTTTCAGCCGATCTATATCGTGCCGGATGATAAAAAGCGCCGGGTGACCGAACTGAAGGCTACGGCCAAGGATGCCCAGCGCATCCTGCTCGCAACAGACGAAGACCGCGAAGGCGAATCCATCAGTTGGCACATTCTGCAGTTGCTTAAGCCTAAGAAATCTGTAGAAGTTCAACGCATAGTCTTTCACGAAATCACGCCAGAAGCCATCAAACAGGCCTTGGCCGAACCCCGGGCGGTGGACGAGGCCCTGGTGCGGGCTCAGGAGACGCGCCGCATCCTGGACCGGCTATATGGTTACACTTTAAGCCCCCTTCTTTGGAAAAAAGTCGCTCCCGGATTGAGCGCGGGCCGCGTGCAGAGCGTGGCCGTGCGCCTAGTGGTGATGCGCGAACGCGAGCGCATGGGTTTTGTGCCCGCCAGCTACAGTGGCATCAAGGCCACGCATGAGGTCGAGGGCGCCACGTTCGGAAGCAAACTCAGCGCGGTGGCGGGCCAAACCCTGGCCGATGGCCAAGACTTTGACCACCACGGTCAGCTCACCAACAAGAAGGTGTACCGGCTCAACGCCGACGAAGCCGGCCCGCTGGCCCCGCGCCTGCAGGCTGCCGCGCCCTTCACCGTCACTAAGCGCGACGAGAAGCCGGGGACGGAAACCCCGCCGCCGCCCTTCATGACGTCCACCCTGCAGCAAGAGGCCAACCGCAAGTTCGGCTTCTCGGGCGACCGCACCATGCGCATCGCCCAGCAGCTTTACGAAGGTGTGGCAATGGGAGGCGAGCGCGTCGGTTTGATCACCTACATGCGAACGGACAGCCTCACCCTGGCCGACCGCGCTCTGGAGCAAGCCAAGGCCGTCATCACCGACCTCTACGGCAAGGAGTACGCCCTCGCCACTCCCAAGCGGTACAAGTCGAAGGCCAAGAACGCGCAGGAAGCCCACGAAGCGATCCGTCCCACCGACCTCCAGCGCCGCCCGCAGGACGTGAAGGCGTACCTAGACGCCGACCAACTGAAGATTTACGACCTGATCTGGAAGCGCACCCTGGCCTGCCAAATGCGCCCCGCCGAAGTCATGCGCACCCGCATTGAACTGGAAGTGGAAGAAGGCGGCCGCACGTTCACCTTCGGCACCAGCGGCAAGCGGATTCAATTCCCCGGCTTCCTCCGCGCTTACGTGGAAGGCACCGACGACCCGGATGCCGACCTCGGCGACCGCGAGACGATTCTGCCCAACCTGAAAGTGGGCGACAAGGTGGCGGTGAAGTCGGTGGAGATGACCGAGCACGTGACGCGCCCGACGGCCCGCTACACCGAAGCGACCCTGGTCCGCGCCCTGGAAGAGCAAGGCATCGGCCGGCCCAGCACCTACGCCAGCATCATTTCGACCATCCAGAACCGGGGTTACGTCTTCAAGAAAGGCAACGAACTGGTCCCCACTTGGACGGCCTTTGCCGTCATCCAGCTTCTAGAAGAGTGGTTCTCCGAACTTGTGGACCTCGGGTTCACGGCCTCGATGGAGGATGAGCTCGACGAGATCGCTGAAGGCGACCGTGATGCCGTCAAGCAACTCAAGGCCTTCTATTTCGGCACCCAGCAGCGCCCCGGTATTGATGCCGCTGTGAAGGAGAAGGGCGCCGACATTCCCTTCCCGCTCATCCCTCTCAGTGAGGAGATTCGCGTGCGCATTGGCCGCAATGGACCGTTCATTCAGCGCGGCGAAGGCGGCCCCGGCCACACCTGCAGCGTGCCGGAGGATCTACCCCCGGCCGACCTAACCCTGGAAAAGGCCGAATCCCTGCTGACCGAACGCGCCGCCGGACCGGAATCGCTGGGCATCGACCACAAAACCGGCCGGAACGTGTACCTGAAGAGTGGCCGCTACGGCGCTTACTTGGAACGCGAAGCGGGCGAGGATGGGGAGGTCAAGCGGGTGACACTGCCGCCGGGTGCCAATGCCAGCGAACTCAGCGAAGACGACCTGAGCATGCTGATGTCCTTCCCGCGCCTGCTGGGCGATGAACCCGGCACCCAGTTTGCGGTGACCCTGGCCATTGGCCGCTACGGCGCCTACCTCACGGCCGGCGACCGCAAGGCCAACGTGGGCGACTGGCGCACTGCCGCCACCATGACCCTGCAAGAGGCCCTGGATGCCCTCGCCAACCCCCAGAACAACCGGGGTGGACGTGGCGCCCGCAGCAGTGGCCCGGAACCCCTCCGCTCCCTGGGCACGGCTGAGGGCTTGGCGGGCGAAGTGAAGGTGATGAGCGGTCGCTACGGCCCCTACGTCACCGATGGCCAAACCAATGCCACCTTGCCGAAGTCGATCACGCCTGAGGCGGTGACGTTGGAGCAAGCCGCTGAGTTGCTGATTGCCAAGGCTGCGGCGGGGCCATCCAAGCGCGGCGCGAAGCGGGCCCCCGCCCGTCGCGGCGGAACCACGGCCAAGAAGACCACCGCCCGCAAGTCCACGCGGACCAAGAAGTAAAGGGACGCCCCGCTCTCAGTAGGTTTTGAGGGTGGGGTCCACTTGGGTGGCGTAGGCGTTCATGCCCCCCGCAAGGTTGTAAGCGCTCTTGAAGCCGCGAGCCCGGAGGAGTTCCGTTATGGTGCCGCTGCGCATGCCCGACCGGCAGATGACGACCGTTTCCTTGCTCGGGTCTAGTTCGTCCAGTCGGTCTTCCACCGACTTGAGCGGGATATTGATGACGCCCGGAAGTACGCTGACTTCGAGCTCATTGGGCTCACGAACATCAAGGAGCACAAGGTCGCGACCCGAATCTAGCCATGCCTTCAGTGTTTGTACTTCAATCTCCGGAATGTTCATTCGATTTCCCCAGCCTCACGTTACTGTAATCAGCGCGGTTTCGTCCCTCTGTTGCGCAATTTTATTGAGAATATAGACATGCTCATCGAGGCTGAGTGCAGGATCACGCTCTAAAGTTCGCAGGGCCGCCTGACGAGCTTCTTCTAGCAGTCTTCCGTCGGTGACGAGGTTGGCAATGCGAAGGTCCAGCGCCCCGCTCTGGCGGGTGCCGGCGATGTCGCCCGGCCCTCGGATCTGCAAGTCCTTCTCGGCGATCCGGAAGCCGTCCGTTGTCTCCACCATGATCTCCATGCGTTCCCTCGCGTCGTCGCTGGTGGCGTCGGCCACCAGGATGCAATAACTCTGGTGCCCGCCGCGCCCCACACGCCCGCGCAGCTGATGGAGCTGGCTCAGGCCGAATCGGTTGGCGTCTTCAATCACCATTACGCTGGCGTTGGGGACGTCCACCCCCACTTCGATGACGACCGTACTGACCAAGATGTCCAGTTCGTGCGCTCGGAAGCGGGCCATTATCTCCTCTTTTTCCACACCCTTCATCTGCCCGTGCAAAAGCCCGAGCCGGAGATCGGGATACACCTCCTTTTCCAGCCGGTAATGGAGGTCTTGCGCGGCCTGCGCCTGGACCTTCTCGTTCTCGCTGATCATCGGGCAGACAAAGTACGCCTGGCGGCCTTCGTCAATGAGCTTGCGCACGGCCTGGTACACGGCGGGCCGGTCGTTCGGGCGCTTCCAATGCGTTTTGATCGGCTTGCGGCCCGGGGGAAGCTCGTCAATCACGCTGAGGTCGAGGTCCCCGTAGAGCGTCATGGTGAGGGTGCGAGGGATGGGCGTGGCCGTCATCACCAGCACATCCGGGTTGCCCACGGCCTTGTTGCGCAGGGCCAGCCGCTGGCGCACTCCAAACCGGTGTTGCTCATCCACCACCGCCAGCCCCAACCGGTGGAACTTCACGCCCTCTTGAATGAGCGCGTGGGTGCCCACGGCAATCTGGATATCGCCGGTCTGGGTGAGCTGGGCTTGGCGACGCTTGATGGCGGCCGTCTGCTTGCCCACGATGAGCCCGACGCGAATGCCAAGGGGTTCAAAGAGCCGCTTGAGGTTGATGGCGTGTTGCTCGGCCAGGATTTCGGTGGGGGCCATCAGCGCGGCCTGGTAGCCGCACCGCACTGCCGCCAACATCGCACAGGCTGCCACGGCGGTTTTCCCGCTGCCCACGTCCCCTTGCACCAGGCGGTTCATGGGCATGGGGCGCTCCATGTCTTCCCAAATTTCTTGCACCACGCGCTTTTGGGCACCGGTGAGTTCGAACGGCAGCATGTGCGCGACTTCATCGGCCAGGGTGCCGCCCTCATCCAGCACGCTGGGCGCATCGAAGAGGTGAGGCGAGGCCGCCCGGTTGCCACCTAACTGGGAGATAGGGAACGAAATCCCAACCTCCTTGTGGGCTTCCTGCCGTTTGAGCTGGAGCACCAGTTGCAGGAGATAGAACTCCTCGAAGACCAGCCGGCGTCGGGCTTCCTGTTGTTCCTTCAAGGTGTCCGGGAGGTGCATTTGCTGCAGGCACCAAGCCACCCCACGCAGGCGCTCTTCCTTGCGGAGCCACGCGGGCAGGGCGTCGGGCATGCTCTCGGCAAAATAGGCAACGGCGCTGTGGGCCGCCCGCCGCACAATC
This sequence comes from Chthonomonas sp. UBA2785, assembly GCA_002352215.1. Taxonomy (GTDB): domain Bacteria; phylum Armatimonadota; class Fimbriimonadia; order Fimbriimonadales; family Fimbriimonadaceae; genus JAHBTC01. The sequence goes on along the minus strand of DEIB01000054.1, from coordinate 28,785 downwards.
GCTTGCGGCACGCCTTCGCTCAACGGATACACGGGCACCAAGCGCGCAAAGTCATCGGCCTCGTCTTCCGGGTCAATCCACTCCCACTCGGGGCCGGCCATTTCGAGCTGGTGGCGGAGACCCTCCTTCACCATGCCGAACGCGATGATCTCCCCGCGTTGGCGGTTCAGCTCGCGCGCCACCCACGGTTGGTTAAACCAAGTGAGCGTGACTTCGCCGGTGCGATCCGCGAGGGTGGCGGAAATCAGCACCCGCCCACCGCGAATCGGACGGGTTTTCACCTCCACCAGTTCCCCGCGCACGGTGGCTTCCATTCCCGGACGGAGCATGGAGAGCGGCGGGAGGTTGCGCCGATCTTGGTACCGACGCGGAAAGTGCCACAACACGTCTTCCACCGATTTGAGGCCGAGCTTGTGCAAGAGCATGGCCCCCTTGGGGCCGACGCCTTTGAGGAACTGCACGTCGGTAGCTAGCGGATCAGAGGGACGCGCCGACGACATCGTACAATACGAGTATGGACGACCCGCGAGCCCCCGAGGATGCCGTAAAAGATGCCGCCGAGATGGCCCGGCGCCGCCTGGACCAGGCTGATGCGGATATGGAAGCGCGGATGCAAGAACTCGAGGCCTCCGCTCGAGGGGCGCGGGAGCGACACGAGTCCCGGCAAGCGGAGCAGAAGTCCAGCGCGCCGGTGGCCGACCCTGAGATCGCGCGGGGCGCGGGTCTGGGATTGGCCATTGCCTATGCCGTCATCGGGTTGCCGCTTTTGGGATTCCTTATTGGCTACTTCCTGGACGGTCAGCGGCTCAACGGTCCGATGGGCGGCATCTTTGGGCTGCTCGGCGGGGTTCTCGGTGTGGGCTACGCCATTTACCGCGTGCAGACTCAAGCTCGTCGCGGATGAGATCGCTCTTTGCTTTGGGGCTGGCCACGTTCTTGGGTGGCCTGCTGGCCGCAGCTATGGTTGCTCCCGTAGCCGCCTTAGGATGGTCGCTCGGCGTGCTCGGGACGGCCGCCGCCGTGGGCTCTTTATGGGGCCCGGTGCGACTATTGTCCCGGGTGAGTGAGGGCCACAAAGTCTCGGCCTTTGCCGCTTTGCTGAGTGTAAACGGGGTGCTCGCAGGGCTCGCGTTGTTCGGGGTTGGGGCCATCTGGATTCAGCGTCAAAATGACCCGGGACCGGGAGCCTTCCTGGCGGGGATGGCGTTGGTATACTGCCTACTCATCGGGTGGTCGGTGCAACGCCGGTCGCCTGAATAGCGTCTCATGTTGGAATTTTTGCAAGTCGGCTCCCGTTTACTCGCAGCGGGTGAAGAAGCGGGGCACGCAACGGACGAACACGCGTCCGAACATTCCACGTCCACGACCCACGCGGTCGAAGGTGACCACAAGGGAGACCACGGCGCCCACGGACTGAGCTTCGCCGGGGTCGGCGTTTATCTCGCAATCGTTCTCGCCCTCATCTTTGGCTGGACGGTTTCGATGCGCAAGGGCCTCAACGGGCGCTACTTCACCAAGTGGACCACGCAATGGACGGAGCACATGTATGTGTTCATCGAAAACATGGCCGTGGGCATCATTGGCGCGCGCGGGCGCCGCTACATGCCGTTCTTGGTCACGCTTTGGCTGGTCATCTTCTTCGGGAACATCGTTTCCCTCTTCTTCCCGTCCTCCGTCACCGGCGACCTTAGCTTTAACCTGGCGATGGCGCTCATTGTGGTGGGCTACGTGCAATGGGAAGGCATTCGGCAGAACGGCTTGTTCGGGCATATCGCGCACTTTGCCGGTCCGAAGTTGCCGCTCGTTCTGGCCGTCCTCATCACCCCGATGATCTTCGTCGTCGAACTGCTCTCCGAAACGATGAAGAACGTTTCGCTCAGCCTGCGACTCTACGGGAACATCGACGGGGGTCACAAGGCAGTGGTCGCCATGAACGACCTGGGCAAGCACATCGCCAACATTGGCGGCTTTGACGTGAACGTGCCGATCGGGATGTTCCTGATGCCGATTAAGCTGCTCACCTGCATCGTGCAGGCCATGATCTTCACCCTGCTCTTCTGCGTGTACGTCTCCATGGTCACGCACGATGAACACCACGGCGATGATCACGGTCACGACCACGGGCACGGAGAACCGGCCCACGCCTAACAACGATTTACATCTGTTCAACTAGAAAACGGAAACCAAAACCATGAACCCTACTCTCGCTCAAGTCGCTGCGGCATCTAACCTGCCCTTCGCTCTCGGCTTCGCTGCTCTCGGCGTTGCCATCGGCCTCGGCCTGATCGGCTACGGCGCCATGAACGGCATGGCCCGCCAGCCGGAAGCCATCGGCAAGATGCAAACCCCGATGATCATCGCTCTGGCGTTCGTCGAACTCGTGTTCCTGCTCACCGTCTTCGTGGGCGGCGGCGCGTTCAAGGGCTAAGCTCGATTCGTCCCCTATTTGGTGGAGGCGGCAACGCCTCCACCCCTGATTTCTCAAGTTTTCAATGAGTCAAGAAACGCAAAAGTCTGGTGGAGCCCCCACGATCGTCCTGATCGTGATTGGTGTGGTTCTCATGCTCGGCGGCGCCAATGTGAGCGCAAATCCGCCGGCCTTCCTCGCTTTCCAAAAGGATCTAGAGGCGCAAGGCATTCCGCTGGACCTCGGGAAGACCGTGGCCGCCATTGGCGTTTTCCTCATCCTTTTCCCGGTCATCAAAACCTTCTTCCTCAAGCCGCTGCAGGAAGCCATTGACCAGCGCACTCAATCGCTGGAAAGCACCTTCGCCGACGCTGAGAACCTGCGCACCGAAATGGCGCAGATGAAGAGCGACTACGAAAAGCGCATCACCCAAACGGAAGAAGACGCCCGCAACCAGATTCAGAGCCAGATCAAGGAAGCCCAAGATCTGCGCACGCAGATGGTGAGCGAGGCCAATGCCCGCGTGGAAGAGATGCAACGCAAGGCCCGCGAAGAGATGGAATCCGAGCGCAACAAGGTGCTGGCCGAAGTCCGACTGCACGTGGCCGACCTCTCTCTGCAAGCGACCGAAAAGTTGCTGAACGAGAACGTCGACAACGACCGCAATCGCCGCCTGATCGACGAATTCATCGCCACCGCTGAGGTTCCTGGACGATGAGCGAATCCCGCGTTGCCGCCCGCTACGCCCGCGCCATCTTTGGCTCGGCGAAGAAGCAAAACATCATCCCCAGCATTGAGGACGATCTGAATGGCGTCTGCGCGGTGATCGAGGGCAATCCGGACCTCCAAGCTTTCCTCGGCAATCCCCGCATCGGCCGCGAAGACCGTTTGAAGATGTACGACAAGCTGTTCAGCGACCGCGTGACCGGCCTGACGATGTCGCTTCTGCGCCTTCTGGTGAGCAAGAACCGTGAATCTGAAATCGATGCGATTCGCGACGTGTTCATCCGCCTGCGCCAGGAAACGGGCCAAGTGGTGCCCGTGACCGTGGAATCGGCCCAAGCATTGGATGCCGCCCAGCAGCAATCCATCCTGGATAAGGTGGCCAAAGCCACCGGCCGGACCCCCGAACCTACCTTTGTTGTTCGCCCCGAGATTATCGGCGGCGTGCGTGTGACTTACGACAACCTTGTCATTGACGGCAGTCTTCGCGGCGGGCTTGATCGCCTCCGTGAACGCATTGTCAAAGACCTTTTAAACCAAGCCTAAACCTAGACCGACGACTATGGCCATCCGACCCGAAGAAATCACCTCCATCTTGCAGCAAGAACTGCAAGGCTACGAGAACAAGTACGCCACCGACAAAGTCGGCACCGTTATCCAAGTGGGCGACGGCATTGCCCGCGTTTACGGCCTCCCCGGCTGCCAAGTGGGCGAAATGCTCGACTTCCCGGGCGGCGTGACGGGCTTGGCTCTCAACCTGGAAGAAGACTCCATCGGGGTCGTGCTTCTGGGTGACGCCTCCGAAATCAAGGAAGGCCAAGAAGTGCGCGGCACCGGCCGCATCATGGAAGTCCCCGTGGGCGAAGCCATGCTCGGCCGCGTGGTGAACCCGCTGGGTCAACCGCTGGACGGGCTCGGCCCCATCGCCGCCGAAGGCAAGTCGCTCATCGAAGTGAATGCCCCGGGCGTTGTGGACCGCCAACCGGTCACCGAACCCCTGCAAACAGGGATCAAGGCCGTAGACGCGATGATCCCGATTGGTCGCGGCCAGCGCGAGCTGATCATTGGCGACCGCCAAACCGGTAAGACGGCGATCTGCATTGACGCCATCCTGAACCAGAAGTCCACCCACGAGCGCGGCGATGCGGACCCGGTCTACTGCATCTATGTCGCCATCGGTCAGAAGATGGCCAACGTGGCCCGCGTAGTGGAAACCCTGCGCGAAAACGACGCCCTCAAGTACACGATCGTCGTCGTGGCCAGTGCGTCGGACTCCAACGCTCTCCAGTACCTCGCTCCGTTCGCCGGGGCCGCGATGGGTGAATACTTCCGCGACAGCAGCCGCCACGCGCTGGTGATCTACGATGACCTTTCCAAGCACGCCGTGGCCTACCGCGCCATGTCGCTGCTCCTTCGCCGCCCGCCGGGACGCGAAGCCTATCCGGGTGACGTTTTCTACCTGCACTCCCGCCTGCTGGAACGCGCGGCCAAGCTCTCCAATGAGCGCGGCGGTGGTTCGCTGACCGCTTTGCCCGTGATTGAAACCCAGTCCGGCGACGTGTCCGCGTACATCCCCACCAACGTGATCTCCATCACCGACGGTCAGATCTATCTCGAACCGGACCTCTTCTTTGCCGGTGTCCGCCCCGCCATTAACGTCGGGGTTTCGGTTAGCCGCGTGGGTGGGAACGCCCAGATCAAGGCGATGAAGGCCGTTGCCGGCCGACTGAAGCTGGAAATGGCCCAGTTCCGCGAAGTGCAGGCGTTTGCCCAGTTCGCGAGCGACCTGGACCGCGCCACCCAGCTGCAGCTGCTCCGAGGCCAGCGCCTCACCGAGCTGCTGAAGCAAGGTCTGGCCAGCCCGTACTCGGTCGAGAACCAGATCATCGCGGTGTTCGCCGGTACCAACGGCTTCCTGGACGACATCCCGAACGACAAGGTCGGCGCGTTTGAAAAGGGCCTCCTGGCTCACATCAACAGCCGCTACCCGGACGTGATCGAGTTCCTTGCCACCGAGAAGAAGATGACGGACGACCTGGAAGGCAAGATCCGCAAGGCGTGCGAAGAGTACGTCGAAATCTTCAAGGCCAACTAAAGCTCAAGAACTATGGCGTCGCTCAAGCAAATCCGACAACGCATCCGCACCAGCAAAAACATCCAGCAAATTACGCGCGCGATGAAGCTGGTGGCGGCGGCACGCCTCAACCGCGCCAAGATGCGCGTGGAAGAAGCGCGCCCGTATAGCCAAAAGATGCGGGAGTTCATGGAGAGTGTGGGGGGCGCCGGTGATTTGCCGCCGCATCCGTTGCTGGAGCGACGCCCCGTCAAGAAGGCGACTCTGCTGCTCATCACGGCCGAGCGCGGCCTGGCGGGTTCGTATAACACCAACCTGCTCCGTAAGGCGGGTGACTGGCTGAAGGCGCAAGAGTTCACCGTGAACCTGTTCACGGTCGGGAAGAAGGGCAACGTCTTCTTTGGCAAGCGTGGCTACGACGTGGTGGACACCCATACGGTGCCGACCGCCGGTGCGGGCCTGGATGATGCCGTGGAAGTCACGCGCCGCATCCGCGAGATGTACGAAAACGGCGAAACGGATGCCGTGTTCGTGTGCTACAGCCGCTTCTACTCGCCCATCCGACAAACGCCGGAGATCGTGCAAGTGCTGCCGATCGAACCGCCGCAAAGTGAGGAAACCAGCGAGGACACCAAGGCCAAGTCGGATTACAAGTTCGAGCCCCAGCCGGATGAACTGCTGAGTCTGCTGCTGCCCAAGTACCTGCTGACCCTGATCTACCAGGCGATGCTGGAAAGCAGCGCGAGCGAGCACGGAGCCCGCATGACGGCCATGACGAGCGCCACGGACAACGCCGGCAAGATGATTGCCGACCTGACCCTGACCGCCAACCGCGCCCGCCAAGCCGCGATTACCAAGGAAATCCTGGAAATCGTGGGTGGCGCCGAAGCCCTCAACGGCTAACCCCGGGCTTCAACAAGAAAATCCCCCGTTTCCCAATTTGGGACGCGGGGGATTCTCTTTTGCGCGTGAGCGAGCAGCTTAGTACTTGACCGAGCAGCCGTAGGGTTGGCTGGCGCTCACGGCCACGGCTCGTCCGGCCCAGGCGTCTTCCAGAGCGGCCTTCACCAGGTTCTTGGCTTCGCGGGCCGGTCCGTTCGGCTTGTCGTCAATGGCCCCCATGTAGATGACCTTTCCTTCCGGGTTCACCACAAACATGTGCGGCGTCGTGCGCGCGCCGTAGCGGCGACCGACTTCCCCACTCGGGTCGAGCAACAGCGCGGTGGCACCCCAGCCTTGGCTCTTCATGATCTGATTGCCTTGGTCGGCGTCGATATGGCCCTGCTTGCCCGCAGCGCTGCTCACGATGTTCACCCACACCACGCCCTTTTCGGTCGCCCACTTTTGGGTGGCCTGCATGTCGCCATCACGGTAGTGGCGGACAACCACGGGGCACTGGTGGTTGGTCCATTCCATCACCACGTACTTGCCCCGGAAGTCTTCCAGCCGATGGGTCTTGCCCTTCGTGTCGGTCAGCGTCCAGCTCGGAGCGGTAGCCCCGATCTTGGGGGCCTCAGCGGTTTGAGCCATGGCGGCCATGGCCAGCATAGAAGTCAGCATGATCTGTTCCCTTGCCGCAGGGTTTCGACTATTCCACGCTGGCGATCAGCCGGATTCCGGCGTTCAGACGCTTGCCCTCTCGGTTGAGAGGAACGAGAACGAGTCGAAGTTCTGCGGGCTTCTCTGCAAGATACGAACTGGCCAAAAGTGTCATCGTCCAGGCATCTCCACTTTTTTGTAAAGTTTTCACCGTCTTGCCATGGTCGAGGGTGGATTCCTGCTCGGGATACACCTCAAACTTCACCGCGTCTTTCAGTCGCTCGTGGGCGGGCACCTTCACCACCGGTCCGGTTTGGCCCCAAGAAGCGGTGGTCTTCACCGGCCCCATGGGGAATTGCTCCTTCAAGGTCTCAGGCTTCAAGAAGTTGGGCCAGCTGGGTTCCCCCGCACCTTCCTTTATGGTCACCGAGGCTTCCCCGTCGCCCGGGGTGCACATCTCTTTGCACTGCAGCCACTCGCCCTTGGCCTGCAGGGTCACGCTGCCGCTGCCCGCGCCCGGGGTGATTTGGTAGGCCAGCACCAGCCGGTTTTCGAAGCCAAAGGAGACCATGCCGGGCTCTTCAAACTTGTGCGGGGTGGGCCAGGTGGGTTCGCTCACGGTCCAGCCTTCAGGCAGGTTCCACTTGATGCTGGTGGGGGCACCGGTGTCGCCGGCGTTCTGCCAGTAGACGTGCCATCCGCGCTCGAGCTCAATCACCACCATCGCGGAGAAGGGCGTGTTAGCTTGGTAGTGCTCGGGGGCGTAGACCGTCATGGAGGTGGGGCTGGCTTGCGGGGCCATCCATTGCGTCATCAAGAGGGCGGCAATCGGCATCTAAGTATTGTACGGCTGACACCCGCTTGGGATTCCTCATAATGAGGCCATTCATGACCTGGATGCTGGTTCACTGACTTTCTGATCCTCGTTTCCCGGCCCATGTTTCGATTCAGTGCAGCTCATTGAATTAAAGTCCTTGAATCCCGAGAGGGGTAGTCCGCGTAAAGCAAGAAGAGGCCCGCATGGCCGATGATTCTGCCATTCAACCCATAAAGAAGCCTCTCTTCTTCGTGAGGTTGGCCGGAGCCTGTCTGGGCGGCTTGGTTTGGATTGCCGTCTACGTGGGGCTACGTCTGGCTCAGTCCCGCGATTTCTTGCAGTGGAATGCAGGAACGCTTTGGGTTGATTACATTCTCGCGGTGGCCTTGGCGATGATTTCTACGTTCTTGATCAGGGACAAGAAATTGCTTGCCGTCATGATACTAGGCATCATTTCGCTGGGGTTGATCCATCTTCCCGTGCCATCGCCCCAACTCGCCAAAGGACTCCGAGACTTCGGATACATGATTGTTGGCCCCATGACGATAGGAGGCGTCGTTGCCGTATGGATTGCAAATCGGCTCGATCAAGATTAGGAATTACCCTAGTTGAGGTGTTGGTCACCCTCGCAATCATCCTTTTGTTGGCGGGGCTTACCTTCCCCATCTATCGCGCTGCCAAGCGCGAGGCCTTGAAGACTGATGCGATTGCAAAGGCCAAGCAGGTTGGGATTGGTCTCCAGCTCTACCACACCGAGTACGGGCAGTGGCCCGAGAATCACCTGGGTGAAGCGGTTATCTCAGGACACCTTGATCCGGTTGTCCTTCATGTGAAGGGCGACCCCAAACCTGACGGTTTGGCCTATTGGATTGAAGGCTGCCAGAGATGGACCACCCCGCTCAAGCCTGGTACGCGAAACTCTTTTGAAGACGTTTTTGCAGAGACATCGACTCGAAACGTTCACATCACCAACCTGGAGAAGCACGACCAGAACTATGCGATCGTCGCCTACCGGGGTCTAGGTGATTGGTTGCATGGCAATACACCTGAGTGCTTCGGCTCGCTCACTGGATACCAAGGACGCATCGTACGAGCACGACTCGACGGGTCGGTTTCGACCGATATTCTAAGCGACCGGAGTGCGAACGGCGAACTTCAGCTCTGTTATGCGGCGCTGTTTAGCGACGTTGATCCTAACACTCTGTGCGCAGATACGCGAAGGTGAACGCGATCAGTTTCCGTTTTCTATAGCGCTCGCAGAGTGAGTCCTGCGCAACCAGCGTCTCATCATGATTCCCCATAATGGGGCCATTCATGACCTGGATGCTGGTTCTCGATATCGTGACCGCTCTGGCCGCCGCCCTGGCGGCCGGCTTGCTGTGCGAACGAATCGGAATCTCCAGCATCGCGGGTTACCTGCTGGCGGGGCTCATTGTTGGCCCGGGTGCCCTTAAGCTCATTGAAGGCGGCGCGGAAATCAGCCTGCTCGCCGAAATCGGCGTGGCCCTGCTGCTCTTCACCATCGGCCTCGAGTTCAGCTGGCGGCAGATGCGGGCCTTGGGCAGCCGCACATTGTTTGCGGGCCTGCTTAGTATCGTCCTCATCACGTTGGTCACGGCTGGCGTGGCCCTGGGGTTTGGGCTCACCTTCGCGGGGGCCATCTCGGTGGGGGCGGTGCTTTCCCTCGGCAGCACGGCCGTGGTGCTCCGCATCCTGCGCGACCGCGCCGAACTGGACCACGTCCATGGCCGCCGGGCGCTGGGCGTCTTGCTTTTGCAAGATGCCGCGCTGGTGCCGTTGGTGCTTCTCGTCACATTCCTCTCCCAGAACACGGGCAGCGTCGCCAAGGAAGTCGGCAAGGCGGTGATCAACACGGGCGTTCTCACGCTGGGGTTGGTGGGGTTTGTCTCTTTCGTGGTCCCGCGCATCCTGGATGAGAAGGCGGTGGCCCGCAACCGCGAATTGGTCATCCTGCTCGGCATTACCACCTGCGTGGGGGCCACCTGGGCGGCGCACGACCTCAAGCTTTCCCCGGCGCTGGGGGCCTTCGTGGCTGGGATGCTGCTGGCCGACAACCGGTTTGCCGACCAGCTCCGCGCAGACGTGATGCCCCTGCGCACGCTCTTCGTCACCCTGTTTTTCGTCTCGGTGGGCTTGCTAGCCGACCTGCAATGGATCGGCGCTCACCTCGGCTGGGTGCTGCTGGCCAGTGTCGCCGTCATCGTGGGCAAGATCCTCATCACGCACATCTCGCTGCGCGCGTTCCTGCCCGGGATTGTGGACTCGCTGGCCACCGCCATTGCCCTGGCGCAGGTCGGGGAGTTCTCCTTCGTCTTGGCGGGGATTGCCCGCACGGGGGGCTCGATCTCGGAGCCGGTGTTCCAAGGGGTGGTGGCGGTGTCGCTGGTCACCTTGCTCATCGCGCCCTTTATGGTGCCCCGCGCGCCCAAGCTGGCCCGAAGTGTGGCCAAGCGGCTGATGCCGCTCCGAGCCCTGGCCAAACGCGAGCGCGAACAACAAGCCACCATGCGTCTGAGCGGCCACATTCTGGTCATTGGCTACGGCGAAAGCGGCGAGGCAGCGGTGAAAGTGCTGCGCGAGCTAGGGCACCGGCCGGTAGTGCTGGATATGGGCCCCCGCGAGGTAACCAAGGCCGAGCAGTGCGGCCACCCGAGCTTTATCGGCGATGCCCGGTCGGCGGACATCCTGGAGCACGTTCACCTCAGCGAGGCCCTCGGCGTCATCGTCAGCATCCCCGATTTCGGGGCGAGCCGCGTGGTGGTGGGGCAATGCAAGCGCCTGGCCCCCCATGTGCCGGTGATCGCGCGGGCCCGCTACCACCAGTTCGCCACCGAACTGGATGTGGCCGGGGCGGACATTGTGGCGGACGAAGAGATCCTCGTCGGCGCGGCATTGGCGCACCGGCTGGCCGCGCAACTACCCGAAGTCAAACCCGAACCGAAGACCGAAGCCGCCAGTTAGAACTGCGGCCACATGGCCGGCGGCACGGTGTCCGTTGTCCACCCCGCCTCATCCTTCGGGCTGAGCGTAGGTGCCATGCCCAAGTCGGGCCACTCGATGCCGAACCGCGGGTCATCCCAGCGCAGGCTGCACTGGCCCTGGGGCTCGTAGGCAGTGGTGTTCTTGTAGGCCACCAGCGCCGTCTCGCTGAGCACCAAGAAGCCGTGGGCAAAGCCGGGCGGCACCCAGATTTGGTTGCCTACCTGCGAGGTAAGCGTTGACGCCACCCAGTGCCCGAAGGTGGGCGACCCCTGGCGGATATCCACCGCCACATCCCACACCTCGCCGGTGAGTGCCTGCACCAGCTTCCCTTGCGGGTTCGGGATCTGCCAGTGCAGGCCCCGCAGCACCCCCCGGGCCGAAAACGACGCGTTGTCTTGCACAAACGGGTTGGTCAGACCAATCTCGGCGTAGGCGCGGGCTTCGTACAGCACCTGAAAGTAGCCGCGATCATCCCCGAAACGCGGCGGCGTAATGACCAGCACTTCCGGGATCGCGAGGGCTTCGACCTTCACGGACGATCCTCGGCCAGGGCCAGCAGATACTGGCCGTATTCGTTCTTGCGCATTGGCCCGGCGATGGCCATCAGGCGCTTCCCATCAATCCAGCCGTTCCGGAAGGCGATCTCCTCCGGACACGAGATGTAAAGCCCCTGCCGCTGCTCAATCGCCCGGACAAAATTGGCGGCTTCTAGCATGCTCTCGTGGGTGCCCGTGTCCAGCCAGGCGTAGCCGCGCCCCATGGTCTCCACGTGCAGCAAGCCGTCGTCCAGATAAGTCTGGTTGAGGTCGGTGATTTCTAGTTCTCCGCGCGGTGAGGGCTTCAGGGCCTTGGCCCGCTCCACCACCGTGTTGTCATAGAAATAGAGACCGGTGACGGCAAAGCTGCTGCGCGGGTTGGCAGGCTTCTCCTCCAGCCCGATGGCCTGGCCCGCCGCGTTGAACTCCACCACGCCGTAATCCTGCGGATTGCGCACAGAATAAGCAAAAACCGTCGCCCCCTCGGTTCGCGAGGCCGCCGAGCGCAGAAGCCCGGTAAACCCGCCGCCATAAAAGATGTTGTCGCCCAGCACCAGCGCGGTCGGTCGCCCGCCAATGAAGGATTCACCGATGATGAACGCCTGCGCAAGGCCGTCGGGCGAGGGTTGCACGGCGTACTCGATCTCCATCTCCCAGTCGCTGCCATTGCCCAGCAAACGCTGGAAAGCGGGTTTGTCTTCGGGCGTGGTGATGATAAGCACCCGCCGGATCCCCGCCAGCATCAGCACCCCCAGGGGGTAGTAGATCATCGGCTTGTTGTAGAGCGGGGCGAGTTGTTTGCTCACGCCCTTGGTCACCGGATAGAGCCGCGTGCCGCTGCCCCCGGCCAGGATAATGCCCTGGTCCGTCACGCGTGGGCGACCTCCAATCGGCTGCGGGCGGCGGCCACCCATTCGGGGTTGGCCAGATACCACTCCACCGTGCTGCGCAGTCCTTCGGCGAAGCTCACGGCCGGCTGCCAGCCCAGTTCGCGGCGGATTTTGGTGGAGTCAATGGCGTAGCGCCAGTCGTGCCCTGGGCGATCCGGGACGAAGGTAATCAACTCGCGGTACTGAGATTCCGCTTGGCCGGTGAGCGAGGCCATCACGGCGCAAAGCTCGTGCACGATGCCGATGTTCTCCATTTCTTCTCCGCCGCCTATATCGTAGGTTTCGCCGTCCTGGCCCTGCTCCATCACCGCCCAAATGGCACCGTTGTGGTCGTTCACATGGAGCCAGTCGCGGCGCTGCTTGCCTTCTCCGTAGACCGGCAGGGTTTCCCCGGCCTGGATGCGCGCGATCATGCGCGGGATGAGCTTCTCCGGGGCTTGGCGAGGGCCGTAGTTGTTGCTGCAGTGGGTGATGCACGTCCGGAGCCCAAAAGTGCGGGCATAGGCGCGCACCAGGTGGTCCCCGGCGGCCTTACTGGCGCTGTAGGGGTTTCCGGGCCGGTACGGGCTGGCCTCGGTGGTGGATTCGTCGTTGCCCAGCCCGCCGTAAACTTCATCAGTACTCACGTGGATGAGGCGCGGGGCGTTCTCGCCCAGTCCGCGGATGCCTTCTAGCAAGCTCAGCACGCTGCCCACGTTGGTGTTCACCACCTCTTCGGGGCGGCGAATGCTGCGGTCCACGTGGGTTTCGGCGGCGAAGTTGATCACCACGTCGGGGCGGGTGCGCGCCAGTGCGGCGGCGGTGGCCTCCTTATCGGTCAAGTCCAGTTGAAGGAACTCGTAGTTGGCGGCCCCTTGGATGGGCGCGAGACTCTCGGGGTTGGCCGCGTAAGTCAGGGCGTCCACATTGATAAACCGGATCTCCGGATGCTCGGGCACATATCGAACCAAGAAATTGGAGGCGATAAACCCGCACCCCCCAGTTATCCACACCACCATGCGCGTTCCTACGCCCGGGAATGTACCCGTGGCGCGGCGTTTGCTTGGCCTCCATCGTCCCGAACTTTGCCTTATGGCAAACTCTCTCGCCCAAACGGAGCGGCTGGCCTGGCTAGGTTGGCACTCGCTTCCGGTCCTCCATATCGAATCGCCGGCGTTCAGTGGCACGCTGGGCGTGCTGATCTTGGCGGTGCGCGAGAACAAGGTGGAACTGAAGGGCGTGCCCCTGGTGGCGCTCAGCCGCGCTTACATGGACTACCTGATGGCCATCGGCGACACAGACGTGGAGAGTGCGGCCCTGGCCCTATCCGCGTTGGCCTATCTGGTGGAGCGCAAGGCCGCCCACATCCTGCCCCGCGTGGAGGACGAAGAGGAAGAGGACGACGAGGTGATCTCGTCCTTCGTGCTGCCCACGGTGGAGAAATTCCAGCCGGCACTGGCGGCTTTGATCGAGCGGCGCGAGGAACGCGGGCGTTGGTTCTTCCGCCACGGCGACCCGGGCGGTTATGAGAACGTGGTGGCCCCCACCGGGGTTGGCCCCGACGCTTTAGCGCGTGCCTTTGCCGCGCTGATGGCCAAGGCCGAACCCGATCCGCCGCCGATCCTTGGCCGGCCGCGCCGCAGCATGGCCGAGCAAATTCAGATCGTCTGGAAAGCCTTGCCTTTGGTGCCGCAAACGCTGGTGGACATCGTGCCGCCGCCGTTTACTCGCAGTGAGGCGGTGTGGTGGTTCTTGGCCCTGCTGGAACTCATCCGGCTAGGCCAAGCCAGCGTGGTGATGGACGGCGAAGATGTGCGGTTCGGGCAGGCGGGCAGCATGCCCGAAGGGGTGCCCCACCTTGGATAACCTGAGCCTGGACGACCAGATTCACGCCTTGCTTTTTGTCGCCGAGAGCCCGGTGACGCCCGAGGACATGGCCACCCTGCTGGGCACACCGCAACACGCCGTGGAGGAGAGCTTGGCGCGCCTGAGCCGGCAGTTTGCCGTCAGTGGCCCCGTACAGTTAGTGCGCTTGGCGGGGGGCTACCAGATGGCCACCAAGCCCATCTTTGCCACCCTCGTCGCGCAGTTTTTGCAGCCCCAACCGCAACGGATGAGCCGGTCTTTGCTTGAAGTCTTGGCGGTGGTGGCGTACCAGCAACCTATGACCTCACACGAGATCGACCAGATTCGCGGGGTGGATAGCGCTTACGCCATCCGGCAACTGGTAGACCGGCGATTGATTGGCGAGGTCGGGCGAAAATCTGCCCCTGGCCGCCCCATTCTCTACGGCACTACGCAGCACTTTTTGCACGTTTTCCAACTCAATGATCTGGACGATTTGCCGACCATTGAGGGGCTTGATCACCCCAATCGAGGTGATGGCGAGCATCTTCCGCTGGAAAACCACCCCGAAGAGGCGAGCAATGCCGAGCCTGAGGGTGTATCCTGACGGTATGGTGCGAGCCTTGAAATCATGGATGATCGCTACGGCCATATGGGGTGGGGGCGCCGCAGCCATTGCTCAAGCCAACGAATACCCCCTCATCACGCCTGAATTCGGACCCAAACACACCGCGCAAAGCCTCCTGATCATGGATATGAAGACGGGGCAAGTGCTTTATGAATACAAGGCCGACACCCGCCGTTTTCCGGCCAGCACCACCAAGATCATGACGACGATGTTGGCGCTGGACTATCTTCAACCCGAGGATGTTCTCACCGCGCCCGTCGACATCAAGAAGGTCGAAGGCTCGTCCATGTATTTGCAGCCCGGTGAGCGGGTGAGTGTGCGCGACCTTTGCCACGCCATGATGCTGCGCAGTGCCAACGACGCCTGCGTGGTGATTGCGAACCGCATCGGAGGGAGCTTGCCGGGCTTTGCCAAGATTGCCACCGAGCGGGCCCGCACCCTGGGGGCGACTGATACCGTGTTTGTGACGCCCCACGGGATGCCCGAGCCCGACCACTACACCACGGCCCGTGACCTAGCGAAGATTTCGATCGCCGCGATGAAGTACCCGCCCTTCCGGGAGATGGTGAAGAAGCAACGCGAGCCTATTTCTCGAAGCCTCAACACGGGCTTCTCGGTCATGGAATCGCGCAACAAGTATTTGGCGGAGGAGCCCCGCGCCATCGGCATCAAAACGGGCTTCACCAATGCCGCCGGTGAGTGCTACGTCAGCGCGGTGGAACAGCAAGGCACCACCATTCTCACGGTCATCCTGAAAAGTGATAAGTGGATCAACGATATCCGTGAGGTCACCAAATGGGTTGACACCGAGTGGCAAACCGTGACCATGGCCCAGGCCAACCAAGTGGTGGGCCGTATGCCCATGACCGGCGGCTGGGCGTCCGACTTGCCGCTGACGGTGGCCGAGGACGTGAACGTTTTTGTGCCGCAGGGCCCCAAGCCGACTCTGAAGTGGAACACCGAAACCCCGGTGGAAGCCGGCATCAAGAAGGGAGACATCGTGGCCGTTGCTACGCTGGAGCCCACTCCCGGCCACAAGATCGAGGTGAACCTGCTGGCGGCCGAAGACGCCCCGCGCAAGTCGCTCATTGCGGCTATCGCCACCTCCCCGTGGACTTATCTCGTCGGCCTAGCGGGCATTGGCGGCACGACCCTTCGCCGCAGCCGCGCCCGCAAGCAAATGCGTCGGCGACGCCCGGTGGCCACGGCCCCTCTACGCCGACCGGCGCCCACGCCGCGTCCGGCTTCTCCGGCCCCTCAGCGGCGGCCCAGCCCGAACCGAGCCCAAGCTCCGCGCGACGCGCGCCCGACCCGGACCACTCCCTCCTCGCGGTACCGTTCGTGACGCTGAACCACTTTTTGGCGCGGGCGGGGCTCACCAGCCGGCGCAAGGCGGCGGAACTGATCCGCGAAGGCCGCGTGACCGTGAACGGGCAGGTGCAGGACAACCCGGCTTACCGGGTGGCCAGCACGGACGTGGTCCGAGCGGATGGCGACCTGATCGAGCAGCCAGAATCGGCCTATTTCATCCTGAACAAGCCCAAGGGCTACCTCACCACCCTCAGCGACGAGCGTCGCCGCCCGACCGTGGTGCAGTTCTTCCCGCCCAGTGTGCAAGGGCTGGTGCCGATTGGTCGCCTGGATAAGGACACCAGCGGATTGATCTTGCTCACCAATGACGGCGAGTTTGCCCTGCGCATGGCGCACCCGCGCTACCAGGTGGATAAGGAGTACCAAGTCAACTGCTTTGGCGTGCCGGACGACCGAGATTTGGCCCGCCTAGAGCGCGGCATCACCATTGAAGGCAAGCGCACCCACCCGGCGCAGGTGAACATGGTGTACGCGAGCCCGGAGGGCCACCAGGCCACGCTACGGATTGTGATTCATGAGGGGCGCAAGCGCCAAGTGCGCCTCATGATGGAGGCCATCGGGCACCCGGTGAAGGATCTCTCGCGGGTGCGGATTGCTCACCTCACGATAAAGGGCATGCAACCGGGCGAATGCCGCCGTCTGCCCATGAAGGATGTGGATCGGCTGAAGGCTTTGGTGGGCCTCCAGCCGAGTGAGCGCGCCCCGGTGCGTGAAACCGGACGCGCTCCCAAGCAGCCCCGTTAGCGGGTGCGCACCACGAGGTTGCCCTCGCGCACCGCTCCTTCGTAGCGGAAGACCACGTTGTTCTCAGGGTTTGTGACCACGAGGCGGATGGTGTCGCGGCGGTCAACCGGGTCATTGGGGCTCGTGCGCAGGTCAGCCACACGGAGAGAGAGCTTGCCTTCCACCACGCGGCGACCTTGCGGGCTTTCAAAGACCACGCGTGCGGGGCCACCCATTTCGGCTACCGGCACGTTCGCGCCAAAGACACGCCACTCTCGTACGGTGATGGCAGCGGTTTCGCTGCCCGAGCGCGAACGGAAGGTGAAGGTGCCCCCACCCCGGACGGTGCCATCTTGAAGTTTGGACCCGTTGTATTGGAAGCTCACGCGCCCGCCATTAGCGTTGAGGGCCACGCCTCGACCTTCGGAAAAGCCCACCACGGGCGATTGTGCGACGCTAACGGCCAGCAGGCTGCTGGCGACAAGCAAAGTTTGGAAACGAATCATCGTCTGTCCTCTCGTGGCCATCTCCGGCTGGAGGTGGCACATCAGGCGCAGACGATGACTCTTTGGCGTTTGTTCAGTTGCCTTGCACAAGTTTTGCGCGCACGGCCTTCATGGCGGCTTCGGTGCGGCTGTTCACTTGCAGGGCTTTCAGGATGTTGGACACGTGATTCTTCACGGTCTTCTCGGCGATGGAGAGATGGAGGGCGATCTCCTTGTTGCGCATGCCCTTGGCAATGAGCTCGAGGATTTCGGTCTCGCGGTCCGAGAGCACGTACAGTTCGCTGTCGTCCGTCTCGTCATCTTCCTTCACGCGGCGGAAGTCTTCCACCACCTTGGTGGCGATGCGCGGAGTGATCTTGGCTTCGCCCCGGTGCGCCAAGCGGATGGCGTCAATGACTTCTTGCGGAGTGGAGGTCTTGAGCAAATAGCCCAGGGCTCCGGCGCGGAAGGCTTCGAACACCACGTCGTCTTCCTCGTTGATGGTGAGCACCACCACGCGGACGTCCTTCTCTTTCTTGAGCAGACGCTGGACCAATTCGATGCCGTTCATGCGCGGCATGTTGATGTCCGTGAGCAGAACATCGGGCGGATCCGCGAGACAACCGTCGAGGGCCTCCTGACCGTCTTTGTAAACACCGGTGATCTGGCACTCGGGCATCAGGCCGAGAGTGCGCTGGATCGCATTCCGATAGGGCATCTCGTCGTCGGAAATGGCGACGCGGATGGTTGCCGACATAGGTTCTAGGATACCTGCTTGCCACGTCGGCTATCATGGAAATGAATGCAAGAGCCTATCGTAGAAGTACGGGACCTGAACGTCTCGGTGCGGGGAACCCAGATTCTGCGGGGCGTGAACCTGACCTTGCATGCCGGAAAGACGCTGGGTGTGGTGGGCGAAAGTGGCTGCGGCAAGACCATGACGGGCCTGACCCTAATGGGCATGCTGCCCGCGGGGGCGAGCATTGACGGCGGCTCTTTGCGCATCGGCGCGAATGACGTGACCCGATTTTCGGAATCACAATGGCGCGGCCTGCGCGGGGCCACGGTGAGCATGATCATGCAAGACCCGTTCACCAGCCTCAACCCCATGATGCGGGTGGGCGACCAGATCGCCGAGGTGATGCGGCTGCACCGGGGGCTGGGCAAGGCTTCGGCCTGGAGTGAGGCGGTGGAATGGCTTCGCAAGGTGGGCGTGCCGAGCCCCGAAAAGAGCGCGCGCAAGTTTCCGCACCAAATGAGTGGCGGCCAGCGCCAGCGCGTAGTGATTGCGGCCGCCTTTGCCACCCAGCCGCAGGTGATCGTGGCGGACGAGCCGACGACGGCCCTAGACGTGACCCTGCAGGCCCAGACCCTGCGCCTGCTACGCGAACTGCAAGCCGAACACGGCACCGCCGTGATGCTGATTACCCACGACATTGGTGTGGTGGCGGCAGTGGCCGATGAAGTGGCGGTGTTCTATGCCGGGCAAGTGATTGAAAACGGCACGCCCTCGGCGGTGTTGCATCACCCGCAGCACCCCTACACGCAGGCCCTGCTGGCGGCCGTACCTCAGCCGGGCCTGACACGCCTGATCACGATTCCGGGGTCGCCGCCCTTCTTTGGTCAGCTGCCGGCGGGGTGTTCGTTTGCGCCCCGGTGCCCCCATGCCTTCGAGGCCTGCCATCAGGAGCCACCGATGGTGGAAACGCCGGGCGGCCAACGGGTGACATGCTGGAAGGCGGCCAAGCCCGTTACGCCCTCGGTTTAGAGTTCCTTACGAGATCGTACCGGTGCCTTCGATGCTCTCGGTGACTTGCTGGATGAGCTTGCTGCCGCCCTTGCCATCGTGCAGCTGAGATACCAGTCCGGCCCCGATGAGGGTGGCGGCGAGGAGGTCCGCGTCGCAGTACGGCGAGCGCTTTTTGACCTTGGCGCCCTCCAGCTGAGCGGCCAAGCCGTCTCGATAGGCTTTGTAAATCTTTTGGGCGGCGGGGCGGAGCTTGGGTTCGCCCAGGCTGGCCACAAAGAGGCCCTGCACCACGCGGAAGAACCGGCTGCCCTTGCTGCCGTAGGCTTCGGCCAGTTCCACGTCGGCCATCAGCCGGTCGTGGGCGGTGGCGGCATCTTCGTAGAAGGCGGTGCGGTCCAGGTTGAGGCGGTAGAGAGCTTGTTCCGCCACACCCAGTAGGAGGTCCACCCGCTTGGGGAAGTAATAGTGCACCGTGGCGTGGTTGATCTCAAGTTCGGACGCCACCGTGCGGGCGTGGACAGATTCCAGCCCAAAATCACCCATCATTTCATAGGCTTTGGCGGCAATCATCTCGCGGCGACCAGTCATGAGTTCCAGTGTCCACCTTTCGGTGGAGTCCTGTCAAGTCCGTAATCTCCACAGGCAACGTGTCATCCTTACATGGTGCAACCGTATCCGCGCACATGGGCTGAAATCAACCTGGATGCCCTCACCCATAACCTCGCGGCAATACGGGGGGCTTTGGGTCCGCATCCGGAGATCGCCATCGTGGCGAAGGCGGACGGATACGGGCATGGATTGGTGCCCATTGCGCGTCATGCCTTGCGCCACGGGGCCGACCGGGTGGCCGTCGCCACCATCCAGGAAGCCATTGCCCTGCGCGATGCCGGGATTGACGGGACGGTGATGGCGATGTCGCCGTGCCTCACGATTGAGGCGGAACAAGCGGCGTTCTATGGCATTGAAGTCTTCATTGAAGATGTGGAGACACTACGTGCCTTTGATGAAGCCGGGCGGCAACTGGGGCGTAAGGTGGGTGTCCACCTGAAGGTGGACACAGGGATGCATCGTTTTGGATGCGATCCGGGTGCCCTGGTGAACCTGATACAAGCCGCTTTGGGGTTTGAGTTTATCCACATGGTGGGGATTGCCCACCACTTGGCGGATGCCAGTAATGATGTGGCGGTGCAAGAGCAGTCCGCACGGTTTGCGCAGGCCATCGCGGCGGTGCGGGCCGCGGGTTTGCCCACGGGAATGGTGCACGCAGCGGCCAGCGGGGGCGCTTTGCGCTTCCCTGACATTCGATTTGACCTGGTTCGGATTGGCTTGGTGGCCTACGGCCTCGACCCGGCGCATTGGTTGGGCGGGCAAGCCCGGCCCCTGCTCCATTGGAAGGCCCGCATCATCGCCCTGCGCGATGTGGCCCCCGGCGAGTACGTCGGCTACCTGCGGGCCTGGACCGCAATTCGCCCCACGCGCGTGGCCACGATTGGCGCGGGCTATGGCGATGGCTATGCGCGCTCGTTGAGCAACAAGGGGATGGTCCGGATAGGTGAGCATGAGGCGCCCGTGATCGGGATGGTGTGCATGGACCAACTGATGGTGGACGTCACCGACATCCCCGAGGTGGCAGTGGGGGATGTGGTGACCTTGCTTGGACCCGGGGTTCCCGCTAGCCGCCTGGCCGAGCTGAGCCAAACCAACACCCACGAAGTGGTGTGCCGCCTGATGACGCGCGTGCCGCGCCGCTACCTGCACCTCGGCTAGTCTTGAATCACGACGCCCTCGACTTCGGCTTCGGCCGGGGCGAGGCATTCGCGGTCGGTGCAGAGCTGATACCGGAGGCGGAGCGTGAACGCCGTGGTCTTGCCGCGTGGTTGCAGGCGGATGGGGACCCGAAGCTGGCCTTCGTAGTGGTCGTCGGTAGCGCTGGGGAATCCCGCCTCGCCCAGCAGGTGGTCAATGTGGAGCGTGGTGGGAATCAGCCACTTGGCCGGAGGGTCGGTGGAGTTGATGCGGTAGCCCTCAGGGATCTCGATCAGGAGGGCCGTGTGCGCCCAGCCGTCGTCGCTGGGAGTGACTTCTTGGGTTTCCAGGCGCACGTTGAGTTTTGTAGGGGTGACGGGTGTGGCCGAGGCTTCGTCGGGGCCATTCGCGATGACATGGGCCAGGGCCGCCGAGAGCAGACTCTCGCAAGATTGGGGCATCCGCTCAATCCAGCCGAGGTTCGCGCGGAGGGCGCGAGCGGCGTGCTCGGCGAATCCCAGTCGCTGCAGCACCAGAATCGCCGAGCCGTTGGCGCTCGGCACGGCTTGGTCGAGGATGGGCTTGGCTCGGGCAAACCCGATGCCCATGTGGGGAGGTTGATAGAAGAAATCCCCTACTTCCTCGTCTTGGAATCGCTCCACCATCTCTTCGGCATACCAGGCGGCGACTTTTCGCCATTGTTCGTTGCCAGAACTATCAGCTAACCTTAAGAAGCCTTGAGCTAGGAAGGCATAGTCATCCAAGAAGGCTTCCCCGTGCGGCTCGCCATCCACAAGCATATGCGGCAGTGACTCCGGTTCAAATGCAGCCCACTTGGCGGCCAGCGCCTGGGCTTCATCCAGTGCATCGGCAAAGGCCAGCGCCCCGATGAGCAGCCCTTGCACCGCCGCAATCGCCTTCTCATCCCTCTGCGGTTGCGGACGCCCTCGTCGCACCTCGCGCAGCTTGGCGTAAGCCCCGGCCCAGTCCGGATCGAGGGGACCGAGCAACAGGTTTTGCCCCATCAGTTGCCCCGTCGCTTCATCGTGGAAATTGCCTTCGGGGCGCACACCATGGGCTTCCGCGAAGGCCCCCATCTGGTCCCCCAGTAAGGACTGCAATTCGCTCCAAGACCAGGTGTACGTGGTTCCCTCTTCCCCGTCCACATCCGCATCCAGTGCATTGGCATACGAACCATCTGGTAACCACATTTCTTCTCGCAGCCATCGCAGAATCCCTTCCTCGACTTGCTTAAAGACGCTCTGGATTGAATCGTCCTCTACGATCCGCCCGGCGGTGGCGTAGAGCGCCAGCATCTGGGCGTTGTCGCTCAGCATCTTCTCAAAGTGCGGCAGGCGCCATTCCCCATCCGTACTGTAGCGGTGGAAGCCACCCCCCACCCGGTCGTGGATACCCCCGTTCGCCATGCACTCTAGAGTGAAAAGCGCTTGGTAGGCCGCCTCTTGCACCAGGCTATCCGTAGTGGCGGCATCACCGGGCAGCATGTTGCGAGCCGAGGCGTACTTCAGCAAGTACTCCAATGCCGAAAAGGGCGGGAACTTCGGCTTGTCGCCGTAGCCGCCCCGCTCGTGGTCAAAGTCGCCGTGCAGCGTCCGGATCGCCCCATCCACCAGGGCAATATCCAGCCGTGCCCGCTCGGCAGGCAGAGTGCGCTCCCGCACTTGGTCAATCGCCGCTGCAAACTCGTCTGCGCGTTCCTGGATGTCCGCGCGCTGGTCTTGCCAGGCCTGCGCCAAGCTGGAAGCCACCGTGACAAACCCCGGCACCTCGCCCCGGGCATTGCGCGGGAAGTAGGTCCCCACAAACCACGGTTTCAGGTCGGGCGTGAGGAAGATCGTCATCGGCCAGCCCCCGTGCCCCATGGCCAATTGCAGGGCTGTCATGTAGAGGTCATCCAGGTCGGGGCGTTCCTCGCGGTCCAGCTTAATGCTGATGAAGGAGTGGTTCAACACCCGCGCCACTTCGGGGTCTTGGAAAGATTCGTGCGCCATCACGTGGCACCAGTGGCAACTGCTGTAGCCCACGCTGAGGAAGATGGGCTTATCCTCAGCCTTCGCCCGTTCTAGCGCTTCTTCTCCCCAGGGATACCAATCCACCGGGTCCCCTGCGTGCTGGCGCAGGTAGAGGGACGGCGAAGAGGCAAGCCGAGGGTTCACGCCTTCACCATACCAAGCACTTCCCCGCCCCCCGGGCCTCAAGGCAAAGAAAAGGCCCCGGAGACCTTACATCTCCGGGGCCAGCGAGAGCACCGAGCCTTACAGTTGGTGGTCGTCGCAGATCCAGCAGCTCATGCCGGGGCGTCCCGCAGGGGCGGCCGTGGCGGCAGCGGCCGGCGGAGCCACTTTGTCGGGGTTCGCCAGCGCCCACTCGGCCATGCGGGCGAGGTCGCGCAGGTGGATGCGGCTTTCCTCATCTCCGGCGCGGCCAGCGGCCGAGTTCAGCAGCGCACGCAGGGCTTCCATTTCGGCCACGGCGTAAGGACGAGCCACAGTGGCGTCCGGGGCCATGCGCGGCATCAAAGCCTGCACGTAGGCACGCTGCAGATTGCGCTGATAGACATCCAGCGTGAAGTTGCGGCCCGAGACCGAACCGAACACTCCATCGCGGATATCGCGCATCATCATCGGCACGGTGTAGGCCGCGCTACCTTGATGCACTTGGTTCTGCACCATCCGCGTCAGGCGGGCGTCCTGCGTCAGGCCACCGAGGGCACTCAGCTGCATCGCCAGCACCTGGCTGGTTCCGCCATCGCTACCCAGCTTGTTCGTGATCTCTTTCGGCACCAGCCAGGTCGGGGTGGTCAGCACGTTGTCCACAATCCACTTCACGGCTTCCTTTTGTCGCTGCGGGCTTACCGGGTGATAGACATCGCCGCCTCGTCCGCCGCGATAGTCAATCTGCTCGACGCCGCCCACCACGGTCACCACGTGACCGATGTAGGTGCGCATCTGCGAGGTCAACGAACCCCAGAAGCGGTTCATTTCGCTGTAGTCTTCGCCTAGCTTCACCATGCCTGGCAGCAGGTAGCCCATGCTGCGCTTGAGGTTCATCACCCCGTAGGTGCTGGCCTTCACGGCATCGTCGCCCAGCGCTTCGCTTTGCGCGGTGGGGTCGGCCGAGTTGAAGTTGTCGTAGAACCGCAGCATCGGGTTGTCCACCATCTGCGCCGCCCACTTATCCAGGGTCATCACCTCGGCGTGGGGGCTGCTGGCTCCGGCAATCGGCTTGTAGCCCCACTCGATCGAGAACTTGTCATAGGGGCCGATCTTCGGGATCAGGAGCGCGCCATCACCCGGCTGCGCCACGTAGTTGAAGCGGGCGTAGTCCATGATGGTCGTGGCCGTTCCATTCTCTTTCGTCCACTTGGGGTCGCGGAGCCACTCGGTCGGCACCATGGCACTGCCCTTGCCGTTGTGGGGCAAACCAAGCGTGTGCCCGACTTCGTGCGCTACCACAAAGCGCAGGAGTTCGCCGGTGAGTTCATCCGGGAACGGGTGCGATTGGGCGCGGCGGTCGTTGGCACTGGCCTGCGCGAAGTACCACTGGTCGCCCAGCTTGAGCACGTCGTGCCACATGATGATGTGGGCGCTGATGATTTCGCCGCTGCGCGGGTCGGTCACGCTCGGGCCCATGGCATTGGCAATCGGGAGCGGCGCCCAGCGGATCATGCTGTAGCGGACGTCCTCACTGCTCCAGGTGGGGTCGTTCTCCGGGGCCTCCTTGCATATGATCGCGTTGCGGAAACCGGCGGCCTCGAAAGCTTCGTTCCAATCCTCCACGCCAGCCTTGACGAACGGGCGCCACTTCTCCGGCACTTCCGGCGAGATGTAATAGACAATCGGCTTGACGGGTTCGCTGATGGCCGCGCTCGGGTCCTTCTTTTCTAACCGGTAGCGGTTGATGAAGGCCTCCGATTTGGTGCCCGGGAAGTCGTTGGTGTAAGCCGTATAGCGGTTGGAGAAGTAACCCACTCGACTATCGAACAGGCGACCCATCATCGGCGTTTCCGGCAACAGCACGATGCTGTGGTTCACCACGCCGGTGTTGCTGGGCTGGCTGCCCGCGCCACGACCGAGGCCACCGCCGCCACCGCCAAACGGGTTGGCCGGAGCGGCCCCACCGGTGTAGGTGGCAAGAATATCGATGTTGACGTTCTCAGGGAAGGCATTGACGCGTTCCACGAACGTTCGGGAGCGGTCCATATTGCCGCCGCCGAAAAGCTGCCGCGCCGAAAGCTCGGGCACATCCGAAAGGAAGATGCTGCTGACATCAATCAGCACGTTGCCCTCCGGGCTCACCGATCGAATCGGAAAGGCCCGCACAATCGGGTTCACATTGCTCTGGGCAACGGCGCGAGAAATGGCGCCTTCGCTTTGCGCACGGTTGCTGTAAAAAATCTTGCGGAGCAAGATGCGGTTCTCGCGGCGATCCCAACGGACCACCGAGTCGCCCGCCGCGGTACCGTTGTAGCCACCGGAAGGGGTCTCCTTGGCTTCAATTTGCCAGAGGAAATCGCGGCCGAGCAATGCCGCCGGAATTTCGAAGTAGAGCGAATCGTCCTTGCGCCACACCGAAACGGCCCCCGCCGACTTGGAGTAGCCCTCCGTGGCGCGATCCCACGGCATGAGGCTGTCTTCTGAGTTTTGAGCCCCGCCGCCGCCCGGACGGCCTCCGCCCGGTCGGGGCCCTTCATCTTGAGCAAACCCAAGGGGGGCAATCGCCAGCATCGCGAGCACCGCGAGCGAGCACATAGTTCCACGCATAATTTCACCATGCCCCCACAAATGCGGGGGCACTGAATGACTTTACCGGGTCGGACCCGAGATAGTTTCCTCGAGAATTAGTGCATTTCGTGGTCGCCGTAGAGGCACTGCACATAGTTGATTTGCCCGAGGTGGTAAGCGATATTCCAGAACGGATAGTACGCCAGGTCGCCCATGGTCAGCACCCAGCCCGGCATCGGCTCGGCGCGCAGACCTTCCTTCTCGGCCGGAAAGGCGCGGAGCTTGGCATAGAACGCCTCGTGATTGGCGCGCAGCCGCGTTTCCCAGGTGTCGTTGTTGGGCTCTTGGAGGCGGTCGGCCATCATCGTTCCGAAGTCGAAATCGGCAAACGAGAACTTGTCGGCCGCTTCCAAGCTGTCCGCTCCCCAGCCACCGGACTGCCGCACTTCCTCGGCCATATCCAGGATCGTGCGCGCCCCCTCGGCCGGGCTCCACTTCATCTTGTCGGCGGGCGTGGCGAGCACGGTGCGCACCAGCATCGGCAACACGAACTCACACGCCTCGATGATGGTCTCGCGGTCCGGGAAGTCAATCTGCGCCGAGCCGGCTTCGTGCATGTCCTTGTCGCCATAGAGCGTCTGGATGTAGTTGATCTGCCCCTGGTGGTAGGCAAAGTTTTCCAGCGGCAACAGCATCAAGTGGTTGAGCGAGAGGTGGAACCCGGGGAACAGTTCCACCTGCTTGCTGCCATCCTCGGCGGGCAGGTTCAGTAGCGCGTCGCAGAAAGCCGCCGTGTGAGTGCGCACATCCGCCTCCACCACATCAATATCCGAGGCCCGGCGCTGGGCAATTTGCGATTCCTTAAACGACACGGGATCGAAGCCCACCCCTTCGCCGCGCGCGTTCAGGATGTGCGTAAACCACTCACACGCCTGACCGCATTCGCAAAGTTGGGCCAAGGCCGAGCGCGACTTGCCATCCGGCGACCACGTGAGTTTGTCGGGCGCGGTGGCGCGGGCGGCGGCAACGGTGGATTCCATGGCGGCCTTGATGAGCATGACCAGGGTCTGGCTTCGATCCATAACCAACAATATAGCAGACATTCGTCCACCCTAACGAAGAAATTACAAGACGAAATCGAGCAAGTGTGGATAACTCACGGCAAAGAGCAGGATTTCTGGCTATCCTGCAATACAGACGGGTTTCCTCCTCCCGTCACACCCTCGCTCTCTGGAGAGGACCCCGCCGACCACGGAAGGTCGGCGGGACGAATTCACCGCCCAGACTTACCGAACGGCGCCCAGTTGGTCGCGCACCTTCACAAACGCCTTAAGCGCTTGGTCCAGGTCTTCCTCGGTGTGCGTCGCGTTCGGCATCGTGCGGATACGGGCCTTGCCCAAGCCCACCGTCGGGTAGACGATGGCGAGCGCATAAACGCCTTCATCCCACAGCATGCGCTCCATCCGCTGCGCGGCCCCTTCGTCACCCACGTAGACCGGCGTGATCGGCGTCTCGCTACCCATGGTGTCAAATCCGGCCTCGTTCAGCATCGCCTTCCAGCGGCGGGCGTTGGCCCACAGACGTTCCATCGGCGTCGGGTCGGTTTGCATGATTTCCAGCGCCTTGATCAGCGCCGCCGCCACCATCGGCGGGTGCGCGGTGCTAAAGAGGTACGGCCGGCCCCGGTTGATCAGCCAATCCTTGAGCTCGTGCGAACCCGCGATGTAGCCGCCAATGACCCCCAGCGCCTTGCTGAGTGTGCCGAGCTGAATATCCACCCGGCCGTAGAGGCCAAAGTGGCTGGCGGTGCCGGCCCCGTTCTTGCCCAGCACTCCGCTGGCGTGGGCGTCGTCCACCATCACAAAGGCATCGTACTGTTCGGCCAGGGCCACGATCTCCGGCAGGGGCGCAATGTCGCCATCCATGCTGAACACCCCGTCAGTGATGATCATCCGCTTCTTAAAGCCCTGCGCGCGCTTGAGGCAGTCTTCCAGCGCGTCCATGTCCTTGTGCGCGTACACCCAGCCGTCGCTCTTCTTGTAGCTGGCCGCGCTCAGGCGCACTCCATCAATGATGCTCGCGTGGTTGAGTTCGTCGCTGATAATGACGTCGTCCTTCGTCACCACCGCCGGAATGCAGCCGCTATTGGCCGTGAAGCCCCCCGTGAACACCAGCACCGAATCCACGTGCTTGAACTCGGCCAGCTTGCGCTCGAGCTCGTCGTGGACTTCCATCGTGCCGCCAATCCAACGAACGGCCCCCGCGCCCACGCCCCACCGCTCAATGGCTTCCTCGGCCGCCTGCCGCACGCGCGGATCATTGGCCAGGCCCAAATAGTTGTTGCTGCTGAGGTTGATGACCTCCCGGCCATCCATCTGCACCCGGCCCCCCGCCGGGGAATTGAGGATGCGCGGAACCTTGTACAGGTTCTGGTCACGCAGCGACTGGAGCTCACCTTTGAGCCAAGACTGGAGGGTGTCGTTCACGCCCTCCAGTCTACATCTTCGCGCTGGCCGGGTCTCCTACTCGACCGTGACGCTCTTGGCGAGGTTGCGGGGCATGTCAATCTCCAAGTTCTTCGCCCGCGCCATGTAATAGGCCAGCAGTTGCAGCGGCACCACGCTCATCAGCGCGTTCAGGTACGGCGTCTTGCCGCCGGGGATGCGGAGCACCTCGTCGCCCACGCCGTCCATCGTGTCGTCATCGTGGGTGGTGATGATGAGCGCGCGCCCGCCCCGAGCTTGCACTTCCTTCACGTTGCTGGCGAGCTTCTCGCGGACAAACGGGTCGGTGGCCCCGAATACGGCCAGAACACCTTCTTCCACCAGCGCCAGGGGACCGTGCTTTAGTTCGCCCGCCGGTCCTTCTTGGGTCGGAATGTAGGCAATCTCCTTCAGTTTCAGGGCACCTTCCAGCGCTACGGCGGCGTCGGCGTTGCGGCCTAAGAAGAAGGCCATGCGGCTATCCGCCCACTCGTTGGCAATGCGCTTCACCTGCTCTTCCAGCCCCAGGGCTTCTTCCACCCGTTCCGGCCACTGGCGCAGGTCGCGCACCACTTCTTCCACGCGCACCCCGGGCATCTCGCGGTGCTGGGCAATGGTCATCCCCAGCTGCAGCAGCACCAGGCACTGGGCGGTGTACGCCTTGGTGCTGGCCACGCTGATCTCCGGCCCCGCCTGGGTGTAAATCACTCGGTCACACTCCCGGGCAATCGCGCTGCCTACCACGTTGACGATGCCGAGCGTGCGGATGCGACGCTGTTGGCACAGGCGCAGGGCGGCCAGGGAGTCGGCGGTTTCGCCGCTCTGGCTGATAAACACGGCCAGGGAGCGATCGCTCAGCAGCGGGTCGCCGTAGCGGAACTCGCTGCTGTAGAACACGTCGGTCGGCAGGCGCAACATGCGCTCAAACAGGTGCTTGCCCATCAGCCCGGCGTGGTAGGCGGTGCCACAGCCGATGATGTTCACCCGGTCGATTTCTTGCCACACGTGGTCGCTGAAGACGCCATCCAGGGCTACCCGGTT
>DEIB01000016.1 GCA_002352215.1 Chthonomonas sp. UBA2785 | reverse complement strand
GTCAACGTCACCACGGCCGCTGGCCGAGCCACGGTGACCGGCACCGCGGCCTACACGGCCGGTACGGTTCTGGTCGGCGCGGGTCAGTTCACGCTGAACGGCAAGACCTTCGAAACGACGGCTGCCACCACCCGCGACCAGCTCGTGGACATGGTGAATGCTTCGGTCGGCGAAACCGGTGTCAGTGCTGCTATGAGCGGCAACAACCTCGTCCTTACCCAAACGGAGTTCGGCTCGGACAAGGCTGTCCAGCTGACGACGAGCGCCGGTGTCATCAACTCCGCTGCTGGTTCGGCCAGCGACGTGGGTGAAGATGCCGTGGCGACGGTGAGCTACACCGTGGGTGGCGCGACCACGACCGCGGCGTTCAGCCGAGGTAAGGGTCTGGAACTGCGCGACAACAGCGGCAACGTGGTGAACCTGAATGCGAGCGCCAACAGCGTGAGCGACAAGGGCAACGTGCTGCAAGTGTTCAGCAATGCGTCTCAGTTCCAAATCGGGGCGAACGCTGGTCAGACGGTCGCGCTGAACCTCAGCAACGCTTCGTCCTCGTCCTTGGGTCTGGGCAGCATCGACATCACGGGTTCGTCCGTGCAGTCGGCTCTGGATGCGATTGACTCGGCCATTAACACCGTGTCCACCAACCGTGCAACGATCGGTTCGTTCATGAAGAACACGCTGGAATCCAACGTCCGCGCCCTCGGCGTGGCCAAGGAAAACCTGGCGGCCACCGAATCGAGCATCCGCGAAGTGGACGTGGCGCAGGAAATGACCAACTACACCAAGCTGCAGATCCTGCAGCAGAGCGGTCTCTCGATGCTGGCGCAAGCCAACTCGGCTCCGCAGTCGGTCCTCTCCTTGCTCCGCTAACGGCAGCGAAGAAGACACGCGAAAACGGCCCGGGGGAAACCCCGGGCCGTTCCCATTTGTGGACTCGCTGAAGATCAGGCGCGCTTGTAAATGGCGATCAGCGCTTCGTAAGCCGCCGGCTCGAGGAGCGCAATCCCAATCCAAACCTTGAGGAGTTCTTCTTCGCTCGGTCGCTCGGCTTCGCCGCGAATGGTCACCGTCAGGCTGTTCGCAGCGGCGCGGCGCTGGGCGGCCGTGAGCTTTGCGTTCACGAACTGAAGAATGAGGGTTTCGTGCTTGCCGTATAGCAGTTGGCGGGTCAGGCTGATCGCGTTGATCCGCTTTTGGAAGTCGGCCATCAATTCCTGGGTCGGCACGCTGCCTTCTTCCGCCTTCTTCAGCGCCTCATCAATCTCGCGCTCCATCTGGCGCATGGTTTGGATTTCCTTCAGCGCCAATTCACGATCTTCTTTGCGGGCTTCTTCAATGAGGGGCAACAACTCCTTGAGCTGATCTTTGGTGAGAAACAGCGGCAGCAGGTGGTTGTACGCCTGCAAGCGGGCCGCCTTCACCAAAATCGGGTCGCCCTGCTTGCGGACGCTGACGGCATCCGATTGGGCCCACGCCCCGGTGAGAAGGGCCGCAACAAGGCCGAGAAACAGTGCAAAGCGAATGGTCATGGTGTTGGAGTCTCTTTCGAATCGGACGTGGCGGGGGTCGGCTTCGTTTCAGTTGCGCCTCGGGCCGCCGTCGGTGTAGATGGTAGCACGAGGACGGCCAACGCAAGCCCGGAGAGCGTCTGCCCCGCTACAAAGACGGTACCGACCACTGCCGTAAGCACAAGCGCCAGATCGGTGAGGCGACCGTTGACGACCCCGCCGGATTGGACGATGCCCGCCAGTCCCGCGACTAAAACAACAAGGGAAAGCACGAAACCGAGCGTGGCCAGCAGCACAACTTGAGGCCGGGGCCGCCGGCGCAGGGCCTGCCCCCAAGCATGACCGCGCGGGCGAATCCAGACGCCAATGGCTACCCAAAGTAGCGCCAGACCGATGGCTTGCCCCCACATGCTGCGGCCTATTGTACGGAATCCTTATCGAGTCGGGCGGGGCCAGCAGCCATGGAAGACGACCTCTGCCCGGCCGATGACAGTCAGGGGTTCCTCGATACCGCGTACGTCAATCGTCAGCGTTCCTCCTCGACTGGTAATCGGAATCAGGCCTCGTCGTCCCGTTTTGCGGGCGAGTTCGACGGCGGTGGCCGTGGCCCCCGTCCCGCATCCCAGGGTTTCGCCCACGCCTCGCTCCCATATTCGAATGCGGGCGCCATCTCCATCGGCGATGGCCCACATTACGCTGATCCGCTCCGGAAACTCTGGGTCGTTCTCGATCTTCGGACTCACCTGCAAGAACGTCTCTTCATCCAGTTCTTCATCCAGCAAGACCACAAAATGGGCACTGCCGGTGGTGAGAGCCGAACCGATGTACCCTTGCGCTTCTTCTTCGATCCAGGGGGTGCAGGTGCTTACCGGCACCCGAACCGGGTCGTAGCTCGCCGGGGGCAAAACGAACTGGACGCGACCATCCGCTAAGATGGTTACGGGAACTTCAATGCCCCGGTGGTTGATGACAAAGGCGGGACCACGGCCCC
This sequence comes from Chthonomonas sp. UBA2785, assembly GCA_002352215.1. GTDB lineage: Bacteria > Armatimonadota > Fimbriimonadia > Fimbriimonadales > Fimbriimonadaceae > JAHBTC01. Next base: position 134,184 of record DEIB01000016.1, on the reverse strand, counting down.
GGCGGTGGGCGAAAGCGGCAGCGCATCGAAGGCCGTTTCCGCAGAAGTCTTCGCTGCCGTCCGGGTTGAACATTCGCAGCATGATCGTATCAGGCCGGTCATCGTAGACCAGCAAACCATCGCTGCCGATGCCAAATTGTCGTTCGCACATGGCCACCGCCAGTCCTCGAAGGTTGTCTTCGGGCACATCACGGGCTTCCACAAGCACGAAGTCGTTGCCGATGGATTGGACTTTGACAAACGGGATGTTCATTGGAGAGGTTCGAATCGGTAGCGGGCCCGGCGATGGACGGCGCGGAACCACTGCCCCTGCGGGGATACCAGCGGGAACCACCAGGCGCTGGGACGGTGGGAGGCCCGCGCCAGCCCATCCGTCGCCAAAATGGCCTCGCGAATGAGCCGCACCCGGGTGAGTTCGGCTTCGAACACCAGGGCGTCGCGGGTGCGTTTGGCTTCCACGATCTCGGGAAGCTCCGTAAAGGCATCCAACTCGGCTTGTTGTTGCCGCCACGCGCTCCAGGTGGCGTCCACTTGGGCTTGCTTGGCTTTAAGCTCGGCGACCAGTTCCTCGCGGCGAGCCCAGTCGTCCGGGGTCGGGTCTTTTTCAAAAATGGCATCGCGCCAGTGTTCGCCCAGGGCACGGGCGGCGGCCTGCGTCTCTTGGGCGAGGGCATGGGCTTGGTCCACCAGTTGGCGCTTGGCGGCGCGGCGTTCGGCCACCGACTTCGCCATTTCGCCGAGAATGCTTTGCACCTGATCGTAGCGCTGGGCGGGGCAAGACCACGCCTTGGTCTGCGTGCGCTCCAGGTATCGCACAAGTTCGCGGGGGCTCCGTATGGCTTTGAGCTCATCGAGCAACACATACGCCCGCTCGCGCACTTGCCCCATGCGGGCGGAGAACCCAACACCGCTCAGCTCGTCCGCGCCAAAGGGGCGGCGCAGGGGCTCGGGCAGCCGGAACCAGGCGTTCACTTCGTCGAGGGCTTCCCACGTGCTGTAGCCCACCCGCACCAAGGGGTGGACGGGCTGCGGATGACCGGCTTCGGCCAAGTAGCGGTGGAAAGTGCGGCTCCGGCTCACGTAGCCGCTGGCCCCTTCATGGAAGACAAAGACAAACTCGCGGGCCAGCAAGGAGATGAGCGTGACGGCCTTGCCCACCAGGGTGACCCCCGGGCCAAATCTTTCTTCCAAAAGTGCTGCCAGCTCCTGGCGGTTGGTAGGGGCTCGCTTGTAGCTCACGGCAAGGATGTCCGGGGTCATGATGAGGAGTCCGCGTGTTCCCACTCGCAGGGTGCCCCGCCCCCGGCCCGGGATGACGACATCGAACGGCACCGCCCCCGCTCCAAAACGATCCAGCGTGTACATCTCAGTCCCCTGTACGGCTCGGTCGTAGGCGTGACGGGCGGCAGCTCGGGTCTCGGGGTTCAAGAAAAGGTCGAGAATTGCGAAGCGCTCGCGGTCACAGGTGCGAGGGTTGAAAGCCAAGAGTTCGGTGGTGCGGGTGGTTTGCAGCGGTACCTTTTCACCGGCCGCAAACGAGTACAGGCCCGGCACGATGCGCTCGTAGTAATCGGCCAGGGTGTCTCCCGCGCCCTCGTCGGTGCCTTCACACACCAAGCTGAGCAAGTGATCGGCTTGGCGGCGGGCAGCCTCCTGAGCCGGTCCGGTGAGGCAATCGAGCGTGGACTGCACGGCCCATTCCAGGGTGTCGAACAAGGGCCCCAACACGGCGTGGAGCGGGGTTTCGGCCGCGATGCGGTCATCATCGGGCGCGGCGGCCAGGCCGCGCCAGCCCCAAGCTTCGGTGAGTTCGTCCATGAGCCCGGGTCGGCCGTGACCGAGGCGGCCCAGCGAAACCCCGTGCTGTGTCAGCCGGTCTCGGGTCACCACCGTCTCGCCGCCAAACAAAGTTGAGAACTCGGCGGCGGCACTCCATAGGTTCTGGGTGGTGGTGTCGTTGTGGGGCAGGGCGGTGTAGCCGCGCACGCCGATGCCGCGCGGAGCCTTCGCAAAATAGTCCGTATCGTGGACCCCGGCAATGAACGGGCGAGAAGGGGAGGAGGCGGCCGCAGCAAGGGCCAAACCGGCCTTCATCGGCTCGTCCCAAAACACGGTTTGGCCGAGCGCCAAGAGCGGAACGCCCGGCGCGACGGCGTCTAATCGCTCCAGGATTTCATTGACCGAACACCCGCTTTCGTCCATCAATCACATCACTCTACGTCATCCAAGACAAAACGATGAGGGGACCCACCCTCAAAAATACGGGGAAACGCGCCGACAACTCTTTTGGAACCTCGAAGTTATGGCGCAGAACCCGCAGAATGGCAAACAAAGCCAGTCCGTTAGCATCAGCGTAGCCAGTCAGATCACCGGCGTGGAGATCCACACCCTCCGGTACTGGGAGCGCGAGTTTGCGGGCTTTTTGAACCCCATCCGCACCGACGGAGGTCAGCGCCGCTACCGCCCCGAGGACATCCAGGGCGTTTTCCTTCTCAAGCGACTCCTGCGCGATGAGATGTTTAGCATCGCCGGGGCGCGGCGTCACCTCGCCCGCCTGCAGCGCGAAGCTGCCTAAGCCTTCTTACATTTTCAGATGGCCTGGTTTCCCCGATGGGAGCCAGGCCTTCTTCATGCCTCTCGCCACGGACCCCGCGAGTGGGTAGCCTGAGGCTGTGGGGGAATCGGACATCTTCGCGGGATTGGCGTCCGTGTTGCCGCCCGAGCGCATCCTGGGTAGTGAAGCTGCGCGTCGGGTGTACGCCCACGACGCCTACACGGTGGACCGTAGCGCGCCGGATGTGATTGTCCTGCCTGAAACCACCGAAGAGGCCCAATCGGTGATCCGTTGGTGCTTGGCGCACCAGGTGCCCTTCACGCCCCGAGGCGCGGGTACGGGCCTGAGCGGCGGGGCGATGGCGGCCAAGGGTGGCGTGATCCTGAGCACCAAGCGGCTGAACCGGATTCTGCAGATTGACATCCCCAACCGGCGTTTGCACGCACAGGCGGGGGTGGCCAACCTCAAACTGAGCCAGGCGGTGGCGGCCGAGGGGTTCCACTTTGCCCCCGACCCCAGCAGCCAATCCGTCAGCACCCTCGGCGGCAACATCGCCGAAAACAGCGGCGGCCCGCATACCCTCAAGTACGGCGTGACGGCCCCGCACATCTTGGCGATGACCTGGATTGACAACGCGGGTGAGGTGCGCACCTGGGGCACCGGCGTGGAGGGCGGCCCTGGCCCCGACCTGCTGAGCGTGCTGGTGGGCAGCGAAGGCACCCTAGGCTTTGTGACCGAAGCGTGGGTGAAACTGACGCCGCTCCCCGCGCGAGTGGAGACGCTACTGGCCTCATTCCCGAGTGTGGTGGCGGCCACGGAGACGGTAGCCGAGATCATTGCGGCGGGCGTGATTCCGGCGGCGCTGGAAATGATGGACCGCAACATCCTGGTGGCAGTGCAGGCCGCCTTTGGGCTCGAGGTGCCGGCCGGCACGGAGGCCATGCTGCTGGTGGAGTGCGATGGCTCCCCGGCCGCTGCCCAGGCCGAGATTGAAGAGGTGTATGCCATCTGCCAGCGGTTTGGGGCGATTGAATTGAAGCTGGCGGCCAATGAAGCCGAACGCAAGCACCTGTGGACGGCCCGCAAGAAGGGCGTGGGGGCGATGGGGCGGCTGGCGCCCACGGTGGTGACCCACGACGGCGTGATTCCGCGCTCCAAGTTGCCCGAGATGCTGACCTTCGTTTACGAGGTGGCGGAGGCGGAAAGGCTGGGGGTGGCCAACATCTTCCACGCCGGGGACGGCAATTTGCACCCGTGTTTCTACTTCGACGACCGTGAACCGGGGGTGGTGGAGCGCGTGGTGCGGGCGGGCGAACGCATCTTGACCAAGTGCATTGAGCTAGGCGGGAGCGTCTCCGGCGAGCACGGCATCGGGGTGGAGAAGGTGGACTTCATGCCGCTGATGTTCAGCGAGGCCGACCTGGCGCTGCAGGGGGATGTGAAGCGCATGTTCCCGATTTCGGAGTTCGCGAACCCGTGCAAGGTTCTACCGAACCTAAAGGGGTGCGTGGAGCACCAACGCCGGTGGCGGGGGGCGGCACATTGAGCGGGCGACGGTTGCGGGGGCTGGGCACGAAGCAGGGGTTTTTGGCTCCGGCGGTGGCGTTTGAGTCCACTTTAGGAGAGGGTGGGTTGATTGATTTCAGCCCGGCTGACCAAGTGGTGGAAGTCGGGGCGGGGATGCCTATCTCCGAGTTGCAAGCCTTGCTGGGGGCCGAAGGGCAATGCCTGCCCTTGCTGGACCCGGCGGAGTGGGGTGCGGCGGCGGCGGGCTACCCCGGCACCGTGGGCGGTTTGCTGGCCTGCAACCTGCCGCATGGCTACATGGCGTCGTGCGGAATGCCCCGGGACTGGGTGCTGGGCGCGACCCTGCGCCGCCCCGATGGCACGGAAGCCAAGAGCGGGAGCCGCGCCGTGAAAAGCGTGGCGGGCTACGATGCCCACAAGCTGGGCGTAGGGGCTTGGGGGCGAGGGCTGATGTACGTGCGGGTGATTTTGCGCACGTATCCCACCAAAGGGTTACCTGCGATGAGCATTGTGCAGTCCGCGCCGATCCAGGCGCCGGTTTTCATCCAGCGGTGCTTGCGCAGCGACTTTGATTCTATGTTGCGGCAAACGCCGGGCGTGGTGGCGCACGACCCGCAAACCCAAGTGATTTGGAGCCAGGAGCGGCCCGCCACTCCTCCGGAAGGCTGGGTGATCGGCCCCGGAGGCTACCGCGCTCGCCCCGCCTGGATGGACGAAGCGGAAGCTGCCTTTTTGAGTACGTTTGACCCGGAGGGCGATTGGATCTAAGCAAACTCAGCGCAGAATTCCGAGAGCACCTCGCCCCCCTGGCTAACGCGATGGACGGGGACCCGGCGGTGTTGCGCCAGGGGCTGGATTTCCTGGCCCAGCGAGAGCTCTTGGCCTTACGCCGCCCCCATGCCTTCGGCGGACCCGAAGTGGATGAAGCGACCTTTCGGCAGTTCCAAATCGAGGTGGCACGGACCAGCGGGGCGCTCGCCTTTCTGCAAACGCAGCACCAGAGCGCGGTGGGGATGCTCGCCCGTAGCCCCAACGAGATCCTCAAACAACAATGGCTGCCGCGCATGGCCAGCGGCGAGCGGATGCTGGGGATTGGGTTCAGTCAGTTGCGTCGCCCCGGCCCGCCGATGATGACGGCCACGCCCGACGGCGACGGCTACCGCCTGGATGGCCACGTCCCCTGGGTGACAGGGCACGGGTTCTTCTCGCACTTCATCATCGCGGCGGAGCGACCGGATGGACGCGCGGTATTTGCCGTGGTGCCCTTTACCAACGCGGAAGGGATCACCTTCAGCGAGCCGATGCGGCTGGCGGCGATGGGAGCCGCCCAGACCGTCACCGCCGAGGTCCAGGGCCTTGTGGTGAGCCCGGACGACATCGTGTTTCTCCAACCAAAAGGATGGATTCAGCGCAGCGACCTCATCAACGTGACGCTGCAGGGGTTCTTCGCTCTCGGTTGTGCCCGCGCGGGGCTCGATATCCTCGCTCTCAATGCCGAGAGAAAGCAAACCGCCTTTATGTTCGAGGCGCTCGCCCAACTCCAGGAGGAATGGGAGGCGCTGAGCCATGCAATGGCCGCCCGCCCCGATGAGCAAGAGTACGAGGCTCGGCTTCAGCTCCGTGCCAGCGCGATTGACCTGATGGCGCGGTGCGCGCATGCCGGGGTGGTCAGCAGCAGCGGGGCCGCGAACTCTTTGGGTCACCCCGCCCAGCGCGTGTGGCGCGAGAGCATTGTATTCACCGTCAGCGCCCAGACCACCGACATCATGGCCGCCAGCCTGGCGCGCCTCGCCTCCGCCCGGAGACTTTCCCCCGGCCCATCCGTCTAAACTCCCAACCATGCGAACCCTGGCCCTACTCGCCCTCTTAGCCGTGCCCTTGGCGGCGCACGCCGATTGGAATCTGCGCACCCCGGCCGGGCTGCCGGTGTTCAAGAACGAGATTCGGGGCACTTTCGAAGGGCGCAAGGGAGAAGACACCTTCGGGCGGCTGTCTTACGGTTTGGGCAATGGCCTGAGCGTGGCGGCGACCTCGGCGGGGCGCGATCGGTTTTCGGGTGACCTGGCGTACAACTATCTCGTGCCGTTCCCGGATGCCGCGCCGGGCATCAGCGTGGGGGTGCTGGATGTGGCGGACGAGCTGGCGGGTCGGGCGTTCTATCTCGCCGTGACTATGCGCTACGGCAACTACGACCCGGGCAACCAGGATGTGCCGACGGAGCTGACTTTCGGGTTCCTCTCCCGCGATGGCGGCCGGGGCTTTGCCTCGTTTGCGCTCCCGGTGAGCGAGAAGCTGTGGTTCCGAGCCGAATACGACGGCCAAAACCCGCTGGGCGCCATTGAGTTGCGCCCCGTGAAGGAACTGGCCGTGCGTGGCATCGTGGACCGCAACGGGCCGAGCCTCGGCGTCGGGGTTCGGATTCAGTTTTAGCGCCTTGTTTTAGCGTCGATTCAGGCCCACGGCTTGCAGAAACTCTTGGAGCTTCTCCCGTCCGTTGAGGCCCCGCAGGCTAGCGCGGCGGGCCATGCGCGCCGACCACGGCACCCCTTCGTCGCGGCCATCGCGGGCGTACTCTTCGGTCATGCGGGCGTCGAATTCCTGGACGTCTAACTGCGCGGGGTACTGCTCCCGGAACCAGATCTGTTCCGGGTTCAGGCGCGGCTTGATGCGAGGGAAGTTTTCTTCACTCGGCCAGCCAATGCACAGCCCAAACACGCCAAAAACGTGATCCGGCAGGTTAAGAATGCGCCGCACCTCGTGGGGGTGGTTGCGCAGCGCCCCGATGTAGCAAGTGCCCAGCCCCAGGCTCTCGGCGGCCACCACCATGCGCTCGGCGGCCAAGGCCGCATCTACGCAGGCCACGGTATACATTTCTACCGTGTCCACGGCATCGGGCATGGCGGGGTCAGGAGCGTGGCTCACCAAACGGTTAAGGTCGGCGCAGACGGCAAAGAACCACGGGGCGTGGGCGACCTGGCGTTGGTCGCCGCAGAACTGGTTGATCTCGCGGCGGCGGGCGGGGTCTTGCACACTCACCAAAGAGTAGGCGTGCAGGTGGCTGCTAGTGGCCGCGCTCAGCGCCGCGCCCACCAGCCCTTCGATCATCGCCACCGGCACCGGTTCGCTCGTGAAATCGCGCACGGAGCGGTGATTGAGCAACCGCCCGAGGTCAGGCAGGCCCTCCGGGGCGGGCGTACCGAAGCGGGCCGCCCAGGCTTCGGCCGTTGATTCTTGGAACATGCCCTAAGAATGCCCCATCCGGGCGCGCTAGCGCAGGGCTTGCCAGAGGGAGGTGAGGGCCTGGGATACCGCCCGCAACCGCACGGTCCGCCGGTCACCCCGGAACGCGAACCGCACCGCCTCGGCGCGGTGCGGCCCGGCCAGCGCGATCCAGACTTCACCCAGGCGGCCTTCGGGGGCGTCCGGCCCCGCGTAGCCCGTCACCGAGAGTCCCCACGTCGCCCCCAGCCGCTCCCGCGCCCCTTGCGCCATCGCCACCGCGCACTCGTGGCTCACCGCGCCCGGCCCCTCCAGCACGGCCTCCGGCACTCCCAGGTGGGCGTGCTTCACCGCCTCGGTGTAGGAGATCACGCCGCCCACAAAGGCATCGCTGGCTCCCGGTACCTCGGTCAAGCGTGCGCCGATGCCGCCGCCGGTGCAGCTTTCGGCCACCGCCAGGGTCTGCCGCTCTCGCCGGAGCAGGGCCAAAATCACCTCGGGCAGAGTCTCTTCGTCCGCGCCATAGCAATGCTCGCCCGCCTTCGCCCGAATCAGTTGCTCAACCTGCCGCACGCGTTCTCGCCCGGCTTCATCATCCGCATCGGCAATGCGCAAATGCACTTCACCCGGCTTGGCGTAGGGGGCTACGGTCGGGCGCTCGCCATCCATCAGCTTAGGGAATTGCGCCGCCAGCAAGCTCTCCCCAACTCCCACAAAGCGCAACGTGCGCCGGTAGAGCGGCACCCCGCCCCTGCCCCGCAGTAGCTCGCGCACCGGCCCGTCCAGCATCGGCAAGAACTCGTTGGGCGGCCCGGGCAGGGCCAGCACGCCGCCACAGCCTTCCGTCGGCACCCAAAATCCCAACGCCGTGCCGTTGGCATTCGCCACCCATTCGCCTCCTTCGGGCAGGTCGGCCTGGCGGCCATTCAGCTCCACCCACGCCACGCCCCGGGAGCGGAAGAACGCTTGAAGCCGCCGCACCACCGCCTCGTCTCGCACCATCGGGCGCCCCAGCACCTCGGCGATGGCGTAGCGAGTGAGGTCATCCTCGGTCGGCCCGAGCCCGCCAATGGTGATGACCATCTCCGCCCGGCTCTGGGCCAAGTGCAAGGCCTCCACCAGTCGGCCCTGGTGATCGCCCACGGTTTGCCGGTGGCGATGGTGGATGCCCCACTCGGCCAGCCGTTGCCCCAGGGCGGCGGCGTTGGTGTCCACCGTGTCGCCGAGCAACAACTCCGTACCGACCGAGATGATTTCTGCGTGCATGGCTTCTCCTGAGTTTGCCCTCTCCGTCCTACGGGGCTGACACAAAAAAGTCCCCCGGGCCGTAGCCCGAGGGACTCGCTCCATGCGAAGCGCTTAGCCGCCGCACTGGCCGGCGGTGCCGTTCAGGGGGATCGGCCCGCGCGGGGTCAGCAGATAGTTGCCGCCGCCACTCTGCTGCCGGTGGCAGCCGCAACCGCACGTGTTGCAGCGTTGCTGCTGGCAGGAGCAGTTGGGGCGCTGGCCGTAGCCGTAGCCGTTGATCCCGGTCTGGTAGAAGTTCGGCACGCCCGGCATGCGGTTCATCCGCACGATGACGTAAGGAGAAACCCAAGATTCCGGTCGATTTATCGGCGCCATTTGGCCTTGGCGGATGGTGTAGAAAACATCCCAGGTGTGGGGGCTGCTCCAGCGGATTTCGGCGACGCTGATCATCGTGCCGATCGGCTGACGACCGAGGTACAGAACCAAAATCTGCTCACGGCTCCAGTCGGCCACTTCCGGGGCGCGGCGATCGAACCCATTCTGGTTGAAACCGCTCTGGTTGTAGTGGCCACCGGTGAGGTTGCGCACGTTGCGCAGGTTGCTATAGAACCGCTCCCAGCTGCCTTGGTCCACGATGACCCATGCTCCGGACGAAGTGAACGTCGCCTCATGCGCTTGGGCAATAGTGCGCCACGAAATCGGGGTGTAGAGCGGGTCGTAGCCGCCCAAACCGTATTGCTGGCTTCCGCCCTGGTTCCACTGCGCCCAGGCGGGAACGGTGGCGAGCACCGCCAGCATGGTCATAAAGATCCGACGCAAAATCATGGTCTTTTCGGGCTGCATACGCAAAGCCCTCTGCATTTTGGACGATTTGCGCCCGGGAGAGTTTCAGAAACCAGTAGGGAGAGGGGCGGAACACTCAAAAAAGAGTGGTGCCGGGGGCGGGACTCGAACCCGCACGACCTTATGAGCCAGCGGTTTTTGAGACCGCCGCGTCTACCATTCCGCCACCCCGGCGTGACGCTCATGATACACCGTGAGGCCGATTAGGAGAGCGGTTGGACCCGCGCCTGCGGCAACAGGGCGTCGAAATCGGCCCGCTGGCCGATATCCGAACCTGAGGTCATCGCGGTCGCAGCCCCCGCTGCCAGCCCGTAGCGGAGAGCTTCAGATTCGGAGAGTCCCGAGGTGAGGGCGGTCAGGATGCCGGCCACCATGCTGTCCCCGCTGCCAATGGTGCTGCGGGCTTCCACGGGGATGGGCAGGCCGTGCCAAGTGCCGCGCGGCGAAGTCATCACGGCTCCGTCCGCACCCAAACTGATGACAACCAACCCCAGGTCACTCCCTTGGGCCACCAAGCGCTGGTGCAACTCTTGGGCCGCCGCCGCCACATCGCCGATCTCCGGCAGCGAGCGGCCCAGCAGGCGTTCAGCCTCGCTTCTGTTGGGCTTGATGAAATCCAGGCACTCGCCCATGGCATGTTGCATCACCTCGCCATCGGCGTCCACCATCACGCGGCAACCCGCCTCATGGGCGCACCGGGCGAGATCAGCAATGACGGTGCGAGGCAGGGAAGGCGGCACCGACCCCGCAAACACCACCCACTCTCCCGTCTCCGCTTGGGTCGTGAGTTCCGCCCGCAGGGCTCCAAACTCCGCCGGCAAAATCGACGGGCCGGGTTCATTCAGCGTGGTGGGCGGGCCATCCCCGCTCTCGATGCTCACATTGGTGCGGGTGGGCGCGGCAATGGGAGTGCAGCGCTCCGGCACGCCTTCCTGGGCCAGGCGCAGGCGCACGTAATCGCCCGCCTCACCGCCCAGGAACCCCAGCGCCACCGTTTTCGCGCCCAAGCGGGTGGCCACACGGCTCAGGTTCAGGCCTTTGCCCCCGGCGTCAATCTCGGTTTGGGTCACCCGGTTGGTGTCGTGCACCCGCAGCCCCGCCACAAACAGGGTGCGATCCACGCACGGATTGAGCGTGACCGTGACGATCATACGGTCATGGCTTCGACCAGCAACAGCCGGTCGGGGTCGATGTGGCGCTGGGTGCTCAGCACATAGCTCAGCGGGTTGGCCACCAGTTTGTCGCCGTAGACCCCCACCATTTCGCCGTGAAACCCGCTGATCAATCGGTTCGCCGCAAAGGCGCCCAGGCGAAGGGCCAGTACCCGGTCAAAAGCGGTGGGCGAGCCGCCCCTTTGCATGTGCCCCAGCACCAAATAGCGAGTTTCGTAGCCCGTGTTCTTGCTCACAAAGTCGGCCACGTCGGCCGCCCGCGCCGCGCCCTCGGCCACCACAATGATGCTGCTGCGCTTGCCCTTGGCGCGCTGGCGCTTCAATCGGTCGCAGATGTTGATAAGGGAGAACGGCACTTCGGGCACCAGCACGGCCTCCGCGCCACTGGCGAGGGCGACTTCCACCGCAATGAAGCCGTTCGCCCGCCCCATCACCTCGATCACGAACACACGATCGTGAGAGTAGGCGGTGTCGCGGATCTTGTCGATCGCGTCGAGAGCGGTGTTGTTGGCGGTGTCGAATCCAATGGAGTAATCCGTGCCCGCAATGTCGTTGTCAATCGAGCCCGGCACGCCCACCACCGGGAACTTGAATTCTTCGTAGAGCTTGCGGGCCCCGGTCAGGGAGCCGTCCCCGCCGATCACCACCAAACCTTCCAGGCCGAGTTCCTTCACGTTCTCCATGGCCTGCTCGCGGCCGACTCGCTCGCGGAACTCGGGGCATCGCGCCGTGTGCAATTGGGTGCCCCCTCGGTCAAGGATGCCGCTCACGGTGCCGGATTCCATCCAGACCCCTTCGCCGGAAATGACGCCCCGCCAGCCGTGTCGGAAGCCAAAGACTTCCACTCCGCGCCCCAGGGCCGCCCGCACCACGCCGCGCACGGCGGCATTCATGCCGGGGGCATCTCCCCCACTGGTGAGAACTCCAATGCTGTTCATGGCGGTGCTTGCTCGTTTATTCTACGGGTTCAGCCTGCACCGTTGCAGGGCTCAAATTGGTTGCCGTTGGGCAAATGAACGGGGTCGAGAGCTTATGGTCACTCTCGACCCCGTCGGGTTTGGTGCCATCGGCACCGGGATCATGAGGGCTTAGTTAATGGATTGGCCCGTCGCGTACGTGGCGCTGCGTTGCACCCACGTCACAAAAGTGTCGTAGTTGTCAAGGACATTGCGCGGCATCCGCACGTATTCCTTCATGGGTTCGGCATCAGGGTTGGCGCGAAGTTCATCGGCTCCCAGCTCCATGGCGGCGAATCGGTCCTCGGGTGATAACTTCAGGCCAATATCTTCTCCTACCAAGTAGGCAAACATCTTCTCGCCGCTGTAGATGGCCATCCCTTCGAACATTCGTCGTGCTCGGACGTCCATCCCTTCGGCGGCTTTCATCATTTGTTCATAACGTACCGGCCGATAAATCATTCTTTGAACCTTCCCCTAAACGGAGATTGAGCGTTTCCGCCCAACGCGGGCCGTTCCTCCCGCACCCCCAATGATACCCTTTCCGGGGCCCTGCCGTTGCATTTTGTGGGGGTAACTTGCCGCCATGGCCGCGCGCCGACTCATCCTCATCGATGGCTTCAGCCTCATGTTCCGGGCGTTTTACGGCACCGGCTTCATGAGCACGAGCGATGGGCGGCCCACCAACGCGCTGTTTGGGTTTACCGGAATGTTGCTCTCGCTGCTGACCGAGCACAAGCCGGATGCGCTGGTGGTGTGCCTGGACCCGCCGGGGAAGACCTTCCGCCACGCCGAGTACGCGGAGTACAAGGGCACCCGCCGCGAGACGCCCAATGAGCTCAACCAGCAGCTGGAATTCGTGCGCGAATTGGTGCGCGCCTTCCATCTGCCGGTGATGGAGATGCCCGGCTATGAAGCCGACGACGTGGTCGGTACCCTAAGCTACCTGGGCGAAACCAACGGCTACGACACCATCATCGTTACCGGCGACCTCGATAACCTGCAACTGGTGGACCATGCCGTGACCGTGATGACGACCCGGCGCGGGGTGAGCGACGTGGTGATGTACGACCCCGACGCGGTGCGAGAACGCTACGGCTTCGGCCCTGAAGCCATCCCCGATTACAAGGCCCTGGTGGGCGACACCAGCGACAACATCCCGGGCGTGCCCGGGATTGGCGACAAGTCGGCGTCGGCGCTGCTGCAGCAGTTCGCGACCATCGAAGACCTGCTGGAACGCATGGACGAGGTGCCGGAGAAGTTCCGCAAGAAGATCGTGGGCAACGAAGAGCAAATGCGCAAGAGCAAGTGGCTCGCCACGATCATCCGCGATGTGCCGCTGGAATACGACTTCGCGCCCTACGCCCTCACGGCCGAGCAGATCAACGAAGCGGTGGCGATGATGCAGTCGTTGGAATTCCGACAGTTTTCGCGCAAGGTGCCGCAGGTGTTGGCCGCCTACGCGCAAGCCAGTGACGCTCCCGTGGTGGTGGCCGCCGTGGAGCGCGAGGCCCTTGAGCCGACCGAAACCGCTCGCCCCCGCGACCTCGCCGCCCTGCAGAAGTTTGTGGGCGATGCCCCTTGGGCGTTGATGCCGCCGCGCGCCGCCGCCCAGCCCGGGATGTTTGATGAAGAAGACGCGGGCGAAGGCACTGTGGCCGTCGGCACCCGCCTGGCTTACGCGCCTTGGTCGGTGGTGCGCGAGCTTCTGGCGCAAGACCCCTCCCGCGCCACCGGGCACGATGTCAAGCCAGTTTTCCACGGCCTGGACACTTGGACGGCCCCGGGATTCGACACCATGCTGGCCGCCTACGTGCTGCAAAGCGGGCGGACGAACTACGAACTGGATGACCTGCTGGCGGGCTATTTGGACGGGGTGCGCCCGCCCAACCCGGACCACCGGGTGCTTTATCTCCACCCGCTGCGCGAGGTGATGGCCGCTCGCCTCGAGGCCGAGAAGCAGACGGCGGTGTACCAAGACATCGAAGGGCCGTTGGTGCCGATCCTGGCCGACATGGAGGACTGGGGGATTCGGCTGGACCCCGATTACCTGCGCGAATACAGCTCGCGGCTGGGCGAAGAAGTGGTCGAGATTCAGCGCCGCGCGTGGGAGATTGCGGGCGAAGAGTTCAACCTGGGTTCACCCAAGCAGATCGGGGAAGTGCTGTTTGAGCGCATGCAACTGCCCGGGGGCAAGCCCACCAAGACGGGCTGGGCGACCGGGGTGGAAGTGCTGGCGGATCTCGCCATTGAGCACCCCATCGCCGCCGAAATCCTGCATTACCGCGAACTCACCAAGCTGCGCGGCACCTACGCCGATGCGCTCCCCCGGCTGGTGGCCGACGACCAGCGGCTGCACACCAAGTTCAACCAGACCGTGGCCGCCACGGGCCGCCTGAGCAGCAATGAACCCAACCTGCAGAACATCCCCATCCGCACGGAGTTGGGGCGGCAGATTCGGCGGGCGTTCATCCCGGCCGACGGGTTCGAATTGGCCAGCTTTGACTACAGCCAGATCGAGCTCCGCATCTTGGCGCACATGTGCGAAGACGAAGCCTTGACGCAGGCCTTCCGCGACCACGTGGACGTCCACTCTGTCACCGCCGGGCTGATGTTCGGGATGGAAACCGAGGCCGTGAGCAAGGAGCAGCGCCGCCTGGCCAAGATGCTGAACTACGCGGTGCTGTACGGGGTGACCGAATACGGCTTGGCCCAGCAACTCGGCACCGGGTTCGGGGTCAGCGAGGCCAAGGCCCTTATCAAGCAGTACAACGAACGCTTCCCGCGCGTGAAGGCCTTCACCGAGATCGTGGTGGAAGACGCCCGCAGCCGAGGTTTCACGGTGACCATGACGGGCCGCCGCCGCTACTTCTCGGACATCCACGCGGGCAACCGCACGGCCCGGCAGTACGCCGAGCGCCAAGCCATGAACGCCCCCATTCAGGGCACTGCCGCCGACATGATCAAGCTCGCTATGCTACGCATGCCGAAGCTGCTGGAAGGCACCGGCATCCGCATGCTGCTGCAGGTGCACGACGAACTGGTGTTCGAGGTTCCGCAGGGGCAACACGCCCCGCTGGAACCCATCCGCGAGGCCATGGAGCAGGCGCTGCCGCTTAATGTTCCGGTGGAAGTGGACGCCAAGATCGGCCCGAACTGGCTGGACATGACCCCCATCGCCCGCCCGAGCTGAGCCTCTCTAGCCACCATGGGAGTCATCCAGCGCGAGTTTGAATCGGACCGACGAGACATCGAATCGTGGGTGATGCTCCCGCTCGCCGGGCTGTACGCCATCGGCTGGATGAGCTACGAGCTGATGTATAAGCTCGGGATCAAGCGGCCCCAGCAGCCGCACGCGCCCATCGTGTGCATCGGCAACCTGCGAGTGGGGGGCAGTGGCAAATCGCCGGTGGTCATCCACGTCGCGCAGGTGTTGCAGGGGCAGGGGCGCGAGGTGGTGATTGGGTGCAACGGGTACCGGAGTCCTCGCCAAGAGGGGGCGAGCTTGGCCCCGGCCGGGCCGCTCGACCCGAAGGAATGGGGGGATGAACCCGCCATGATCCGTGAGGCTTTGCCCGATGTGCCGCTGGTGGTGGGACGCAAGCGGGTGGATGCCGCCGCCTTAGTGGCCGCGCATCACCCCGGTGCGGTGCTATTAATGGACGACGGGTTTCAGCATCTGCCGCTGCGGAAGGATGTGAGCATTGTTCTGGACCCCGAGCGGCCGGTGAACTCGTTCTGCCTCCCCGCCGGGCCATACCGTGAGCCCCGTGGGGCGGGGCGGCGCAAAGCCGACTTGCTCTTGCCGAACGATCAATTCTCAGTCCGGCCGTTCATTCGAGGGATTGAGTGGACGAAAAGCGAAGTGAGGCCGCCCGCGCGGGTGGCCACCCTCACGGCCATCGCCTATCCGCACCGCATGGTGATGACGGCCGAGCACTTGGGTTATGACGTAGCCAGCGGGGTGGCCCGCCCCGATCACGACCCGCTCGATGATCCGCAGCTCCTGAGCCGCATCCCGGCGGACCTGCCCATTCTCACCACGGCGAAGGACTGGGTCAAGATTCGGCAACGGCCCGACGTAGAATCGAGAGCTTGGGGAATCCTGCAGTACGGCGTCACGATCGAGCCGACGGCGGAATTCGCCGAGTGGCTGGGCGCTCGCATTGCCGCGAAGTAGTTCTATGAGTCAACGTCGGAAGGCCCTGGTCGGCAAAGCGGGGGAGTGGCTGCTCCGCACGCTCCGGCGTCGGTTGGTCGGTCGCCCGGATGAGGTGATCGAGGCTACGGGGCGACGGTGGGGCCGCATCCTTCAGCGGGTAGGGCGACGCACCGAAGTGGCGGACCGCAACCTGGCGATGGTGTTCCCCGAGTGGTCGGCGGAAGACCGGGCAAGAGTGATCCGCGAGGTTTACGAACACTTCGGCACCGTGAGCGCGGATTTCTTAGCCTATGCCGAGCGGCCCTTGCCCGAACTGGAGAGCAAGATCACCGTGGTGGGGCGCGAGAACCTGGAAGCCGCCCTGGCCGAAGGGCGTGGCGTGCTGCTGGCCACCGGCCACCTGGGGCACTGGGAGCGCATGGCCGCGTGGCTGTCGCGCTCGGGCTACCCCCTCAATGTGGTCATTCGTTCCGCCGACACCGGCGGCGTCGATCGCATCATCAACGATCTTCGGCGGGCGTCTGGCACCACCATCATTCCGCGCGGCGAGGCCACCCGCCCGATCCTCGATGCGCTCAAGGCCAACCAAATCGTCGGCATCCTCAGCGACCAGAACGACTCCAGCGCGTTCGTGCCGTTCTTCGGGCACCCCGCGGGGACGAACCTCGGCCTGGGCGTGATTCACGAACGCACCCGCGCCCCCATCCTGCCCGCCGTGTGTTGGCGCACCGGCGTGGGGCAGTATGAGATTCACTTCTTTACGCCCCTCATGGTCACCCCCGAAGGCGAGAAGGGGGTGGCGACGATGCAGGCGGTGCACGCTTGGCTAGAAGAGCAGATCCGCACCCGCCCGGCGCAGTGGCTGTGGATTCATGACCGGTGGCGGGCCGCCCGCCGCAAGGGGCTGCTGTGAGCGCGCCTCGCATCCTCGTTGTGCGGTTCGC
The DNA here is from genome assembly GCA_002352215.1 of Chthonomonas sp. UBA2785. Classification (GTDB taxonomy): domain Bacteria; phylum Armatimonadota; class Fimbriimonadia; order Fimbriimonadales; family Fimbriimonadaceae; genus JAHBTC01. The sequence continues at coordinate 117,559 of DEIB01000016.1, read as the reverse complement.
CGCCATTGGCGACTGCGTGATGGCCGCGTGGGCGGCGACGGCGCTGCGCCGCCAGTTCCCCGAGGCGTTCATCGGCTGGGCGGTGCAACGCGAGCCGGTGCCGGTGCTAGCCGTGCCGGACCTGGTGAACGAGGTGGTAGTGTTTGACCGTCGGCGCTGGAAGAACATGAGCGGCCCGGCGGCTTTCCGGGAGCAGTGGGCGCAGTGGATGCGCCTGCGGCAACTCAATTTTGATGTCGGGTTTGACTTTCAGGGGCACAGTAAGACGGCTTTGGCCCTGCGGCTTTCTGGGGCCAAGCGGCGCATCAGCACCCGCGCCACCGACGCCCTGGCGCGAACGCTGAACCCTCCGGCCGCCCTCGCCGGGGACGTGACGCACGAAGTGGACCGAGCGATGGCAGCTGCCCGATTGATCTCTCCTCTGGAAACTCCCGAGCGCCCGATCATGCCCAACTTGGACGCCGAAGTCGCGGCGTTCCGCGCTGAGTTTCCGGGCCGACTGATCACGATCCAGACCGGAGCCACAGAGTCCGTCAAGCGGTTCGCCCCTGAGAAGTGGGCGGAGGTGGCGGCCGGGTTGGTCGCACCCGGAACCCAAATCGTCGCCGTCGGAGGCCCGGGCGACCCCGAAATTCCGCACGACCAAGTGATCAACCGCGTCGGGGCGTATGACCTGCGCACCTCCATGGCGCTGGTGGCCGCTAGCCACCTCCACGTGGCCGCCGACACCGGCACCGGGCACATGGCCGCCGCCTACGGCGTGCCGGTGGTGAGCGTATTTAGCAAGAATCGCCCCGAGCGATTCCGCCCCTACACCACGCAGGGCCGCATCATCCACGGCGGGATGCGGGCGGATGATTCCGACCCGGCGGACGTGATCCACGCCGCCCAAGAGCTATTGGAGGAAACGTGCGCGTCCTCATCGTAAGGTTGAGCGCCCTGGGGGACGTGTGCTGCACCCTGCCGGTGGCCTGCGCGCTGAAGGACGAAGGCATCGCCACCGAGATCGTGTGGATCGCGGACAAGCGGTTCGCCGCCCTGGCCAAGCAGTGCGACGCCATTGACGAAGTCATTACCATCGAGAAATCCCAGCTCAAGAAGCGGGCCTGGGTGAAGGAGTTAGGCGAATTTGACGTGGCCCTGGATATGCAGGGGCTGCTCAAATCCGGTTTGCTGGTGAGCGCGGCCCGCGCCAAGCGCCGCTTGGGGTTCCACTGGCAGCGTGAGGGGGCGCGGCTGTTCTCTAGCCCCGTGATGCCCGACCCCAGCAGCCTGCACGTGGTGGACCAATACGTGGACGTCGCCCGAGCCCTGGGCTGCCAAACGCACCGCGCCCGTTTTGGCCTCGCTCCCGCGCCGGAAGAACAAGCCAGCGTGTCCGCGAAGTTGGCCGAACGAGGCGTGAATGGCCCGGGTTATGCCCTGATCAACGCCGGGGCGGGCTGGGCGAGCAAGCGCTGGTCGCCGGCCAAGAACGCGCTCCTCGCCGCAGCCCTGATGGAACGGGGACGCCCCGTGGTCTTCTTGGGAGCCCCCGGCGATCGCCCGATCTTCGAAGAAGTTCAAAGCCACTGCACGACCCCGCCCGTAGACATGGTGGGGCACACCAATGTGGCCGAGCTCACCGCCCTCATCCACGGGTGCGCCGTCCACATCGGCGGGGATACCGGCAGCACGCACATTGCTGCCGCCCTGGGGCGCCCCTGCGTGGGCATTTACAAGGTGAACGACCCGCGCCGGACGTGTCCGTACGGGCAGTTCATCCACACCCTTGAGGGTGACCCCGACCCCAACGATGTGCTTAGGGTTGCGGGGCGGGCGTTGGCGGGTTAGGCACGGTTCCCGCGCGTTCGTCCGTCTTGGGGCTGAACATGGGGTTCGTGAACTTCCCGGGCTCACCCAACGGTTTGCGCGTTTGGGTTTCAAAGTTGATGGTGAATAGGCGCCCACGCCCTTGGTCGTCCTTGCCGACATAAACGATCATTTTGCCGTTGGGGTGCCAAGCGGGCATCTCGGCCGGACCCGGCACGATGGGCTGCGCCTTTTGCACGCCGCCTTCCTCGGGCGGGAAAATGATGAGTGCATCGCTCTTGAACTGCCCGTCCTTAAGCGAACCGGCCGAGGCGATAATCGCCGTGCCATCCGGGGCAAACGCTGGGTGCCGCAGCACTTGGTCGTTGCTGGCCGAAAAGGCCACGGTAAAGGCGGGTGCCGCACTTTCGGCCGAGGGGCGAGCGATAAACAGAACGTTCTCGAAAGGCACGGTCAGTTCGCCATCCTTCTTGTATTGCTCGGGGATGCGCGGGTCATTCGGGTCCGGCCACTTGTAGCCTTCCACCGCAATGGTGGCCACCCCATTCGGCAACACATCCAGGTCAATGCGGTCGCCGGCCGCGAGCGGGGTTGGCGGGTAGGGCATTCCGCTGGGATCCGTGCCCAGGCGGTTGTAGATCAGCAAGAATCCGCCTTCTTCCCGGCGCATCACGGCGTAGAGCGCTTGGTCGCTCCCCGCCCAATAGGCGGCACTGAACGACGTGCCCAGCGTGGCGTAAACCCCACTCATCGCGCCGCTCATGCCGCTGGCGCCTTCTTCTTGCGCGCCACCCCGGCTCATGTCAGGCGGCGGGAGGATTTGCGTTAACTTCTGCGTGCGTTGGTCAATCCTGTGCACCAGGCCGCTGACGATTACGATGCCCGCATCGTTCTGCAGGGCATCGCCCGATTGCGGATACCACAAGCCTGCGGCGTTCCGGGTGCCGCGGGGCATGCGCAGTTCGGCATCCTGGGTGTCGGGCTGCCACCGGTAGACGCTAAAGCTGCCGCCACCCCGGTTGCTAATCATCATCACCTTGTTGCCGTCCGGTCGCCAGGTCGCCTCCAGTTCGTCTTCCTGGTCAGCGGCTCCACCTAAAGTGGTCTTGGCGCCATCGGGGTTAAAGACCACCGTGCGGTAGCCCTCGTCGGTGTCCTCCACGGCCAGCACCCAGCCTTCACTCGCCACGGTGCCCACGTCGCCCGGGTCCTTGGCGTAGTTGCGGAACATGGACCACCCGATGAAGATGGCGATGATGGCCACGGCCCCGATGATCAACCGACGAAGATTCTGTTTGTGCATGATGGTTCTGTTGTGAGTTAAGAAAATGGTGCCCGGTTGTTAGGGGGCGGATTGGTCTCGAACTGAACCGCATAGCGGCCCTGCCCCGGAAGATATCCCTCGGGCACCAATTCTCGGTACATGAAGGTGCGATACCACCAGAAGCCGACGCCGATAAGGACGAGGCAAATCACCCAATAAAAGCACCCATGAAAGCGTTCTCTGCACATGTTGGTTCATATCGGTTACGGGGTGGGTGCCCATTGGTTGCCAGGCTGAATGCGGGCGCCGTTGGCAAAATCGGTGCCGCGCATCGCTTTCTTACCCTCTGGCTGCACTTGGCGAAGCACCAACGCACCCCCGGGTAAGGCAATGACGAATTCGGGACGGGTGCCCACCACGGTTCCAGCCGGGGCCGAGGACGCGACGGGACGCACGTCACGGAGCTTCAGGCGCCCCCACACGGTCTGAATCCAAGCTCCCGGCACCGGGGTCATGGCGCGGAAGCGCCGATAGGCGAGATCGTAGGGTTCGTCCGCCGGGATTTCAGCATCGCTCGGCAAGATCTTGGGGGCCATGGTGGCCTTCGTGTGATCCTGAGGCGTGGCCACGTACTGGCCGCTCCCCAGGGTCGCCAGGTGGGCCGTCATCAGCTGTCCACCCAAGGTGGCCAGCCGGTCATAGAGTTCGCCGGCCGTCTCGTCGGGCGCGATGGCGCAAGTTTCCATCGCGATGATGTCGCCCGTGTCCATCCCCGCGTCCATACGCATCAAAGTAACACCGGAGAAGGCGTCTCCGTTCCAGATGGCGTGTTGCACCGGGGCGGCACCACGGTAAGCCGGGAGGAGCGAGCCGTGAACATTCACGCACCCATAGCGAGGAACATCCAGCAAGGCTTGGGGAAGAATTTGGCCATAGGCCGCCACCACAAAGAGGTCGGCATCAAGCCGCTTGAGCCGTTCAATGACTTCGGGACGACGGCAACGTTCGGGGGTCTCGACCGGCAAACCCAGTTCAAGCGCGCGCGCCTTGACCGGGGTCATCGCGGTTTTGAGGCCGCGCCCGGTGGGGCGATCTGGCTGGGCAACCACGAGGGTGGTCACGCCTGCCACAGCTTCCAATGCGGGAATCGCAAAGGGAGCCGTCCCGAAGAAGACGACCTTCATCTGTCGTCCATTTCGGAGGGCGGCGTTTCCCAGTGCAGCGTGGCGGGGTCGGCCTTGTCAATAAAGAGGATGCCGTCCAAGTGGTCTACCTCGTGCTGGGCGATGCGGGCGGCCAATCCTTCCATCTCAAACTCCACTTCGCGCCCGCGCTTATCCAGGCCCTTGATGACCACGAATTCGGACCGCTCCACGTCCCCGTAGAGACCGGGCAAGCTGAGGCAGCCCTCTTGAGCCACGACTTTCTCCTCCGAAAACTCGGTGATCTCCGGATTGATGAGCACGATGGGGCGGTCATCGGGGCTAATCACCACAATCCGCTCGCGGATGCCCACCTGAGGGGCGGCCAGACCAATGCCATTGGCTTCGCGCATCATGCGCACCATGTTTTCGCCAATGTTCTTGATGCGGGTGTTGACCCGGGCCACCGGCGGGCACTTTTCTCGAAGGATCGGGCTCGGGATCTTCGTAATGGGTCGCTTATCGCTCACCTCATAGAGGTACCGAAACTCCGCCGGGACAACGATATCCATGGGTTCATTATGACGGGCACGGGGTTCGCCCATCTGGCCCCTTTTGCTGGCCCAAGGGGCCTGATTCCATTTCGTAACGGTAACTACGCAATGCCACCATCCGTAATCTGGCACGATGCCCCTCTTGCCTGTCGCTCCGGTTGCTCCGGTGAATGATTTACAACTTCGCGAGCCATTGCCCGCAGTGGTTGTTAGTAATCCCCCCACGATTGACGGGGAAATTGGCGAAGGCGAATGGCAGGAGTCAGCCCGTCGCGAAGGCTTCTTTGACCGTGACACCGGCCTGCCCAGCGACGAGCGCGCCGAGTTCTGGCTGTGCTACGACGGCAAGAACATCTACTTCGCCGGGCGGGTTTACACCGACCCCAAGAGGCTAGTGGCGGAAGAGTATCGGCAGAATGTGAGCCTTGGCGGCAACGACCAAATGCGGCTTTCGCTCGACCTCTTGGGGCAGGGAACGGGCGACGACGAGTTCGGGATCAACCCGCAGGGGGCTACCGAAATCGAGCTGAACGGAGGGCGTGCCGCCAAGACCGAATGGGTGGGCGAGTTCGAGGCTCAGGCGAAGCGAACGGAAAACGGTTGGCAGTTTGAAGCCCGGATTCCTTGGCAAATCGTGTCTCCGGCCCCGGCGGGTCTGCGCGACGCCCGATTCGATGTGGAGTGGTTCCGCAGCAACAAGTCGAACTCCTACTCCTATGCCTACACACGAGGTGACCGCACCCGCAACCCGCAGTGGACGGGTGTGAACGTGCCCAAGATTGAGGGCAACGACCAGTTCTTGTTGCTGCCCTACGCCTTTGTGGGGGCGCGCGAGGACTCCAAGTTTGAGAGCCAGATTGGCCTCGACTTTAAGCGGCAACTACCGGGTGGCTTGAACCTAGTTGGCACCATCAACCCCGATGATGTGAACATCGAGAACGACATTCTCTCGCTTGACTTCAGCTACTTTGAGCGGCTGGCGGGCGAAGCGCGTCCGTTCTTCCAAGAGGGGCAGAGCTACTTCAGCACCGGTTTCGACGCGCGCCTCTTTGCAAGCCAGCGCATTCGTCACATTGACTCCGGCATCAAGTTCTACGGGGACGTAGACGCGAGCACCCGCATGGGCGCGATGGCCGTCAGCGACTTTGGCGACCAGATCGCAAGCGTGTTCTCGCTGAGTCGCCGATGGAGTCCGCAACTGGTGACGAGCCTAGCCTATGTGCGCAATGACCAGCGCGGCTTGGCCAACGACGCGGGGCAGGTGAACGTGAACTACTCGCTGGGAGACACAACCTACTATCTCAACACGCAGTTCACCGACGACGAGCAGCAACGCAGCGGGAGCCGCATTTCGACCGGGGCTTTCCTTGAAACGGCGAAGTGGAACACGGGCGTGGAGTACACCGAAGTCACCCCCAACTTCTTCCCGCGTATTGGGTTTGCGCCGCAGCGCAATTTCCGCCAAGTGAGCCTGTTCTCCCGTTATGGTGAGCAGTACACCATCCCGGGCGTGCGTGAATGGGGCGTGGGTGTCAACCTGTCCTCGGCCAACCGATTTAACGGCGATTTCTATCGCGATAACGCGGGCGTAAACGCGGAAATGAGCTTCCTCAACAACTTCGGTTTTGGGATTGGTTTCAATGCTGGCCGCTTCGAGCAGTTCCATGACCGCAGCTTCGGCATCGGCATGACTTACCCCTTCAACGATCCCTACCGACGGGTATCCGCGGAAATCTCCTGGTCGCGATTCCGCGGTCGTGAGCGCCGAGATCTGTCCGTGCAAGCCCTCTACCGCCTGACTCCGTTTACTCAGCTGTCGCTGAGCAACGAGTTCGTTGAGTTCGATGGCGACGCAGAAACCCAACTGGTGCTGGTGGCCACTCACGATCTGGGCAAATACGAAGGCGTCTCGTTCCGACTTATTCGCCGGGACAACGACTACAACTGGAACGCCTCTTATCGACTGAGTGGGCGCCGGGGCACGGAGATGTTCTTCATCGTGGGCGACCCGAACAGCCGCACCTTCACCAACCGCTTGGCGTTCAAGATCGTGACGCCGATGACGCTGGGCTTCTAAGCCCACGCTGACAAAGAAAAACCCCCGGGTGCCACTTGGCCTCCGGGGGTTTTTCTTTTGTGTTCGGCGGCTTAGCCGGCGACTTCGCTTTCGATACCGCGTCGCACCACGAGGAACTTCATGCGGCCGGGCTTGAACTGCTCGCGCAGGGCCTCAATCGCCTTGTCCACGTAGATCGTTCCACCACAGTAGAACAGGTCCACGGCCGCGTAGCGGTGCTCGGGCCACGTGTGGATGGTGTAGTGCGATTCTTGGATGATGACCGCCCCGGAGACGCCCCACGGCTCGAACTCGTGGAACGATTCGTCCACCACGGTCGCTTCGCTCACAATGGCAGCGTCGCGCATGGCCTTGCCCACGGTGGAGACCTTCTCCAGCGAGGTTTGGTCGCAGTCAAAGAGTTCGATCAGCAAGTGGGAGCCCAGCGAGGGTTGCTCACTCGAACCGAGCGGCAAACCGGACTGGTCCTTCAGCAGCCAAGCTTCAAAGCTATCGGCATTCTCGCTGTGGATCAGCTGCCAGCCCGCATCGTTCGGGATGGTCGGCGGGTCCGCCACGGCCTGCTTCGGCTCGGTGCGGCGAAAACGGTCAGCGATTCGTGAAAACCACGAACCACGGGCGCTGTGCGCCATCGGAACTACTGCGGCCAGCGCGGCCGCGCTCATCAGGATTTGCGTATAGGTAGCCAATCAAGTTTCCCTCGGCCACTTGCGTGACCGTGAAGTCATTTCCGGGGGTGAGCCCGGAGAAACCCGACAGAACGACACACGAATTGGGCAGCAGGCCGTCGTCCACCCGATAGGCCTACGGGATGTCGCCTTGAGAGCCGTCCCGCATCCTATTCCCCTCACTTTTCGAGGAGACGTCCAATTCGCTTAGGCGCCTTTGACTACCGGCAAGCCGAAGTTTGCGGCGCAGAATCGCATGATACCAAACTCAATCTTTTCCTGAGTCCGTTTCCGCGCGATCCTGTGGTGTAAGGCGCAATTTAGGGGCCAATCGTTTCGCGATGTAGGCCCGTCGGCGCGATTTGAGGTGACGTTTCCTCGTTCACGACCTCGCCATCGCTGATGTGGATCACCCGGTTGGCCTGGGTGAGCATCGAAGGGTCGTGGGTCACGATGACCAAAGCCCCCTCGCCCCGATGCCGCACGAGCAGGTCCACCACGGCGAGGCCATTGGTGTGGTCGAGCGAAGCGGTGGGCTCGTCAGCAAAGATCACGGAGCGGCCTCCCAGTAGGGCCCGGGCTACACACACCCGCTGGCGTTCGCCGCCCGAAAGCTCGTGCGGCAAGCGGTGCGATTTGTGCCCAATGCCGAGGTCCAGCAAAAGTTCTTGGGCCCGCTCACGCGTACCGACCCCCGGGGAACCCACCAGCACATTCTCAAGGGCGCTCAAGTAGCCGATGAGATAGGGGTACTGGAAGACGATGCCGAAATCCACCAGCCGCAGGCGGGCACGCTCGGGTTCGGCGAGGCCGGCGATGTTCTGGCCCTTGTAGAGCACCTCGCCCGAGGTGGGGCTCTTGAGGCCGCTCATCAAGTAGAGCAGTGACGACTTACCACTGCCGCTGGGGCCGAGGATGCCCAGGAACTCTCCCGGGCGCACCGTGAGGTTGATGTGACGGCAGGCGTAGAGGTCCTTGCCCTGGTCTTTGTAGACCAACGAGGCCTGGCGGAGTTCGATCATGCCAGGCGTCGCTCCACCACGCTCACGGGGTCAAAGGTACGGAAGCGGCTCCAGATGGCCCCGACGGCCGCGAGGAAGATCATCACCGGCACCGGGATGGTGTAGAGCAAGGCCGATCGGTCCCACACATCCAGAGCAAAGGCATTGGGGTCCATCAGCCGGGACTTGACGAGCTGCAGCATGCCTTGCGCCGCCGCCACACCGAGAATCCACCCCACCAGCACCACGGCGATGCTTTCGCCCAGCACCCGGCGAATCAGGTCGCGGCGGGTGTAGCCCAGCGCTTGCAGCAAGCCGAACTCTTGGATGCGTTGCGACTGGTAGATGTTGATGAGCATCGCCATCATCAGCGTGATCACCGCGACGAGGGTGAAGATGACCACATTCAAGATCTGGTAGAGGATGCGGAACATGCCGTTCGTTTCTTCCTCCAGCAAGAAGTAGGCAAACACTCGGACGTTGGCCCCGCGAAACTTCTCGTGAATCCAGCGGTCCAGCTTGTCCTGGTCGGCGGGGTTTTTGGCAAAGACCAGCGCGCTGTCGTAGGGTGGGAAGTGGTACTTCTCGTGGTACTCGTACGGCATCATCATCGTCCAGTAGTCGGTCTGGGCGATACCGACGATCTTCACCGGAAACATGGAGTACGCGTCGGCGTTGTCCGGCTTTAGCAGCGGGTCGCCGATCTTGAGCTTGAGATTCCGGGCCACGGGCTCGCTGATGAGGGCTTCCGCTTCGCCGACCTTGGGGTAACGGCCCTCAATCTTTGTGATGTTCAGGCGCTTGGCGTAGCGGCGCATGTCGTCTTGCCGCATGGCCAGCACCACGAACGGCCAGCCACCCACGATGCTCTTGACCTGCGCCTGTGAACCCCGGATCACCAGGATAGGCTCAATCGGCACGGGCGCCCCGTCCCTGATCTCCTTGCGCATGGCAAAGTCCACGCTGGCGTTGCTGCGCGGCACCAGGCCCGTGTAGTTCTTGCTGTGCTTGTAGATGGTGCGGATGCTGTACGGGATGGAGTTCATCAGCGCGACAATCCCGACGATGAGCAGCACCGCCAGCACAATCACGCCAATGAGCGGCAACGACTTGCCGCCGTTGCGCACCAGGTACGTGGAGAAAGTGAGGATGCGCCTCATGCCACGCGCCTCCGGTAGCGCAAGAACACTTCGTTCTCGATGGGCTGGCAGGAAAGCAGGTCAAAGTTCATGAGGTGTCCCGGTGGCAAAGGATCGCCGCCGGCGTAGGTGGGGAGGTCGCGGCCCAGCCGAATCTTGGGGGCCAGGGTCAGGAACAGCTCATCCACCAAGCCGCGCCGCAAAAATTCGGCGTTGATTTCGCTTCCTCCTTCCACCAGCAAGTGCGTCACCCTCTTATGGATGCGAAGTTCACGGAGGAATGTTTCCCAGTCCACCTCCGATTGGCCCACCGGCCACAGAGGGAGCCCCGGTGTGGCCCCGGCTACCGCATCTTGGGGGAGCACGACCAAGGCCTCGTCCGAGGGGCACTGAAAGAACGAAGCCTGGGGGTCCAGGCGCCCGGTGCGGCTAGCCGCGAGGCGTAGGATGCCCGGCGGCCAATTGATCACCGGGGTGGCGCGCACCGTCTCCGCCCCGATGAGAATGGCCTGGGCGTGTCGCTCCAGGTCGTGCATGGTGGCATGGTCGCGGCGGCTGCCCAGTTGGGTCACTGGCTCGTGGCGTTCCCCCGAAATGGTCTTCCCGTCAATCGTGCTCACCATGTTGATGAACACGTACGGGCGTTCCGGCGGGGCGGCCGGGAACTCCAAATCAGGGTAGACGGTCACCTGGGTTTAGGCTCCCAGGTGTTCGCGCAGGGCCTTGGCCAGCACTCGGTACGGCTGCTCGGCGTAGCGCTCTTCGCCAATCCAGAAGGTGGGCACATTCCACACGCCTTTCTCGTGGGCACCATCATCAAACGGGACGATCAGGTGCGCAAACCGGCGATCTTCAAGCGCTTCGGCGAGGGCGGCGCGGTCCAAACCGCACTCCGCGGCCAGATTCAGCACCACGTCGCGCTGCCCAATGTCTTGGCCTTCGCTCCAATACGCGGCGTAAAGGCGATCCAAGAGGGGATTGATGTCACCTTGCGCCTTGGCGAACTCGAGCGAGGCCAGCGCATCGTGCGAGCGGATCGGGTACGGGCGCGAAACCTTTGGCAACTCCATGCCCTCAGCGGCCAGCATCAACTGGAACCGGCTGGGCGTCTTCGGTTTGTTGGCCGGCGGTAGCGGGGGCGGCGGGCTGCCGTCGTCAAAGGGCATCGGTTCGGGGTACAGCTCGTAGCCGATCCAGTCGAAGGACACCCCAAACTCTTTCTCCAACCGGCGCACCTGGGCAATGCCCACATAGCACCAGGGGCACACAATGTCGTGCGCCACCGGAATCACAACGCTCATGTTGTGATTCTAACTGGGAACGAAGAATTGCCTTAGGCGGCTTGTTCAGCGCTCGTTTGGAGTTCAGCGCGCAAGTACGCGAGAATCTCCTTGAGTGAGCGACCGTGGTCCGGAGCCGTGGCCTGAGCCATGCGCACCGTGACCGGTGAGTGCGGCCCGCCACGAAGCTGAGTCCACCCTTCAAATCTTGAGGCTAAGCGGTCCGTCACTACGTCCACCGTCGGTCCGGTGGCAGGCAAGATGACGCCAAAGCTTTCCTTGCCGTAGCGGCACACGATGTCCAGGCCGCGCACGTTGGTGCGCAGGAGTTCGGCGGCATCGCTGAGGATGTCCTCGACGCTGCCCGGGCCAAAGAACCCTTGCACGCGGTCCAGTCCGTCGAACTGCACCACCACGACGCTCAAAACACTGCCGTAGCCGATGGCCCGGTGGATCTCCTCCGTCAGGCGGCGGCGGAAATAGGCATCGCTGTAAACGCCGGTGCGCTCGCAATAGGCTTCTTCGTCGCGGGTCTGGTCGGCGCGCAGGCGTCGGTCGTCCGATTCTTGCTTCATCAAGATGCGGCGCAGCTTGCTCAGCGACTGCCGCAGGATGTGCGACACGTAGTTGCACGAGATGCCGAGGCGGTTCGCGATTTCGGTTTGGTTCAGCGACTCGAAGTGGAATAGCGTCAGCACTTCCTTTTCGAGGTCGCGCAACTCTTGCATCGCCGATTCCAGCAGCAAGCGGTCTTCGACGCTCAGTTGGTCCGGGCAGAAATCGCCCGCATCCAACCGGTCGAGGTCGCTTTCGCCCTCTTCGTCCACCGACGGGGTGGCGTCCAGCGAAGTCACCCGCAGGATATCGTTGGTTTGCATCACGTCCCGCACGGTGTCTTCGGCGATGCCCAGTTGGTCGGCAATCTCGCGTTCCGTGGGCGGGCGCTTCAGGTCGGCCTGGAGGGCAGTGCTGGTGCGGTTCACCCGGGCTCGCAGCTCTTGCAGCCACGCTGGCATGCGGATGGTCTGCGAGCGATCACGAAGGTAGTGCTTGATTTCGCCGGCCACCAAGTGGGTGGCGTAGGTGTTGAATCGCACGCCCGCTTCCGGATCGAATTTCGAGAGCGCATTGAGCAGGCCGATATAGCCCACTTGGATCAAGTCCTCCACCGGCTCGACCCCGGCAAACCGACGCGCGGTTCGCTCAACGAGGTGAGCATAGTGGACGATGATCAGATCCTTGAGGTCGGGCCGAGGGTTTTGGACGTACTCCAACACCATCAGTTCCGCTTCACTCAACGCTTGACCGAGATTCTCCGACATTTTCCTTCCTTAGTGATTGCGGGGCGCCATCCGTGCGCTCCCAAGCAGATACAAAACAATGGTCGGAGGGGACAACAGCATTGCCCCCTGGTAATTACTCCTGAACACTCTGAACTAGCTTGAAGATCGGGGCCATGACGCTGATGGCGATAAAGCCCACCACCACGCCGAGGAAGATGATCAGCAAGGGTTCGATCATCGAGGTCAGACCTTTGACCGTCGAATCCACTTCGGCGTCATAGAAGTCGCCGACCTTGACGAGCATTTCGCTGAGACGACCAGTTTCTTCACCCACGTCGATCATCTGCGTGACCATAAGGGGGAAGAGGCCGCATTCGGTGAGGGGCACGCACAGGCGGTTCCCTTCGCGAATACTCATGCGAGTCTTGTCAATGGCTTCGATCAGCACGGCATTGCCGAGCGTTTCTCCGACGATTTCGAGGCCGCGCATCATCGGCACGCCGCTGTTAATCAGCGTCCCGAACGTACGACAGAAGCGGGCCACGCTCATCTTGAGCGCGAGTTCGCCAACCACCGGAATCTTGAGCTTGACCATGTCCAGGCGGTAGCGCCCTTCCGGGGTCTGGCCCCATAGTTTGAGGCCGATGAACGTTCCCGCAACGAAGAGGAGAATCATCCACCAATAGGCTTGGCAGAAGTCACCCATCTTGAAAAGGGCAGCCGTGACCGGCGGCATTTCGACGTCCATCCCTTCGAAAATGCCCTTAAAGCGCGGCAGCACGAAGCTGAACAGCGCAAAGAGCATGATCTGGCTGAAGATGAGCACCAAGACCGGGTACATCATCGCGCCCTTGATCTTCGCCTTGACTTCAGATTCGTACTCGAGGAACGAAGAGAGACGGTCGAGAATGATGTCCAGGATCCCGCCGAGTTCGGCGGCCCGGATCATGTTCACATAAAGCTTGTTGAACACGGCCGGGTGCTTGGCCATCGCTTCATTCAGCGACAGACCACCCTTCACGTCTTGGGTTACGGCCAGGATGCTCGGCTTCAGGATCGGGTCCTTCGTTTGCTCGGCCAGGATTTCCAGGCACCGCAAAATCGGAATCCCCGCGTCAATCATCGTGGCGAACTGCCGCGAGAAGATGACCAGGGCCTTCGCCTTCATCTTGCCCGCCACTCGCTTCTTGGCGACCTTCTTGGTCTCCCGAATATCGAGCACCTGCAGGCTCTGGTCTCGCAGTTTGCTCAAGACCAGGGCTTCGTTATCAGCCTCCATGAACGACTTGACTTGTCGTCCACTGGGATCAACGGCGGTATACGCAAAGTAGGGCATCCAAAGACCTCTTTCCGAATTGTCGGCACCCGGAGCCCGGAAACTATACGGGGGAATGAAGAAACCTCGCGAGAGACCCGGTTCCGGTGCTGGGTGCGCCTGAGCGCAGGGCCATAATGGGGCCATGTTGCTGGCCGGAAAGAAGGGCTTGGTCCTGAACGTCACCAATAAGAACAGCATCGGCTGGGCGGTGGCCGAGCGGGTCGCGGCTCTCGGCGCGGAAGTCGGCGTGGGTGCCCAGAACGAGAAGATGCTCGACAAGGTGAACGAGCTGATTGCGGGCAACGACCGCATGAAGTCGTTTGTGGTGGATTTCTCCGACGACGCCCAAATGGAAGCCCTGGCCGCCGCCGCCAAGGACGCCTATGGCCACCTGGACTTTGTGGTGCACTCGGCCGCGTTTGCCAAGCGCGAGGACCTTGCTGGCCGGTTCGTGGACACTTCCCGCGACGGATTTGCCATGGCGATGGATATCAGCTGCTATTCGCTGGTGGCCATGTGTAAGCACCTGGAGCCGATCCTGGCCGATGACGCCAGCATCGTGACCATGAGCTACCTGGGCAGCGTGCGTGCGGTGGGCAACTACAACGTGATGGGCGTGGCCAAGGCCGCCCTGGAAAGCGCGGTGCGCTACCTGGCCAACGACCTGGGCGAGCGCGGCATCCGGGTGAACACGGTCAGCCCCGGCCCGATCAACACGATCTCGGCGCGCGGCGTGCGCGGCCTGACCGACATGATCAAGGAAGTCCACGATGTGGCCCCGCTCAAGCGCGAGTTTGGGCAGGATGAAGTGGCGGGCACCACGGCGTACCTGGTCAGCGACCTTTCGAAGGGCGTAACGGGGCAGCTGATTTACGTGGACAGCGGCTACAACATCATGGGCATCTAAGCCACCGTGCGGGTTCTCACCGTTCCGAACTGGTCATTTGGGCGCGATCGGCGCTTGCTGGCCGATGTGCGCGAACTTCTGGAAGCGCGACCGGTGACCGTCCACTTTGCCGATAGCGATGTGGACCACAACCGCACGGTGACGGCCTTTAGCGGCGAGCCGGAAGATGTGCGCGAGGCCCTGTTTGCCTTGGCCGACCGGATTCTGCCCGCCATAGACCTGCAGCGGCACCGAGGGGTGCACCCGCGCATCGGGGCGCTGGATGTTTGCCCGTTCGTGCCGTTGCGATTGCGCCCCTCGGCCAGTGACAGCACGGACTTGATTGTCTTTGTGCAAGACACGGCGCGGCAGCTAGCCGAGCGCTACGAGGTTCCCGTGTTCCTTTATGAACAGAGTGAGCGGGGGAAGCACGCAGCGGCCCTGCCCAAGTTGCGCAAGGGCGGCTTCGGGGGCCTTGTCGATCGCGATATCGAGCCTGATTTTGGGCCGCATCGAGTCCACCCGCATTTAGGCGCGACGGTGATGGGCGTTAGGGACTTTCTCATTGCCTATAACGTGAACCTGCGCACGGAGACGGCCGACGTGGCCAAGACCATTGCTCGCTCGATTCGCGAACGCCGCGAGCAGGGGGACGAACGATTCACGGGGGTGCGGGCGCTGGGACTGATGCTTGCCGCCCAGGAGATGTCGCAAGTTAGCATGAATGTCACGCGGCCGGATGCGATCTCGCTCGACGCCCTGACGGAGTGGGTGGTGGATGTGGCCCGCATGCGCGGCGCGGAGTTTGCGTACACCGAGCTGATAGGGGTGATTCGAACCCGCGACTTGGAGCACGCCACGCATTTGCACCCGCGCCAAGAACAGATCGTGAAGTACGAGGAGGAGGACTAAATGGCAGAGTTTGCGTTCGATATCGCGATTTTGGGCGGCGGGCAGCTCGCCCGGATGAGCGCCCAGGCTGCGCAGCGGTTGGGCTTGCGGGTGTGGATTCTGGACCCGGACGACCAAGCCCCGGCCCGCCAGATTTGTGCCGGCATGAATGCACCCATTGAAAGTGAAGAGGGGTTGCGGGAAGCCTTCCGTGTAGCGCAGAACGTAACGCTGGAGAACGAATTCATCCCCGCCGAACTGATCCAGGCGGCGCTGGAGGCCAGTGGACGCGACCCGCAGTGCCTGAAGCCCGGATGCCTCACCCTCGGCATCATCCAGGACAAGTTGCGGCAACGCGAGGCATACCGCCAAGCGGGGGTGCCCTCACCCCGAGCGCTGCCTGCCGCGCGCGCGGCGGAGCTTGGGTTTCCCTGCGTGCTGAAGGCGCGTTTTCGAGGCTACGACGGCAAGGGCACCCTGGTGGTGCAGAACGAGGCGGAGTATGAGGCCGCGCGTTCGCGCTGGGACCAAGACCCCTGGCTGGCGGAAGAATTCGTACCTTTCCGCCGAGAACTTGCCGTAATGGTGGCGCGCAGCAACCAGGAAATCCAGGTGTTTCCGACCATGGAGACCGTCCAAACCAACCACGTATGTGACTTGGTTTATCCCGCCGACGCGGACGCCAGCGACATTGCCGTCGCCGCCGTAGAGGCCGTGGATGGCTATGGCCTCTTCGGAGTGGAACTCTTCGAAACGTCCGACGGTCAATTGACTGTCAACGAAATGGCCCCCCGTCCCCACAACACGGGCCACTACACCCTGGATTGGGGCGGCGTGAGCCAATTTGAAATGCACGTAAGGCTATGTATGGGCTGGAGCCTGCCGGAGACCATGGGCTTGCCGGTGGCGATGGCGAACCTGCTGGGGCAAGAAGGGGCGCAAGATGTGCACCGGGCCATTGGGGCCGCTTTTGCCTCTGATCCCGAAGTGAATGTGCACTGGTACGGGAAAATGGAGTCACGCCCGGGGCGAAAAATGGGACATATCAATGCCGTTGGCCCCGATGCGCAACGCCGCGCCGTGCGGGCGCGTGAAGCTTTCTACAAGGGGTGGTGCTCATGAGCATGGTTTCGATTCGCGTGGCTGAGTTTCCGACGGACGCCGCCATCGTGCGCCGCTTGCTCGGCGCTTATACGGCGGAGATCGGCATGGACCCCACGATGATTGGGGTGACCGAAGAACTGGCTTGCCTGCCCGGTCCCTATTCCGGTCCCCACGGGTTCGTATTGCTTGCTGAAGCCGAGGGCAACGTGGTGGGCTGCGTGGCCATTCGCCCGATGGAAGACGGGGAGGCCGAACTGAAGCGGCTGTATGTCGCTCCGGAGGTACGCGGGCGTCAAGTGGGCCGGGCGCTGGTGATGGAAGCCTTGCACACGGCGCGGTCAGCAGGGATTCAGAAGCTGTTCCTCGATACGCTGGCCACGATGGACCGGGCGATTGCGGTGTATCAGCGGGTGGGCTTCCGCCCTTGTCCTGCCCCCCGAAAAGTCCCGTACGAGGCCCAATTTTTTGCCATGGATTTCGGGGCTGTCCCAGCCAAGGCTAGTTCCAACGAGTAGAATGAAACTTCACGCATCCTGAAGCCGCGGCTCAGTAGGGTGCACCGGAGTTTCTCATGCTTTTGTTGAATGCCAGCGAACGGACCACCAATTCTTCCGCCGAAGCCAAGCGCCTGCGTAAGAGCGGCCTGATGCCGATGGCTCTGATCACTCCCGACAAGGAGACGCACATGATCCAGGCCAACACCCGCGACATCCGCGACCTGATGAAGAAGATTGAAGGCGTGCCGCTCTTTTCCGTCCAGATGGAAGGGGCCAAGGAGCCGGTGAACGTGGTGCTGAAGGGTATCCAACGCGACGACATCACCCAAGCCGTGACCCACCTCACCGTGCAGCAAGTGCGCGACGAAGACAAGGTCCGCGTCAGCATCCCGCTGGTGTTTGAAGGCACCCCGGTGGTGGTGACCAAGGGCGATGCGACCATCGTGACCAACATGAACAAGCTGGAAGTGGAAGGCGTGGTGAAGAACCTGCCGTCGATCCTGAAGATTCAGATCGGCCACATGGCTTCCAACGAGCGCATCCTGGTCGGTGACCTGGAACTGCCGGAAGGCGTGAGCGCTCTGGCCCCGGCTGCCGCCCCCGTGGTGAGCACCGCCGGTCGCCGCCGCTAAGGCTTCGCCAAGCAAAAGCAAAGAACCCGTCCTTGCCGTGGGCAAGGGCGGGTTTTCTTTTGATTTTTCGAGAAATTTTGGTGGAGGCGCAGGGAATTGAACCCTGTTCCAAAACCGTCTTCCTTAAACGTCCACGAGTATCTCCTCTCGATTTTTCTCGGTGCCCCGCGACCCAAGAGGCCCGGCTACGGTTCACCCAGTTCGATTGATCTTAGCTTTACGCCCCCGAACAGAGAGCTTCAGCCCATCCCGTTTGTGTGTGACCCGAGTCTCTCGCGACGGGAACCCGAGAGGTGGATCCGCGGGCTAATTAGGCCGCGTAGGCGAAGTTGTTGTTCGCGTTTACTTTTTTGCCGCTTTTAACGAGGCCAGCGGCGCCTCGACTCGCAATCCAAGGTCGATCCGGCTCTGTCGAAGCCTGACGCCCCCGTTGTTATTAGTATAGACGTCGGGCGGGTGAGGGCGGTTGCTTAGGCATGGGCCACTCGCCACCGCATAATGGGCCGTGGTCACCCGCGTCTACGAAACTCGCATTGCTGCCCCGGTGGAGGCCCTGCGCGACTTTCACGAGTCCGTGGAGGCGCTGGTAAAGCTAACGCCACCCGGCACCAAGGTCGAGATCATTGGGGAGGATGTGGCCGTGCGCGAGGGGGCGCTACACGTTTTGCGTATCCGGCAAGGGCCGCTGACCACGGTGTGGAAGGCCCGGCTGAGCGAGGTAACCGAGAACGGCTTTGTGGACACGATGGAGGCGGGACCGGCGAAGTACTGACGGCACCACCACGAATTCCTGCCGGATGGCGAAGGGTGTCTGCTGCGGGATACGGTCACGTTCCAGGCTCCCGGGGGCCCGTTGTCGCCTTTGGTGCACACACTGTTCCTCAATCGGCAGGTGGACGCGATGTTCGCCCACCGGCACCAAGTGACCAAGCGCGAGTTAGAACAGAACCGCGTCGAGCCCAGTCACGAAGCCTGACAGCGAGCGCACCTGGGCACAGGCCAGCTTGACTCCGCCCATAAACGAGGCCCGGTCGTACGAGTCGTGCTTGATGGTGAGCAACTCGCCTGGCCCGCCGAACAGCACTTCCTGGTGGGCCACGCTCCCCGGCAAGCGCAAGCTGTGAACGGGCACCATGTCCACTTTTGCGCCGCGCGCGCCGGCAACGGCTTCCACTGCCCCTTGGGGTTCGCGGGGGGTCTCCGCCCGGTGCTGCGAGATCAGCGTGGCGGTGTGCCGCCCCGTGCCGCTGGGGGCATCCAGCTTGTGGTGACCGTGTCGCTCGATGACTTCGGCGTGCGGGAAGTAGGCGGCCGCCATCTCGGCAAACCGCATCATCAGCACCGCCCCGATGGCAAAGTTGGGCACCAGCAGACAGGGCTGGCCGGTTTCTTGGCAGGTCTGCACCAGGGTGCGCACGTCCGGTTGGCGCAGACCGCTGGTGCCGATGACGACCGCGAGGCCGCGCTTCATGGCCCGCATGGCGTGGTCGGGGGCACTGCTAAAGTGCGTGAAGTCCAGCAACACGTCGGCGGGGTGCTGGTCCAGGCATTCGCTCAGTATGTCCGTCACCACCACTTCGCTGGGGATCTGCAACACACTCGCTAAGGTCTGTCCGGCCCCGGAACGGTCCACCGCCCCGACCACCTCAAAACGAGAGTCGCTAGAGAGTGCCCGCACGGATTCTTGGCCCATGCGACCGAGTGCGCCCACCACGGTCACGCGAATCGGAGTCGGCTGCGGAGATTCGGACATACCCCGAGATTACTCGGGAACGGCGCGGGTGAGTTTGCCCTGCGGCGAATCCAGTTGCAAGGGCATGCCTCGGTCGTCCAGGTCGGCCACGGCGTCGCCACTCACCACGCGGTGGGCGGGCACGTCTTGTCCGTTCCACTTAATGCTCACGGGGCCCTTGTATTCCACCACCGTGGCCTCCCACTGGCCTTTGTCGGTCACAAAGCGGTGGTACACCCACTTCGCGCCGACTTCGGGGCGCTCGGTGAGGAACCAGAAATCGGACCGCGCCCGAATCTCGGTGTCACGGGGGGCGGGCACCTTGAATGCGGGCATGCCCGGGGGGCCCTGCCATTGGGCGTCACGCCGGTCAAAGGTGGCCGCAAATGAGGTGCGGGTGGTGCCCTGCACGACGCTTTGCAATTTGCGCAAGGGCTGCCCGTCGGACTTGAGGTGCGTTTCTTGCCGCACGATGATGGGGTCTTGCCCCGGCGGCATCAGCGTGAGTTCGAGCGTGCTTAGCAGGCTACGGTCGGCTTGCACGGAGCGGGTGAGAATGCCCTTAACCGGCACCCCTTGCGAGGTTCCGACCAAACCGATGGACTCGGTGGCCGGAGGCGGGGCGAGTAAGGCCAGGGCAAGCATCATCTCAGTACAGACGCGGCGGCCTGCAGGCCCGATTCGTAGGCGAACTCCAAACGTCCCCCCCGCGTGCCATCGCCGCACACGTAGAGGTCGGTCAGTCGCGGGTTCAGCGTCTCGTAGGCAATGGTGGCCTCGGGTTGGCTGTAGCGCCAACGCTTCACGTCGCTGGCTACGGGTGTGCTGAATTCCGCGCCCAGCAGCCGCTCCACATCCTTGGCGGTCTCATGGATGATCTGCTCGTCCGGGGCGTCGTAGCGGCTGCGGCTGTAGTCGGGGCTCATCTGCGCCACCATCGCCGAATGGCCTTCAGGAGCGCGGCCCGCGCACTTGGCACTCTCCACGCTCAGCCAGGTGAGGGGGTGGCGTTGTTCGGGGTCAATGACGGCAAAGAAGTTGCCCGCGAAGGGCGCGGCGTAGCCCAGCAGCACGCTCAGGCAGGGGCGGTAAGTGGCGGCGGTCACCCGGCGGGGGTCGCCCGCGCTCTCCAGCAGCGCTTGCGCCTGGGGCAGGGGCACGGCCAGCACCACGCGGTCGTAGGTGTCGCCCAGGATTTCGTAGCCCCCGGCGGGGAGGCGGTCGATGCGCTCCACCAGGGTCTGCATGCGGATGTCGAGGCCCTCACCCAGGCGGCGGGCCAGAACGTTGATGCCGTCGGTGTAGACGTACCGCTCAATACGATTCTTCATCGGGTCGCCAGCGGAAATGCGCCCCATCGAGTGAACGTGGATCGGCCGCTCAATGTGCACCAAACCTTCGGTGGAGATTTCTTCTCGCATCACCTTATCGATGGCGAGGCCGCGCGGCGAAATGCTGGTAGCCCCGGTATCGAAGAGGTACTCGCCGTTGCGGCGAGTGGCGGCCCGCCCGCCCAGCACGTGGCTCTTCTCGTAGATCACCGGGGCGAGGCCGTTTTGGCGCAGGACCCGCGCACACGCGAGCCCCGCAAACCCAGCCCCGATGATGGCGACTTTCACGCGGTGGTGCCCGCTGTGGCAGGGGCCAGGGCCGCTGAAACCACGTCGGCGGCGCGGCGACCGCTCAATACGGCGCCGTCAATACTGCTGTTGGCGCAGAATTCGCCCGCCAGCACCAAGCCTTCGGTGTCCGTGCGCTCGCTGGGCCACTGCTGCTGGAACCCGGGCCGCTGCACCAATTGCGCGTAAGGCACGCGGTCCACGCGGAGCGGTCGCCAGTTGGTGATGGCAGTCTTGGGGTACCAGCTTTGGATCTCGTACCGCACGGTGTGGGCCAGGCTATCGTCGGAGAGTTCAGGCACGCCCAGCACGGTCGCCGAGATGAGGTGTTCGGTGCCATTGCCTCGCTGGGGAGCGATGCGGCTGAGGCAGACAAAGTGGTTGAGTCGCACGGGGCGGTTGCCATTGGCGACCAGCACGGGGTCATCCACCGGGCGCTCGGGCGCGGCGTAATAGATCGTCGTGCTGCCGTGGAACTCGTCGGGGATGCTCGCGATGCCGGTGAGCGACTTGGCCGCTCGGGCGTCGGTCGCGACCACCACCATTTCCGCGTCAATCACCTCGCCATTGACGAGGCGCACACCCGTCACCTGGCCTCCATCGCGCACCAAGTCGCTCACGCGGGCGCCAAATCGGAAGACCCGCGCCGGCAAATCGGCGGCGATTTGCTTGGGAATGGCTTCCATGCCCGCCTGCGGGATGCTCACATCCCCGGCGTTCATCGTGCGCCAGATGAAGGCGAATTGCCGCCAGCTGACCTGCAGCGAGCGATCGAGGAACACGCCGCCGAAGAAGGGGCGGAAGAAGCGGTCAATCACGCGATCGCTGAAGCCCCGCACCCGGAGCGCATGCTCGGCGGTGTCGTCCTCCATGGCCAGGATCTCGTCCACGTCCATCTCGGCCAGTTCGCGGCTCATGGTCAGCAGCCGGATCTTGTCGAGGTTGGAGAGGTAGGTGCTCATCGCCATGGCCAGCACGGCGTCACGGTTCACTTCGTGGTCGGTGTTGTCCCATCGCACCAGGCAGCCGGGCTCAAACGCGCGCAGGCCGAGGGCGCCTTCGTTCAGTTCGGCTTCGGTGTGCGGGTACTCGTTGAGATACACCTGGAACCCTTGGTCCAGCGTAAATCCGTCCACCTTATCGGTGCGGAGGCGTCCACCGGGCCGATCCCCGGCTTCCACAATCAGGACCTCATGGCCGCGTCGAAAGAGGTGACGCGCACAAACCAAGCCCGCGAGGCCGGCGCCAACAATGACGATGGGACGCTGCATTCCGCTTGTGGTTTTACCCAGCCGCAGGCAGAACCCACTGGCCCGAGGTAACGCGGTACCCCACCGCGGCCAAAAGCGGCCCGCCCGCGAGGCTGAGGAACGCCCACGTGACGGCCTGCCCCACGCGCCCGCTGGTGGCCAGGGCCACGATCTCAAAGCTCAGAGCGGAGAAGGTGGTGAACCCGCCCAGCAGCCCCGTGATGAAGAACGCCGACGCCATGGGGGAGCGCTGGCTGAGCAGTGCCGCCGCGACCCCAATGAGAAATGAGCCCAGAAGGTTGATGAGCAGGGTGCCCGCCCCGAGCGGCCAGCCGGCCGCCCGCGCCCCGAGGCCCAGGGCAAAACGAAGCGTCCCCCCGATGCCCGCACCGAGGAATACGGCGAGGAAGTCGGAGGGACTGACGTTCACGAGGGGAAGGGGAGACTAGCCGAGGCGGACCCGTTCGCGGGGAACTTCTTCGGTTTCGATGCTGCTCTTGCCGCGCTCGATGGTTTGGAGCACCTTGGCCACCACATCTTCGAGGTTGTGCAGGGTGTCGAAAGCGTAACGGTCAGCGCCGCGTCGCATTTCCTTCGCTTCGCGTTCGGCGTCTTGCTTCATCTCAGCCACTTGGGCCTTGGCAATCTTCAAGATTTCGCTTTGGGCCAGCATCTGGTCGCGCTCCAGTTGAGCTTGCTGGCGCAGGCGTTCGGCTTCGGCCGTGGCTTCTTCCACCAGGCGCGAGGCTTCCTTGCGGGCAAAGTCCAGGAGGGCGTCCGACTCGGCTTGGGCATCAGTGATGATGCGCTCGCGTTCGCGGGCCATGCTGGCTTGTTCTCGGACTTCGCGCGGAAGGCACGTCCGGATTTGCTGCAAACTCATGGAGAAGTGATCGGGCCGGAAGCCAAACGCGACCGGTCCCAGATGCTTCACACTCAGAATCTCTTGGTTCAGACTTTCGATCAAAGCCAAGACATCCGTTGCGGGATCAATACGATAAGCCATGGATCACCTAAACGGTTCTTCTAAGTGTAACACGTTGGAGAACCTCATTCCGTCGCTCTTTTTGCGGGGAAACGGGTCTGAATGCTAGCTTTTACGCTCGGCGGGACAAAAAGGGAGACGTCTCCGCCCAGGGTTGCGACCTCGCGGACCACGCTGCTAGCCAGGAATGAGTACTCCTCACGGGCAAGCAGGAACGTGGTTTCGATCTCCGGGGCGAGCTTGCGGTTGGCCAGGGCCACGCGGAACTCGTAATCGAAGTCGGTGACGGCGCGAAGACCCCGCACCAAAATCCGGCAGTCCTGCTGGCGCGCAAAGTGGACCAAAAGCCCATCGAAGGCGGCAATGGTCACATTTGTATAGGGTTCCGCCATTTCTGTGAGCAAGGCGATGCGCTCGTCCAGGGAGAGAAACGGTGTCTTGGAGGTGTTGATCCCCACTGCCACGATGAGTTGATCGAACAGCTCGCTCGATCGCTGGATGAGATCGAGGTGGCCGAGGGTGGGCGGGTCGAAGGAGCCCGCATAGATGGCGCGCCGGGTCATGCCGTTGGCACCTGCACATTGCCCGCTAACTGGCGGTAGGGCAACTCGGCGAACGCTGCATCGTAAATGGCCGGGGCGATGCCCGCTTGGGCGAGTTGGTCCGGGCGGCGGACATCTTCCGCCCGCGAGGCGAGGCGCACCCCGTGGCTAGCCACCACGTAGGCGCTGGGGCCCCCGAACGACGGGATGGCGAGGTGGTAGGTCTGCACTACCGGGAAGACTTGGCCAAGCTGCGCCACCGTGTTCTCGCGGCCGTAGGGGCAGAACAGGGCGTTGTCCGATTGCGTGACGACCAACCCGCTGGGGTTCAGAATCCGCGCCAAATCGCGATAGAACGCGGCGGTGAACAGGGCCTCGCTCAGTTCGCCCTCCTCATCCTCGTAGGTGTCGGTGCTGTCCACCACAATAAGGTCGTACTGGTTCTGAGCTTCCTTGACGTAAGGGAAGGCGTCGCCGATGGTGAGGTGCAGGCGGGGGTCGTCCCAGGCGTTCCCGGCCAGGGCGGGCCAGTTCTCCTTGGTGACCTGGATGACGCCCTCGTCAATCTCCACCATATCCACCTGCTCCAGGGCGATGTCAGTCATCAGCTGGCGGATGGCGCCGCCGTCGCCGCCGCCAATCACCAAGGCGCGCCGGGGGGCGGCCAGGTTGGCCAGCGGCACATTGACGAGCCCCGCGTGGTAGAGGCCTTCGTCGAGTTCGGTGAGCTGAATGTGACCATCCAGAAGCAGCATTTGCCCGAAGGCATCGCTACGCACCAGATCAATCGTTTGGAAGGGCGAGGTGAAGGAAGCCACATGCTCCTGCACGGCCACGCGATGCGCAAAACGATCCCCCCGAATCGGGTACTCAAGAAAACCACCAGAGAGGCCGTGGCCCATAGGCGGGAGAGTACCCATACCCCTGAAGTCGGCCATGCCCCTGGATAAACTAGCCTTTCATGCGAATCGTCATCGGCGCGGACCATGCCGGCTTTGGCTACAAGGAAATCCTCCGCCAAGAGCTGGCGGCCATGGGCCATGAGGTGGAAGATGTGGGCACCCACAGCGACGCCTCGGTGGACTATCCCGATTCGGCGCGCGCGGTGGCCGAAGCCGTCGCCCAAGGCCGGGCGGATCGCGGCATTGTGCTGTGCGGGAGTGGCATTGGCGCCAGCATCGCCGCCAACAAGGTGCCGGGTGCCCTGGCCGCGAACGTGGAGAACGCCTACGCCGCCCGCCAAGGCGTGGAGCACGACGCCATGAATGTATTGGTGATGGGGGCGCGCACCCTGGGCATTGAGGTCGCGCGCGACCTGATGCACGCCTTTTTAGGAGCGCAGTTTGTGGAAGATGAGCGATTTATCCGCCGGTTAAACAAAGTGCGCCAAATTGAAACCGACTACCAAAAGAATTGACTATGAACCCCCTGCAGAAGATGGCCTCGCTTGGCCAAAGCCCCTGGCTGGACTACATCCGCCGCGACATGATCCATGACGGCACCCTGGCGCGGATGCGCGACGAAGGCGTGCTGGGCGTGACCAGCAACCCCGCCATTTTTGAGCAAGCGATTGCCCAAAGTGACCTCTACGACGACGCCATCCGGGCGCTGGCCGCCGAAGGCAAGACCGCGATGGAGATCTACGACATCCTGACCGTGGCCGACGTGCAAGACGCCGCCGACGTGATGCGCCCGGTGTGGGAAGCCAGCGGCGGCCAGGACGGCTACGTGAGCCTGGAAGTGAGCCCCCTGCTGGCCAACGACACCAACGGCACCATTCTGGATGCGCACCGCCTGCACCGCGCCGTGGATCGCCCGAATGTGATGATCAAGATTCCGGCGACCCTGGCCGGGCTGCCCGCCATCCAGCAGTGCCTGGCCGACGGCATCCCGGTGAACGTGACGCTGCTCTTTAGCCGCCGCCGCTACCAGGCCGTGATGGACGCCTATATTGAGGCCATGACGGAGCGCGCCGCCAAGGCCAAGCCCGTGCAGGTGGCCAGCGTGGCGAGCTTCTTTGTGAGCCGCGTGGACTCCTTGCTGGACCCGCAACTGGACGCCAAGGGTGCCCCGGACTTGAAGGGCAAGCTCGCGATTGCCAATGCGCAGGGTGCGTTTGCCGATTTCCGCGCCGCCTTCTCGGGTGCAAAGTGGGAGCAATTGGAATCGGAAGGTGCCTGGAAGCAGCGCGTGCTGTGGGCCAGCACCAGCACCAAGAACCCCGACTACGCGCCGCTGATGTACGTGGAAGCCCTGGTGGGCCCGGACAGCGTGGACACCATCCCCGCCGCGACCCTGGAAGCCTATAAGCACGACGGCCAACCCGTCGACCGCCTGACCGGATCGGCCGACGCCGCCGCGCAGGTGCTGGCCCGCGCCGCCGAACTGGGGATTGACATGGAAGCGGTGGCCGCCGAACTGGAAGCCGATGGCGTGGCCAAGTTCGTGGACCCGTTCCACAAGCTCATCAACAGCATCGACGCCAAGCGGCTGGCCGTTCTCTCGTGAGCGAATTGGCCGCGTGGGTGGCCCGGCTGCGGGCGAAGGACGGCACGCTGTTTAGCGCCGACCCCGAGGTGGCGGCGGCCGCTGCGGCCTATTTGGGCTGGGTGGACCTGGCCCTGCCCGACCCCGCCCTGATGACGTGGCTGGCGGGCCTGGATGCCGGTGGGGCCACCGACATTGTGGTGGTGGGCATGGGCGGCAGCAGCCTGGGCGCCCTGGCCGTGCGCGATGCCCTGGGCACGCCGGTGCGCCTGCACATTTTGGACAGCACCCACCCGGCCGAAGTGCAACGCGTGCTGGCCCTGGACCCCGCGACCTCCCGCTACGTGATTGCCAGCAAATCGGGTTCCACCGCTGAGGTGGATGCCGCGCTGGCCGCCCTGTGGGCACGGTGCGAAGGGGATGGCAGCCGGTTTGTGGCCGTGACGGACCCGGGTTCGGCGCTGGAACGCCGGGCGACCGAGGAAAGCTGGGCCGCCATTGGGCGCGGGGTGCCGAGCGTGGGCGGACGGTTCTCCGTGCTGAGCGTGTTTGGGCTGCTGCCCTTGGCGCTGGCGGGGTTGGATTTTGCCTCGTTCCGGGAGGGCGGGGCCTTGCCGGATGCTTCGTGGGAAGCGGCGGCGGCCATGGGCCTGGCGTGGGCCGAGAGCGTGAAGGCCGGCGACGACGTGATGATTGTGCGGGCGCCGGGGCGGTTCTACGGGATTGCCCTGTGGCTGGAGCAGCTGGTGGCCGAGAGCACGGGCAAGCTGGGCACGGGTTTGTATCCGGTGGCGGTGCGGGATGATGCGTGTGAGGCTCTGGTTTTGGAAGGGCGTGATGGGGCTGAGTTGGGGCGCTATGCGCCGCAAACCCCGGCCGAATTGGGGGCGCAGTTTATGGGCTTCCAGGTGGCGACGGCCGCGTGCGGTTCGGCGCTGGGGGTCAACCCGTTCGATCAGCCCAATGTGCAACTGGCCAAAGATATGGCGCGCCTGCAGATTGCCCGACTGGAAAAAGGGGAGGTGCTGGCGAGTTCGTTGCCGTTGGCGACCCTGGACGAGGTGCGCGTAGCGGCCGAGGGGGCGGGCTACGTGGCGATCTTGGCTTATGTGGCCGAGACGGCGGCGAACGATGCGACCCTTCGGGCGTGGCAGGCCGAACTGGGGGCAGTGGCGCCCTGCAGCCTGGGCTACGGGCCGCGCTACCAGCACAGCACGGGGCAGTATCACAAGGGCGGGCCGCGCCACGGCCTGCACGTGCTGGTGGTGGACGAGGGGGCGGCCGAGGTGCCGATTCCGGGGCGGGGGTACGGCTTTGCCGACCTGATGCGCGCGCAGGCCTACGGGGACGAAGCGGCGCTGATCAACGCTGGCCGCCGCGTGGTGCGGGTTTCTCTGGCTTGAGCGATTGAGTTGCCCTTTGGGGGCGGAAGCTCACTATAATAGGGGCATATGGAGGGAGGGACGCGCCTGAACATCCGGACGAACCCCAATGCGTGGATCTTCTTCCCGGTTTGCCTGATCTTCCCCTTCGTTGCGTATTTGGAGGCGATCGTTCGAGCTGAGAACCCGGCGATGGCCGCTGGGTTCTTTGTGACACTGCTGACCACCCTTATGCTGGTCCGGGCCTCGGTGAAGGAGACGTGCCGCGCGCCGCCGATCGTGGTGGCGATTTTGGTGGCCATGGCAATCCAGATATTGATTGATACCCAGCTCTTGAGAGTTCCCGGCGTTAGTCAAAAGTGGCTTCGCAGTTTTATGTTTGCCTCAACTATGATCCTGGCGATGCAGGAAATCTTGCAAGTGCCGATCGTCTTCTCTCGGCCAAAGCCGGCGGAGGAAGGGGCGTTGTGATGCGAGCAATCCAAAGACCTGTCATACGTGGCCTGCTGTTCTTCCACTTGCTTATATTCATAGCGTTTCTGGGCGAGTTTGCACGTGGATCCGTTGGTCAAGAAACTCCGCTCCTTGGCAAGAAATGAGTTCAGGGACACACTCACTACGGCAGACTTGCAAACCATTGATTGGAATTCCAAGCTTGTGAAACTCATCGTAGGTGAACGTGCCGCCCACCATTGGGGCTCAATCGCTTCGGGAGATTCCTCAAAGTCATGACTGCCCTTGGCCTTGCCGTAATGTAGAAGGAAATGCAGTTCAACCAAGGAGAAGGCGGTTACGCTGACAGAACCCTTAAGGCGCTTGTGCAGGGGATTGGCGATGCAATGAGTCTGGATCAAGTCTACGCAAGATTGCCTGGGCCTTCGGATGGGCTCTCGGAGACTGGGCGGTGGGTTGTGAAGGGCTTAGAGCTCATGAAATACGAGTTCTTAAATGGAAGCGTGTGGCCTACGTATATTGATCTTGAGGTGTTCTGGGTCATGGAGCAGCTTCTGAAATCCGGGTTCGAGAATGATGATGTAATAGAAGTGATGCTTGAGCAAGCGGGAGATGTTAATCAAGACTCGACTAAATTTGG
The DNA here is from genome assembly GCA_002352215.1 of Chthonomonas sp. UBA2785. Classification (GTDB taxonomy): domain Bacteria; phylum Armatimonadota; class Fimbriimonadia; order Fimbriimonadales; family Fimbriimonadaceae; genus JAHBTC01. The sequence continues at coordinate 88,921 of DEIB01000016.1, read as the reverse complement.
TTTGGTTGGCAAGATCAACCAGATTCAACCGGGACTACTTGAGGAGCTGCCGATTGCGAGGCGGCTACGGCTGCTGCGGTTCATTTTGAAGGGATGCGCGGGTCGCCCGGCTCGGCTCCGCGGCATTGCCAATCCGGTAGTTTGCATACCGCCGAGTCTCCAGTCGGAAGCCGAGGCCCAGTTTGCCTTCCTTCAAGCTCGCATCAAGCGTGAGGGGGTTTTCACTTCGCTCTTCAAACCCATGAAGTACCAGGAAGACCTCTCGGCGGCCCTGGCTTTGGTGGAAGGCGAACTTCAGTCCGAACAGGCTCGCGGCTCAAGTTGAGCTCTTTGAAAATGTGGGGAGCTGCGCATCTAGTAGCTATACTCGCCGCTAATCTCATACGACCATGAGCCAAGACGAAGAATCCAGCCCCCGTTACCTCACCCACAGCGAACCGATCTGGCGCGACCAAGCGAACTATCTTTTGATGGCCGAGATTGACGGCGACCTGGAACAGCTGTGGGTGCGTAAGATCACCGAAACCACTTTCATGATCTGCTGCGTCCCGCTTTTCATCTACAACGTGGCGCTGGGGGACATCGTGGAAGCCGTCGACAACCAAGTCACGAGGGTGGTGGAGCCCTCTGGGCGGTACGTGCTTCGGGTGTGGCTGCCAGAAAAGGACAAGGCCCTCATGAATCGGATCCGAGTGGGGGTGGTCCAGCGGGGCGGATTTTGGGAGCACTCGTCCGATCAGTTGCTGGGGGTGGATGCGCCCGATGCCGCCGTGGCCACCGAGGTCCGGGCGTGGCTGGAGGAGCTCCAGGCCGAAGGGCTGATCGAATACGAAACCGGGTGGCTGTGAGGGCCGGGCGCAGTTTTACTTTCGCCTGGCGATGACCCGGTCAACCTTTGGGATGGCTTCAAGCTTTGGAAGTCGAAATCATCCGACCGTACTTCGTAGCAAGAAACGATTCGCTTCCTGCTTACTCATCCAGGTCCACACCCATCTCTCGGAACCGGGCCGCCGCGTGCAAAAAGTGCGTGGTGATCCAGAACACCGTCCAACCTTCGCTATAGCCCCCGCGCAGGCGATACACATCCGACATATCCCCCGCCTGGGCAAAGTTGGTGTGCTCGATCTGCTCGCCCTGGCTACCCTGGGCATCAATCAGCTGCCCGCAACTGCGGAACATCACCTTCGCCAGCTGCATTAGCTCGGGGCGCCCCAGCAGTTCCCCCATGCGGTAGATCTCGGGCGTGAAATACACCCCAAAGACATCCAGGTGTTGGTTCTGCGCCGAGACCACGGTCCACCCGCGCGACTTGAATCCGTGATCCTTCAGCCGGCCCGGCGGCAGATCCACATCCCACACCATGGTGTAAGAAAGCGTCACGTACAGCGCATGGGTGGCGTAGTCCAGATACTTTCGCTCGCCGGTGGCATCATAGGCGGCCAAGAACGCCTGTAGCGCCGCCCAGGCCCCTTCCTTATCTTCGCACTGCGCGTCCAGCGTGCCGCCCCAATAGGGTTCTTCCATCGAGAGGTGCCGCGCCGCGTAGTGGTCGGCGGCCTTCAGGGCTGCTCGCCGGTAGGTGTCGTTCCCAAACAGCCGAGACGCCCGCAAGAGGGGCGAAACCATGAACCCCTCGTTCGTGGAGACCGGCCGCCAATCCTCCTTGAGGATGCGCGCGGAGTGGAAGTCGCACGCCCGTCGCAAGAACTCGCGCCACTTGCTGGTTTCAAATCCTGCCCTGGCAAGCTCCACCGCGCGGCTGATGCTCTCCATCGCCTGCCCCTGCGAGACGAAATCCTGCTCGGTCCAGGCGCTCGATTCCACCGTATAGCGCTGGTGGAAGCCCCGCTCGTTAAACGGGCTGCTCGCCAGCAGGTCCAGGGCCCCCTGCACCCTCGGCGCGCTCGCCGGGTCCAGCACCTGCAGCGCGTAGCCCAGGGCCTCGGCCTGGCCGCACCACCCCATCACATAGTGCGTGCCCTGCACGTAGTCCGGGTACATCTCAAACCCCGAGTGCTCGCCCTCACGCCACCGCGAGTTGGCAAAGGCCAGCTTGGCGTCGACGATTTCCTGGGCTGTGGGCAAGCCATCCAGGCTATACGGTTGGAAGAGCTTGAGGCTGGCCTCCATGGGGTGGCGGAACCCAAACCCCGGCTGCTCCACCGGGTACGCCTGCAAGAAGAACGTCTTCTCCAAAATCATCCCCGGCCGCAGGGTGAGCCAGGTGTCCGGGTACGCCATAAAGGTGCCCTGCCGCGCCTTCACCACATTGCGCTGGCCGTTGGAGGCGCACGGGCCGCTCAGCAGGGTCAGTTCGTGGCCGGTTTCGCGGGTGGCCAGGCCCAGGGTCCACCACTGATCTTGCTTGTGCGCGCCGGCGGGCATGCTGGGAATGCTGTGCAGAGCCACGCCGTGGGCTGCATTTTCGAGCGAGGCAAAGGGCATGGCATAGCGGTGTTCCTCATAGAACGACTCCTCCCCGGGGGTCATGGTCTGGATAGGGACGCAGCTCTTGGTCTTGGCGCCCGAGGGGTTGCCGAAGTAGGAAATGCCCGGCAAAAACGGCTTGGCGCCCTGGCCCTGGTGCATGTTCCACCGCACGGAGAGGGTCACTTGGTTCAGCGGGGTTTGGCCGTGCCATTCCCACCGGCGCACGCACCGCACCAGGTTGCCTTCCACGCGGTAAGAATCGCTCAGTTCCAGATTGCCCTCGGGCAGGGTGAGAGTGCCTTTGGCAATCTGCCAGTCTCCGCTTTGGGTGAGCGAAGTGGGCTGGGCGTGGTGCCAGCGGGCGGGCCAGCCGTCTTCCCAGGCCGTGGCGACGCTCCAGAGGCCTTCTTGGGGGGAGGAAAGGGCGACCTGGTCGCCTCGGCGCAGGGTGGCCTGGCCATCTTGGAAGGAGAACTGCGGGGCGAGGAGCGAGCCGGTGAGCGCAGCCACGAGCATGCGGCGCAGAGTACCGGGCGGGGTAGGGAGGATGCGCGGATTGACAACGGGGCGCGGGTTTCGGCTATGGTGCGGGGAGGCACCAGAACGCTGGTGAAGAGTGCCGAGAGAGAGACGATGAACACATCCAACAAGCCCAGAACCAAGAGGTTGGAGTTGTGTCTAGCGGCGGAGACGATCGTCGAGATTCTCAATTCCGTGGACACCAGTTATGTCATGTGTTTGTACTCTGCGGGGTGCTACCTATGTCGTTCTCGTGCATTGCTGCCTGTCAGTTCTCTGACCACTCAGCATTTCGATGCGTTGAATGCGAGTGCGTACCTCGTGCCAACTCAGCTCTTGACGGATCAGAATCGACCCGGATACGTCAGCCTTTACGATCAAATTGAGGATCGCTACGGAACGTCCTATCAGGACATGATGAACTTGGGGGCGATCTATTTGCCTACTGGCATCGACGACTCCTTGCCAGAGCGTGCCGGTCTATCAACCTATCGAAGTCGAGAGCCTTACGTGTCGTCCCAAGGCCTGGCTGAGCTAGCCTTGGAGCTTCATAAGAAGTTCTTGAAGGCAACCCCGCTCAAGGGTGTATTTCTTCCCAATGAGTACAACGAGGAGTGGATATGGAAGATTCGAGTCGATTCACGATTGAAAGAAGAAGTGCAATGCCGAAAGAACTTCGCGAGGTTCGATTAGGTGCTTAAGAAGGGAGGCCGCCTCATACTCGATCATAACAAGTAATCAAGACCCGGTCAACCCAGTGTAGCGAAAGATATAGAATGCGTCGATCATCCCCCTTGAACTCAGCCCCTGCTGCCCAGGATAGCAACTCTTACCACTCCCCAAGTTCAAGTGGCTTTAAAGGGCAGTGGTCCCCTCGTTCGGGCAATAAAATCCGAATAAAGTTGCACAGACCCTTGACAGGCCTTTCCGGGGGCTGTGCAAACTGCCCGGCAATCTTCGGGGGCAGACCATGTTTCTCAAGCGCGTAACACTCCTTCTCGGTGCGGTGGCCATCACCGTCCAGGCCACGGCCATCGCCTGGCCCGTCCTCGCCCTCGGCGCCAAAGCCGGCAAGGAAAAGGCAGAGCAGGAGTTCCGCCGCTTCGTCCCGGTCATCGCCCCGGCCTTTACCGAGCGGCCCACCCGCATCTACCGGGGCACCAACCCCGCCCGCGACCCGCAGCGCAACAACTGGTGGACCCCCTCCCTCCGCCGCGATCTTGACCGCCTGGAGATGCAAGATGCGATCGAGCGCGGCGATGTCTACGCGGCCCTGCGGCCCATGCTCCCCGCCCTGTTACAGGCCGGTGGAAGTGGCGGCGCGGGTGCTGGTGGTGGCGGCGGCGGAGAAGGCAGCGGCTCGGGCGGCGGTTCGGGTTCCGGCGGCGGCGCGGGCGGGGGAGCCGGAGAAGGCGGCGGCCCCAGCGGGGGCGGCGGCGGCAATGGCGCGGGTGCGGGCGGCCTGGGCGGCGAAACCAATACCAACACCGGCAACAAGCTCAGCACCCTCGGCATCGTCAGTTGGGGCGCGGTCGGCGATAGCGGCGTCAGCTTCCGGCTCTTCCACTCCAGCATCGGCGATTACCAGCGCGACCTGGGCTACGGCTGGAGCCACAGCTACGACGTCAAGGTCACCCACACCCCCGGTTCCTCGGCCATTTTGCGCATGCCGGATGGCCTCCTGGTACCCTACGCCGAGGTCAGCGGCGCGTTCGATCCGCCCTCCGGGTGGCAGCACGGCCTCGTCAAGAACGCCAACGGCACCTTCACCCTCACTTTCACCAATCAAAGCAAGTGGGAATTCAACGCGGCGGGCTGGCTCACGGCCAAGAAGGACCGCGTCGGCAACACCACCACCGTCAACCGCAACGCCAGCGACAAGATCACCACGGTGACCTCGCCGGATGGCCGCGCGCTCACCTTTGCCTACGATGGAAGCGGCCGCATCACCAGCGTCACCGATCCGCTCTCCCGGGTGTGGACGTTCACCCACGATGCCGCCGGCGACACCATCGGCGTCAGCTACCCGGCCCTCAGCGGCGTAACCAAGACGCGCACGTTCACCTACAACGCCCAGCACAACATCCTCACCGAAACCGACCTGGATGGCCACGTGTGGACCTGGACTTACGATTCCAGCGAACGCATGACCAGCCACGCCACCCCCCTGGGCCACACCACGGGCTATGCCTACACCACCAGCAGCACCACTATCACGCTGCCCGGCGGCCAAACCGTGGTGCATAACTATTCCAGCGGCCTCCTGGCCAGCGAGGTGGATGCGGCGGGCTTCAGCACGGCCTACACCTACGATGCCGAGCGCAACCCGCTCACCGTCACCGATGCCCGGGGCAAGGTGTGGACGTACACCTACGACGCCAAGGGCAACACGCTCACCAGCAAGAACCCCCTCAACCAAACCACCACCTACACGTATAACGCCACCAACGATCTGCTCACGGTCACCACGCCGCTGGGCCACGTGACCACGGTGAACTACAACGCGCAGGGGCGGGTCACCTCCGTGGTGGACCCCCTGGGCCGCACCACCGCCACCGCGACGTACAACGCGTTCGGTGACCTCACGGCCGTGGCGGATGCTCTGGGTCGGACCACGACGTTCAATTACAACGCGAATGGTGACGCGACATCAAGCCTTAGCCCCGCGGGAGTGACTTCGAGCGCAACCTACGATGCCCTGGGCAACATGCTCTCCACCACCGATGCCGGTCTTCTACATACGGCGGTGTTCCGGGACGAGTGGAACCGAATCACCACCACGCAACTGCCGGGCAACGCCAATGTCAATGTGACCTACAATGGTCGCTCACTGGTCACGGCGATTGTCGATCCGCTGGGGCGTGTGACGACGACGCAATACGACGCGATGGGGCGGCAAAGCGTGGTCACCAACGCGAAGGGTGAGAGTCAGTCTTACACCTACGATGTCAATGGGCGACTAAGCACGTTCACCAAGCCAAAGGGTGGCCAGCGCAGCTATAGCTATTCAGCTCGTGGTGACTTAACGTCGGTCACGATGCCGGATGGATCCGTTCACCAGTACTCGTATCTGGCGACGGGTGAACCCAGCCTTTACACTTCGCCGCTTGGCCATTCGATTGCGACTGTTTACGATGACGCAGGCCAGGCCACGCTGGTGGATTACCCGAGTGGGGTGGACACGAGCTATTCGTTCGATAGCAGTGGGCGGCTGACGAGTATTGTTGACGCCTCGGGAACGACTTCGGTCACTTACAACGCAGCAGGCGAGATAACTCAATACGTGACCCCGCAGGGCACTCACCAGCGCACCTACAACGCCGCTGGGCAACTCACCTCGACGACTGATGTTGGGATTGGGACGACGACGTACGCCTATGACTCGGCGGGCCGGATTCAAAGCACGACCGACGCTTGGAACGAGACGACGAGCATAACGTACGATGCACTCGGGCGGGTGCAGCGCCGCACGCTCAGCACGGGCGTCTACGATCAGCTTGGTTATGACAGTCGCTCGCGGGTGGTTTCGATCACCACGGCGGAAACTTCCGGCACCCCGATCCGCACCCGGACTTTCGATTACGACATCATCAATCAGGTCATTTCGAGTTCCGTTAATGGGGTGGCGACGAACTACACCTACGATCTCGTCGGGCAGCTCACCAGCGAAGTGCGGTCCGGGTTCTCCGCGCAATACGCCTACGACGCCAACGGCAACCGGCTGAGCAAAACGGTCACTGGAGTGAGCGAAAGCTACTCCTACGACAGTGCCGACAAGCTTCTGGCGGTGTCGGGCGGGAATGACCCGCGCACCTTTGGTTACGACGCGGCCGGCCGCATGACCAGCGTGCAACGCGCGGCGGGCACCACCTTCCTCGCTTACGATTTTGATGACCGCGTCGTGCAAATCCAGGATCCGACGGGGGTGCAGAACCACACCTACGACTCTTTGGACGCGCGGATCAGCAGCACGTTTGGCGGCGTGACGCGCAATTATCGGCGGTCCGGGGCGGGTTCCTGGGCGCCGGTGGTGAGTGATGGCACGGCCCTGTTCTCACCAGGAATCTCTGAGCGGCGCGGCGGAACCACAACTTATCTGCACGCGGATACGGGTTCCACAGACCTGCAGACGACGGCCGCCGGGGCGGCGCTGGCGGGGCGGGAGTTCAGTGCCTTTGGCGAACTGGTGCAGTCCGCCGGTACGTGGCAGGGTCAGTCCGGCTTCATGGGGCTAGAAAACTTTGGTGGTCACTTCAAAGTCGGCAATGGCGGCGGAGTCTATGACCCGGGCACCGGTCGAGTCGGTACGCCGGGGGCTGGCGGTCGCAATGACTACACGCCAGGGTCTGGTGGTCCATCCAATCGAATCCACCCGACCATCGAGTTTGTTCCCGCGGACGAAGGTGGGCCGTACACGGCTCCCTGGGAGTGGGAGGACTTCTTCGCTGGCTGGGGCGATACCTTAACCTGGGGCGGCACCCGGCAGGTCCGGGTCTGGATCGGCTGCGATGATGTCGTGGACTATGGTTCCGGCAGCTACCGGGTCGGCGAGATCGTCGGCGAGGTCCATGACACGGCTTTAGGAGGTCGTGGAAAAGCTGCGAAAGCCGTCAAGCACGTTGTTGAGGAGGCCGCAGAGAAGGCCGTCAAAACCGGCGGGCGTAGGGGTAGTAAAGCCCACCGAGACAGTGCGGAAAAGGTTGCTCGAGAGTGGGAAGAAAAGGGTTGGACACTAAGAGGAGGTGGCTATGAAGATGAAAGACGGGTCGGTACACCAGGAGGTAAAAAGAACTATCGATACCCGGACGTTTGGCTCGAAAAGACCGTGGACGGGCAGACTATGACTGTATACATCCAGGTTGTACGCTACCTCAAAGACGGTAAGACATTGCCAAAGCGCGAGCGCGAAGCAAAGGCAGACCTTGAGCGATCGAAACCTAACGTAAAGGTAGAGACAGTGCCTGTTGGATATTGAACTAGGCAAATGCAACGTGAAGTAACATGGCCGGAAAAGCGACCACAAAGAGACTTAGGGTAATTATACGCGCAAAGACACTAGTTGAAGTAATTCGTTCAACATGTGATTCGAGCATCTATTGTCTCTTGAGTTCGATTTCTCCATCGGGGAAAGTAGCGGCTCTGATCTCAGCGAAGCGCCTAACTCCATTCGACCTTATGCACAGGAACACAAATGCGTATTTGGTGCCTTTGAAACAACTTACCTCTCCATCTTCAGCGGTGCACGCATCGGTGTTTGAACAAATGAGCAGTATGGAGCGGCTCTATTTTCAGGACATGATGAATATTGGGGCAACCCATTTGCCTGTAAGCTTTGAGTCAGTCAACAGCTTGTCAGTGTCATCCCGATCGCTGTCCTGGCGGGAACCATATACATCTATTACAGGCATGCAAGAAATCAATCTTCAGATTCGAAAGCGTCTGCTCGCAGCAACATCTCTCAAAGTCATCGTGAGAGTTCATGGAGGGGAAGATTGGCCAACCGAAGTCTACCGTTGCGAGCCAGGTCTGAGGGGCGAGATCAAGCAGCATCCCGACTTCTTGCGGTTCGACAACTGAGATTGCGCCTCGCCAACGGGAATCGCCTGAGCAAGACCGTAAATGGCGTGGCCGAAAGCTATACTTACGACCTGGCGGACAAGATGCTGACGGCCGGGGCCAAGAGCCGCACCTACGACGCCGCAGGGCGGACCGTGGGCATCAATGCGCCTCCAGTGTGAAGGTAGGTGAACTAGTTGGCAAACAGGGCTCGAACCAAGCGACTGGACGTCATTGTGTCGTCCGAGACGATCGTCAACATTGTTCAGGCTACTTGCGGGTCGAAGGTTATGTGCCTGATGAACTCGATGGCACCTCTGGCGCATACTTCCGCCTTGGTTTCCGTACCAAATTTAACTCCCTGCCATTTTGCCGAAAAGACCCTCTTTGCGTATCTTGTCCCACGTGATGAATTGGTCGAGAAAGGTACAGCGTTACACGAGTCACTATTTGATCAGATGAGTTATCTGGAGGGCTTTTGGTATCAGGACATGATGAATGTTGGGGCCATACATTTGCCTGCAAGTGTAGAATCTGTAGGAAAGATTTCATTGTCATACAGATCCTTGCTGTATCGAGAACCATACGTAACCAATATTGGAATGCAGGAAGTGTGCTTGCAGTTGCGAAAGCGATTTCTTGCGGCTACGCCACTGAAGGTCATTGTCAGGTCCCATGGAGGTCAAGATTGGCCAACAGAATTCTATCGATGTGAACTGGCATTGAGAGAATATATCGAACAACACGATGATTTTCTTGGGCTTGCTAACTAGGGGGTTCCAATGAATTGCGTGTCAATGGCCACCTTCTTGTTGATTGAGTAGTGACTTGTTTCTAGAGAAGTCATAAGCGGTGATGTAAAGGCACAATGAGTTCTGTGACAAAGAAGCTTAATGTCCTGCTAACTGCGGAATCGCTGTCGAGAGCATTGAAGATCGTGAATCACGATGGTCTCATGTGTTTAATTAGCAGCGGGTCAAAGGCCAAGAGCATTATGGGGGTCTTGGGAGTTTCTTCATTGACTTTGGAGCATTTCATGGAATGCAACGCCCAGATGTACTTGATCCCCAGGCGCTTCTTAACGGATGTCAGATCTCCAGGATACAATGTCTTATATGATGAAATGCGAGAGAAACATGGATACTGGTATCAGGCGATGATGCAAATCGGTGCAATTCATCTGCCTTCAAGTATTGAGTCGGTCTGGTTGCCAATGGCTGCTTCGCATCTGCTCGCCTGGCGTGAGCCAAACGTCAAAATGAGCGGCCTCGCAAGTGTCGGCCGTGAACTGCGCGGAGAAATTCTCAGGCTTTCGCCGGAAAAGGCCGTGATTCCTCAATCGCCAGGTTCGACTAAGTTTGTAAGAACCGTTCGTTCCGAAGCTAGTGCACTGAAGATTATCGAAGCTCACGGGTTTCTTCTGAATCCAAGGCAATCTGACTGAATCCGACGAGTGACTCGTGGTTTGGGCTGGAACTACAACAGCAACAGCTGGGTCACGGCCATCACCAATGGGCGCGGGGCCCCGCGCTCTTCATCGACCACCACGCCTACGCGTGCCACCTCCGCCTTCCGCCGCCAGACCCCACGCGCCCCACCCCCGCACCCTAGGGCCTTTGCGCAGGCTCAACGCCGCCCCGGGAGTCTCCCTGCGCCGCAAAACGTCCATAATAAGGAACACAGGGATGCGCGCTTGGTGGCCCCTTCTCATTCTGCTCCTCTCGCAAGGGGTTAGCATGGACTCCACGGTGAACTCGGTTCACCGCTGGGGAGCCCCCGCGCGTTGGATGGTTGTCCTCCAAGAATCCCCCCATTCGTGCCCGGCCCCGGTGGCGCCCGCCGCCGCTCAGGCCTCCCGCACGTGCCCCCTGGCTCTGGCCCCCATCACCGCGCCCGCCATGCCCCTGCCCGGGGCGCCTCTGCTCGGCAGCGTTGAACCCCGCGCCGGCCCCGTGGCGTAAGCAACCTCGTTTGCTCGCCCCTATGCGCCTGGCCCTCGTGCCGGGTGCCCTCTCCCCGGAGCCCACGGGCTCATACCTGCATGATCAAGTTTCTTCGTTCATTTTTTGATACCAGCGACAAAGATGTCAAGTCGCTCCAGCCCATCGTCGAAGCCGTCAATGGTTTCGAAGCGCAACTCGAAGCCCTGACGGACGAACAACTCCGCGCCAAGACGGCCGAGTTCCGCGAACGCCTGGCCGGGGGTACCAAGCTGGACGCCATCCTGCCCGAAGCCTTCGCCGTGGTCCGCGAGGCCAGCCGCCGCACCCTGGGCATGCGCCAGTTCGATGTCCAAATCATCGGGGGCGTGGTGCTCCACCAGGGCCGCATCGCCGAAATGAAGACCGGGGAAGGAAAGACCCTCGTCGCCGTCGCGCCCATGTATCTCAATGCCCTCAGCGGCAAGGGCGCCCACCTGGTCACCGTCAACGACTACCTAGCCCGCCGCGACGCGGTGTGGATGGGCCCCATCTATCACTTCCTCGGCCTCACGGTCGGCATCATCCAGGGCCAAGGCGCGGATAGCGACGAACTGGGCGGTTCCTACATCTACGACCCGTCGTTCGAGCACGAAGACCCGCGCTACCTGCACTGCCGCCCCTGCAGCCGCCGCGAAGCCTATCTGCAAGACATCACCTACGGCACCAACCACGAGTTCGGTTTCGACTACCTGCGCGACAACATGGCGTTCGATGTGGAGCAGCTCTCCATGCGCGAACTCAACTTCGCGATGATTGACGAAGTGGACTCCATCCTCATTGATGAAGCCCGCACCCCGCACATCATCAGCGGCCCCAGCATGGAAGACACCAGCGTCTACCGCGTGGTGGACGAAGTGGTGCGCAGCATGGACCCCGAGCTGCACTGGACCGCCGACAAGAAGAACCACAGCGCCAGCCTGACCGAAGAAGGCATGGACTACGTGGAAGAGAAGATGGGCCTGGGCAACATCGCCGACGACCCGAAGATCATCCACCACATCAACGCGAGCGTGAAGGCGTACGCCCTGTTCGAGAAGAACGTGGAGTACGTGGTGCGCGGCCAAGAGGTCGTCATCATTGACGAAAACACGGGCCGCCCGATGTTCGGCCGCCGCTTCAGCGATGGTCTGCACCAAGCGCTGGAAGCCAAGGAAGGCGTGCCGGTGCAGCGCGAAAGCCAAACCGTGGCCACCATCACCTTCCAAAACCTGTTCCGCATGTACGACAAGCTGGCGGGCATGACGGGGACGGCCAAGACGGAAGAGGACGAGTTCCGCAAGATTTACGGCCTGGACGTGGTAACGGTGCCGACGCACCGCCCGCTCAGCCGCCTGGACCAAGAGGACGTGGTGCTACGCAGCCACGATATCAAGTTCCGGTGTGTGGCCCGCGAGATTCTGCGCCTGTTCACCAAGCAGCAGCCGGTGCTGGTGGGGACGCGCTCCATCGAGCAATCCGAGCAGGTTTCGACCCGCATCACGCCGGAGATGCTGCAAAAGCTGGTGCTGACGGACTACCTCTTCGACAAGATGAACTCCGACAAATCGGTGGCGCGCGCCGCCGGTGAGGATGGCGACCGCATGTTCAGCACCGCGCTGGACCAGCTCAAGATGACGGAAATCCAGGATGTGATGCGCAAGGCCACCCTGGAACCCAACGCCCTGAGCGAAACGGTGAAGAACTGGTTTATGGACAAGCACAAGCTGGAACCCCAGCAGATGGAGTACCTGACCGAGGCCCTCAGCCACGGCGTGCCCCACAACGTGCTGAACGCGAAGTACCACGAACGCGAAGCCGCCATCATCAGCGAAGCGGGCCGCAAGGGCGCCGTCACCATCGCCACCAACATGGCGGGCCGTGGGGTGGACATCCTGCTCGGGGGCCGCGTGGCCGACGAGACGGTGAGCCGCGCCCGCGCCCAAGAAGCCGAAGACGGCGGCGTGAGCAACGAATACGCCGACACCTTCATGAGCTTCCGACGCGGGGGTAAGGAACGCGCCGCCCCGCCGTTGCCGCTGGACGACACGGAACGCCGCGCCGCCGCCGAAGAGGTCCGCGCCCTGGGCGGGATGTACATCCTGGGGACGGAACGGCACGAAAGCCGACGCATTGACAACCAGCTGCGTGGCCGCGCCGGCCGCCAAGGCGACCCCGGGGAAAGCCGCTTCTTTGTGAGCCTGGAAGACCACCTGTGGAAGATCTTTAACCCCAAGATCCTGGAGAACCCGCTCCTGAAGGGCTGGCCCCCGATGGAAGAGGTGAACAACAAGATGATCACCGGGATGATTCTCAAGACGCAAGAGCGCATTGAGAACCACTTCTTCACCGCGCGTAAGAACGTGCTGGAATACGACGACGTGCTGAACACCCAGCGTGAGCACATCTACGCCCTGCGCCGCGAGGTGCTGCTGGGCCGCGAGTGCCACGACGACATCGAGCGCGCCATCCGCATCATCACCAGCGAGGCGGTGGACGCCGGCTTCGTGCTGGATGAAGACGGCACCCCGGTGTACGACCACCTCATCGCCTACGAAAAGCTGAGCGACGTCTTCCCGATCATCGACTACTGCACCATGACCGACTTCATCGAAGTGGAGCCGGGCGAACCGCTCAAGGAGTTCACCTTCGAGAAGGCGATGGCCGCCTACAAGGCGAAGGAAGAGAACCTGGGCAGCGAGCTGATGCGCAAGCTGGAGAACCAGGTGATGCTGCGCGCCATCAACGATGCGTGGATGGACCACCTGCAGATGATCGACTACATCCGCGAGGGCATTGGCCTACGCGGCTACGGTCAGATGGACCCGCTGGTGGCTTATAAGAAGGAAACGTTTGACCTCTTTGAGCACACCAAGCGCAAGATCATCGAGGATTCGGCGCGGCTGGTGTTCCGGGCGCAGGTGCGGGTGGAAGCCCCGCAGCCGGCCCCCGATGCGCCCACGCCCGGCATGATGCGGGCCGACGGCGCGGATGCGGGCGAAGCGACCGAGAGCGCAGCGGTGGCCACCCTGGCCGCCCCGGTGAACCTGGACGAGATTGACTGGACGCGCGTGGGCCGCAACGATCTGTGCCCGTGCGGCAGCGGCAAGAAGTTCAAGGCGTGCCACTACGCCGACCTGCGCGCCAAGGGCGTGATTTAAGGTCGCGTTCGCTGGGCGGGCTGGCCCTCACTCCCTTTGCGGGAGTGGGGGCTATTTGCTTTGGGGATGGTCTAACCTGATTGCTCCAAGTGGCGCGCATGGCAGGTTGCACGTATACTGCGAAACGGTGGGTGCAGTGACGATTCGCGAAGATAATGTGCGGCCGAAACTCTGGTTGCAATTGACTCTGCCCGTAGCCATTGCTTCGGCCACCTTGTTTGGCTGCACTTCAAGCATTGGCAAGTATCGCTTTAGAGCAATTCTTGATGATGGATTTACGGGAAAGCTTACTGTCATCGAAAATACAGCTAAGACCTCCCGAGTTGGACTGACCACCGTGATTACGCAAGAGGGCTCTAGAATCTATGTTCCTAAAGGATTTACTATGGGAGGCACAGGTCACGAAACCTATACATTTGTTGATGTTTACAACAAATCCGGGAAACTGCTTTCGCAGGGCATTGAGCCTCCCGTTGGGCAAGTAGGATTTCGAGGTCTCGAGATCATTTGGATTGACTTAGAGGCATCAGGCAGACGTTATGGTGATAAATACTTCTTTATCTTTGATGTTAAGTGAGGAGGCTGGTTCCAAACATAGGGTAGGACCTCGGCGGGCGGCAAATTGCCCTGCGCTCGTGCGGCAGCGGCAAGAAGTTCAAGGCGTGCCACTACGCCGACCTGCGCGCCAACGGCGTGATTTAAGGTCGAGATCGGTGGGCGGGCTGGCCCTCACTCCTTTTGCGGGAGTGGGGGCTTGCTCTTGCCGTGCATACTCGGTCATGCCTTCCGTTACTACTCCGAAACGGAATTGAAGTCACGGACGTGATACTAACTAAGGCTCGTTTTCGATGACTTTATCTTGTCGCCCGATTCTTCTCGCCCGAGTTGCGCTGATTCTCTTGGTGGGTACTTTGAGCTTGGCAGGATGCCAAGAAAGCCGAGATCCGCACTCGTACTTAGGGATGACGGTGGCGGACGCCAAGCGAGAGTTCCCGAACGATGGCGCCGTGGTGTACGGGCGCCGCGGTACCTCTAGCCCTGACTTCTTCACCGGTCAGATACTGCTGAGCCCGTACGCAATCCGCCAGCCATTGCGGGAGCGAGACATTGCTGCACATGTCACGTGTCGAGTGGAAATGGGAACGATTGTCGATTGCACTTTTGAGCATGTCGAAAAACCGAATGGAGAGCTCTTGCAGTGGTTTCAAGGAAGACGTCTCTCAAGCCTGCCGCTTGAGTTCTATGTCGAATCGCCTGATGATGTTGTGACGGGTTGGGTCGACCTCGACTCATATAAGAAGCCTCTGGATCAATTCGACGGTGTCATTCTTTTTCACGGCCCAAAACACCTGTACTTCCTTCGATTCTTCAAGGGTAAGTGCGTGGGCGTCGACATTGAAGGCGACTGGTGAAAGAACAAGCGTCCGCATATGAGCTTGAAGCAAATCAGGGAGGCAATCGAGAAACCCGGCGATGAGATCTCAAGACTCATGCTGACAAAGTGGGTGTGGATAGGGATTCTGACGATTGTCCTAGCTGGAATGGTGGTCAACAGAGTCACTGACCCTTTCCACCGGGACGTTGAGCTATTTCGGGATAGCTTAGTTGATTGCTTGGGGGCACCGGAGGCAATATGTGAGCCGCTGCAAGGCAACCCTGTCGGTACAACCGAGGCTGGTCAGCCTGACTCTGTTGGAATCTACGATGATGAGTATGTTGCTTACGGCGATGTTCTTCTGATGTTCAATGACATGCATTACAGAGTCGTGATCACGAACGGCGTCGTTGAGCGTTTCGCCTTCGACGGTGACGAGTACTTCTACAAATCTGGAACGGTCTATAGGAAGCGCTTCGGCAAATCGGATAATAGCGGGGTCCCATATGTGCCGAAGTGATTTAGGCTGAGAATGACCTCGCCGGGCGGCAAATTGCCCTGCGCAACTAGCTCAACCTGGCCACCCGCCTACTCCGCCTGCAGCCACGCCATTAACTCCTCGGCCAGCGCCTCCGTGGGGCGGGCGCCATCCAGCACCAGGTCCGCATAAGCCTGCGTGGGCGCAATGTACCGTTCGAAGGCGGGCCGGGCGCCGGCCATATATTCCTCCATCAGCGCCTGAGGTTCGCCCCGGTGCGGATACCCGCGCACCAGGCGGCGCATCGCCCGGATATCGGCCTCGCACGCCACAAACACGCGGTGGGTGGCCAGGACGCGCAGCTCGGGGTGATACAGGCCAAAATGGCTGTCCACAATCACCGAGCCGGCCGTGGACTGGATGTCGTTCAGCATCCGCGCCAGGTCCAGGGTCTCCGGGTGGTTGCAGTCAAAGGCCATCTGCCCGGCGATGAGGATGCGCGGGGCGGAGGGGTCATCGGTGCGAAAGAAGGCGTCGCCCTTGATATGCCGGGCGCCAAGGCGAGGGGCAACGGCGGCGGCCAGGGTGCTTTTTCCGCTGCACGACCCGCCCGCCACCACCAGAACCATGAGCGTGATGATGGCACGGACAGGCCCCGTGGAGGTGGGTTTCGGGTAGTGCCGGATGGCAAAGCTGCAACCAAAGTTGCTCGAGGTCGTCGTTTAGTTATGCGACGGCTAGGGTACGCGGCATTTGCAGCTTATGGGGGTGCTCTCGTCGCCATGACAATTGGTGTCGGCTGCGCCAGCAAAGCGTCAGTTACGCCGGCGGATGGCTACACCAGTGTCAGCATCGGTGACAGCGAGGATCAAGTCCGGGCGAAAGTTGGTTCTCCGTTCACAACTCTGGGCAGGAGCCCCTCCACGTGGGTATATAGCGACGATAGCGGCACAGATTCGCTCCGCGTCTTGGTGGATTCTGGAAAAGTCGTGGATGTCTGTCTTGATAAGACAGATGCATCCGGCACCAAATCGACTTGCAAAGGCACGCTTGGGCTCTAACCGGCTTCAACCAGATTCATCTCGCGGCGAGGTCGATCAGAAGTCGACTTACGCATGCCATGCCAGGCTTTCCCGCATTGGTAGCTAGCAAGTAGGGCTCACCCTCTCTGCGAGTGGGTTTCGGGCGGCCCGGTACACTGCAGCGGCTTGCCCCGGTAGCTCAGTGGATAGAGCAGCGGCCTTCTAAGCCGTTGGTCGGAGGTTCGAGTCCTCTCCGGGGCGCCAGTCTTCCTTCGATTTACTGCCGCTGGGCCTCTTTCTCTCCGAGCGATTGCACCCGCCGAATCTGGTCGGCCACTTGCTCTGGCTTCAGAGTCCGCACCTTGTCTACCACGGTCACTCCCAGAGTCCGGATGCCCGAAAACCACAACGTGGCCCACTTGAGCCATGTCACGCCCGAGTTGCGATACATCCAGCGGTGCCACCAGGTAGGTCCGTCCATGGTCAGCACAATGCGGGCCGTGCGTCCTTTCAGCAGCCCCTGGGGTTGCCCCTTTTCGGTGTACCGGAAGGCGAACTCAGTGATAAAGGCGCGGTCAATGAAGGCCTTAAGCGGTACCGGCGCCGCCCCCCACCACAGGGGATACACAAACACCAGGAGGTCGGCCGCGCGGATGAGGTCTTGCGCCGCCACCAGGTCGGGTTCCAACTCGGGGACGGTGCGCGGATCCGCGAGGGGGTTCATCGCGAAGGTCGCGGGCTGAATCACAACGACCTCCGCCCCGGCCTTCCGGGCGCCTTCGGCGTAGGCCTCGGCGAGAGCTTGGTTCAACGAGGCGGGAGCAGGGTGCCCCAGGATGACGAGAATGCGGCGAGTGCCGGAACCGGTGGACTTAAAAGTATTCATCGCATACATTGTATCCGAAGAAAGTATGCAATGATTACAAATAATGAAAAAGGCCCCCGGCACGTATCGCCACGGGAAACTTCGCGAAGCGTTGGTGGAGGATGCCATTCGCCTCTTGGACACCCAAACGGCAGCTGATTTGAGCGTCCGAGAGCTGGCCGAACGCGCGGGAGTGAGCCCCCGAGCTCCTTATGTCCACTTTGCTTCCAAGCAAGAGCTCCTCGCAGCAGTGGCGACGCAGGGATTTGAGGCATTGGCCATAGCGGGCCAAGACGCCGAGGGCGATCTCTACCGGTTGGGCGAGATCTACATCCGGCATGCGCTCGACCACCCGAATCTGCATCGGCTGATGTTTGGCGGCTTCGTGGAACCCTGCTCGGAGAAGGCCGATGCCTCTTTTCAGCAGGTGCTCGGGGCCATTCGGAGTCGGCAGCCGGGTTGGGATGATGACCGAGTGCACGCCGCCGGTCTGGCCCTGTGGGGTTTCGTGCACGGGCTGGCGGAATTGCGGCTCAACCAGATGATCTCGACAGAGGTTTGGGAGGTTCTGCCCCTGCGCCACCTCGCGGCGTTGCTCAGCGAGGTCTTGCAGCCGCCGAGCAAAAATCCCGACGCGGACTCCCCTAGTCCATAGCAAACGCGTGGGTTACACTCCCCAACCATGATCCCCTTCGAACTCAGCGCGGGCCAGTGGGCGCTGTTCTTGGTGGCGGGGGTCATCTCGGGGGGCGTCAACGCGGTGGCGGGCGGGGGCTCGCTGGTCTCCTTCCCCATTCTGGTGGCGGCGGGGGTGCCCAGCGTGGTGGCCAGCGCCACCAATACCGCCGCGCAGTGGCCGGGCGGCATCGCCGGGGCCTGGGGTCTGAGAGAACGCCTCCCTTCGGCCAAGGACAACCTGCGCCTCCTCTTCCTGCCCACGCTCTTCGGCGCGCTCCTGGGCGCCTGGGCGCTCACCCTCACCGACGCCAAGCTGTTTGACCAGCTCGTGCCTGGGCTCATCCTGGTGGCCACGGTCATCCTGGCCCTGAAGCCGCAGCTCTCAGCTTGGTGCCGCAACCTCCCCCGGGCGGCCCTGTGGGCGGTGCTGGTGCAGTTTTTGGTGGCGGTCTACGGCGGCTACTTTGGCGCGGGGATGGGCATCCTGATGCTGGCGGTGCTCGGCCTCATCCATCCCGGCGACCTGCACGACGCCAATGCGCTGAAGAACGTGCTGGGCTTGCTGATCAATTTTTCGGCGGCGGTGCTGCTGGTGGTGCAGGGGCTGGTGCGATGGGAACCCGCCCTCGCCCTGGCCATCGGGAGCGTGCTGGGCGGCTATGGCGCGGCCCGGGGCAGCCTGCGCATCAACCCCGAAACCCTGCGCTGGGTGATTGTGGGCTACGGCGTGCTGATGGGCGGCTGGTTTGCTTATCAGGCGCTCTGGGCGCCCCGCTAGGCTCAGAGATCGGGCGAAATCCGGCGGGGATCCCACAGGAATTCGCGCCCCTTGAACTCCGGATGGGCGGTGCGCACACTGCCATCCCCGAAGGCCATCACCACCTCGCCGGGGGGCTGGGCCAGGTCCGGCAGGCCACCCGCCCGAGGCGCGGTCCGCTTGGCGCAACTGAAGAACAGCACCACCACCTCCGGCTTGCGCACCGTGATGGCGCTGACATCGCTGAGCGCGGCGTTGTAGCAGATACCTTCCACCGTGTCCAGTCGGGTCTTGGCGAAGGGCTGAAGCTGGGTCTGCCACGCCGAGGCGGAGGGGTAGCGGTCTTGGCTCTGCAGGCGATATTCCTGCACCGCCGCATGCAGCTCTGCGTAGATCGGGTTCGGCCCGGCCGCTTCGGCCGCCGGGGCCGAGGGCTGGCACCCCGCCAGAACCGCCGCCCCTAAGAGGAGGGCTGCGCGGCCTGCTGGCGTAAGGCTACGAACCACTCGTCCACCCAAATGGCGCGGGTGGCCATGGCCACACAGACTTCGGTGAGGGCCTGCGGCGTGTAGAGCAGGTTGGGGACGAACAGCCGGAAGGCCAACTTCTCATCGTGCATGCACCAGCTGCCCAGAGTGTGGCACCGCTTGTATTCGTTCGCTTCGTAATGGTTGAGATTCAGCGCCAGTTTGCCGATGCCCGCCCGGGGCAAGGGCATAGGGATGACTAAGGTGGCGTGCAGCCCTGCCCCCAGCCGGGGATGGGCTTCGTCAATCCCGACCAAGAAGTCAATCGGCTGGCCGCCGCAGTGCCAGGGGAACGTGGCGTGAATGCGGCTTTGGTGGTCGGATTCGAACGTGATGGCCTCGCGCTCCATCACCCATTCCGCTTGCTGCCATTCGGGCTGGCCGCGCCATCGGTTGGGGGCGGCTCCGCTGGCCGTGAACTGTTCGAACGTGTGCGAAAGCGACTCATCCACCCCGGAGCGCGGCCCCTGCGTGGGGTGGGCGCTATAGGCGATGCTGGTGCGCAAGTGTTCGGCCAGGCGCGCGCTCAGCACCATGGCTTCATTCACTTGCAGGCACACGGCGGCCGCCATCGCGCCTTTGGTGAATTCGGCGTTGTCCTCGGTGGCGTAAACGCCGCATTCTAAAGCAAAAACGTCGGACTGCGGGTTATAAACCGCTCCCGACATGGTGCCGTGGTCGAGGATCTCTTCCAGGGCGAGGATGACCTCGGGCACGCGTCCCCGCCCGCGGATGAACTCCGTGGTGGCGGTGACGCGGTACGTCACCTGCGATTGCCGGAAGAGACCGGGGTCGGTGCGCACGGTCGTGGCGAGGTCGCCGGACCAGTAGGTGAACCCGTCCGGATGATCCAGGACGTAGCGTTCGTCCACCTGGAACGTGTCGTAA
Source organism: Chthonomonas sp. UBA2785 (assembly GCA_002352215.1). Taxonomy (GTDB): domain Bacteria; phylum Armatimonadota; class Fimbriimonadia; order Fimbriimonadales; family Fimbriimonadaceae; genus JAHBTC01. Next base: position 68,707 of record DEIB01000016.1, on the reverse strand, counting down.
ATCTTTGAGACGAACTCCTCACCGAGGGATCGCTTTTGCCGCCATGACATGATTTGTTCCTGGTCTCACGCCTCAGTATAGAGGAAAGCGCGCAAAATTCCAAATAATGAACGTCATGAGCGTTGGTTTGGCCTTGGTTTTGGGTGCGGTTTCGGGTGCGGTTTCGGCGGGAGTGCCGGCTACGGCTCCCACGGTGGTGAATGTCTCGCGGGTGAGTTCTCCCCGCCCGGCCGTGGTGGTTTCGGCCAAGTTGGCGGACGTGCGCGTGGGCGTGGCGTGGGGCGGCGGCCGGGCCGGGGGCGTGTCTTCGTTAGCGGCGATGGCCCGCGCGACGGGCGCGCAGGCCGTGATCAATGGCGGCTACTTTGATGCCTACAGCCGCGACGGCGTGGCCGACCCTTATCACACCCTGGTGGTGAACGGCTGGCCGCAAAGTCTGGGCAGCGTGGGTTCGGTGCTGGCCATCGCCCCGGATGGCACCGCGCAAGTGGAACGCGGCAACCCCAAGATCACCGGCACGGTGGGCGGGCGTTCGTTCTATCTTTACCGGGTGAACCACACCCCGGGGGCCAGCGTGGCCGCGCTCTATACGCGGGCGTGGGGCGCGCGCACGGGCCTCGCGGGCAGCTACGTGCGCATTGATGCCAACCGACGGGTGATTGACAAGGGCGAAGGCGATGTGGCGATCCCGGACGGGGGCGGCGTGTTGCTGTTCCGGGGCTCGGATGGAAGCCAAGCGGACCGGTTCCGCCCCGGGGACCAGGTGCAGTGGTCACTGAAGATGCCGAACATGCGCCGCCCGGACGTGTGGACGGAGAATTCGGTGTGGATCGGCTGCGGGCCAATGCTGGTGCGCGGTGGACAAGTGGACTGCAACCCGACGGCCGAAGGCTTCACCAGTAGCCGGGTGGCGGGCAGCCAAACGCGGAGCGCCATGGGCGTGACGGGGGATGGGCGCGTGGTGTTTGTGGCCTCGGCAGGCATGTTTGCGCAGCTCGCGCAGACCATGAAAGCGTTGGGTTGCACCGAAGCGATTGGCCTGGACGGCGGGGCGAGTTCGGGGCTGTGGGCCAACGGTTCTTCCCTGCGCGGCGAGGGACGGCAGGTGAGTCACGGCATCACGTTGGTGCCGCGCTAGGTTCAATTTTCGGTCTCGACGAAAAAAGATGTAGAAAAGTTTCTAGGCCCCTTGCATTGGGGGTGGAACTTCGTCTACTATTCATTCGTCTACTAAAACAGGAGACCGACATGCAAGACATCTTCCTCCGAGAACGAATCCACCGCCTCCGCCACCGCGTGGTGGCCAAGGAAGCCGACCGGCTGGCCCGGCGCGCCGAACTCAACGGTGGATCTATGCACGTGGACCTGACGGGGCTCTCGAGCACGATGGTCACGGAGATTCAGACCGAGTTGCGAGCGCGAGGCTGGCGCTTTGCCGCCAAGCGGGGCGGACGGTTCCGCATGGTGTGGATGCCCGCCCTGCCGCAGGTCGAAGCCGCTTAGTTGTTGCGCTCGGCGAGCACGTTCGCCATCTCAATGGCGGCACTGGCGGCCTCGCGGCCCTTGTTGCCCATCTTCATTCCGGCGCGGTCGATTGCCTGGTCCGCCGTGTCCGGAGTGAGGATGCCCCAAGCGATGGGGACCCCGGTTTGAACCTGCAAGTCCATCAGCGCGTGGCTCACATCCCCGGCCAAGAGCTGCGCGTGCGTGGTCTGCCCCTGCAGAATGCAGCCCAGGGCCACCAGGGCGTCCACTTCCTTACGGCGAATGAGTTCCGCCGCCACCACCGGGATCTCCCAGGTGCCGGGCACCGCGTAGACCACGGGATCCTTCACACTCTGGCTGGCGAGGGTATCCAGCGCTCCCTCCAGCATGGGGGTGGTGACAAACTCGTTCCAGCGGCTCACGATCACGGCCACCCGCAGGTGACTCCCGTCCGTTCCGCCTCGCATCAATCGCATTGGCTCTAGTTTAGCGTCACAATGGAGGCATGGCCGAGCCATTGTCAGACCTGACCGCCAAGTGCATCAAGTGTGGCTTTTGCTTGGAATCCTGCCCCACTTTTGTGTTGACCGGCGACGAGTCCCGCTCGCCCCGGGGGCGGATCAACCTCGCCCGCGCCGCCGACGAAGGCCAGATCGAGTGGACGGAGACGGCCGACGCCTTGGACACCTGCCTGGGGTGCCGGGCTTGCGAAACCGCCTGCCCCAGCGGCGTGCACTACGGGATGATCCTGGAGTTGGCCCGCCACGAGCTACGCAAAGAGCGCCCGCGCCTCGCCGAAGCCGCCCTCATCAACACCATCACCAACCCCACCATCTTCCGGGCGCAAACCCTGCTGGGGGGCTTGCTTCCCGGTGGGCGCGTGCCCTCGTTCTTGAACCAGGCCATCACCGCCGACGAAGCAGAAGCGCGAGTCCCCCAGCGTGAAGCCCCGGGAGCGTGGCCGCCGATGCGCCCCGAAGAACTGCCGCCGATCAAAGGCCAAGTCGCCCTGCTCGAAGGGTGCGTGATGGGCGTGCTCTACCCCAGCACCCACGAGGCCACCCGCCGCCTGCTCCGGCGCGTGGGATACGCCACCATCCCGGCCCTCAAGAATCAATGCTGCGGAGCCCTGCACGCCCACGCCGGCGACCTCAAGGCTGCCCATCAGAGACTTGATGCCCTGGCCGAAGCCCTCCCGCATAACACCCCGCTGATCGTCAATGCCGCCGGGTGTGGGAGCCACCTCAAGGAGTCCAGCATCGGGCCAATCGTCCATGAGGCCACTGAATTCCTCCTCCACCACGGCCTCGCCGAGGTCCTCAAAAATGCCCCCGGCTTCGCCCAGCCGGTGCGTGTGGCCTACCACGATGCCTGTCATCTCGCCCACGGCCAGGGCATCCGCAGTGCCCCCCGCGAGCTCATTCGCGCCATCCCCGGCGTCACGCTCTTAGATATCGAAGAAAGCGAAATGTGCTGCGGCAGCGCCGGCACCTACAACGTCACCAAGCCCAAACTGGCCCGGCAACTGCTGGAACGCAAGCTCGACCATGTCGAGCGAACGGCCCCCGACATCCTCGTGAGCGGCAACCCCGGCTGCCACGCCTGGATGGGCCAGGGTGCGGATGAACGCCAAGCCCGTTACCGCGTGATGATGACCGTGGATTTGCTGGAGACGGCCTTCTCCGGAATGCGCGGCTAGGTCCCTCGCAAAATTCTTGGGCCTCACCCTGAAGAAACCCGAAACGCATACCGATTGACTGATTGGAGGTCAAATCACTTCGAGACAAAAACCTGAAGTGAATTGTAAGAAATGGCAATCGGAAATGTGGAATGTCACCTGGCGCGAGCGCAGTTGAAGCGCTTGGGTCAAGGAGAGCAACTCCCGGCCGAGATTGATGCGGACCTGGAACAGCACCTTCGGATTTGCGAAGAGTGCCGCCTGGAAGCCGTGCGTCTGCGTCAGGTCTTGATGGGCGATGCCGCCCCGGCCGAACCGAAAGCCAAGGTCAACCCCTCCGAACTGCTTTTGCAAGTGGGCGAGATTGTTCGCAATCTCATCTCCCGCCTGCCCCTGCCCGGGGCGAAGCGCCTCGCTCCTTCCAAGTCGAACGGCTGGATGAACGATCCGGGCACCCCGTTTGTCAAGGACTCCCGCGTCAATATGCGGGTCGCCTTCACGTCTATCGGTCTGGCGCTCACGCTCATTGCGATGAGCACCATTCTCCGTGACCCGACCGCGCTGCTCGGGGCGAAAGCGGGCACCAAGGCCACCGTCAGTAAGGAAACCACCAAGGAGGACGAGAAGGAGTCCACTGAGGAAAACACCACCGACGAGCACGCCAAGGATGAACACGCTGAGGACGTAGCCACCAAGGACGAGCATGCGGACGAAGCGCATGCCGAGGATGAGCACGCGGCCGACCTGCACGGCGACATCCCGACGGAAGATGCTCACGGTGACAAGACGGAAGATGAGCACGCGCCGGCCGGTGACCCCCACGCCGCCGCGCCCAAATCGAATTCGAATTCTTCTACCCACGCCCCGCGCCAGCAGAACGGCTTAAGCCTGCCTGGTCAGCCGACCATGGACAACGCCCCGATTCTGAAGGCCGGCAATGGCACGGTCGCCCCGGCTCAACGCCCGGCCCCGACTCAGTCGCACAGTTCCACCACGAATTCCCAACGGCGCTCCCGGCCGTCTTCCTCTGCCACGCGTCGGCCTGCGCCGACTCGTCCCGCCCCGTCCCGCCCGGCTCCGCGCCCGGCCACGACCCCTCGCCCGCAAAGCAATTCCGGCACCCCGCAAAACAAGGTGACCGTGTACTTGCCCAACGGCGAAAAGAAAAACTGAGATGGCACTCTCCTCGATTCTTTGCTCCATGTCACTGATGAGTGGCCTCGTCACCGCTCCCGTCACGCCCGATGAAGCCGGCAAGGCGACGACACAGGACACCCAAACGCAATCGCAGACTCAAGAGATTGAGGCGGCGGTGAAGACTTCCGAAGCCGGACAGATCACGATCACCAGTCGCGGCCACGATGTCCGCGAAGTCTTGTTCGACCTCTTTGAGCAGGGCAGCAAGAGCTTTGTGCTGGAACCCGGCGCGAAGGTGGACCTCTACCTCGCTCTTTCCGGCGTGGAGTTTGAAGAAGCTCTGCAGATCATCTGCCGCGTCAGCCAGCTCGAGTTCACGCTGGACAACGGCATCTATTTCATCAGCAAGCGCAGTGGCACGGGCGCCGGCACCCAGGGTGGCCCGGTGATTCCGCCGCCGCCGATCCGTCTGACCGAAAACGACCTCAAGCGCTTGGTCACCACCAAGATGGAGCGCGCCGATATCCGCGCCGTGTTTGCGGACTTCCAGCGCCAGAGCGGCATCATCATCGATGTGGACGCCAAGGTACCGGCCTACAAGCTCGACGCCTTCCTGGTGGGCACCACGCTCAAGTTTGCGCTGGACACGGTGACGAAGGCCGCTGACCTCGAATACGTGCTCACGGACTCGCGCAGCATTCTCATCCGGCCCAAGGCCGCCGCAACGACGGGAGGCAACCGCCCGCCCGCCGCTGGCACCGGCCACTAAGCCCGCGACTTAATCGAGTACTAGCCGTCTCCAGCTTTGGAGAGCCGCATCATCCGGGAACCTCTCTGCGAGGTCTCGGATGATCTGCTTTTCCAGGGGTCGCCAGGGGAAAGGCGGGTCCAGAGGCAGGGCTGCGGCCGCACGCAGGTCGGTCATCGCTTCCGCTTCCATGCGCGTGAATTTGAGGTAGCTCCATGCGCGCAGGTAGCGGAGCATCGGCAAATCGCGGTGCCGGATGAGTTCGTCCACCAGGCGGGCGGCATCCATGGTGCCCCGCAGGGCGATGTAGTCGCCCACCACCCCCACGGCGGCGTCGGCATTGGCGGCCAGGGGCCGCAAGAAGGGCAACGGTTCCTTGCTCTCGGCGACCGGCTGGCGCAAGAAGCTCTCGGCCCGCAGGCGCAGGTCCATGGGATCCAGCACCATCGCGTGGGCCAGACTTTCATCTTCCTCGGCGCGGCCGAGGCGGCGCTGGGCAATGGCGTGAAGCCACCAGGCGGTGACTTGGTCGTGGGTGCGGGCTAGGCACCACTGGCACGCGGTGGCGGCGGCCTCGTCGTTGCCTTCGGCCAGGGCGCGGCGGGCGGTTTCCAGGTCGGCCAGGGGCCGAAGGAGCGGGTTGGTCACGTCCGGGAGAGGTTGCCCGCTCGTGATGGCGGCATGCCACGCGGCTTCTTCGGAGCCTTCCGCAGGCTCAGCCAGGGCGGCCATCGCGCCGGAGGGAGAAACGGAAGTCGGCCCTGGCGTTACGGGCCAATTGAGCCATCCGGTCTGTCCTGCCGCGTCGATCCTCGCGGCGGTGGGCTGTCCGGGTAGCTGTTCGGTGCGGAACACCACCGGGGGACCAGGTTGCCAGGCCAAGGGCGCCGTGTGGGTCTGGCCGTCGGCTGTCCCAAGGAGCAGCCGTCCCGCCTCGTACGCCTTGGCGGTCTGGAAGCTCAGTCCGGCCTGGGAAGCCATCATCACGCCGGCCTCGCCGACCACAACCTGAGGACGTTCCTCAGGGCTTGCGGCAAAGCCCGAGTAGGGAACGAGCAGGCAGCTCCAAGCCTCCACCGCTCCCGGGGCTAGCCACGGTTGGGCGTCCCCTCGCCGGCGAAGCCCTGCATCGTCGGCGTACATCGCACCCCGTTGAGGTACGACCCCCAAACCTCCCGTCCCCGGGGCAAGCCATGAGCATAGGTTCGCATCCCATTCGGCCCCCGCCAATGAGAACCCGCTATCCAGGCGTAAGGCAAGCAAGCTGAGGTTCTGCAATCGAAACTCGACCCGCAGGGCCGCCGAATCTGGTTCCAAGGTGAGGCAGGCCGTCCAGTGGGCGGGTACCCCGGCCAGCACTTCGTGCAGGAAAAGCGAAACCGCTCCCGCTTCATCTTCGTCGGCGTGAATGCGAAAGTCCACACGACCGGTCATCAGGCGTCGTTCATCCGGCCAGGTCCGCCATTGCAGTCCTGCGGCCACGGTTGCCCCTCGCACTCCGCCAGAAGTTGAGGCCAGTCGCTTGGGGGCCGTCAAAATGGCTTCTCCCGTTCGTAGGTCGTGCCACGCGACAATGGCCCCGCCGAGGTCAGGGCAGACCGTGATGCGTGTCCATTGGTTCTCCAGCACCACGGTGCGCAGGCTCACCATTTGCGCTGCGCCCGAGGCCGCTAAGGGCACGTAGGGGTACGCCGAGTGCCCCGCATCTGGTGGCAGGGTCTGGAAGGTCTCGGCTTCGACTTCCCACAAATCTTCGTAAATCTCGGCTCGCACGCTCGTAATCCTACGTGGTCAGTGTGGCCCTTGGAACGAATTGGCCCCAGGGATGAGTCACAATATGTGGGCTTGGCCCTTGGCCACGCAAGTTTATGGAACACCGTGCTGACGCGCGTGAGTTGGGCGAATCGAGAGGTTCGCGCATTGTCTGGGAGATCACAAAATGGGTTTTGATCCCCGGCCTCGTGGCGATGGTCGGCTACTTCTTTGTGGGGCCGCGCATCCCCACGGGCGTCCTGCCCAAGAACATCGTGCAGAGTGTGCCTGTGTTGGCTGGCGAGCCTCCCAAAGCGGGGTCGAGCGATACACCGGAGCCGACGTCTTCGGCTGTGGATCCCGAGACGGCCAGCACGGCCCCTCAGCTTGAGATTGACGTGCAGCCCGCCACCGGGCGCCGCCGCTAAGCGGTTCCTACGATCGCGGGAAAGAGCCGCTTGGCATTTGTGGTGGTGACCGAAGCCACTTCCCCCACACTGCACCCCCACACCCGTGCCAAACCCTCGGCAATCAGCGGGATGTAGGCGGGCTTGTTGCGCTCGCCCCGGTGCGGGTGCGGCGTCAGGTAGGGCGCGTCCGTTTCCAGCAGAACGCGGTCGCGGGGCAGCATGGCCACCACGACCCGGAGTTCGTCGGCCTTCTTGTAGGTCACCGGGCCGTCAACACCGAACCACGCACCCAGCCGGATCGCGCGCTCAGCATCCTCGGCATTACCCGCCCAGCAGTGGAAGAGCAGCGGCACGCTCACCGGGTGCGCTTCCAGCCAGTCCAACAGCTCCGGGTACGCCTCGCGGCAGTGGATTACAATCGGCTTCTCTACGCGCTGGGCCAGGTCCACGTGGCGCTCCCACACCTCCCACTGCTGGGCGGCGGGGGCGTAATCCCAGTGGTTGTCGCGCCCGGTTTCGCCGATGCCGACCACACGAGGGTGAGTGGCCCAGGCTTCTATGCGCGCCCAGCCCTCCGGCGTCCACTCATGGGCATGGTTGGGGTGCCAACCGACCACCGCCCACACGCCCGGGTAGCGCTCGGCCAGTTGCACGGCCCGCTCGCTGAGCCCTTCGTCAATGCCGATGACGATGCAACGGTCCACCCCGTGCCCTTGGGCCTCATGGAGCGTCCGATTGGGGTCCGGGAAGGCCTCTCGGTCATTGATATGGCAGTGAGTGTCCACGAACCGCACGCCAGACGGTATACCGATTGCGCGCGGGATGCAACCCGCCGCCGTAGGACACTAAGGAGCACACTTACCAACGCATGGCCCGATTTGACAAGCGACTGCCTTATGTGAACGCGTTCCTGACCTACGCGCAGAACGATCCCGCCAAGGCGCGCCAAGACCTGGCCATTGGGGGTGGCATTGTGAGTGTCCTCGCCCTCGCGCCGATGGTCGGGATTACGGCCGGGGTCGCCCTTAGCAATCCGGGACCGGGAATCATCGCGGGTTTTCTCACCCTCATCGCCGGGGGCTGGGCTGTCAATGTTCTGCGCAAACGCCAAGGCAAGCCCCGCAATGAGGCCGAGCGGGCCAAGATTCAAGCCCACCATTCCTCCAAGCCGTTCCAGGCTCTGCGCGGGCGAAATCGCTTACACCGCGAAGTGGATGCCTCGGTCTTACAGCTCTTGGAAGCCAGTGCCTACCACTGGAGTCGGGTGCAGGCCGCGCTCAACGGCCCCATTTGGAATGCCCCCGACATCGGCGCACACTGGGCGGGCGTGCGCCAGCAAGCCCAGCTCGCGGCGGATACCGCGATGAGCGAACTGATGACGATGGCGGCTTCTGCCATTGGGTTGCCGCAGCGCGACCGCGATGTAGAGGCCAAGGGCGTGATGAAGGACTTCTTTGACCTCGAGATCACCGAGGCGCTCAACAATCTCAAGACCTTGGCGGCTTCGGATTGGACCGAATACGCGCACAAGTCGGCCCACAGCGAGCACATCGTGCGGGGCGGGATGGCGGTGGCGGAACGGTTGCGGCACCTAGCCGACGAGGTAGAAGGGGCGCAATCGAGTCTTTCGAGCACCCCGGGGGCCGCGCCGGTGGAGTATTCGAGTTCGCAGACGCTCGATGCAGTTCTCAGCGAACTCAAAGCCGTGAAGCAAGCCGAAGATGAACTTCGGGTTCAGCAGGGCGATTCGAGTTCCTAGTTCAGGAGTTCGCGGAGGTTCTCGCCGCCGGGTTGGCCATGGGGCCGATCCGTGACCACGCCCGTGGTGACCATCCAGGTGTCGCACCCCGCTGCTTGCCCGCAAAGGATGTCCGTCTCGTAGCGGTCGCCCACCATCAGCGTGCTTGCGGGCTCGACCCCGGCCTCCTTCATCGCGGCCAAGAGCATGGCGGGGGCGGGCTTGCCCAGCACCTCGGGTTCGCGTCCGGCGGCCGTTTGGATCGCGGCCACCACGGCCCCCGCCCCGGGCTGGAGTCGCCCCCCGGCCATCGGATAGGTAGCGTCGGTGTTGGTGGCGATGAAGGGGGCGCCGGCCCGGATCAGGTCGGCCGCTTGCGCGATCATCTCGTAGGTGAGGGCTCGGCAAATGCCCACCACCACCGCTTCGGGGTTGCGGCTGTCCGGGTGTAGCCCCGCTTCGGCAAAGGTTTGGTGGAGAGCGGGTTCGCCCACCACATGCACCTGCCGGTAGCCCCGATCACGGCAAAGCTGCGCCGCAAACGGACCGGTGCCGTACACCCACGCGGGCTCGCAAGGGATGCCCATTTTCTCAAGCTTAAGAGCCACTCCGGCTGGAGTGGCGGCGGAATTGTTGGTGAGATAGACCACCCGCGCCCCGCGTTCTCGCAGGGTGCGCACCGTCTCGGCCGCCCCGTCAATCGCCTCGTCGCCCCGATAGATGGTGCCGTCGAGGTCGAACGCGTAGAGGCCGTACACGGGCTTACTGGTCGCGGCCGGAAACGAACTCCGTCACGCAAGACAGAAGCTCGCGCTGCGGGGTCGCGGGCAAGGCCGCCAGGGCCGCCATCGCCTTCTGTTCGTGCTCGGTGGCTACGGCGCGGGCTTCGGCCAGGGCGCCGCGCTCGTGCATCAGCTGGATCAAGGCCGTCACTTCTTCGGTCGAAGGGTCTTCGCCAAACTGACGCGCAAAGCGCTCATTCTCCGCCTCGCTCAGGTGGGGGCGCAGGCGCATCAGGGGCAGCGTCATGCAGCCCTCGCGGTAGTCCGTGCCGAGCGGCTTGCCGGTCTTCTGGCTGTCGCCGGTGTAGTCCAGCAGGTCGTCAATGATCTGGAACGCCATACCCAGGTGGTGACCAAAGGTGCCCAGCAGGTCGGTGGTTTCCTCATCCGCCCCCGCCACCATGGCCCCGGTGCGGCAGCAAATCTCCACGTAAGCGGCGGTCTTCATCCGCAGCACCCGCAGGTAGTCCTCCTCGGGCATCGTCCACTCGTTGCGGAACTGCAGCTCCAGCACCTCACCCTCGGCCATTTCCACCACGCCGTCGCTCGTCATGCGGATGATGGCGAGGTCGCCATCTACGGCCAGGATGCGCATGGCCTTCGCCAGTAGTACGTCGCCGGCGAGGATGCTAGCAGTATCGCCAAAGACGCGCCCGGCCGTCGCGCGGCCCCGGCGGGTGCTCGCGCCGTCAATCACGTCGTCGTGCACCAGCGTCGCCATGTGGATCATTTCCAGGCACGCGCCCAGCTTCACGCACCGATCGGCAAGGTAGGGCAGCCCGGTGGCCTGCGCGCTCAACATCACCAGGGCCGGGCGCAGCCGCTTGCCGCCCGCTTCCAGGGTGTGCTCGCCAATGTCTTGCACCATCCGGATATCGCTCTGCACCTGCGCGCGGAGTTCGGTTTCCACCCCCAGCACCCCGTCAATGAGGGTGGTCATCACCTCGTTGGGAATGCGTTCTTGGAGCTGCGAGAAAAAGGTGGCCGTCATGATTTTTGGGCGATGTGGAGGGCAATGTGGCCGAACATGAACGTGCGGACACGAATCTGGTCAAATCCGGCGGCGCGAAGACGCGCGGAGAGCGAGGCGGCATCGAGGAATGCGTCGGTGCTTTTGACGAGGTACTGATAATCCTGTTCCATACCCACGCGGCGGCCGAGCCGGGGCGTGAGCCAATGGAAGACCCGGTCCGAAATCTGGCGCAACGGGTGGCGGCTGGGGGTCATGTCGAGGCAGGCCAATCGCCCTCCCGGCTTGAGGATCCGGGCGAGTTCGCGCAGGGCGCCATCAAGGTCAGCCACGTTGCGCAGGCCCCAGCCGATGGTGACGGCATCAAAGCTCGCCGTTTGGATGGGCAGGCGGGTGGCATCGCCGAGGCTCAGCCGGGGGTGGCCCTTGGCCGCCGCGCCGTCCAGCATCGCGGGGGCAAAGTCAATGCCCACCACTTGACCACTCGGGCCAACGTGCGGCTCCAAGGCCGCCAAAAAATCTCCGGTGCCGCAGCACACGTCCAGCACCCGGTCGCCGGGCTTCAGTTGCAACTCAGCCGCGGCCTTGGTGCGCCACTTTTGGTGCTGCCCCAGGCTCATCCAATGGTTGACCTTGTCGTAACTGGGGGCCACACGCCCAAAAACCTCTTGCACCAAAGCGGCTCGCTCAGGGCCAGAAGGAGGGAGTTGGGGATCGTGTACGGGCGCGGCCACTACAATCCTATTGTACGGCACCAAACCCCAACTTTTTCATGTTTCAGAAATAATTGAAACAAAATAGGGAGAACGGCAAACCTCGCAACCCAGAGGCATAATGTCCGTAGTCTGGAGAAGGAAACCCATCGTGCTCCCCTTGTATCTCATCACTGGCATCGTGGCGGGCGGGCTGATTCTGTTTTCGGCCTTTGCGCCGCATGGCGATGGCCACGATACGGGTGATCTGGGCGGCCACGATGGTGACTTCAGCGTGGATCATGCGCCGGGCGCGCCGAATGCGGCGGATGCCTTCCTTTCTTGGTTGCCGTTCGGCAATCTGCGGTTTTGGCTTTACTTCTTGGGCATTTTCGGGCTCATGGGCTCCACGCTCACCCTCACCGGGTTGGCCAAGGAACCCCTGATCCTCACGTCGTCGCTCATCACGGGCTTCATCACCGGTTTTGTGGTGGCGGTGCTGGTGAATCTGCTGCAAAAGCGGGCGCAAGGCGAGAGTATTGGCGAAGACGATTTCATTGGCGTGCAAGGCCGATTGCTCGTCGCCATTCGCCCAGGCCAAGCCGGCAAAGTGCGGGTGATGGTGAAGGGAGAATTGATTGACTACATTGCCGAAACCGACACCGAAGACACGATCGAAGTGGACGAGGCGGTGCTGATCGTTGGGGTCCATGGCAATCGGGTGAAAGTCGCCCGATTGAATGACTTTTTGGCGGAGGAAGCCGAGCTCAGCTCTTCGCCATAAAACCAGAGCAACACAAACGAACATGAACATCATTCAGAGTCTGGGAGGGGTGATCGGCGGGGCCGTTCTCTTCCTTCTTTTCTTGCTAGGGTTCTTCCTGCTCGTGCGGACGTTTTTCCGCATTTGCATGCCGAACGAAGCCCTGGTTTTCTCGGGGGGTTTCCGGCGGGGCAGCGAAATTGTCACCGGCGGGCGCAAGCTGTACATTCCGTTCTTCATGCGGGTGAGCCGCTTGCCGCTGACGCTGTTTGAGGTGCCGATCCAGGTCCGCAACTCGTATTCCAGCGGCGGCATCGCGATGAACATCGACGCGATTGCCAACGTGAAGGTGAGCAGTGATCAAGCCGTGCTGCGCAACGCGGTAGAGCGATTCCTAGATCAGGACATCAACACCATCCGCCGGGTGGCGAAGGAGACTTTGGAAGGTCACCTGCGCGGCGTCATCGCCAACCTCACACCGGAGCAGGTCAACGAGGACCGGCTCAAGTTCGCTGATGGTTTGACGAGCGAGAGCGAATCTGACCTCCGCAAGCTCGGATTGCACCTCGATACGCTCAAGATTCTGCATGTGAGCGACGACGTGGGCTACCTCGATGCCACCGGCCGAAAAGCGATTGCGCACGTGGTTCGTGAGGCAGAGATTGCCGAATCGGACGCGAACCGCACGGCTGAACTCGTGGAAGCCGAAAACCGGGGCCGTGGCGAAGTCACGTCCGCCGAAATGGACACCAAGATCATCGGTCTACGCAACGAGCTGAGAAAGATGAAGGCGGACTTTGAATCGGCAGTGAATGCCGAAGAGGAGCGCACAGCGGCGGCCGCGCGGGAAGCCCGCGCCGTGGCCGAACAACGCCTGCAAGAGATTCGAGCGCAGCTCGAAGAAATCCGACTGGTGGCGGACCGAGTCCTGCCCGCCGAAGCCGAGCGGCAAGCCGCCGAGTTCCAAGCCCGGGGCGAAGCCGCCATCATCCGTGAACGTGGTCGCGCGGCCTCAGAATCGCTCGCCACCCTGGGCGCGGCCTGGCAAGAAGCCGGCGGCGCTGCCACGCAGATCGCGCTGATCGAGGACATCGAGAAGCTCCTTCGATCGGCGGCAGTGGGCGTGCAAAAGCTGCAGGTCGAGAGCCTCTCCGTCATTGATGGCGGCGACGGCCGGACCTTGCCGAACTACCTCGCTAGCTACCCGCAGATGCTGGATAGCGTGTTTGCCGCCGTGGAACGCACCACGGGCATGGACGTGACCGCGGCCCTCCGGGGTCGCCCTGACCACATGGCGGAAGCCCAGGAGAACTCATGAACTTTCTGCTACTTGCCAATGCCGCGGTGAACCCGGTGACTTCGGTCATTAGCCTCGCCATAGGATTCTTCGGGATGGGATTGTTCCTGTTTGTGCTCAGTTACAAGCAGCTGTACATGGTGTGCCGACCGAACGAAGTCCTAATCTTCTCGGGGGGTAGCCGCCGGGTGGGTGACCGACGCATCGGTTACCGCGTGGTCAAAGACGGGAGCACCTGGCGCAAGCCGTTCCTGGAAAAAGTGGACCGGCTCGACCTGACCAATATGATCATCGAGCTCAACGCCGTCGGCGCTTACGCCAAGGGCGGGGTGCCGCTGAACGTGCAGGGTGTCGCCAACGTAAAGGTGGCCGGCCACGAACCGGTGCTGAACAACGCCATTGAGCGCTTCCTTGGCAAGGGCCAAGGCGAAATCATGGCCATCTGCAAGGCGACGCTGGAAGGCTCGCTGCGCGGCGTGCTGGCGACGCTTACGCCGGAGCAGATCAACGCCGACCGCAACACCTTTGCCGAGCGGCTGGTGGAAGAAGTCGAGCAAGACCTGACGGCCCTCGGCCTGGTGGTGGACACGCTCAAGATTCAGAACATTACCGACGATGTGCGGTATCTGGACTCGATCGGTCGTATCCGCAACAGTGAGTTGATCGCCTCCGCCCGGAGCGCCGAAGCGATTGCCCAGGCCGACTCGAAGGTGCGCTCAGCTGAGAACCGCTTCAAGGAAGTGGAATCTCAGATTCGCGCCGAAACGCTGGTAGCCAAGGCCGAAGCCGACCGCAGGCTGAATGACGCCATGACGCGCCGCGCGGCGCTGGTGGCCGAAGAACAAGCCAAAGTCGTGGCGATGGTTGCCCAGGCCGAAGCCGAAATCAAGGTGCAGCAAGCCCGCGTGGAGCAGGTTCGCCGTCAGTTGGAAGCGGATGTGCTGGCCCCGGCCCGCGCCGAATGCGAAGCCAGCGAGAGCCGCGCCAGTGCCGAAGTGGCCAAGATCATTGAAGATGGTCGCGCCCGCGCTGAGGCGATCAAGACCCTCGCCCAAACCTGGAAAGCGACCGGCGACAACGCCCGCGAGATCATGGTGCTCCAAAAGCTGGAGAACATCATTACCGAGCTGACCAACGCTATCGCGCCGACCAAGGTCGAGAAGCTGACGGTGATCGACACCGGTTCTTCCGGGTCCAGTGCCAGCGGCGTTGACCTCAAGAAGCTGATGATTCTGAACGAACAGGTGAAGGAGATCTTCGGGATTGACCTTGCCGACAAGATTCAGCAGATCGGAGGGCCGGGGGCGATCCGGGGCGCGGTGGAAACTTCGGTGACGACCACCCCGGTGACGACGGCGGCCCCAGCGGCCACTACGTTCAACCCGCCGAATGACGAAGACATCCTGCCAATGCCGAAAGCGACCCGGTCGCGGCCCGTGCCGCCTCCGGTAGCAGACTAAAGGAATGCTCAACGCAGCCTGTGGCTCGTCAAGTGACTTCCACAGGCTGTGTTTTTGCTTGAGTTAACTTTAGGTTATAAGCAAGGGAAATGGAAAGGTTGAACCCTTGCATATGAACTATTCTTGCAGGTAGGTTTATTGAATGGATATTCAGTTCCTTAAAGAAAAGGTTCTTGGCCAAGTGGTCCTGATCAGCAAGAGACTTGGTTATGACAACCCAAATACACCGGTGTTCACCGGTACGAGAGTGGGGGGTGAACTCAGTACGACCTACAAGTTCACATGCACGACGAATGCAGATCTTTCCATCTCCCTTGACTTAACGGACGTCGAGTTGGTGGTTGAGACGGGGCCGAACGCACCCAAGGTCTTGTACATCCCCTAGAACCATCAGGCCGCCTTGCGTTGCGCCAGTCCACTGCCTTCGCACCCAATGGACGGTTCGAGGAGAGTAGTGTCTGAGGCAGAAAAGGTCGGGCGAGAGGAGATCTCGCCCGGCTTTTTCTTTACTCCGCTGCCTCTGGCAGAGGAGCGAACAGGTCCACCATGTTGCCGTCGGGGTCGAGGAGCGTGGCGTAGCGCTGCCCCCAAAAGGCATCCCACGGTTCCGTCTTGCCCGAATACCCGGCGGCCATAACGCGGCCGTACACGGCATCCACTTCGGCGGGTGTCTCGCAGGCAAACGCCAACGCCATCCGGTGACCCACCGGCGGCTGCCAATCCGGATGGAGCGACTTCATCAACTCCAGATCATCAAACATGAGTCGAAGGCCGTTGTCCAGGGTGGCCTCGACGTGCGGGCCCTCCCATTCGGTGGGCGTCGGCACCCCGAGCAGACGGTAGAAGTCCAGCGCGCGGGCCATATTGGTGACCACGATTCCGATCGCATCGAGGTGGGGCATGCCTGATTCTAGTCCAATCTAAAGGCACCAGTTCTCCTATAATGAGGGCGTGAATGCGGAGACGAGGCGACGAGGCAATTGGTGGTATTGCTTCATCACTTGGCTTGTGCGCGAAGTGATTTACCGCGCGACCGGCGGGCTCCGGATTCAGGGGCTGGAGCACATCCCGCACGATGGCCCCGCCATCATCGTCGCCAACCACATGAGTTACCTCGACCCGCCGGCCCTGGGCGTGCCGCCCCGCCGATGGGTGCGCGCGATGGCGAAGGAAGAACTGTTCAAGGGGCCGCTGGGGTGGCTATTGCATAGCATTGGCACGCACCCGGTGCGGCGCGGGAGCAGTGATACTGATTCGATCAAGTGGTTCATCGAGCAGATGAAGCAGAACTCGCTCGTATTGATGTTCCCGGAGGGCACCCGGGGCGATGGTGAGACGATGGGCGAGTTTCAATCGGGCGTTTTCATGCTCAGCCGCCGGGCAAATGCACCGATCATTCCGGCCGGTATCCGGGGGACGGAAATTATGTGGCCGCGCGGGTCGAAGAAGTTCCGCCGCCACCGCATCACCATTGTCTACACCGCCCCCATTGCGCCGGAGGACATCCCAAGAGACAAGGTGCAGGCGTGCCGGATGCTCGCCGAGCGCATTGCCGATGCCACCGAACTGGCGGGCAAGCGCATTGGCCTGCCGCCTTCGATGCAAGAGGCGCCCTTACCGCTCGCCGGGGAGCACAATGCCCCGCATGATGACGCGCTGAGCGGACAAGAACACCACTAGCGTCGGCACGGCGGCCAGCGTCACCGCCGCCATCATCACCGCCTTCGGTGCGCTCTGCTGGAGCTGATAGATGAACACCATCAGCGTCCACATCCGCTGGTCTTGCGCCACCAGGAACGCATACATAAACGCCCCGTAGGCTCCCATAAAGGCGAGCAGCGCCAGGTAGCCCAGCACCGGCTTGCTCAGCGGCATGGCCAGGCGCATCATCAGGGTGCTCTCCTTGGCGCCGTCCAGTTGGCCGCTCTCAAAGATCTCATTGGGCAGGGAATCAAAGAAGCCCTTGAGCAAGAAAATCATGTAGCCGTTGGCGGCGGCGGGTAGCACCAGCGCGGCGAAGGTGTTCAGCAAACCCAAGTCCTTGAGCAACAAGAATGAGGGGATCATGGCGACCTCGGCCGGGAAGGCCATGGTGGCCAGCAGGAACAACAACACCCGGGCCGTACTCTTCATCGGATAGCGCGAGAGCACGTAGGCGGCCAGCGGGTTCACGGTCAGCTGAGTGAGAATGGCCAGCAGGCAGAAAATTGCCGTATTGATGAGGGCGCGCCCGTTCAGCAACATGTAGCCGCCCACGTAGCGGAAGTTGCGCGTGAGGAAGTCTTGGCGGATGACCCCGGCGTTTTCCTGCACCCACAGCGCTTCTTCGGCCGCGATGGGCATCGGGCCGTCGCTCACCTTGGCCCAGCGGTCCTCCACGGTGTCGCCCTTGTAGGCCACGGGGAGGCCTTCGGCTTCAAATCGCGTGCGCCACTCCGGCGGCGGGGGCCAGGCAATGGCTTCAAATGTGGTCGCTTCGCCCTTGGCCGCCACCGGCACGTCTCCGATCTGGTTCTTGTAGACCGTGCGCAGCCACTCTTGGTACATCACCTGCGCGCGCACGGGGATGCGGAACTCGGTCGGCAGCTTCTCCTTGAAGGCGACGTAATCCTGATACTTAGGGCCGGGGGTGGGCAGCCAGCCCTTGCGCTGCTGGTTCTCGGCGGGGGGCGCCACGCTGCTGAAAGTGGTGTTCAGCTCCAGATAAGCCTGGTTCAGGGAATCCAGGCGCGGGAACTTGGCCTTCATTTCCGCCTGGTAGGCGGCGCTCAGGCGGCTGTAAACCTGGTTGGCGGGGGTTGTGAAACCCGACTGCCAGTGCGTCGGCGGAAGCTCGGCCAAGAACTTGCGGTACTTGGCGACTTCCTCGGGAGAAGCATCCGCCCCAATGCGGGTGGCCGCAATCCGGCTCATGTCCCCGGCGTACTTGTCGTCAATGTACTTTTCCGTCAGGGCGGCATTGTCCGTCCAATAAGCGGGCCACAGCTTGTTGTCGTTCTGGTCGGTCGGGCCCTTGGTGGCGGTGGTCACCATCACCGCAAAGGGGTACAGCGTGGTGATGGCCCCGATGATCAGCAGGCTGTAAATCACCGCCATGGCCAAGCGTGCGCGCGGCCGCTTCCTTCCCACCTGACCGACCAGTGACATGAGGTGCTGGTTTACCCCGTGCGGCCGCTGCCCGTCATCCAAGTTCAAAACTCGCCGAATGAGCCCCCATTCATACCGGGAAACAAAAAACCTGGTAATTCTGCTAAATCCCAGTATTTTTACTAGGTAAACAAGAAGTCTCGTGCGGAACAAGACACCTGGCAGAACCACTGGCTCGCATAAATGCCGGCGGCTTTGCTAGGGAAAACGCATGTCTTTTCGTATCAACACCAACGTTGCCGCCATGGGTGCCTTGCGCAACCTCAACGGCACCTCAAGTGACTTGAACCGATCTATTAACCGGCTTTCGACCGGTTTGCGCATCGTCAACGGCTCGGACGACCCGGCCGGTTTGATTGCGAGCGAAAACTTCCGCGCCCAGTTGGGTGGGATGGACGCCGCTCTGCGCAACAACCAAGACGCATTGAACTTTGCCAAGACCGCCGACGGGGCGCTGGATGAGATGAGCCGCCTGCTCAGAGACGCCCGTGCCCTGGCGGTGGCCAACGGCAATGGTACGTACGATGCCGACCAAAAGCAAGCCAACCAAACGCAGTTGAACAACATCCTCAACTCGATTGACCGCTTGGCCAGCACGACCTCGTTTGGTCGCAAGAAGATGCTGGACGGGTCGGCCGGGGTGCAAGCCAATATCAACAACCTCAACGTGATCACCAACGTGTACACGAGCGGTTCGTTTGCCGGTACCACCCTCAACTCCAACGGCACCCTGGGTGTGAACGTGACGACGGCCGCCGGCCGAGCCACCCTCACCGGGACGCAGGCCTACACGGCCGGTACGGTGCTGGTGGGTGCGGGTCAGTTCACTCTGAACGGAAAGACCTTCGAAACCACCGCTGCCACCACGCGAGACCAACTGGTGGACATGGTGAATGCTGCCATCGGTGAAACCGGCGTGAGCGCGACGGTGAACGGTGGCAACCAACTGGTGCTGACCAACACCCAGTACGGTTCCGATAAGGCCGTGCAGCTGACGACGAGTGCGGGTGTGATCAACACCGCTGCCGGTTCGGCCAGTGACGTGGGTGAAGACGCCGTCGCTACGGTGAGCTACACCGTGGGTGGCGCGACGACGACGGCCGCTTTCAGCCGAGGCAAGGGCCTGGAGCTGCGTGATGTGAGTGGGAACGTGATTGGCCTTAACGCCAGCGCGAACTCCGTGAGTGACAAGGGCAACGTCATTCAGGTCTTCACTCAAGGAGCGCAATTCCAGGTCGGGGCCAATGCCGGCGAAACGGTGACGTTGAACCTCGGCAACATGTCGGCCAGCAACCTGGGCCTCGGTTCGGTGGACATCACCGGCACCTCGGTGCAGACCGCCCTGGAATCGATCGACAGCGCGATTACGAACGTGAACACTCTGCGAGCGAACATCGGTTCGTTCATGAAGAACACGTTGGAATCGAACATGCGCGCCCTCGGCGTGGCTAAGGAAAGCTTGGCGGCGACCGAATCCAGCATCCGTGAGGTGGACGTGGCTCAAGAAATGACCAACTACACCAAGCTGCAGATCCTGCAACAAAGCGGTATCTCGATGCTGGCGCAGGCTAACCAGGCCCCGCAAGCGGTTCTCAGCCTGCTGCAGGGTTAAACGTAGGGATTTCCCTTATGAAGCGAAGAGACGGCCCGGGCGTAATGCCCGGGTCGCTTTACATATTCGCCCTATAGTGAATTTATGATCTTGCCCGACGAAGCGGCCACTCTTGCCGTCGGGGCGAAGCTATCAGCCCTGCTAGAAGCGGGCGATGTGGTGGAACTGAACGGCCCGCTGGGGGCCGGCAAGACGACCCTCGTGCGCGGCATTTTGCAGGCCCGAGGCTGGGCGGGCGCGGTGCGGTCGCCGTCTTTTAACTTACTCAGCGTTTACGATTTGGAGCCGCCGGTGGCTCACCTCGATCTCTACCGGATTGAATCGCCCGAGGGTATTGGGCTGGAAGATCTTCTCGACACGCACATCGTCCTGATCGAGTGGCCCAAGGGGCTCGACGAACTGGTGGACGAGGAGTCTCGATGGCGCGTTGAGATCGTGCCCGTTGAGCCCGAAGGCCGTGAGCTTCGCGTCACACCGCCCCCGGGTCGCACCATCCCCGCTCTTTCCTAAGTCGGCGGGGCATACTAGAGCGCATGATCCGAGTTGGCTTGGTGAGTTCGGCGCACCTGCATGTGGGCAGCTACGCCCGCGTCCTCAATCAGATGTCCGACCGCGTGCAAGTGGTGGGCGGATGGGACGACGAGCCGACGCGGATGGCCCAGCTTTGCGCCACCTACGGGTGGAACACCTTTGCCACTCTGGACGAACTGCTGGCCGCTAGTGACGCCGTGGTGATCTGCAGCGAAAACCTCAAGCACGTGGATCACATCGAAGCGGCGGTGGCCGCCGGATGCCACGTGCTCTGCGAGAAGCCGATTGTGGGGAGCGAAGCGGATGCCGCTCGGATCAAGGCGCTTCTCCCGGGCTTAAAGACCACCTTGATGACCGCCTTCCCGTGCCCGTTCTCCCCCGTTTTCGCCGACCTCAAGGCGCGGGTGCAACGGGGCGAGATCGGTCAGGTTTTGGCGCTGGCCACCACCAATCGAGGCACGTGCCCGGGCGGCTGGTTTACCGACCCTAGCCTGAGCGGCGGCGGGGCGATGATTGACCACACCGTTCACGTGACGGATTTGTTGCGGCGTCTGCTGGGGGCCGAGCCGGTGCGCGTGCAAGCCCAGACGGGGAACAACCGATTCCAAGGTGAGTTCGACGACACGGCGATGGTGACCATTGAGTTCCCGGGCGGCATTTTTGCCACGCTGGACAGCAGTTGGAGCCGCCCGGCTGGCTACAAGACATGGGCCGACGTCACGCTGCGGGTGGTGGGCGACCAGGGCATTGCCGAGGCGGACCTCTTTGGCTACGGGATGGAGGTCTATCCCACGGATGCCAGTGGCCTGCGGATGAATGGCATTGGCGCCGACCTCGACCGGCTGATGGTGGAAGAGTTTCTCAATGCCATCGCGGAAGGGCGAGAGCCGCTCACCTCGGCGCAGGATGGCTTGGCGGCCTCGGCGGTGGCCTTAGCGGCCTACCGCAGCTTGGGGCAACCTGAACCCGCGACTGTCTAGGCTTATTGAGCCGCCCACGTGGCGCGATTGATGAAGGAGCGATCCACCACCGTCACCCGCTTAGGGTTGGCGTTGGGTTCCCAGTAGACCAGCCCGCCCGGAATGGCCCGGAAGCCTGCGCCCTTCGGAATGGCCATCTTGGCGCCGGTTTGCCCGTGTGAGACGACGTCCGTTCCTCCGAAGCGGAACACCACGATTCCGGGCTCGTAAATCCCGGCGAGGGTGCCTCGGCTTTCAATCGTCTCGCGGTAGCCGAACCCCGGCCCCCACAACCCTACGATGGTGGTGCCGTAGCTCGTGCCACGCACGGTCGCCATCATCTTGCTGCCGGGCACGAAGAAGGCGTCTTTGGCCTGGGAGGCGGCTTTTTCGAAGGTGGTGGTGCCGTCGGCAAGCTTAAAGCGGCCCAGCCCCCAGCCTTCCTGCGCCCGCACCGGGGCGATCAGTTCCTCGCCATCCAGTCGGAGTCGATCATTCGCCACGCCGGTGGCAAAGCTGTTGCCCGGCATCTTGCCGATGAACTTGGTGGTGGGTTGCTCCAGCGAGGCATCGAGTTCAAAAACGCCCTCCAGCCAGCTTTCCCCGGTCTTGCGCTCCCAACGCAACCACATGTAAAGCTTGTCGTCCACCGCGACGGCGCCATTCATGGCCGAGACGTTGAGGCTGATTTCGCCCCGGTTCGCCATGGCGCGGTGTTCGGCGATGATTTCGGGGGTGAACAGCACGTCCGAAGTCGGCACGCTTGCCAGGCGGCTGCGGCCCTTCCAGCCGTTCTTCTCAATCAGCAGACCGTCCTTGTCAAAAGTGACCTTGGTGGCACCGAGCTGAAACATCTGGCGGGAGACCGTGCGCGGAAGCTCAGGCAGGCGGTCGGCAATGCGCACTTGGCTTCGCTGCTCGGCCAATACCACCGAAATGAGGCCATCTCGGTACGTCACCGAATCCTGGGTCATGGCATTTTGCTGCGCCGCGACGAGGACTGCAACCGGTAGCATGAAAACCATTCTAACTGATGAGATGTCGTGACTGCCCACGGTACGACCCGGATGTCGAGCGATGTCGGGACGGCAAAGTGAACCCTCTCCGCTGGGATCAGGCGGTGGAGGCGGCTAATGTCTTGGGCTTGCGCGCCATCTGCCCGCTCTCGGATTACCGGGAACGCCTCATTCAAAGCCGCACTCCGGCCCCGTCTCGACCCTCCTCGCGACGCCCCGCTCCTCCTCGTCCTGCATCACGGCCGCCCGCCGAGGGCGTAGAATAGGGCGACATTCATGGCGCAAACACTGTTTGAAAAGGTTTGGGACAACCATGTCGTCACCGAACTCGAAGGGGGCGGCGTGCTGCTCTATATCGATCGCCACCTGATTCACGAGGTCACGAGTCCCCAAGCGTTTGATGGTCTGCGAGAGGCCGGGCGACCCGTGCGCCGGCCCGACCTAACCTTTGCCACGGTGGACCACAACGTGCCGACCGACGGCCGCCCGATTGACCCGAGCACGCTGAGTGGCCAGCAATTGGAAGCCATGCGCCGCAACTGTGAAGAGTTCGGGGTGAAGCTCTATGGCTACGGCGACCGGGGGCAGGGCATCGTCCACGTCATTGGCCCGCAGATGGGCATCACGCTGCCCGGCCTTACCATCGTGTGCGGCGACAGCCACACCAGCACCCACGGCGCGTTTGGGGCGCTCGCGTTCGGGATTGGCACCACCGAAGTGGAGCACGTGCTGGCCACGCAGACGTTGCGCTCGCCCAAGCAACCCAAGACCCTGGCGGTGAATGCGCGCGGGCAACTGGGTTACGGTGTCACGGCCAAAGACTTGATTCTTTACATCATCCGCACCCTCGGTGCGGGCGGCGGCACCGGCCACGTGGTGGAGTATCGCGGCGAAGCCGTGCGGTCGCTCTCGATGCAAGGCCGCATGACGATGGCCAACATGAGCATCGAAATGGGGGCGCGGGCCGGGATGATTGCCCCGGACGACACCACGTTTGAGTTCATTGCGGCAGTAGATCGCCCGTTTGCCCCCAAGGGCGCGGACCTTGAGCGCATGATCGCCGAGTGGCGGCAACTGGCCACCGACGAGGGGGCTACGTTCGACCGGGAGATTGAGATCGATGCCTCGGCCCTGGTGCCGCAAGTCACCTGGGGCACCACGCCGGCCATGACGGTCGACGTTACGGGGTCGATCCCCGAACCCAAGGACGCCTCGGAGAAGCGCGCCCAGATGTACATGGGTGTCAGCCCCGGGCAAAGCATCGAAGAACTGACCGTGAACACCGTGTTCCTAGGTAGCTGCACCAACTCGCGGATCGAAGACCTGCGCGCCGCCGCCCAAGTGATGCGGGGGCACCAGGTGGCCTCCGGCGTTCGTGCCCTCGTGGTGCCGGGCAGTGAAGAAGTCCGCATCCAGGCCGAAAGCGAAGGGCTGGACCAGATCTTTAAGGACTCCGGCTGGGAATGGCACCGTGCCGGTTGCAGCATGTGCCTGGGCATGAACGGGGACATTGTGCGCCCCGGCGAGCGCAGCGCCAGCACCAGCAACCGACCCTACGAAGGCCGCCAAGGACCGGGAAGCCGGACGCACTTGGTCAGCCCCATCTCGGCGGCGGCGGCGGCGATTCGAGGTCATCTGGCCGATCCTCGCCCCTTCCTTCCGGCCTAGCGCCGGGAATTTCGGGCCGCATGACACGTCTGTTGTGCGGCTTCGGGGTATCTTTGTCCGACCATTCTCTGCGAGGACCAGAACGATGAAGCGAACTTTCCAACCCAATAACCGGAAGCGATCTAAGACGCACGGCTTCCGAATCCGGATGCGCACTCAGGACGGCCAGAACGTTCTTCGCCGCCGCCGTGCCAAGGGCCGTGCGCGCTTAGGCGCCTGAACGGGCTCCCTAAGGCCGACTTTGAACAGGTGTTCACGAGAGGTGCGTCCGCTCGTGAACATTTTTGTCGTATGCACTGCCTTCCGGGCTCGGGCCGCGTGGGGATCGGCGTGGCACGGGCTCTGGGCAACCACCCCCGCCGCAATCGGACCCGCCGCCGCATCCGCGAGGCCCTTCGCATCGTTTGGAATGACCAGTGGGCCCAATGCGATACCGTACTCATCGCCCGGGCTTCCGCCGACCAAGTGACCTTATCCCAATGGATTCAAGTCCTTCCTCGCCTCATGGAGACCGTCCAAAGCTCTCGCTCGGACGGGCCTTCGGCGTCTTCATGATCCGCCTCTACCAAAAGGGGACCCGGTGGATGCCCCCCAGTTGCCGATACACTCCGACGTGCTCCCAATACACATTGGAAGCCATCCAAAAGTACGGATTGCTCAAGGGATCGTGGCTCGGGCTCAAGCGCATTGGTCGCTGCCATCCTGGCCGCCCCGGCGGTCACGACCCCGTTCCGTAATCGAATTCATCCATCATGGCTAGACCCCAAGCGCGCCCCCAAGGCAATTTCCTGCAGATTGCTCTGATCACGATCCTGCTGATGATCTCGTATCAGATGCTCTGCGTGTCGAACAAGCCCAACGACCCTCGCACCCGCATCCAGGTGCAGGCGGAACTGGAGCAGCAGAATGCGAACCTCCTGGACCTCAAAATCGTGGAGACGGAGCGCTTGCTCATCGCCAAGATTGATGAAGAGTTTAAGGCGGGCAAGCTGACGCAGGTGCAGGCGGATGAGGCCCGACTGGCCAGCGTGCTCACCGTGGCCGCCACCCAGTTCCAATCCGGGGTGGCCTGGAACCACTACGCCAAGATCGACCGCAGCTACACCACCCTCGCCGCGCAGTACGAGCGTTTCCGCCGGACTCCGATGTGGAAGAACGTGGACGTCACCGTGCGGGGCCGCGATGGAGCCCCCGTGGCCGTCACTGCGGAGTCGCTTTACACGGAAATCACCACCGAGCTCAGCGCCCGCAACAAGAAGGAGATCGTTTGGGGTGTTCTGCCGGGTTGGCAGCTGATTGACGTCCTCGTGAAGGCCACGGGCAGCATTCCGTCGTTCTCCTATGCCTTTGCCGCTTTCCTCTTGGCCCTGGTGGTGCGCGGGATCATTTGGCCGCTGGCGCACAAGCAGTACCAGTGGGGCCGCCAGATGGCGCAGCTCTCGCCGCGCATCAAGGAGATCCAAGACAAGTACAAGGACAAGAAGACTGGTCAAGTGAAGGATCCGCAGGCCTTCCAGATGGAAACGATGGCCATCTACAAGCAGTACGGCATCAACCCGATGGCCGGCTGTATGCCCGCTTTGATTCAGATGCCGCTGTTCTTGGCGGTGTACCAGTGCATGTGGAAGTACAAGTTCGAGTTCACCAAGGGCTCGTTCTTGTGGGTGCATCCGGGGGCGGACAAGTTTCTCGGCATTCCGGTGGGCGCCAATCTGGGCGAACCCGACTTCATCCTGATCTTCCTTTACGGCGTCTCGATGGTCGTCACCACGCTACTCCAGCCAGTGACCGACAGTGGCCAAACGCCGCCCATCCGGATTGCGGGCAAGGAAATCCCGCAGCAGCGCTTCATCGGTCTGCTCATCGCGGTGGTCTTCTCCGTCACGATGTTCTTTTGGCCGGGTCTCCCGTCCGCGTTCGTCTTGTACTGGATCTTCACCAACATCCTCTCGACCGTGCAGAGCCTCATCGAATACCGCCTGCCGCTGGCCGAATTGGTGCCGGTGCAGTCGGTCAAGGGTGGCGCTCTTCCCGGCGGGTCCCCTGACGATGAGAAGGATAAGAAGCAAAATGATGTCTCTAGCGATTTCTTCGGCAGCAAAGGCAACCCCAACAACCGCAAGCGCCGGAAGAAGTAACCTCAACCCCCTCCATACCCCCCATGCAAACGATCGAAATTACCGCTGCCTCCCATGATGAGGCTGTCGCTCAAGCGGCCAAGTCGCTGGGCGTCTCCCCCGACGAGCTGACCGTGACGGTCCTGGAAGAAACCAAGGGCCTCTTCGGCAAGACGAACGTCAAGATTCGCGCGGAAGTGAATGGTGCCGCTCCGGCCAAGGCCGCCAAGCCCGCCGCCAAGGCCAAGGCCGCCCCTAAGGCGGCCGCCAAGACCGAAGAAGTCGCCGAAGAGAAGCCCAAGGGCCGTGGCCGCGCCGCGAAGGCCGCTCCTGCGGCTGAAGTCGTTGAAGAAGCTCCGGCCGAAGAAGCCAAGGAAGACGCCAAGCCCCGAGGCCGTGGCCGCGGAAAGAAGGCGGAAGCCACCGAGGGCGAAGCCGCTCCTGAACGCGAAGGCAAGGGTGGGCGTGAGCGCCGCGAAGAAGCCGACGTGGAAGCCACTGAGGAAGATGCGGAAGCGCTGCTGGCCATGCTGGAAGAGATCATCGAATCCGGCGACATGCAGGCTTCGGTCAAGATTTCTCAGCGCGAAGGCCGCTACGTGCACCTGAGCATTGAAGGCGAAGACGCCAGCCACCTCATCGGTCGCCGCGGCGAAGTTCTGAACTCGCTGCAGTACCTGCTCAACGTGTTCTCGGGCCGCAAGGTGCGACCGGGTATCCGCGTGGTGCTGGACGCCGACGCCTACCGCGACCATCGCAAGGATGTGCTCACCGACCTCGCCACGCAGATCGCCGAACAGGTGGTGGCCCGTGGTGAAGAAGCCGTTCTGGACGCCCTCCCGGCGTTTGAGCGACGCGTGATCCACCAGATCTTGGCGGACTTTGAAGGCGTGCAGACCTACAGCGAAGGCGAAGAGCCGAACCGCCGCGTGGTCATCGCCCCGATCGAAGAAGGCGCCAAGGCCTAACGACGATGAATCGCCCGCGTGCGCTTCGGCCCGGTGACCACATCCGTGTGGTAACGCCGGCCTCGGGGCTCACGCGGGAACAGGTGGTCCGTGCCACCCAGGTCCTCGAGAACGAGGGCTACCAGGTCACGTTTGCCGAGCACGCCTTTGCGATGACGGGCTTCTTGGCCGGACCGGACGAAGACCGGGCCGCCGACCTCATGGAAGCCTTCCTGGACCCGAACGTGGACGCCGTGGTGTGTTCGCGAGGCGGTTACGGGTGCGCCCGACTATTCCCGTATCTTGATCTCGATGCCATGGCCGCCAGCGGCAAGCTGTTTGCGGGCTTTAGCGACATCACGACCCTGCATTTGGCGCTCAACCAGCGTGGCCTGCCCACGCTGCATGCCCCGATGCTCCTGACGCTGGGTTCGGATCGCGAACCGTGGGTGTGGGAGTCGTTCCTCGGCCAGCTTAAGGGAGATGTCAGTACGCCCGCTACTGCCCCGCGCGGGGTCACCAAAGTAGGCGGCGTGGCGGAAGGCGTGGTCACCGGGGGGTGCATGATCCTGATTTGCGATGCCATCGGTACGCCCAACGCGATGGCCGCGCGCGGCAAGATCGTGTTGCTGGAAGACGTGGACGAGCAACCGCACCGAATTGACGCGATGCTGACCCACCTTCTCAACACGAATTCTCTTGACGGCGCGGCGGGCATTGTCGTGGGTGAGATGACGCGCACCGACGACCGGATTGACCCCAAGATTGGCGGCACGCCGTGGCGCGAGATGGTGATGGAGCGCCTGGGGCCGCTGGAAATCCCGATGATATTTGACTACCCGATGGGGCACGCAGCGCAGATGTTAAGCCTCCCCCTTGGGATACGTGCGAGACTGGACGCGGACGCGGGTACGCTCACGTACCTCGAACCCTTATGCGCCGTGGCATCGTAACTGTTTGGTCTGCCGTCCTCGCGACGGGTTTTGTTGCGTTCGGAAGTCTAGGTCAAGCCTCGGCTCAAGATCGACCTGAGGTGTGGGAGAAGCTGGTCGTACCTGGCCTCACCTACCGCCAGGAGATTGACCGCACAGTGCCGCGCGTGACGCACGCCTTCCGGATGAACCTGGGGGCGCCGGGCGTGAAACTGGTGCCGCACCTCGCCCAGGGCAAGGTCTACGAGAACGACGAAACCAAGGGTCGGGGCGTGCTGTCGCAGGCTCTCCGAGAGACGGGCGCGATTGCGGGTGTCAATGCCGGCTTCTTTGGCCCGAGCGGCGATCCGCTGGGCGCGCATATCCTCAACAAAGAAATCATCAGCGTGCCGTGGCCGGACCGCACCGTGTTTGCGTGGGGCCCCAAAGGCGGCCGCGTGGCGCAAATGCGTTGGTCGGGGCGCATCGTGGCGGGTTCGGTGCGGATTCCGCTGGATGGGATCAACCAATCTTGTGTGGCCAATGAAGCGATTCTGAACTCGGCGTGGGCCGGGCAGGCTCTCAGCGGCGGACCGGGCGACATCGTCCACGTGGTCATGGATGCCACCGGACCGCTCCTGCTGAACCAGAACGTGAAAGCTAAGGTCAAGATGGTCGTCACCAACCAGAAGGATGTGACGATCAGCGACGGCCAGTTTGTGTTGACGGCGCACGGAGCCAAGGGCAACCAGGCTAAGGCGCTGCGCCCCGGCCAAGACATCACCATTCGAGTTGATCAATCGGGCGTAGACCTGGCCCAGACCCCGCACGTGATGGGCTGCGGCAACCGCCTCATCGAGAAGGGGCAGATTGGGATTCGTTACGCCTCCGAGCGGTTTAACGATGCGTTCGGGGCCGCGCGCCACCCGCGTACCGCCGTGGGCGTCACCGCCACCGGTGAGATTTGGCTGGTGGTGGTAGATGGCCGCCAACCGATGAGCGCGGGCGCAACCCTGGCCGAGATGGCCACCGTAATGCAACGCCTTAACTGTGTGGAAGCCCTGTGCCTGGATGGTGGGGGAAGTAGCACCGCGGGCGTGGGCCAAGTGGTGGTGAACCGCCCGAGCGACGGCCGCGAGCGCGCTGTCACCAACTTCCTGCTGGTGATGGCCAGCGGGCTCAACCCGCCCGGGGCCGAGCGTTTTGAGATCCAAGCCCCCGAGCAAATCGCGGCAGGCACCACCGCCAAGGTTGTGCTGCGGGACGAAGAGGGAGCGGCGGTGCCTGACTCCGAAGTTTTCTGGAGCGCCATGGGCGCGGGCTGGATTGACCAAAGCGGTCTCTTGACCTTGTTGACCCCTGGCGATGTGCGGATTGCGGCCTGGGTGCGAGGGGTGCGCGTGGAAACCGTGATTTCCGTACCGGGCGAGGCCACCACGCCTCCCGCCGGACTCAACTAGGGCCAGACCGTATTACATTTTAGGACCATTCGCGCGAGCGGCATCCTTCGTCTCCCGGTAACGTATACGGGTTGGACCCCACAAAGATGTGAGGTTGGACTTGCCTATGTTCTCCACGATACTTGCTCTCGCGACGGTCGTTCAAAATCCTAACCCCGATGCATTGCTGCTTCGCTGGCCTGCTGTTCACGGCGAAACGGTGGTTTTCCACTACGCCACGGACCTCTGGGTTGCCTCGAAGAATGGAGGTCCGGCGCGACGCCTGACGTCCCACCCGGGCATGGAAACTCGCCCGCGATTCTCTCCCGATGGCAAGTTCGTTGCCTTCTCGGGCCTCCTTGATGGCAGCGTGCCGCAGGTTTATGTGGTCGCCGTCAATGGTGGCCAACCGCGCCGCATCACGATGGACCCGATGGGTGCGTTTGTTTTTGACTGGCGCGCCGACGGCAAGATCGCTTACAGCTCTATCAGCGGCAGCTTGACCAACCGTCACGATCGCCTTTTCTTGGTGGATCCCAAGGGCGGTATGCCGACCACCAACGAAATCTTCGAAATTGGCACCGGCGACTTTTCTGCAGATAACCAAACCCTGGTTTACAACCGCATGGATAGCTTCACCTTCAACTGGCGTCGCTACCGTGGGGGCACGCAGGGCCGCATTAGCTTCTACAACTTTGCCACCGGTAAGTACAGCGAAATGCCGCAAGGGCGCGAGCAGAGCTACTTCCCGCTCTGGGTGGGCAACGAAGTGGTGTTCTCCAGTGACAAGGAAGCCGGCACGCAGAACGTGTATCGCCTGAACCCGGCCAACAACCGCGTGACCAAGCTGACGAACTACACCGACGGTGACGTGAGCAACCTGGAAACCGACGGCAAGACCCTGGTCTACGAACGCGACGGTGCCATCGAGATGATGGACCTGAGCAACAACAAGGTGACCATCTTCAAGCCCGAGATTGCGGGTGACGTGAGCCAGGTTCGCCCGAGCTACCGACGCTTTGGTGGTGAAGTGAGCGAACTGGCGCTGAGCCCGACCGGCGCACGCCTCGCGGTGAATGCGCGCGGCAAGTCGTTCAGCGTGCCTGCCACCACGGGCGATACGCGCATGCTGATGGGCAAGCCCGGTGTGCGCGAAAAGAACGTGACTTGGAGCCCGGATGGCGCTCACATCGCGTTCATGAGCGACGAATCGGGTGAGTACCAAATCTATCGCGTGCCGCAACGCGGTGGTGCCCCGGAACTGGTGAAGACCCCGGCCGGCGACCGCATCCGCAACTTCAGCTACAGCCCGGATGGCAAGGGCATCATGTACCGCACCCACGACAACCGTCTGATGTGGCTGGACCTGGAATCGGGTCAAGTTGAGATGGTTTACAAGGGTGGCGATGCCAATGGCTCCGCCGACATCTCGCAAGATGGCCGCTATGTGGCGTAC
This sequence comes from Chthonomonas sp. UBA2785, assembly GCA_002352215.1. GTDB lineage: Bacteria > Armatimonadota > Fimbriimonadia > Fimbriimonadales > Fimbriimonadaceae > JAHBTC01. The sequence continues at coordinate 37,992 of DEIB01000016.1, read as the reverse complement.
ACCGCCCCAACGGAATCCTCCCAGTACGGCGTGTTCATCTACGACCGCACGACGAAGAAGACGCACTCCGTGGTGGATGGCTTCTACAACAACAGCGTTGTGAGCTTCGACCTGAGCGGTAAGTACCTGTACTTCACTTCGAACCGTACGTTCGGTTTCACCCCAACGGACCTCGAAATCACGATGGTGCAGACCAACACCGAGCGCGTGTATGTGGTGCCCCTCTTGAAGGGTATGGGCAATCCGTTCCTCGCGCCGGGCGATGAAGAACCGCTGCCCAGCCAAGAAGAGGAAAAGGTGCAAGCCACCACTCCGGAGATTGACTTCGACAACATGGCCGCTCGCGTAATGCCGATGCCGTGGGGCCCTGGAGCCTACGGCGGGTTGTTCGGTGCCAACAACGGCGTGTTTGTGTGGACGAACGGCAACCTGCTGAAGTACGACTTTAACAGCCGCCAGTCGGTGCCCATCCTGCAAGGGATCGGTGGCCTCGCGTTCAACAAGAACCGCACGAAGGGTGCCTATGTGGCCGGTAACCTCATCGGCATCGTGGACCTGCGCCCCGGCGTTCAAGTCGGTCAGGGCCGCGTGAACCTGGACAATGTGGCCTTCACTTGGGACCCCAAGGCGGAATGGAAGCAGATGTACTGGGAAGCCTGGCGCTACCAGCGCGACGAGTTCTACGACAAGGACATGCTCGGCCTGGACTGGCAAGCGATTGGCAACAAGTGGGCCAAGTTGCTTCCGTCGCTCAGCAGCCGTGCGGACCTCAGCTGGCTCCTCGGCAAGATGGTGGGTGAACTCGGCACGGGCCACGCCTACGTGCAGGGCGGTGACATGGATGTGCAAATCCGGTCCACCCCGGCCGGCATGCTGGGCGCGGATTACGCGGTCGAAAACGGCCGCATCCGCATCAAGCGCGTGCTCAAGGGCCTGAACTACGGTGAGGAGTACCAAAGCCCGCTCGGTCGCGTCGGCATCGACGTGAAGGACGGCGATTACATCCTGGCCATTGACGGAAAGAACCTGACGGCGAACGACAACATCGCGGACTTCCTGGTCGACAAGGTCGGCAAGAACGTGACGCTGACGGTCAACAGCCGCCCGAGCGAGGCCGGTGCCCGCACGGTGACGGTGCAACCCATCAGCAACGAAATGCGCCTGCGCTACGAAGACTGGGTGACCCGCAACCGCGAGTACGTGGACAAGATGAGCAATGGCACCATTGGCTACATTCACGTCCCCGATACCAGCGTGGGTGGGATTACCGAGTTCATGCGAGCCTACGGCTCCATGGGCGGTAAGAAGGCCGTCTTGGTGGACGAACGCTACAACGGTGGTGGCTTCCTCCCGACGTTCTTCATCGAATACCTCAAGCGCGACGTGCTGACCGGCTTCAAGCCGCGTCACGGCAACACCTTTGCGGTGTATCCGAACTACGTGGAAGGGCCGAAGGCGATGCTGATCAACAACTACGCCGGTTCGGGCGGGGACATGCTCCCGTGGCTCTTTAAGGAAGCCAAGGTCGGGCCGCTCATCGGTACCCGCACCTGGGGTGGTCTCGTCGGTATCCAAGGCGGTATGTCGCTCAGCGATGGCGGTAGCGTCACCTCGCCGGCGTTCGGAATCTTCGACCGCGTACGCGGCAAGTTCATTGCCGAGAACACGGGCGTGGATCCGGATATTGAAGTCGACTGGACTCCGGTGGACTACAAGAACGGCAACGACCCGCAACTGAAGAAGGGCGTGGAATACCTGATGGAACAGGTTCGCAAGAACCCGGTGCCGGCCATTCCGGAACCGCCGTTCCCGACCGTGAAGCCGTAAGGGTTTTCCTAAAAACCCCGTATATTCATCGTCCCCCTGTCCATGGCAGGGGGCCGATTGTTTATGCGGGACTTGGTCTATGCGAAGGATTCAACTAGGCGACTTGCTGGTGAGTCAGCGACTCATTACGGCAGAACAACTTGACCGTGCGCTGGAAACGCAGCGCCGGAGCCACGCACCGATCGGCACGATTCTCGTGCGGATGGGCGTGATTGACGAATGGAAGCTGCTGCAGGCGCTGGCCACGCAAATGGGCGTGCCGGCGTGGGACCTGCGCCGCGATAACCCGGACGCGAAGGCGCTGGAAAAAGTGGACATCGAGCTGTGCGAGCGCTACGCCGTGCTGCCGGTGGCGTTGCGAGGCGACCTGCTCACTCTGGGCATGCGCAACCCGGCCGACACTGACGCGATTGAATTGGTGCGCAATACCACCAACTTGCGCGTGGAGCCGGTGCTGATTGACGAAGCGCGACTCTATAACCAACTGCGCGTACTGCACGGTCAGCGTGGTAAGTCGGCGGGTTCGGACGTGGACACGCTGGTCAAGCAAGCCATTGCCGAGTACGGGGTGGACAATGATCGCCGCGTTCGCCAAGAGCGCACGATCATTAGCGAAACCGATACGCGCCCGGTGGTGGGCATGGTCAACCAGATCATTGGGGACGCCATCCGCCTGCACGCCAGCGACATTCACCTGGAGCCGCGCTTCGACAAGATGGAAGTGCGCTACCGCATCGACGGGATGCTGGTGAAGCTGCGCGAAATCCCGGACGGCTTGATCCCGATGCTGACGGCGCGTCTGAAGATCATGTCCGGCATGGACATCGTAGAGCAGCGCCAGCCGCAAGATGGCCGCATGACGGTGGAACTCGACGGTCAATCCGTGGACGTCCGCATCAGCGTGCTGCCCAACGTTCACGGCCCGCGCATCGTTATGCGTGTTCTGGACCGCGCGGTCGGCCTTAAGAGCCTCGAACACCTGGGCTTCACGGCGCAGAACGAATCGCTCTTCCGCCAATTGGTGCAACGGCCTTACGGCCTCTTCCTTGTCACCGGTCCGACTGGTAGCGGGAAGACGACCACGCTCTATGCCGCCCTGCAGGAACTGCGCGACAACGCGCGCAACATCATGACCTGCGAAGATCCGGTGGAGTACGACGTCGAAGGCATCAACCAGGCGCAGGTGCAAGAGGGCATTGGTCAAACCTTTGCCAAGCAGCTCCGCGCCATTCTGCGCCAAGACCCGGACATCATCCTAGTGGGTGAAATTCGCGACAAGGAAACCGCTGAGACGGCCATCCGCGCCGCTATGACGGGCCACTTGGTGCTGAGCACGCTGCACTGTAACGACGCGGCGAGTGCCGTGCCGCGACTGCTGGACCTGGGCGTGGACCCGTTCCTGCTGAGTTCCTCGCTCATCGGTGTGACGGCCCAGCGCTTGCTGCGCAAGCTCTGCCCGGATTGCCGAGAACTCGGAGCTACGACGGCGGAAGAAGAAGTGCTGATGCGCACCTACTTTGGCGTGGACGGCATTGATGAAGTGTGGCGCGGCCGCGGATGCGACGCTTGCTTCCACACCGGCTACCACGGCCGAACGGCGGTGCACGAAGTGCTGCCGGTGACGAGTGACGTGGCGAGCCTGATTGCCAAGGGCGCGACGGTGGAGGAAATCCGCCAGGCGGGGGCTGAGTTTGGCTTCCGAACCCTGCAGGAGGACGCCCTGGAGCGTGTGCTGGCCGGCGAGACGACGCTGGAAGAAGCGAAGCGACTGATCGCCTTCGAAAAGCTGCTCCGCCCGCAAGACATGCTGAAGATCGCGGCGTAAGCCTCGATCAGACGGTCTCATCCCCGCGCTTCCACGGACGGAAGCGTGGGGATTCTCTTTGCAATCCCGAAGTTAACCGAGTGGTGGACCGGCGAGGAGCGTATTGGCAATGCGCAGAGCTTGCTGGCGCAGTGCCGATTCAGTTTGCTCGGGGAGTGTTTCACGTAGGTTTTGACGCCAGGCGGTGTCTTCGGCCCAGGCGCGGCCGCGCTCCAGCCACTCATCCAATGTGTACGTGATGCCTTCAGTGAGGCCCACCGTGGTGAGGATGCTCGCGCTCATGCGTTGGGTGTAGCGGCTGCCCGCCAGTGTGAGCACCGGCACGCCGCACGCGAGAGTTTCGACCGTGGTGGTGGCACCGCCGTACGGCCAGGGGTCCAGAGCAATATCCACCTCTTGGTAAAGAAGGAAGTGTTCGCGGGTGGGGAGGAGGGTTTCGAACCGCACTAGGCGCGGATCCATGCCCCCCATGACCAGGATTTCGAGCACGTGCGCGCGGGCACGCTCGCTGCGGAATCCGGGATTCTTGAGGAGTAGGCTGGCGCCAGGAATGGAGGAGACCAGGCGTGCCCACTGGAAGAGGCAAGGTTCGCTCAGCTTGGCTGCGTTGTTAAAGGAGGCAAAGACAACCCCCTCGTGAGGTTGTGAAACCTTGGCTTCGGCGGGGATATCAAGGTCGGGCCAGGTGAATGAACCGCCCGGGATGTACCAGGGCCGCTCGGAGAAATTGGCGATCTCCTCGGCGGGAACTTGCAGTTCATCGCTGAGGATGGCATCCATGTTGGCGATACCCGTGGTGCCGGAATAGCCCAGGTAGGTGGCCTGCATGGGGGCGGCCCGGCGAGCAAAGATATCGAGTCGGTGGTCGGCGGTATGGCCGCTGAGGTCCACCAAAAGGTCAATTCCGTCTTGCTCGATCATCCGTACCGCCTCGGCGGTGGGGACACGGTGCAAGCCACGGGAGGCCACGGCCAGTTCGCGCAGGGCTTGACCATGCGGCTCGTCTCGCTCGTTCGTGGGATAGAGGAATACCTCGGCGCGACCTGCCAGCGCCTTCAAAACGGGTAGCAAGAATCGACCGACCGGGTGCCAGCCCAAGTCTCCGCTCACGAACCCTATGCGGCGCACCGGCCCCGGCGTGGGGTCTTTGTAGAGCGAGCCATAGAGCCCGTCCATGCCCTCGGCCAGGAGCTTGAGGTCCTCGGCGGTGGTGTCCGGCGCGTATTGCCGTGCCATCAGGTAGTTGCTGAGGTAAATGGGTTCGTGCGGGTTGAGCTCGGTGGCAATTTCAAAGCTCATGGCCGCATCGTCGGCGTAGCCTTGGCCCAGCAAGGCATGGCCGCGTGCAATCCAGGCTTCGGGGGTGTCTTGGCTGAGGCCGCAGGCAATCGCGGCGTGGTCTTCGCTGCGGTCAATTTCGCCAATGTCGCGTAAAGAGTTGGCGAGGTTCACGTGCGCCTTCACGTAGGTGGGCACGTCTTCCAGCACGCGCTCGTATTCCGCAATGGCGAGGTCGGCGCGGCGGCCGTGGTCGAAAATCAACCCCAGGGTCACGCGGGCGGAGTGCAATTCGGGCTGCAGGGCCAGAGCCTGCTCGGCGCAGGCCTGGGCTTGTTCTCGTTCGCCGAGTTCCAGGCGGGCGTCGGCCTCATTGCCCCAAGCGGCGGCCATGGTCGGGTCCGCCTCGCGGGCGGCCGCATAAGCGTTGGCGGCTTCGGCCCAGCGGTCCATTTCGCGGTAAGCGTTGCCGAGATTGAATGCAAGGCTTGCCACGCCCGGGAACTGCTCGCAAGCTCGCTGACCAGTCGCAATGGCTTCGGCGTACTGTCCGGCTTCATTGAGGGCGGCCAGCCAGTTGCTCCAGGTTCCGGGGTCGTTCGGGTTGACCTCGATGGCGCCCGCAAGACGCTCGCAAGCGGCTGAGGCTTGGCTCAGTTGCAGAAGAGCGGTCCCGCTAAGCTGGAGTGCGTCGTAGTGCCGCGGGTCGGTCTGCAGGATGGATTCGTAGATTTCCAGCGCCTCGGCAATATAGCCCTGCTGATGAAGGTTGAGGCCCTCACTCAGGCTTCGCACCGGGTGCGTGCTGGTTGGGGTCATCGCCCGCTGGTAAGCGCGGTTTAGATTGCTCAAGCGGCACGCTCCTGGGCCAGTGAACGCACGGTGGCTAACCATTCGGTGGCAAATTGTTGGGGTTGATGCACAGAACTCGTGGCACCTCGGCGCGGAAGTTCCTCACGCAATTGCTGGCGTCGGGTGCCATCCAGGGCCAGGTGCACCGCGCACTCTACATAGTCTTCCGGGGTGCTTGTGATGAGATCTTCGGCGCCGTAGGCGGCCAAGAAGGCGGCACTCATGCGCCCGGCGTACCGGTCGCTCACCATTGTCACCACGGGTACCCCGCGTTGCAGGGCGTCCAGCGTGGTCGTCGCCCCGCTGTAGGGGAACGTGTCGAGCATGATGTCCACGTCGGCAAAGGCGGCGTTCACGTCGGCCTCTTCAGTCCAGTCGCGGCATTCGATCCGGCTCGCCTCTATGCCGTTTGCTTCGAATCGCGCCAACAGGGCACCGGCCAATGCCGGGTCACCCAGGCCGCGATACTTCAAGATCATGCGGCTGTCCGGAATCCCCGCCAGCACCGCACTCCACAAGGCAATCGTCGTGTCCGAGAGCTTGGCGAGGTTGTTGAACGAACCAAAGACCACCTGGTCACGCGGACCCGCCGGCACGCTTTGCGGCGTCCGCGAATCACAAGTAAACACGTTGGGCAAGCGGAGTAAGGCTTCGGTGGCGGTGGCTTCGGTGCCCTCGGGCATCGTCCACGGGCAGCCCAGCCACGCATCCATCGACGGCACACCGGTGGTCGCGCTGTAGCCCAGCCAGGAAACCTGGAAGGGCGCGCACCGCGCGGCAAAGATATCTAGGCGGTGGTCTGCGGAGTGCCCGGAGAGGTCCACCAAAAGGTCAAGGTTCTCCCGCCGCACTAGGGCGCAAGCGGTCTCGGTGGGCAGCGCCCACACGTTGTGCCACGCGCTGGCGGCATCTTGCAGTTGCTCGGTCACGCCATCCATTTGGCTTTGGTTGGCAATCAGCACCACGTCCACGCCCAAGGCTCGCAGGGCAGGCACGAAGGCCAGCATCATGCGGCCCACCGGGTGCGCCCGAAAGTCGCCGCTCACCAGCCCAATGCGCTGAATCGCAGAAGGCCGCGCCCCGGGCGCCGCCGAAGGCTGAGAGCGAGTCCACAACCGGGTCGCCTCCAAAATGTCGCCCGCCGAGATGTCATCCCGGTATTGCAAAGCAAACAGCCACTCACTCCAGGCATCCGGCAGGGCCGGATCCAGTTGCAAAGCCCGGTAGAAGCAGTCGCTCGCGCGTCGCGCGTCGCCCATGTGCAGCCACACCGCCCCCAGGGTTCGCCAGCCGCTGTTTAGGTCGGGGGCGAGTCGGACGGCCTCTTCCGCATGCGCACGGGCCTCCACCAGGTCGCCGAGCGGTCTCAAGCACGCGGCGAGGTTGGCGTGGGCCAAGGCTTGGCGGGGATTCAGTTCCACGGCGCGGCGCGCACATTCGGCTCCCGCTTCAAATTGAGCTTCGGCGCGGTAGGCGTTGGCCAGGTTGCTCCAGGCCTCATCATCGTGAGGATTTCGATCGAGGGCGGTCTCCATGTCCACAATGCCCCCGGCTCGGTCTCCGGTCTGGAATCGCAAAACCCCACGCCCCAGCCACGCCAAGGCGGCGGCCTCCGGCGCGTCCACCGCTTGGTCGTACCAGGTCCGGGCCGACTTCAAATCGCCCTTGCCGTGGGCGGCCAAAGCTTGCTGCAGGGCCGGGCACGGAGCGGGAAGGGGTACAGATTTCATGAGACCTGCCGAAGTTATCGGTATGGCGGCCCCGCAAAATCACCTGGCCCCGGACAAAAATGCAAATCGAGACGCTCTGCTGGAGCAGGTGAACTCGTTCCCATTTTGGTACCACCGCATTGACCTGCCCCACGGCATCACGACCCCCGGCTGGGCTCCGCTCGACCGCGACTCCTATGGCATCCCCGCCGACCTGACCGGCAAGCGCGTGCTGGATGTCGGTTCTTGGGACGGCTACTGGGCGTTTGAAGCGCTGAAGCGCGGCGCGGAACAGGTCGTCGCCATTGACGATTTCAGCGACTATCTGGGCAGCCTGGATGAACGCGACCGCAAGGCGTGGCAGACCTTCGATCTTTGCCGCGACGCGCTGGGCTACACCGAAGAGCAGTGCCAACGCATCGAGATGTCGGTCTATCAGGTCAACCCGGAAGTGCTAGGCACCTTCGATGTGGTGTTCTTCTTCGGCACCCTGTACCACCTTCGGTACCCGCTCCTCGCGCTTGACCTGCTCAGCAGCGTCAACACCGGTGAGATTTTCATCGAAACCGCGATTTGTGATGACTTCAGCCCGTACCAGGGTGGCCTCGGCCACGGCTACGGCGGCGCGCAACCCGTGATGGAGTTCTATCCGAACAACGAATACGGCGACAACAACACCAACTGGTGGGCGCCCAGCCTCAGCTGCCTCGGCCTCATGACCATGGCGGCGGGTTACCTCGATTGCTCGGTGTGGAAGCTCATGGAGCAGCCCACGCACCTGGGCTACTGCCGGGGCTTTGCCCACGGCCGCAAGACCAGCTAAGCCGCGCAACCCATCAAGACCGCTCTGAATCCGTTTCGGGTTCAGGGCGGTTTTCTGTTTGCTCAGGGGTCGGAGTGGGAGCAAGGCCGCGCTTCCACCAGGCCGACCATTCGCCGAGCAGGCGGCGTCGGGCCAGGGCGTTCAGCAAAACCGCTGGGCTCATGCGGGGCTCCACCAGGATGCGGAAGGGTTGGCCATCTCGCTCGCCTTCGATGCTGATCCACCCGCCCAGGAACAGCCAGGAGTGGATATTGGGGCGCAGGCGCATCACCCGAATTTGGGCGCGGGGGATGTAGAGTCGCACCCGTTCGCCAAAGATCTCCAGCTTGTCCTCGTGCAATACGAGGAACGCGACATCCTCATGGGGGTCAAGGGCGCTCTTGAAGCCCGGAGTCGCCACCCCTACAAACCATCGCGGCCGTTTTTCAAACGGGGCAATGGCGTGCCGCTGCACGGCCAGGTTCTCTTGCAACGACCCGTTCCCCAGGTAGCCCAGAAAGGCGGTCATCCCCCAGCCGATCGCCAAGAAGAAGGCTCCGTACCGCCACACCAGGGGGTCCGGCCCGAACTCGGCCGCCCGCTGCACCGCCAGCACCAAAAACGGCACGCTGAGCACCAGCGGCAACACATTGCCCAAGAATCGGCGGAACGTGGTCCAGCGGGGTTTGCGGGGGGCCTTTCCGGGGCGGGCGGCCGGCTTCGGTGCCGGTTTCCCCGTCGGGTTTGGACCAGAAGGGGGCGATTCCCTCACGTCCGGTAGGTTACCGTTCACCTGCGGGCCGAAATCAGGATAATCGCCCTTGATGGCCACCGCGCGCGGAACCCTTTTCGGTCTGCCGCCCACCGCGCCGCACCTCCGTGACTTTCTGGCGGCGCTGCCCGGGGGACGGTGGGTTATCACGGGTCCGGACGACCCGCGCCTCAAGTCCGCTCGCGACCTCCTCGACGAAGATCAACTGGAGCGCATGGAGACGGTGCCGCTGGGTGAATTTGCGGGACGCTTGCTCACGGCCTGCGGGGTTCCGGCGGGGCGCATTGCCACCAAGGGGCAACTGTGCGCGGCCTTTGTGGACGCCCAGCGCACCCTCGGGCCGGACCACCTCTTTGCCGCCAGTGCCCACCACGTCGGGTTTGCGGTGGAACTCGCCGATTGCTGGAGCGATCTACGTCAGGCCGATATCGGCGTGGACCAACTGATGGCAGTGGCCGAAACGATGAGCGGCCCCTGGCGCGAATGGACGCAAGGGCTGGCCAGCCTGGGCGCGCACGCTGAGGCCCTGCTGAAGGACCAAAACCGGCTGCTGGGCAGTGACCGGCTGCGGCAATCTCTCACCATCCTGCCGCAGCCCCTGCCGATGTTTGACGGGGTGGTGGTGCTGATGGGCACCAGCGAGCATCTGCTGGCCGAACGCTGGGCAAAGTGGCTGGTAACCATGGGCCTGGACGTGCGAGTGGTGGTGGACGCGGTTTCGGCGGAGTCGCCCCTCTTCGAACCCCACCGCCGGGTGGCGCAACGCATGGGGTGGCCGGTGGTGTACAGCGAGAAGCCGGTCTGGTGGGCCAACCTCTTCACCGAGAAGAGCGAACCCCCGGTGCCACCGCCCGCCTTGGCTCTGCACCCGGCCTTTGATGCCCTGGCCGAATGCGAATGGGCGCTGCGCGAGGCGATGGCCGACCCCGCGCCCGGGCGGCACCAGGCCCTGGTGGTGCCGGATGTGAAGGAGTACGCGCCCCTGGCCATTGTGAGTGCGAGCCGGTTTGGGGTGCCGATTCGGGCGCACTATAGCGCCCCATTGCTTACGAACGGTCTGGCGCGCTTCTGCTTGGAGCTGCTCGAAGCTCTGGGTGAGCCCGACCCCCGCAGCCTGGCCCGGGTGGGGCAGCTGAGCTACGTGGGGCTGGATGCCAGCGAGTGGGGCGAGCTTGACAATATCACGCGGCAACTTGCTTTTGAAGGCAATGGCGCGTGGGGCGACCTGGCCGTGTGGGCCCGCGACCAAAGCGAGCGCATGGTATGGCTGCAGTGCGCGCTGGAGTGGCGGGCCTTGTACGGGCATCAATCGCTCACTCTCATCCAGTGGCGCGACCACCTTCGCACCCTCATCGGGGACGTGATGCACGTCAACGGCACGCCTGACCCCGGCGACCCCACCGAAGGGCGCGATGACCGCGCGATCACCGCTCTCCAGCGCCCACTCGCCGACTACGCCACGATCTTTGGGGGGCAACAAGTGAGCTTTGCCCAGCTCGTCATCTACCTGCGGCAGTGGTGGACGAACGAGATGGTGACCGTGCCCGCGCAATCGGAGAACGGGGTGCAGCTCTTGGTGGCGGGGTCCAGCCTCAAAGATGTGCGCCAGGTGTGGGTGCTGGGGGCGCTGGAGAGCAAGATTCCGGTGCGGCGGCGGGAGAACACGATCCTGCCCGACGCCATCATTCAGGCTCTGCGCGACCAAGGTCACTGGCTGCCGAACAGCACTGAAACGGCCCTGGCCGAACGCGACCGCTGGGCGCGCACCGTGGCGCTGGCCCAGGATTCGTTGACCCTGATGTACCCGTTGGTGGATGACGACCGGGAAACCATTGAATCCGGCTACATTCGCGCAACTCTGCGGGCCGCTGGGCATGAGGATTTGGCCCCCAAGGTCTACGATCGCAGCTGGACCTTGCCGCCCCCGGATATGTGCCGCTCGCGGGCGGAGCGCGACATCGTGGAGGCCTGGGCGCAACCCACGCGGCCGCCGGAGGTGGCAGAGGTGATCCAGGTGGGCGTGCAAGAACAGATTCGCCCCGGCGACCAACCGGTGACGCCCGCCCAGCTCAGCATGGCGCGGCTATGCGGCTTCCGGGCGGTGGTAGAGCAGCGTCTGCGGCTCTATCCGGCTTCCGAGCGACTGAGCCTGATGCGGTTCGCTTCACTGCCCATGAACGTCAGGCTGCCGCAGCTGCCGGACGGGAAGGAGGCGAGGGCCGCCTTGCGCCAGGCGTACAACGAGCGGTGGAATGCCATCGCGCCGTTCCTCTCAGAAACCGAACGCCGCGTGATTGAAGTGGCCTCCAAGAAGCTCCTCACTGGCTGGGCGCACCGCGAGCATCTGGCCCGCACATACCACGAATGGCGCGGTAAGGGCGAAGCCAATCCCGTCATTCTCACGCCCATTGAAGGCGACGACCGCACCGTGCGTCTGCAAGCCGATGTACTGGAAGTCGAGCGTACCAACCATACGGTGACTTTCTTCACATCGATGGTGAACCTGCCCGACGCTAAGAAGTGGGAGTGGACCCCCGGGCCGAGCGAAGCCCCGGAGCCCTACCGATTCTGGGAGGTCATGATTCTGCTATCGCAGCTCCCTGTAAATGAAGGGCAGGTGCCGATTCTTGAAGTCGAAACAGTGGTGAATGGGCGGCAGCGGCACATCCTCAACGATCGGGGCCTGCGTGCCGGGATGGACACCAAACACCAAATGGTGGAAATCGTCCACGCCGCCACCTTGTCGCTTACCCGGCAGTACGCCCGGCACCGGGCGCTGGAAGGCTTCCGCATTTTGGATTCCGGCACCGCTCGCCCCCAGCCAGGGCCGCACTGTGAACAGTGCCGCTACGGGGAGCTCTGCCGCGCCCACGCCGAATTTGGGGATGCCGCCACGGAGGGCACGACTTGAACCTCTCCGCCGAGCAACGAGCGATTATCGAGTCTGATTTGCCCCGATTCTTGGTGCGGGCCGGGGCGGGGTCGGGCAAGACCACGGTGCTCACGCGCCGGTACCTGCGCTTTGTGGAGCAGGGCATCAACCCGGACCGCATCCTCACCATCACCTTCACTCGCCGCGCGGCGTACGACATGAAGACCCGTATCGTGAATGCGCTGACGGCAAGCGGTCACGCCGAGGCGGCCAGCCTCGCCGAAACTGGCCCCATCCAGACCATCCACAGCTTCTATCGCCGGATTCTTTCGGAAAACGCTCTGGTGGCAGGGCTCGATCCGGAGTTCCAAGACATCCGCGATGCCGTGGCCAAGCCGCTAGCCTGGCAGTGCCTGCACGGGGCGGCCACCGACCTCAGCCAAGACGATCAGGAGATCAACGCGATTCTGCGGGACCTCAGCTCCACTAAGCGTGACGGCCGGCGTTTCCCCACCGAGTTCGAAAAGTTGGGCTCTGAGATGATGGAACGTGCCCGGAACTACATGGCCGCCGGGATCAACCCCTGGGAATATATGAACCGGCCCGAAGCCATGTACCAAGCGTGGTGCCAAGCCTTCGCGGAGTGGATGGGCACGGCTTTTCCGCTACCCGTAGACAACATCCCAGACGCCAAAGAAGCCGCCAAGCCCAAGAAGCTGCCGCACGGCCTGAAGGCTTCGCTGGTCCACAGCGATGACTACCGCGAGGACTTTGACGGCCCCGATATCCGCCGCACCCAGGCGTGGATGCGCATCCTCAAGGAATCCGTGACGCGCCTGAACGACGCGATGTGGGAGCGACAAGAGTTCGACCAAACCGCCCTGGAAGGCCTGGCTGTAGACCTGGTGCAGACGCGCCCGTTTGTCCAGGCCCGCCTCTCGCATCAGTTCGATGTCCTCTTTGTGGACGAAGCGCAAGACCTCAGCCGCGCCCAGCACCGGCTGCTGGAGGCCATGCCCATTGGCCACAAGATGTACGTGGGGGACGCCCAGCAGAGCATCTACTTCTTCCGGCAGGCGGACCCGGAAGGGTTCCAGCGCCAGGCCGACGTGTGGCCGACGCTCTCGCTGGCGCAAAACTTCCGCAGTGGCGTGGGCATCCAGACGTTTGTGGATGACGTGTTCCGGCGGGTGTGGGGGCCGGACTATCTCCGCCACGACATCGTGCCCGAGTTCGACTTGGACGCCGACCCCGCCCCGCGCTACGAGGGCGTGGAATTGTGGACGACGCCGCAAGGGATGAACTACGCCCAGGCTCTGGCGCAGCAGATTGAGGCCCTGCAGAACGAAGGCTTTAAGCTCAACGAGATCGCCGTGCTGGCCAACCAGCACCGGATGCTGGGGCAGGTGGCGCAAGCGCTAGACCAGCAAGGCATCCCGCGCCGGGTGGCGGGCCGCCACCTGTGGAGCCGCCTAGAATCGGCGGACATCCAGAACCTGATGGGGGCCGTCAGCGACCCGCGCGATGACTTTGTGTGGTTTGCGTTTTTGCGGAGCCCGTTTGTGGGCCTGAGCCTGGATGCGGTGATGGACCTTGCGAACCGCAAACAGATTGCCACGCAGCTGGAAACCTACGAGCCGCAAGCGTACGCCGACCGCGTGGCCCTGCAGACGTTTTGGGATTGGTTCCGGCTCCTGCGCCAGCGCGCCGACCGCATGGCGGCCTGGGAAGTGCTCGGGGCGGCGCTGGAGAAGTCGCCCTACATGGTCAATATCGCCACGCTGCCCCGGCGCGACCAGATTCTAGCCAACGTGCGCAAGCTGTTAGTGAAGGCCACGACCTACCCCGACTACCCGCCCCGTCAGTTCGCCGAGGCGATTCGCGACATCCACAACTACGCCACCGGGGACTCGGACGCTGACACGAGCGATGCCGATGCGCCCGCCGTGCAGCTACGCACCATCCACTCTAGCAAGGGGCTGGAGTTTGATGCCGCGATCGTGCTGTGGGGGGCTTCCCGCACCTTCTACGCCGACTCGCTGGTGTACTCCGTGGAAGGCGACCTCTGGGCGACGGGGACGAAAGAGCAAGCGGCTGTGCGCGCGTTGCACCATCAATACGCCGACCGGTTGAAAGAAGAGGCCAAGCGGCTCCTGTACGTTGGGATGACGCGCGCGCGGAACCGTCTGTGTCTCATGCCGACGGGCACGAACTACATCCTTCGGGATGCTTTGGAGCCGTACTTGGCGGATGAATCGATCTATGTCCGCCGTGGGACCATCCCCGACGTGGAATAGCGCCCCTTTGGCATAGAATACAAGCCATGCCCTATCAGCTGGCCGTGGCGCAATTCAGTCCGGAGAAAGGTCGTGCCTCGGCCAATGCGGCGCGGATCGGCGAGCTGGTGCATCAAGCAGCTGCGAAAGGGGCGGAACTGGTGGTCTTCCCCGAGAGCATCTGGACCGGCTACTTCCTGGAAGGTGGGGCGGACGAACACTCCGCGCGGCCCGAACAGGTGGCCGACGAACTCGCCCCGCATGTGCTAGGAGTTGGCCCGCTTGAGATCATCCTGGGCTACTACGAGCAGAGCGACGGTCGGCCCTATAACAGTGCGGTGCACCTGCTGGTCGAGGGCGGGCAAGTCACGGTGCGCGGCAACTACCGCAAGATCTTTTTGCCGACCTACGGCGTGTTTGACGAAGCCCGTTTCCACGCCCCGGGCGACCACCTGGGCGTCTTTGAGACTCGGCACGGCCGCGTGGGATGCCTCATCTGCGAGGATGTGTGGCACAGCACCATGGGCACGCTCCTGGCCCTGGCGGGCTGCCACCTGGTGGTGGTGCCGAGTGCTTCGCCGGCGCGCGGATTCCAAAACGAGAAGCCCGGCAACCTGCTGCGGTACGAGCGCATGGTGAGCGCGATGGCCGAAGAGCACGGGGTTTACGGCGCGGCCAGCATGCTTTGCGGATTTGAAGGGGGCAAGGGGTTCACCGGCGGGAGTTTCATCATCGGCCCGGATGGGGTGGCGCTAGGGCAGGCCCCGCTGCTCGAGGAAGCCATTGTCATGGCCGAAGTGGACGAGGCCGAGGTGCGCGCGTGCCGCATGCGCACCCCGCTTCTAGAAGACCTCCGCGAGAACTGGGCGCGGCTCCTGGCGATGAGCGCTCCGCATATCGAAGCGCCCTCGCCGATGCCGCGAGACTAAGGCTGCCTGAAAACTAGGGCGTCGCCGGGCGGAGAATCAGGTTCTCGATCAAGAACTCCAGACTCCGCTGGTAACTGACGGCGGAGTGGCCCGCATCTGGCCCCACTTGCACTTCAAACGATTTACCCGCCCGTTGCAGCGCCGCAATGATCTGAAGCGAGTTCGTCGGGTGCGTGTTGTCGTCGGCGGTGCCGTAGTAGATCATCAGCGCCCCCTTCAGGTTGGCGGCGTAGGTGGCGGCGCGGCCCGCGTCGTAGCCTTCCACGTTGCGCTCCAGCAGGTCCATGTACCGCTCGGTGTAGGTGGTGTCGTAGTTGCGCCAGTCGCTCACGTTGCTATTGGAGACCGCCGCGTGGAAGTGGTCCGGGTAGCGCAGGATCGCCATGATGCTGGTGTAGCCCCCGTAGCTGGTGCCGATGATGCCGACGCGGTTGCCGTCCACTCCCGGCTTGGTGCGGGCCATCTCCACGCCCTTGGCCATGTCATCAATCTCGGCGCGGCCCATGTGGCGGTACATCGCGTTCTTGAACGCCACCCCGCGCCCGCTCGGGCCGCGGTTCTCGACTTCCAGCACAAAGAACCCGTAGTCGCAGTAACTGTCTGGGAGCTCAAAGCTCGGGTTCCAGCTGGTTTGGAACGCCCCCAGCGGCCCGCCGTATACCGGCAGGATCATCGGGTACTTCTTGCTCGGGTCGAAGTTGACCGGATAGTGCAGGCGGGCGTTCAGTTCGGTTGTGCCGTCGGCCGAGGTGAACGTTAGCGCCTCCGTGCGACGGTATCCCGCCCGCGTGATTCCTTCCACATTGCTTTCGGCCACCGTGGCCTTCACTTGGCCGTTGCGGTCGATGATCCGCACCACCGGGGGCACGGTGTCGCTCTGCGAGGTCACGACAAAGCACTGACCATCGGGGCTCGGCATCACTTGGTGGGCGAGTTCAGGGTCGGTCAGGCGGGCAGCACCCTGGCCGTTGTAGCCCACGCGCCAAAGCTGGGCGCCGTGCCGCTTGCCGTCCAGCGCCATGTAGAACAGAACCCGGTTCTGGTCATCAAAGTGGACGGGGCGGCGGACTTCGGCCTGATGGCTGGTAAGCGGAGTGACGGTGCCGTCCATGCCGACCCACGCCCAGTTGGCAAAGCCGTTGCGCTCGGTAATGCTCAGCAGTCGGTCGTTGCCCACGGGGAACATCGGGAAGTCGCCATCCACCCAGCCCTCGGGGTTCGTTTCGCGCTGCAACACCTTGGTGATACCGGTGGTCGGGTCGCTGGCGCAGAGCTCCAGCACTTGCTGGCGGCGATCCGCGCGGCGGAAGTACAGCCGCCCATCGGCCAGCCAGCCAATCCGGAAGATGTAATGCCCGACGCCTTCGTCAAAGGCACCGGGGCGCACCTGCATCCGCGTGGTTTGCCGGGTCTGGCGGTCAAAAACGTAGAGCTCGACTTCCGGGTTCGGTTGTCCCGGCTTGGGGTACCGCTCGGTGGCGAGGGTGCTTTGGGGGTCGCGCTGGTTCAGCGTGAGATAGTAAATCGGGACGCGGCTTTCATCAAAGCGATAGAACCAGACGTAACGGCTGTTGGGGCTGAATCCAAAAGCCTCGTTTTGAGCCAGCTCTTCGCCGTAAACCCAGCTGGCCGAGCCGTACTTGATCCCCCGGGCTTCGTCGCCATCTTGGCTCAGGGCGGTGGTGCGGCCGTTTTCGGTTAGGCTCAGGTTGCCGTCCTTGTAATCCGCACGGGCGGAGCCGTCCGGTGACGCGAGCGTGGTGAACTGCCGTCCTCGGCCGGGTTGTCGTCCGCCGCCACCGGCGGCCGGGCGCGTCGGGCGAGTGGTGAGTGCGGTGCGTTGCCCGGTTCGGGCGTCAAAAGCGAACGTGTCGTTGCCGACCGGGTGAATGAACGTGAAATTGTCTTGCCACCAGCCGCTGGTGCGGGCGAGCGAAACCGAACTCGCCAATGCTTGCCGGGCGGCTTGCCCTTCGCGCACGCCGGGGTAATTGGGGAGCCGCTGCTGGGCCACCCCCGTGACTCCGGCCAGCAAGGCGAAGGAGAGGAAAAGGGCGCGGCGAGTGTTCATGGCTTGGGTTCCTGGGAAGATTTTGGCACGACGGGCGGCGTCGGCTCTTGGAGCAAAGTACGGGCAAAGAAGGCGAGAGTAACGCCCATTTCGTGCGCGACCTCAATGATTTCGGTGAGGATCTCCTCGCGAAGACGAAGTTCCTCCTCTAAGGTCTCGGCCAAAAGGAAGAACTGCAACCGTACCTCCAGGGTGCTCTCGCCGAAGTCGGTGAAGTACGCGTAGCTCTCGCCGGGGTACACGGACGGATTCGAATTTAGCAAGTGCCGGACCCGGGCGGTGAAGGCCGTGATCTCCTCTACGGTCGTGCCGTAAGTGAGGCCCAGCCTCGTTTTGACTTGGCGGCGTCGTCGGCGCCCGAAGTTCTCCACGTGGGCGGTAATAAGGCGGCTGTTGGGCAGGGTGATCAGGGAGTCCTGGAACGTGCGGATCCGGGTGGAGCGGAGATTGATCTCTTCCACCACGCCTTCGACATCCCCAATCCGTATCCAGTCCCCGAGTTGGAAAGGCGACTCCACTAGCACCGTGACGGAGCCAAAAAGGTTCTCAACACTATCCTTGGCCGCCAGCGCCACCACCAAGCCCCCGATGCCGAGGCCGGCCACGATGCCCGTCACGTTGACCCCGATGGCCGCCAAAAACACGAACAGCGCGAGGATGAGCAGGAACGCCCGGGCGAGGCGGCTGAGCACCGGCACGACGAGCTTTTCTCGCCGACCGCTCTGGGCTTCGTCCCGGCGTGACCACCACGCCAGGGCCAGATCCCAGGCGGCACTCAGCGCCATCGCCCCGCCTAGCGCCCAGCCGAGCTTGGCCACCACAAGGAGAGTGGCTCGCCACCACTCGGGCAAGCCGAGTGAAGCCAGCCCCGCGTGCAGCACGCTACAGGCGATGACCAGACTAAGTGACCGGCCAAAGGTGCGGAGCTTAGATCGGTTCGCGGCGAACTGATCCGGGGTGAGCGTGCGGCGGAGGAGCATCCGCACCACCAGCCTCACCCCGTGGCCAATGGCTCCTGCGCCCAACAGCAACCCCAGCAGGCTCAGCCACTGCCAGTTTTCTAGCCACAGCGTCTTGCCGTGGAACTGCGGCGGGAACTGCGACTTGAGATACGCCGAAGGATCGAGGGCGGCCGGGTCGATATCTTTGGTGCCAGATACCAGCGGCTGGTCCTTCACCGTCTGCCAAATCGCATCGAGTTCCTTGACCGTGGTGGGGGTAAACCGCCACCCGCCATCCTCCTGGCGGGCAAGAACAATGCTGCCCACCGCTTGGCCCGTGGCCCGCTGGGTGTAGGAGCGGTAGAGGAACGGTTCGCCGGCGGGTTCGTCCGGGATGCGGCTGAGGTCGATGTACTCCGTCCGGTTGAGGATGGCAAGCAGGAGTGCCGCCAAGCGCGGGCCTTCGTCATCGCGGATGACGGAGTTGATTTGGCGCAGGTCCAATGCGACCGCCGCTTCCCCGGGGCGATCTTCGTTCATCGCCGTAAGGAACGTGCGCATCGTGTCGCGCGGAGACTTCAATCCGTCCGGGGCGACTACATCCTTGGCCACTTCGCCGCTTGTGCCTTCTCCGGAGCGCGCCCGGAACACGGCGGTGTGAATGGCATCCAGGTCCGCGAGAGTCTCGCGGCTGAACTGCCAGCGGCTCCCGTTGCGGACCAGAGAAACGTTGCCGACCAGGCTGTCGAACTCGTTGCGCACGGGCTGCACCGTCAGGCGGTCAGCGCCGGGGTTCTCCGGCACTTGGCTGGGGTCAACCCCCAGGGCATCGAGCACCTCCGCGAGGTGGGTCAGGGTGCGCTCAAGTTCGGGGGTAGGAGAGCCTTCGTTATCCTCCGGCTTCCGGTCGATATCCAGGGCCGGGAGTGCATCGGAGAGGGAACCCGAGCGCATCACCTCCGGAAAGGTCTTGAGCAAGGCGCGAGGCGTACTCTGATCGAGCTGAATCTGGGCCAACGCGACCACCGCCACCACCACGAGGGCACATGTGGCGAGAAGTCGGCGCGCGCTAACCATCCTTACTTAGGACGTAATCTCTCGGCGAGAAGTCCCCGCGCGAACGGGCTTCTTCCCACGAAGTGATCACGTTTCCGGAGCGGTCCATCATCTCCTTGAGGGTGACGAAGCGGTAGCCCTGGGCGCGAAGATCGCGAATGATGCGCGGAAGAGCTTCCAACGAGCCCTTGGAGGGTTCGTGCAAGAGCACAATGCTGCCCGGCTTCATCGTGGACATCACGTTGCGATAGATGCGATCCGGCGTGGGGTTCTCCCCGTTGGCCTGGGTGGCATCCATCGCGTTGCTTGACCACTGCGCCATGGTCATACCCAGGCGCTGGGCCACGCTCAAAACTTCGTTCGAATAGCCGCCGCCCGGAGTGCGGAAGACGATCGGCCAGACGCCGGTGGCGCGCTCAATGGAGGCGGCCCCTTCGGTAAGTTCCCGTTCAATCACTGCCGGTGGCATGCCCGTGAGGCGGATGTGATCGTAGGTGTGATTGGCCAGTTCGTGCCCCTCGGCGAGAGCCGCGCGTGCTACGTCCGGACAGATATCCACGTTCCGCCCAATGAAGAAGAAAGTGACCTTGACGTCTTGCTCTCGCAGAAGCTTGAGCAGGCGCGGGGTGAAGCTGGGGTGCGGGCCGTCGTCGAACGTGAAGCAAACCAACTTCTCATCGCGGTTGCCATTCCAGATTTGGGCGTAGCCGTAGGGGGGTTGCACCAAGCCCATCGGACGCGGGAACGTGACCTCGACCGGCGCGTAGGCCGGGAGATTGTTCGGGCGCGGGGTTAAAAGCGGGGTGGATTCCGGTCGGTTGGGCGCAACACGGGGTTCCGGTTCCACGGGAACCGGCATCATCACGTCGGACTTGCCGTTCGCCTTCTCCTTGGGGGGAGCCGGCACCGGCGCCATGCGCATAGGCACGCCCGAGGGCTTGTCGCGCAGGTTGGGCGCGGCAGGCTTGGGGGATTCCTTCGGTTTGGATTCGGGCTTGGCTTGTGGCTCCTCCTTGCGCGCGGGGGCCGGGTTGGCGTTCTCACGCGGCTTATTCAGCGCGAGCTTGGAATCCGTTTTGGCCGGCTGGGCGGGCTTGGCCGGGGCCGGTTCGTTCTTCGCCACCGGACCGGGAATCTGTCGGGGCTCAGCCGGCTTAGGTTCTGCCGGTTGGGGCTCCGTACGTTGCACGGGGGCCTTCTTCACGGGCTCCTTCGCGACGGGCTTGTTTTCTACCGGCTTCGCCTCGACGGGCTTCTTTTCAACAGGAGCCAGTTTGGTCGGCTTCGCCTCCGTCGGCGGCTTCTTGGCCGGCGGATCAGCCTTGGCCACCAGGGCCGGGGCCTTCGCTGGGGCCGAAACCGGACGCTCCGGAACTTGGTTCAAGTCCACAATGCGAGCCCGGTCGTTGCCAATGCCCGACTGAGGAATGGAATTCATCGCCAACCACGTGACGAAGACAGTGCCCAGCACTGCCGACAAGGCAATCCATACGCTCAACAGCGCTTGCTTTTGTCGTGATTCCATACGCGTTCGGTTTGCGGCCCTCTATAGTACTCGGTTCGGCAGGCTCAAATACACTAGGTTTACAACCCGGTAAGCCGGTCGCGGCGGCTATCGGCGGCCCCCGCCTCCTTGGCGCGACGCTCGGGGTGCATGTACCAGGGCACGTTGAGCACCATGATGTCCTGCTGGCCCTGCAGCAACAAAGCCGCCTTGAGAGCCTGCGCCCGCTGGTTGTGCAAGAAGTATTGGTACCACTTGGCTTCCACCAGCTCCGGCACCACCACCATGATGCGGCGGCCGGGGTGCGTCTTGCGCTTGGCCCGCACGTAATCCAGGATCAGC
Organism: Chthonomonas sp. UBA2785; assembly: GCA_002352215.1. Classification (GTDB taxonomy): domain Bacteria; phylum Armatimonadota; class Fimbriimonadia; order Fimbriimonadales; family Fimbriimonadaceae; genus JAHBTC01. The sequence continues at coordinate 16,936 of DEIB01000016.1, read as the reverse complement.
CGGATGATGTGCCGGTACGGGCTGGGCACAATAATCAGTTCGGGCGCACGTTTGCCGATGGCCTCCAAGGGCTCCACCACGAACTGGTTCCAGTCACGGTGCAGATACATGATGGACTCATCGTCCTCGCCGTCTGCAATGTGGATGGCCTCCACGTCCGGGCTCAAGGTGACAGAAAACTGGATGGCGTGCTCGGTCATCGAGCTCCACCGTTGCACCGGCACGATGATGAGCGGCGGTTCCAGATTTGCGGTGTCAATGCTGTGGTGCGCCGAGGTCATGCGGTTCACCTCAATGTAGTGCCGCTTGATAGCGAGGAACAGCACCACGAAGCCCGGCATCATGATGAGCGCGAGCCATGCCCCCTGCTGGAACTTGGTGTAGAGAATGACCAGCGTGGCCACGCCCGTCACCACGCCGCCCACAAAGTTGATGACCGGCGGGAGCCAGGGCAACTTCTTCTGAGCAAGTTCTTCGGGGTGACGCTTCCAGTGCTTCACCATCCCGAACTGGCTGAGCGTGAACGCCACAAAGACCCCCACGGCGTAGAGCGGGAGCAGGCGTTCCAGCAAGCCGCCAAACGCGATGATGAGCAGACAGGCAAAGCCCGTGAGCACCCAGATGCCGTAGTGGAACACCAAACGGCGGCCCCGCGCGGCAAAGGCGTGCGGCAAATAGTCGTCCCGGGCCAGCAGGCGGCACATGCGCGGGAAGCCCGCATAAGCCGTATTGGCCGAGAGTGCCATCAGCGCCAGCAGGAAGAAGAGGAAGATGTAATAAGCGGGGCCGTTGCCCACCACCGCCGCCACGATCTGCGAGAGCACGGTGCGGTAGTTGCCTTCTTCGGCCGACATCGCCGGTGTCTTGTAGGCATTCGCCAAAAAGGCAAGCCCGGCGAAGATGAGCGCCATCACGCCGACGACCATAATGAGAACGCGTTGGGCGTTCTTGCTGGCGGGGTCGCGGAACAACGGCACCCCGTTGGCCACGGCTTCAATCCCGGTGAGGGCCGCGCACCCGTTGCTAAAGGCCTTCAGCAAGAGAAGCCAGCCAATGGTCTGCGTGGTTTCGTGGATGTGCTCGGGCGGCACCAGCGGCACCGGGTTCCCCCCGGCCTGCACGGTCTTAAAGATGCCGAGGGCGATGATGCCCAGCAGGATGACAATGTAGCCATAAACCGGGACCGCAAACGCCGCCCCCGATTCCTTTACCCCGCGCAGGTTGATGATCGTCATCATCAGCACCAAGGCGAGCGACATCGGCACCAAGTAGGGCTGGAGATGCGGGAAGGCCGAAACCAGCGCCCCCACGCCCGCCGACGAACCAATGGCGACGACCAGGATGTAGTCCAGCAACAGCGCACTGCCCGCGATGAGGCCCGGCTTGCGCCCCAGGTTCTCGGTGGCCACGGTGTAGCTGCCGCCCCCGTTGGGATAGGCGACCACCGTCTGCAGGTAGCTCAGCATCACGATGGTCATCACCGCGATGATCACCCAGGTGATGGGCATGATCACGCTGAAGCCGACCATGCCGACCCACATCAGGACGAAGAGGGCGGCTTCCGTACCGTAAGCGGTGCTGGAAAGGGCGTCGATCCCGAGGAGCGGAAAACCGGTCGTAGGGCCGATTTTTTGTTCGTGGTCTTCGGTGTTGCCGAGTCGTCGGCCGAGAAGGATGTCGCCCAGAGGCATGACCAACGCAAAAGCATACTCAGGCCCCCGGATAGACCCAAAGCCTAACCTCCGCCGGGCCGAGGGAAACCAGGACAAATCGGTAAAGTGAAGCGTATGCTCGACCCGCGCGTCACGCAATTGGCCGAACTCCTGGTGACCCACTCCACGCAACTCACGTCCGAGGACCGCGTGCTCATCCACGCCTTTGATGTGCCCGAGGATGCGGTGGCCGAAGTGGTGCGTGTGGCCCAAACCAGCGGAGCGCAGGTGGCCGTGCGGCTAGAAAGCGAAGTGGTGCGCCGCCAACTGCTGATGGGCATGACTGAGGCCAACGCCACCACCATTGCCGCCAACGAAGCGGACGAAATGGACCGGATGACGGCCTACATTGCCCTGCGCGGCAGCCACAACGTAAGCGCCCTGGCCGACGTGCCGAGCGACAAGATGACGATTTGGAGCCAGCTGTATGCGGCCCCGGTGGTGTTCCAGCGGCGCGTGCCCAACACCAAGTGGGTGGCCCTGCGCTGGCCGACCGCGAGCATGGCGCAGCAAGCCGGGCTGAGCACCGCCGCGTGGGAGGATTTCTACTTTAGGGTGTGCACCATGGATTACAAGCGCATGGAAGTGGCCGCCCGCCCGCTGGTGGAGCTGATGAACCGCAACGACCGCGTGCGCCTGGTAGGGCCGGGCACCGATATCGAGTTCAGCATCAAGGGCATTGGCGCGGTGAGCTGCCACGGGCGGCGCAACATCCCCGATGGCGAGTGCTTTAGCTGCCCAGTGCGCGAGAGCGTGAACGGCACGGTGCAGTACAACACGGTGTCGCTGTATCAGGGCACGGAGTTCAAGAACATCCGGTTTGAAGTGGAGAACGGGCGTATTGTGCACGCCGAGGCGGGAGCACAGACCGACAAGGTGAACGAGATCCTAGACACTGACGAAGGGGCGCGCTACTTTGGCGAGTTTGCGCTGGGCTACAACCCGTTTGTGCTGCACCCGATGAAGGACACACTCTTTGACGAGAAGATCGCGGGGAGCTTCCACTTCACGCCGGGCAATGCGTATACCGGACCGGGCGGGAACGGGAACCAGAGCGCGATCCACTGGGACATCGTGAACATCCAGCGCGCGGATTACGGCGGCGGGGAAGTCTGGTTCGATGACGTGCTCATCCGCCAGGACGGCATCTTCTTGCTGCCGGAACTGCAGGGGCTCAACCCGGATCAGCTCGGGGCTTGACTAACGGTTAGGTCTTGGAGTCTGGCTTCACGGACGATGCCAAAGAATTAATCGTGGCTGCCATTGCGGAAACGTCGGTGAGTGATGAGCTGTTTGAGTTGTTGTCCATAAACAGCGAATAGGCGATCATTCGGACGATCTCCCCTCTGTCGATATCATCTTTGAAATTGTCTAGAAAGTCAAGGAGGACCAGGCAAAGTTTGTGGCGGGATTCGAGGACGGCCTTTTCCTGGAAGAGATTCCATGCAAGCTTGAACAGCATGCCAGAGATAATGAGAGTAATGGAGGCTGTGACTGGCAAGAGCGCTGGAGTCTCTTCCCCAAGAATGCCGTCTTTAATCCCTCTGGAAATTGCGAATGCATCAACAATCAGAGGGGTTCCAATCAGCGCAGCCATTGCAGCAGTAAATGCAAGCCAGAAGCTTAACACCTTCCATCTCTTGCTGTTACGATATTCTTTCCCGATGGATTTGATCTCCTTTGTTTGAAGCAACTTCCTGGATTCGTTATTGACGCTCGTCAGCTTTTCAATGTGATATCTAGTGATTTTTATAAGCTCATCAGCTTCTGTCTTTTCGTCTAGTGATTTAAAGTGCTCAATTGCGAGTTGGCCGATTTCTCGCGCCAACTTATCCTTGTCTAGTGGGAGGGTTTTGTCTCTGTGAAAGTCTTTCAAAGTTCGAGAAATATCTCGAAGTCGGTAGAGTACTTCTTGGCGGTTTTGGTAGCGACCTTGTTTGGTTAACTGGTCAACAGCGCCGTGGAAGTTTACGCCACCAATATCGTGCCACTCTGCCAGGATATCTTGACACTGAACGCTGAGTGAATGTAATGTGAGTAAATCGTCGAATTCTAGCGCGTCTGTTAAGTGATCTTTTAGCTCAAGTATATCTTGAAGTTGGTCGCGAATAATTTGACTTTGGTGGAAGAAGGCTTCGAATGTGTGGGTTCTTGATGATCTTTCGATTTTATCATTAGCCCCGGGGTATTCGTACTCACTCGGGAATTCCACCGCAAGCGCCCTTTCAATTTCGAGTGTTGCCTGTTGTGCTCTTTGGACCCTAAGAACAGCCGGATCTTCCATACCCTAGGCTTAGTCTACACTAAATGACCACTCGTCGAGATAGAATCCAACCAACGTGTACGACCTCTCCACGCCCCGCATCGGGGTGGACGAAAGCGGCAAAGGCGACTTCTTCGGCCCGCTGGTAATCGCGGCCTGCTACGTCGGCCCGGAACACCTCGCCGAGCTCGAAGGCGTCCGTGACAGCAAGCAACTCACCGACCCGCAGGCCCTGCGCCTAGCGGGGATCATCCGGCGCACCTGCCCCCACGCCATGATCACCATCGGCCCGGCTAAGTACAACGAACTCTACGCCCGCATCCTCAACCTCAACCGCCTGCTGGCCTGGGGCCACGCGCAGGCCATCGAGAACTGCCTCGAAAAGGTCCCCAACTGTGGCCTCGTCATCAGCGACCAATTCGCCGACCCCAAGGGCCTGCGCAGCAAGCTGAAGGAGCGTGGGCGCGGCGTGGAACTGGTGAGCATGGTGCGCGGGGAGCGCGATATTGCGGTGGCGGCGGCCAGCATCCTGGCCCGCGCCGAGTTCCTCACCCGTCTCAATGCGCTGGGCGAGCGCTTCGCCATGACCCTGCCCAAGGGCGCGGGGCCGCCGGTGGATGCGGCGGGGCGTCGGTTCTTGGCCACCCACGGCGCGGACCAACTGAAGGAAGTCGCCAAGCTCCATTTTAAGACCACCCAAAAGATCGGGGCCGGTCCCCTGCTCTCGTAGCAACCCAAAGGAACGGCTACAATAGGGGCGGAGTCAGGCGGGCGACGGCCTCGGGAAACCGGGGAGGAAAGTCCGGACTGCACAGGGCAGGGTGCCAGGCGCAAGCCTGGGCGGGGCGACCCGACGGACAGGGCCACAGAAAACAAACCGCCTCGGCCGCAAGGCACGGGGTAAGGGTGAAACGGTGAGGTAAGAGCTCACCAGCGGGCGGGGCAACTCGTTCGGCTTGGTAACCCCCATTCGCAGCAAGGCCAAATAGGGAGGGGCTGATCCGGCCCGGTGACCCTCCGGGTAGGCCGCCGAGAGAAATCGTCGTACAAAGACAGAATCCGGCTTATAGCCTGACTCCCTTAGCTTTTCCGTTGGGCTTCGGCGGCGTCCACCGTGTTCATCAGTAGGGAGACCACCGTCATCGGCCCCACACCCCCCGGCACCGGGGTGATCCAACTCGCCACCTCGGCGCAGGAATCGTACTCGCAGTCGCCCACGTCGTGGGTGCGGCCTTCCACCTTGTTGTAGCCCGCATCCACCACCACGGCCTCGGGCTTCAGCCAGTCGCCTTTCACCATTTCGGCGCGGCCCACGGCGGCCACCACGATGTCGTGCTCACGCACCAGGTCGGCCAGGTTCTGGGTGCGGCTGTGGGCGATGGTGACGGTGGCGTTGGCTTCCAGCAGCATCAGGGCCATCGGCTTGCCGAGAATCACGCTCCGCCCAATCACAATGGCGCGGCGGCCCGCGAGTTCAATCTGGTGGTGCTGCAGCAGCCGCATGATGCCGAGCGGGGTGGCGCACCGGAACCCCGGCAGGCCCGCCGTCAGGCGCCCCAGGCTGGCGGGGGTGATGCCGTCAGCGTCCTTGTCCGGCCCCAGGGCCAGCAGGGCAGCGTCTTCATCCAAGTGCTTGGGCAAAGGGTGTTGCAGCAGCACGCCGTGCACCTTGGGGTCCGCGTTGAGCCTCGCGATCTGGTCCAGAAGCTCGGCCTGGGTGGTGTGCTCGTTGGCTTCCCAGCTGCCGCTTTCCATGCCGGCCTTCTCGGCCCAGCTGCGCTTCATCCGCACGTAGGCGAGGCTGGCGGGGTCCTGGGCGGCGACGATGGCCTCCAGGCGCGGCACGATGCCCTGAGCCCGGAGCGCGGCGACGCGGGTCTGCAATTCGGCGCGGAACTGCGTGCTTAGGGCGCGGCCGTCCAGGATCTGGGCACTCATGCCTTGATAGTTTGGCGGCTCACTCGGGGCGGCCCGTAGTCCGTCGGACGGACTCGTTGCGGCGCAGCACGTCGTTTTCCATCAGCAGGATGGCGGCGTCCAGTTGTCCGGCCAGCGCGGGGTCGGTGGTGGCCAGGATGCGCACGGCCAGCAGGCCCGCGTTCCGCCCGTTGCCTATTGCCACCGTGGCTACGGGCACCCCCTTGGGCATCTGCACAATGCTGAGTAAGGAATCCATGCCCTTCAGGGCGTGGCTTTCCACCGGCACGCCGATGACGGGGAGCGGGGTGAGACTGGCCACCATCCCCGGCAAGTGGGCGGCCCCGCCGGCCCCGGCGATGATAATGCGCAGGCCCCGGGCACGGGCGGATTGGGCGTAATCGAACATCCGCTTGGGCGTGCGGTGGGCGCTCACGACTTCGAGTTCGTAGGGGATGCCGAACTCCTCCAGCGCGTCGGCGGCGGGCTGCATGGTCGGCAAATCGCTGTCCGACCCCATGATAATGCCGACGAGGGGGGTCGAAGTTGCGTCACCCATAGTTCACAAGATACCGCTCAAAAGGGGCGGGGGCAAGCTAAACTAGAACCATGAGCCAGACGCCGTTCGACCCGAACAAGACCATGGTCGGAGGTCCGGGGAATCCGACGGACCTGAATCGCACCCAGGCGATGACGGCGGGCCCCCTGAGTGCCCCCACCGGCGAAGTGACCACGGCGTTCCAGGTTACACCCGGCATCAGCATGACGGTGATCAACGGTCGGCAAGCCACGCTGGCCAACGGCCCGGCCCGGGAGCAGTTTGTGCTGGAGATTTCCGCCGGCGATGGGGTGGCTTTGCCCGGATTGGGCGCGGCGGGTCCGCGCACGCCGCTCAATTTGTGCCTGGTGGTGGACCGTAGCGGCAGCATGGAAGGCGCGCCCCTGGCCTACGCCAAGGAAGCCTGCCAGATGGTGGTGGACCAGCTCGGCCCGGACGACGTGCTGAGCATCATCACGTTCGACGAGAAGGTGGACGTGCTGATGGCGCCCCAAAACGTGACGGACCGCGAGCGCATTAAGCAGGGCATCGCGGGGCTGACGGCGGGCTACACCACCGACCTCTACGGCGGCGTGCAGATGGCCGCCGGGATGCTGGCCGAGCGCCGCCACGCCAGCCGCGCCACCCGCATGATTGTGCTGAGCGACGGGGAACCGACTTCGGGCGTGAAGGGCTTCGCCGAACTCACCGAACTCGCCGGGGCGACCAAAGCGCAGGGGATTACGGCGACGTTCCTGGGCTTCGGGCCGGATTACAACGAAGAATTGATTGCCGCCATGGCCAAGCGGGCCGGGGGCAACTACTACTACATCCCGCAGCCGCATATGTTGCCCGAGATCTTTGGCAAGGAGCTGCGCACGGCCATGAGCGTGGCCGCCACCAACCTCAAGCTGCGCCTCAAGCTCAGCCGCTGGGTGGAATTGCGCGAAGCCGCCGGGCACAAGGTGGCCCCGGGGTCGCGGGAGTTCACGCTCGACCTCGCCGATCTGGAGCGCGGCCACAGCCTGCGCCAGGCGTTCGATTTGGAGTTTCCCAACCACCCGCTGGGGCACTACCGGGTGATGAACGGGACGCTCGCCTTCGAAGACACCGCCAGCGGCCAGGTGCGCACGGTGGATGTGGACTTTGTGCAGGAGTTCACCGCCGACCGCGAGCGGTTTAGCCAGCCCGTGGACCCGCGCGTGGCGGGGGCGCTGGAGGTTTCGGCGGCTTCGCGCATTGTTGAGCGCACGATCATGGGGCTCAAGACGCAGCAAATCAACCTCGCCGAAGCGATGGCCGAGCTGCAAAAGACGCAGATGATCCTGACCACGCAGGGGCGCGGGCAAGAGGCGCAGGAAGTCACCCTGGCCATGCAGGCGATCCAAAAGGGCGACCTCGGCGGGGCCGAGAAGACCCTGATGGGCACCGTGGTTAACCTGGACCAGGGCAAGGTTTAGGCAACGGGATTCTCGAGGCGCATTTCGGTGCCGCCGATGCGGAGCACATCCCCCGGCCGCAAGGGCGAGGACGTCACGCGCTGGCCGTTGATGTAGGTGCCATTGGTGCTGTTAAGGTCGGTGACCGTCACCTGGCCCGCAGCCGTGCTTACGAGGCAGTGTCGCCGCGAAGCCTGGCTATCGGTGGTGAGCCGCAGGCCGGTACCTTCTCTCCCGATTTCGAATTGGTCGGTGAGGAACTGCCGGTGCCCGGCCATCGGGCCACTGAGGACGACTAACTGATAGGCGGACGTCGCCATGGGCTGCGCCGGGATGGCGACGGTGGCGGCGCCCATCGGTTGGGGCATGGGCTGGACAGCCGGGTTTTGGACGGAGGGGTTTTGGACGATGGGCGTCATCGGGGCGGGTTGCGCGCCCGGGTTCACCATCGCCACGGGTTGGGGTCGCCCCATCCCGCGCAAGAAGAACTGCAACTGGTGCCCGCCAATCTGGAAGGTGTCGCCGTGCTGCAGCACCGCCTGGGGCACGCGAATGCCGTTATGGCCAATGCCCGCCGGGGTGCCCGCATCCATCAGCAGATACTGCCCGCCCTGGCGGACGATGGTGGCGTGGTGCTTAGCCACGCTCCCATCGCCGAATAACGGAATCCCGGCCCGCTCGTCGCGGCCAATCAGCGTTTGCTGGTTGTCAATCGGCCAATCACGGCCTTCGTTGCGGCCCACCACCAGGCGCACCCACGCACGGCGGCTGGCTTGCTCGGCTAGGGCCGTAAACAGCCCCACCAGCAACCCAATGCCGGCCGTGAGCACCGCGCGGCCCGGCGCTCCGATCTCAACGACCTCGCCGGGGTTGGCGTTGGCCACCATGGCGGTGCCCAAAACGGTGGAAATAGGATTGAAGATCATCCCGGTTACGGCCCCGCCGATGAGCCCCCCAAAGGCCCCCGACATCGCGCCGCGTACGTTGAGCTGAGAAACGCCCAGCCCCAAGCCGATGCCAATACCGAGGGGGATGAACGTGAACACCCGGACGATGGTGGTGGGGTCGCCGTCGCGTTGCGCCATCACTTGCGCGCCCATCATCGCCTGGAAAATGACGCCGCTGACCTGCCAACCCATCATCCCACCGACGAACGTGAACACGGCGGCGAGCAGGGTGGTGACCCAAAGGTGGTGCCGGCTCCCCTTAGCGAGGCCCTGAATGAACCCGCAGGCGATGCCGATGGCGAGGATGGTGCCAACAATGAGCGCGCGCTCGGCCCGCACCCATTCCGGCGAGGCGGAGAAGGCGATGCCAAGGTTGCCGGCCTTGGGGAACATGGGCTCCACCACCAGCCACACCAAGGCCCCCGCGAGGAAGCCCGCGAGCGCCCGCCCGATGGCCCCCTGCACCAGCACGCGAAAGAGTCCGTTCATTTAGCCCTCAAAGCGAAGGACGATGGCCCCGCACTGAACGGTGTCGCCCGGCAGCACCGGAGTCGGCCCCGAAATCTTGGTACCGCGCACGTAGGTGCCGTTGGTAGAGCCGAGGTCCGTGACGGTGAGGTGGGCGCCATCCCACTCGAACTGGGCGTGCCGCCGCGAGACACTGGATTCCTGCGGCATGGCCAGCGGTCCGGTAACTTCGCGTCCGAGTTCCATGCTGCCGGGGACCAGGGGCACCGGTGAACCAGAGCTAAGCACCAAACGCGGGCTGCTAGGGGCAGCAACGGGCGCGGCGACGGGAGTCGCCACCGGAGTTGCCACGGGGTCAAGGACAATCTTCTCGCCGGGGCCTTGGCGCTGCGGGATGGCCACGGGGGGTGTGGGGTCGCCGTCGTCCGCGGTCGGAGCGGCTTGGGCCAGCCCGGCCTGCCTCAAAAAGTCTTGCACCTGGTCGCCCTTGTACTTCAGCAGCCAGAAGATGACACCCCCTACGGCCGCCAGGCCAATCAGGCCGGTCAGCAGGCTCACAATCGGCGAAACCCCACCGGATGCACGCGGCGCGGGGGCATCTCCAGGGCGGGCACGCGCCGGGGCGGCGGCCCCGGGTTCTTGGCCCGTGGCGGGGTCCTTCTCCTGCTCCACCACGGGGGCGGCGTCATCGGCGGTCACCAGCACCCCCACGCGGCCCGCTTCGCGGCTTAGTTCCACACGCTGGGCGGATGTGGCGAGGGTTTTCTCGCCCGATTTGGTTTCGAACACCACCTCAACCGGACCGGGGGGCAGGTTCCACAGGGTGACGCGGCCCTTGTCATCGGGGGTCAGCAGGGCAGTGCGGGTTTGGTCACCGGTTTTTACACGGAAAAGGCCACTGGCCACCTTGCCCTTGCTGGTTTCCGCCGTCAAATCGAGCCGAGCAATGCGGGTGAAGTCTTCTTTCTTCAGAGTCCAGGCGGCGTCTTTCACCTCGCCCAGCGGCTTCACCGCCAAGAGATTCGTTTTGCCGTCCAGTACGTAGACGCTGGGTTTCTCTCCGGCGGCGACAACTTTGACTTCGCCGCTGGTGCCCTGAATATTGGTGGCGCGGTCAGTCAGGAAGGTTTCCGACTCGCTCTGCACCCACACCAGGTACTCCGCCTGAGCGGGGAAGGTGAGCTTAACCGAGTCCGGGGCCGCCCAGGCCGTTAAAGCTCCGAGCCACCCAAACAGGAGAACGAATCCAATCCGCACGTTCCCATCATTGTAACTCGTGCCCGGGGCAAAGCATCCGCAACTTCGTGCGCCAAGAAGCCGACGGGGCCGATGTTTTCCGCTGCCCAGTCGCCCGCCGCCCCGTGCCAATAGGCACCCACCGCCGCTGCGTGAGCCGGGGGAAGCTCCTGCGCGAGCAGGGTGGCAATCACGCCCGCCAGCACATCGCCCATACCGGCGCTCGCCATGCCGGGGTTGCCGGTGTTGTTCACGATGATCGGCTGTTGAGGTGATCGGATGAGGCTGTACGGTCCCTTCAAGAGCACTGTGGTTTGGTACTGCTCCGAGGCCCGGGTGATTGTGTCAAAGCGGTCGTTCTGCACCTGGGCAATGGACTCCTGCATCAGGCGGCTCATCTCGCCGGGGTGCGGGGTGATCACGGTGGGGCCGGCGGGAAGGGGGATGCCTTCGGCCACCAAATTGAGGGCGTCGGCATCGATGCAAGAGGGATGCTGCCAATCCGACCACACCCGCTGCAAGAACTCGCGCACCGGTGCCTGGCTGGTCAATCCCGGGCCAAAGAGGGCGCTTTGGAATCGCCGTGAGTAATCCAAAATCGTGTCGGCGGCGGCGGGAGCGATAACCCCATCCACCTCGGGCAACGGAAGCAAGATGGCCTCTGGCACCTGCGCCATCACGGCCTGGCACACGCTGGGCACGCTCGCCACGGTCACGAGGCCCGCGCCCGCGCGCACAGCCGCTTTGGCCGCCAACACTGCCGAACCTGGCATCCAGTGGCTACCTGCCACGATGAGCGTATGGCCGTTGCTGCCTTTGTGGCTGGCTCGGAACCGTTCGGGCAAGAACTGCCCCACCCACTGCGCATCCACCAAAAAGGCTTCGGTAGGCTCACGCATGAGCTCGGCCGGGTAGCCGATATCCGCCACCGTCCAGAATCCCGAGTGCTCAATCCCAGTGCCCTGGAACAGGCACGGCTTCGGCAAGCCCACGGTCACCGTGCGCAACGCCCAAATGCTGGCGCCCAGTTCTTCGCCGGTATCGGTGTGGACGCCGCTGGGCAAGTCCACCGCCACTACCGGGGTGCCGCTGCGATTGACAGCCTCAATGGCTTCCAGAATCGGACCATGTACAGGCCCACTCACCCCGGTTCCGAGCAGCGCATCCACCACCAGGTCCCGGCAGGGGATACTTTCTAGCCGCCGCGTCCAGGTCGCATCGCTGGCAAAGTGGGGGGTAACTCCCGCCGCCACGGCCCGCTCGAATTGCAGGGCGCACAGGGGCGTAAAGTCTTCGGGTCCCTGGGCGGCCACCAGGCATTCCACGCCGTAGCCTTGCTCGTGCGCCAGACGGGCGACCACGAAGCCGTCGCCACCGTTATTCCCCTTGCCGCACAGCACCACGAGGGAGCCGCCGTCCGGCAGGAGTTCGGTCATGGCTTCAAAAACGTACCGCCCGGCTCGCTCCATAAGCTGTTCCCCGGGGATCCCAAACTCGTGGGTGGACCGGTAGTCCATTTGCTTACAGCGTTCAGCGCTGGCGATCCAGGTGGTCATCGTTGCGGGGTTCTCAGCAAGCCTTGCTTTGAACACCTACGAGGTCAGACGCTTATTCGTCAACACGGCTGAAGTAAATCACCGTGCAATTGTGGGCCGGGGTGACGAATTCCCCGTAAATGCGCGTGAGCAGGGCGATTACCTCGTCCTGGCTGCGCAGCTCTGGGTTCTCCCGCTCGATGTCGCGGGGGCTCAGCTCGGCGATCGGTTTGACCTCGACGCGATCAAGAATGGCCGCAAAGAGTTTTTGGCGGCGACCGAAGCGCGGCCCCACCGTCACCCACACGATCATGCCGTCCTGATACTTATCCGCCTTATCTCCTAGTCGGATCGTCGCCGTTTTGCGATTGCTCAGCAAGAGATCGTCGTATAACTCGGAGTAGAAATTCAGAGCAAACATCAGGGTTGCGCTTATTCTATCCAGTTCTTAACCATGCCGACTTGGTTCCTTACCGTTTTCATCAGCCTCGCAGTGCTTGCTGGGGGCCTGGCCGGCCTTTACTTCTTGGCCCTCTACGTGGCCGCACGGTTTAGTGTGTTCCCCATGCGGGTGCCGCACTGGATCGCCCCAGGCGAACTGGCGTTGCCACAAGAATCCGTACTCATCGAGACGGAAGATGGTCAGCGCTTACGGGGATGGTGGTGCCAGGGCGATCCCGAAGTGGTCGTGGTTTTTGCCCACGGCTACATGATGAATCGCAGCGAATTTGTGCCTCAGTTGGCCCATTTGCACCCTCAGCCGAGCGCGTTGTTCTTCGATTTCCGGGCGCACGGAGGGAGTAGCGGGCGGATGTCCACCATCGGACCGGCCGAAGCCAATGATGTGCGGGCGGCCGTGGCCTATGCCCGCCAGAGGTGCCCGGGCGCCAAGCTGATCTACATGGGGAGCAGCATGGGAGCGGCGGCGGGCCTCTTTGCCCTCAGCGAACAACCGGACTCCGTGGATGCACTCATCCTCGATAGCGTTTATGGCAGCCTCGATGAAGCCGCGAAGGGGTGGTGGGATTTCATCGGGCGGAACAAGTACGCCAAGCTCTTGACGCCCAGCCAGTTTTTTGCCCAGCGGATGACGGGGATTCGACCCGTTGATATCCGCACCGACGGCCCGTTATCCAAGCTGGCCGGCAAGCCCATTCTGTTCTTGCACGGAGATGCTGACCCGCTGGTACCCCGGCCCACCATGGAGCGACTGGTTCAAATCTCGGGGCCGGGCGCCCAAGTGGAGTGGTTTGCGGAGTCGAGCCACGGTCGGGCACGATTGGAGCACCCCCAGCAGTACTTACAGGCGGTGACGACGTTCTTCGAGGCCGTACGGAATGGTCCCTCTCCGCGCGACGTCGAGCCGTCAAACTCCGTCTAGTACAAAGGTGGACGAACAAGGGCGTTCTTCCGATCCGACAACGAGGCGACGTGATGTCTGAAGTTAAGCCCTGGATTCTGCCCCAAGTTGAGCGCATGGCGCTGGAGCGCCCTGGTCGCATCGCCTCTGCATTGGCGGCCATTTTTGCCAACGACCCGGACCTTGAAATTGAACTCACCGCCATGGCCGTGGAGGAGAACATGCTTGAGCTTCACGAGGCCGCCGTCTATCTCAACATGTCGCCCGACGAACTTAATCAGCGCGTCACAGCCCTGAGCGAGCATCAAGACCTGAGCGACGATATGGCCCGCATCAAGAAGGATGTGGGAGGCGTGGCCCGCCTGGTCTCGAGCCCCGTGGCGATCTGGGAAGTGGTGCGCGAGTACCGCCGGGTCGGGGCCGTGGACCAAGTGCTGGAAAGCATGCCCATGCTCTCGGAGCTGGATGTCCGCGCCGCGCTGAGCTACGCGGGTCGCAATCCGGACGAGATTGGCCGCGAAATCAAGCGTTACGACGACCACGTCGAACGGACCCGGGCCGCCTATCCCTTCGCCGACGCGCGCTAGGTTTCGGCGCGGCATAATGGCCGTATGAGCGCACTGCTGACGACGGAATTTCCGGGGTTGCCCGCCCCGTACCGGGGCAAAGTGCGCGACGTTTTTGACCTCGGTGACTGCCTCCTGATCGTTGCCACCGACCGGATCAGTGCGTTCGACGTCGTGATGGCGAACGGCATCCCGGACAAGGGCCGCATCCTCAACCAAATGAGCCTGTACTGGTTCGAGAGACTGGGGCAAAGTGTGCCGCACCACGTGATTAGCGGTGATGATCGCGTGATTGCCGACCGGATCGGCTTTGATGAACCCCAACTTCACGGGCGGTGCGTGCTGGCCCGCAAGGCGCGGCCGCTGGGCATTGAGTGTGTGGCCCGGGGCTACATTACGGGGTCGCTCTTTAAGGAGTATCGCATTCAGGGCGCGAATGTCCATCAATACGATTTGGTGCCCGCGCTCAAGGATGGGGACGCTCTTCCGAGACCGATCTTCACCCCTTCCACCAAGGCCCAAACTGGGCATGACCAAAACATTTCCCGGGCCGAAGCCGTGGCCATCGAAGGCGAAGAGACGGTGGCCCAAGCGGAAGCCTGGACCCTGAGCCTCTACACCGAAGCGGCGGCCCACGCCCGCAAGGCCGGGCTCATTTTGGCGGACACCAAGTTCGAATTTGGCCACACGGAGGAGGGGCTGATCTGGATTGACGAAGCGCTTTCGCCCGATAGCAGCCGGTACTGGGACGAGCGCCACTACCAGCCAGGCGTGGCATTGCCGGGGTTCGACAAGCAGTACGTGCGCAACTTCTTGGAGCGGTCGGATTGGGACAAGACCCCGCCGGGACCTGAACTTCCTGCCGACGTGGTGGCGCGCACCCGCGACCTCTATTTGGAGGCATTCCGCCGCATCGTGGGGGGTGTCCCGCATTCGCTCAGCGGGCCGTAGTCCATGGTTCTCCTGTATAACCTGCTTCTCATCCTCACCGCACCGTTTTGGTCGGCGTGGATGTGGTGGCGCACCACTCAACGAAAGCCCGCGCCCGACTGGAATGAACGGCTGGGCCAATACAATTTGCCCCGGCCCACCAAAGAGCGACCCCGGGTGTGGCTGCACGCGGTAAGCGTGGGCGAGGTGATGGCCGCGCGGCCCATTCTGCGGGCCATTCGCGAGCGCTCGCCGGAGGCTGAAATCGTGCTGAGCGTGACCACCAGCAGCGGCTACCAGGCCGCCAAAGATGGCCCTAAGGAACTGTTTGATTACGTCATCTACGCGCCGATTGACGTGCCCCGGTTTGTGCTGAACGCGATGGCCCGGGTGCGCCCCCAGGTGCTGGCGATCATGGAAACCGAGCTGTGGATGAACTGGCTGTGGGTGGCGCGCCAGTGGCGCGTGCCGACCTTGCTACTGAACGGACGCATCAGCGACCGCAGTTTCCCGCGCTCGATGCGGATTCGACCGTTTTACAAGGCGCTCTTGAAGTTCTTGGATCGGCCGCTGATGCAGACCGCGACCGACGCGGAGCGCATCACCCAAATGGGGGCGACGAACGCCCAAGTGTTTGGCAATTGTAAGTTCGACGAAGCGGCCGCCGGCGAGAGCAACCCCGAGAAGTGGCGTGAAGAATTGAGGCTGAACTCCGAGAATCCCGTGGTCGTAATCGGCTCGACGCGCGGAGAGGAGGAAGAGGCCTTTGTGGTGGCAGCGCTACGAGACGCCCGGCTGAGCCATGTGCAGTTTGTGTGGGCGCCCCGCCACCTGGAACGTGCCGATGCCATCGCCGAGCGGCTGCAGGAGCAAGGCGTGGCCGTGGGGCGGCGCAGTCAAGGCACTTACGAGCGGTTCACTCTGCTTGACACCTACGGCGAGCTTGGCGATGTCTATGCCGTGGCCGATGTGGCGGTGATTGGGGGTGGCTTTGCGAACCTCGGCGGGCAGAACCTCATTCAGGCCCTCGCGAAAGGGGCGCCCGTGCTGCATGGCCCGCATATGCAGAACTTCCGCGACGTGGCCGAGATGGCAAAGCGTGAGGAGGCGGCGCAGGTTTGTGCCACCCCGGATGAACTGGCGCAACGGCTGGTCGGGCTGCTGGCCAATGAAGGCCAACGGGCAAAGATGAGCGCCCAGGCTCGGGCTCTGGTGGAGCGGAACCTGGGCGCCAGTGCACGGTATGCCGAAGCCATTGCCGAAGCCCTGGCTTCTGCCGACACGAAGATCGCGCCGCGCTAGTGCTTGTACTTAGCGGACGGTGATTTCGAGTCGCGGGCGCACGGCGGCATCCGGCGCGTTGCGTGAGAAGAACTTGTAAACCCCCGTGCGGCCGACTTCGGAAGCCGGGGCCGTGCTGGTGAAGGCAAAGGCCGGGCCAAGCGGATCACTTAGGAGTTCGCGCAGCTTGTCCACTTGGGCGATTTCAAACACCATCTCGAACGAACCATCCTCGCGGGTTTCGCCGAACTGAGCCGAACCCAGCACTCTCGGGCCGGGCCAGTGCGTAGCCCCCAAGGCATGCGCCCACGACTTTTCGCTGAAGCCGCTCTTCACGGAACGAATCTCGATCGGATACTTGCGAACGTTGGCGCGCTGGCCGCCTTCCGGGTTCACATGGGTGAGCACCACCCGCGCCGAAACAATGTCCCCCGCCGGTACGGTTATGGCCGGGAAGCGCACCAGGCTCACGCTATCTTCGCCGTCCTCGGTGAAGGTGGCGAGGTCAGCCCCCGTGCCCCAAACCCGAAGGAACGAATCGCTGTCCTGGTTGGTGGCAAAGGGGTAGAGCCACACGTCATCGGTGGCCTCCGCCTTCACGCGAGTGACGTCGGGCTCCACCCAATCCGCCACAAAGATGTTGGTCTCGCCTTGCTCTTTGCCAAAACGGTTACTGCCAAAGATGAGCTTCGTGCCTTCCCGGTTGAACATCGGGAAGCCATCGAATTCCGGCGTGAAGGTGAT
>DEIB01000053.1 GCA_002352215.1 Chthonomonas sp. UBA2785 | reverse complement strand
TGGTTGTTGGCCGCGCCAAAACCGCGATTCTTAGCATTCGCAATCAAGCGGATGTGAGGAAAATCGGCGGCCACCATCTCGGGGCTGCCATCGCGGCTGGCGTTGTCCACCACGATGATCTCGTCGGCCTCGCCCAACGATTCCAGGCAGGCGCGCAGGTGGTCTTTGGTGTTGTAGCTGACAATCACCACTCCCAGGCGAACCTGACCTGACTCGGGCGTGCCAACCATGTTAGACTAGGGTGATTATGGCCGACGAAGTGATGCTAAGTCGTGAAGGGTACGACAAGCTCGCCAAGGAGCTGGAGATGTTGAAGATGGTGGAGCGTCCGCGCATCGCCGATAACATCCGCGAAGCCAAATCGCACGGTGACCTCCGCGAGAACGCGATGTATCACGAGGCCAAGCTGAACCAACAGCGCCTGGAGGGCCGCATTGCCGACCTCGAAAAGACGCTCCAATTTGCCAAAGTCATTGATCCCTCGCAGATGAGCGGCGCGCACCTGGGCTCGCGGGTCAAGCTCGCTGACCTCGAATGGGGTGGCGAACTCACCATTGACCTCGTGGGAGCCTTCGAAGCGGACCCCCTGGAGGATAGAATCAGCATTACCTCACCGATGGGTGCGGCCCTCTTGGAGAAAAACGTTGGCGATGAAATTGAAGTGGAAGCCCCGGCCGGCACCCAGCGCTACCGCATCCTGGCTATTGATTAGCCTGGTGGCGGGGCTGGGGGCGGGTTGCGCCGCTCCGGAGCCCGTCTCGGTGGCCAAGAGCACGCAACCGGAACTCGATCTTGAGTATCCGGGTGACTTTAGCGACACGCGCCTTGCCCTGATGCCCGAAGGCGGAAGGCTAGCGGTGGGCGATAGCATTGCCAACTTCCGGGCGTATCTGCCCAAGCCGCGCCGGGCTTATGATTCCAGCGACGTGCCCCCCGGGTTTGGCAAAACGTTTGTGAGCCGGGGTTGGACGGATACGGCGGTATCGGCCTCGGTGATTAGCCTGGAAGACCGAATCGTACTGGCCATGACGACCGAAGAAGGGGTGGAAGACAATGCGGTGCAGTCCGCCATTGACCGCTATTCCGGTTACTTCGGTTATCCCGACGAGACGATTGGGCAAGGGAAGTTCCGGTATGCGTTTTGGCGCGATGGCGGCAGTGTGCTGATGATTGGCAACGCCTTTGAGCCCGAGGGTTCGCAGTCGCTCAGCATCGTGGTGGGGCACCCCAAGGCGATGACCGCGCTCTCGATGACGCCTGGGGCCGTGCGGCGCAGTTTTGAGTCGGCCATTCAACGGCTGGATGAGGCGGAAAAGAAGAACGAGACACTTTCCACCCCCGCCGAACGTACAGATAAGTAAGTCCGCATCGCGCGAGGCGGGCTAATACTAGAAAGGAGGTGGCATTCAATCAAATGAGTGACAGTAACATGCGCAAGGGAGGTCGTGGGTTTTAGTAACTCACTCCTTCGGACGGGTCGGCGATGAACTCCTGACCTCCCTGTAGTCCGAAAGCGCAAGGTACCCCTTCCGTCCGGGAGGGGTCTTGTGTTTTTGAGGGTCCTTAGATTTCTTCGGCTTTGAGTCTGTGGCAGCCTTTTTCTTGGGTTTGATCCCGATAAGTGCTACTGAGCTCATGGGTTCGAGATCAAGGTCGACGACCATGCCGGACTCGACCATGCTTACCCGTCGCCCCTTGGCTCGGAGGATGGCAACGAGTTCCAGAAGACCGCGATTATGGGGCTCAAATTCGGCTCGGTCACTAAACCCCATAACGAAGAACAGCTGATTCAGGTCCCTGACGGCGTAGTAGGGAACGGCGAGAATGTCCGGTTCATCCGAAGGCGGGAGTTGCCAAAGGCACTCGCTAACGCCGCGTTCTCGGTCGAAGATCGCCTCATTGTGGATGACGCGCTCTGAAATCAACTCGTAGACGTCAGGCGTATCCTCCGCATGCCCTTCAACGAAGAGGATGTAACCCACGCCACAGTGGGCAACGACTTGCCCATCCACTTTCGCCTTTGCCCATTTGACGGTTGAGATCACCGCTTGCATCTATATCACCATCTAGGAAACTCTTAATCTGCCACTTTTTTCTGGGCAACTCTTCTGTGAGATTTTGACCAAGATGGTCAGACTAAGTTGTTCTCCGAAACCTGATCCACGATCACCGTCACCGGGCCATCGTTCAGCAGCTCCACCTTCATGTCCGCGCCAAACACCCCCGTGCTCACGGTGCGGCCGTGCCCACGCAGCGCCTCCACGAACTCACCAAACGCCCGCTCCCCCTGCTGGTAGGGCGCACTCAGCACAAAGCTGGGCCGCCGCTGAGTCGTGTCGCCGTAGAGTGTGAAGTTCGAGATCGCCAAGATCTCGGGCTGATCAGAGGGCGGCAAATCCGCCAAGGCCAGGTTCATCCGCCCTTCAGCATCGTTGAAAATGCGCAGGTTGGCCACTCGCTTGGCCACGGTGGCAATGTCGGCCGGCGTGTCATCGCGGTGCGCCGCCACCAGCACCATCAGCCCGGGGCCGCAGTGCCCCACCACGGCGCCATCCACGCTCACCCGCGCCCACTGCACTCTTTGGACAATCGCTCTCACTTAAATTTGCCCCGCCCGAACGCCCGCAGAATCGAGATCACGTCGCTCATCTGCCCAATCTGGTTCATCACGTGCTGCAGGTGCTTGCTGTCGCGCACGTCAATCTGCAGGCTGATCTCAGCGGTGGGGCCGGTCTTGGCCTTCACGGCGCTGATGTTGGTCTTCAACTCACCCAGCAAGCTGGAAATCTCGCCTAGCAACCCCGGCCGGTTCAGGGTCACCACAATGAGCACCACGTCGTAAACGTTGTCGTCGGGCTCCCAGTCCAGGCCGGTCATGCGCTCCGGTTCCTTGTCCATGAGCGCCATGGCATCCGGGCACACCCGGCGGTGAATCAGCAAGCCGCGCCCGCGCGAAACATAGGCCACCACATCATCCCCCGGCACGGGCAGGCAGCAGCGCGCCCGGCGCGAGAGCACGCCTTCCATGCTGGTGCGGGCCTCCTGGGTGGCGCGGCTGCCCTTGAGCCGGAAGGGGTCCTTGGCTTCGGCAGGGGCTTCGGGGCGCACAAGCTCCCGCAGGCGCATCGCCACGCTTTGCACCGAAACCAGGCCCTCACCCACCCGAGCAAAGAGGTCGGCCACGTTGTCCACTTGCTTGAAGTGGACGAGCACCTTCTGCACAGAATCATCGGCTGTGAGGGCGCGGGGTTCCAGCCCCAATCGCTTCAGTTCGGCTTCAATGGCTTCCTTGCCGCGCGAGGTGTTCTCGGCGCGGTTGCGGCGCCGGAAGTACGCCCGAATCTTGCTGCGGGCGTGCTGGCTCTGCACAAACTCCAGCCAGTCCAGGCTGGGCTGGGCGTCACGCCGGGTCACCAATTCCACCCGGTCCCCGTTCTGGAGCTTGGTGCTCAGCGGCACAATACGGCCGTTGATCTTGGCGCCCACCGTGATGAGCCCGAGATCGGTGTGGACCCGGAACGCGAAGTCAATCGGAGTCGAGCCCGCCGGGAGGTCCAAAACGTCGCCCTTGGGCGTAAACACGAACACCTGTTCGCTGAAAAAGTCGGTGGAGACCGCCTTGAGGAATTCGCGCGAGTTCGAGGAGTCATTCGACCAGTCGGCAATCTGCTTGCGCAGTTCCGCAATGGCTTCTCCCCGCACATTGGCCCGCTCGCCTTCTTTGTACGCAAAGTGGGCGGCCACGCCGTATTCGGCAATCTCATGCATCTCACGGGTGCGGATCTGCACCTCGATCGGCTCGCCGTGGGGGCCAATCACCTTTGTGTGCAGGCTTTGGTAGCCGTTAGGCTTGGGGGCGCTGATGTAGTCGCTAAACAAGCCCTGCATGGGCAGCCACAGATCGTGGACGTAGCCCAGCGCGAGATAGCACTCGTAGGCCTGACTCACGATGACGCGCAGGGCAATGAGGTCGTAAATCTGCTCGAACGGGATGCCTTGCTTAACGACCTTGTTGAAGATGCTGTAGAGGTGCTTGGGCCGCCCGATGACCTGGGTGTTGTGCAAGCCCTTGGATTCCAGGCGCTCCTTCAGAATCCGGATCGATTCCTTGAGTTCGTCTTCGCGGTGCTGCCGAGACTTCGCCACCGCCTCGGTGATCTCCCGGAACTCCTTGGGATGCAAGACCTTGAACGAGAGGTCTTCTAGCTGCCACTTGATCTGCCAAATCCCGAGCCGCGCGGCCAAGGGAGCGTAGACGTCCATCGTCTCCTGCGCGATGCGGATGCGACGATCGGACGGCATGCTGTCCAGCGTGCGCATGTTGTGCAGCCGGTCGGCCAGCTTGATGATCATCACGCGGATGTCGAGCGACATCGCGATGAGCATCTTGCGCAGGCTCTCGGCGGCGCGCAAGGTTTCGGCCCGGGCGGCCTGGTTAGCGGTGCCATCGGGCCGCACGCCCTTTTCGAGCTTGGTGACGCCCTCCACCAGTTGCACCACGTCCTCCCCAAACTGGTCGCGCACCTCCGCATTGGTGACCTCGGTGTCCTCGATGACATCGTGGAGGAGGGCGGCGATGATGCCATCGTCGTCCAGCCGGAGCTCGAGGCAGATCAGCGCGACTTCAACGGGGTGGGTGACGTAGGGTTCGCCACTGCGGCGGAACTGACCATCGTGGGCGGTCGCGGCCAAGTCCATGGCCGCCATAATGCGCGAGTCCTCGTGGTCCGGGCGTAGCTCCCGGAACTTGCTTGCAAGCTTCTCGCGAGCGGCAACCACTCGCGCATCGTTGTAGGCCGAGGGTGCCTCCATGGCGCATCAAAAGGTCGTTGCTCGCCCTTGAGCTCCGAACGGTTATTGTACTCGCAAGGAGGGGGCGGACGGCTACGCGCCGTAGCCCCGCGCGGCCATCATTTCGCGGACTTGGTCGGCTTGCTCCGGCGTATCCACGGCCAGTTCGCTGCCTGCGCCTTGGCTCATGCGGATGCGTACCCCGTGCTCCATAAAGCGCAGTTGCTCCAGTTGCTCGGTGCGCTCCAGTTCGCTGGCGCCCCAGGTGTTGAAAGCCAGGAGCGGCTCGCGGCGGTAGGCGTAGATGCCGAGGTGCTTCTTCACGATGCCGACGCGCGGGTTGCGCGGGAAAGGAATGCAGTGGCGGGAGAAGTAGAGCGCATCGCCGGCGAGGTCGGTCACCACCTTCACCACGGCCGGGTTGTCGTATTCGTCCTCGGGGCACTCCGTCCACACGCTGCCCATTTGCAGGCTGGCATCGGCCACCAGGGGCTGGGCGGCGGCGGCAATGCTGCCGGCTTGCACCAGCGGCTCATCGCCCTGCACGTTGAGGAAAATGTCGCCCGGCACCTTGGTGGCAACTTCGGCGATGCGGTCGGTGCCGCTCACGTGGTCGTGGCGGGTCATGATGACGCGCGCGCCAAAGCCCTCGGCGGCAGCCTGAATCTCTTCATCCGGCGTGGCGATGTAGATTTCTGACGAAATCCCGGACTTGGTGCAGGCTTCCCACACCCACTGGACCATCGGCTTCCCGAGCAAATCCACCAACGGCTTGCCCGGGAAACGAGTTGCGCCCATTCGGGCCGGAATCACAACGACTACGCTCAAGGTTTCACTCACTCGGCCTAGAGGGAGCCCGCTCTGCGCGCCCCGCCCGGCAAGTGAATGTGTACCCCGGCGACTAGCAACATCATCTCGTCGGTGGTCTCCTCGCCCCAGCGCACTTCGCGCGGCGGGGAACTCGGGTTTGAGGGATTGTCCTCGCTGTTATCGAACACCGCCACGATTTCGATGCGACTCCCGCGCTTGATGAGCTTGGGCTCCTTCAGCATGTAGTTGAGTTGCCAGTTGAAGTCCCACTTGTCGATCGAAATCAAGCGCTCTCGGGTGCCATCCGGGTGGATCAACGTGGCGTGCATCTCCTTGCCCAGCAGGTGCATGTGGGGCATCAGGCTGTAAAGCGTGACGTCCACCGGCAGCGGGATGGTCTGCTTGAATTCGGCCTTGGCGTTGCCCGCCGGGATGCGGATGGCGGGGTTGGCCAGCCAGGCAATCTCGGTCGGCATGGTCACCGGTTCCTTGGCAAAGTAGAGGGCCATCTTGGTTTGGTCCACTTCTTCACGGCCGGACTTGCTGTAATGCACTTGCATCACGATGCGCGCGCCCGGCTTGAGCAGGAAGCCCGCGCCCTTGGGCAGGCGTTCCGGTTGCAGTCCCGGCGCCCAGCCGCCCAGGGCGTTATCAGGGATGAAGCCCGGCCCGCCAAAGGTTTGGTAGCCGCCATCGCGCCCGCCTTCGAGCAGCTTGTCGCTCACGCCTTTCTCATCGATGAAGGCAATGACGTGGTGCACCACGGCCTTGTTGCCGGGCTTGACATCCATGGCTTGCACGTAGACCGGCTCGGTGATATCCGGCTTGATGACGAAGTTCCAGTACTCGTCGCGGCCATCTTCGCCCAGCTTAAATGGCTTGGGCATCGAAATCAGCATGTCGGGTTCGCCGAGACGCCAACCGACCGGAAACTCGGGGGCCTTCGGGGCTTTGCTCAGGTCACCGCTGGGGGCACCGGCTTCCGCCCATTGGGCAAGGGTAGCGATCTCTCGCTCGGTCAGGCGCATTTCGTGGCTGAATTCGCCCACGCCCTCCACGGCCAGCCACGGCGGCATGCGGCGCTCGCTGGAAACCTTGGCGATCATGCGGCTCCACTTGCGGGCATTGTCGTAGCCTTCGAGCGAGAACGGCGCGACCTCACCTGGGCGGTGGCACACCAAGCAGTTGTCATTGATGATGGCGGCGGTGTGCTCGGCGTAGTTCACCTCCTCCATCGAGGGAATCGGGTCACCGGCCATGAGGTAGCAGCCAAAGGCTTCGGCTTCCTTGATCTTGGGTTCCTTGCCGTCCAGGGCGGCCGTGAGGGCATCCTTGAGGTAGTGGGTTTTCACTTCCTCGGTCACCTTGGCGTCGTCCATCGGGCCACGGTAGAGCACGGTATCACCTCGGCGGACCACAACGGTCGGCACAATCTCCACGCCGGACGACTTCGCCTTGCTCCCACCGACATCGAGGCGGAAGGGGAAGTCGAGTTTGCGGTCGCGCATGTAGTCGGCCACGCGGCGCTGAGTTTCGCCTTCGTTGGGGAAGTACGCAGTGAACTCCACGCCCTTGGCTTCCCATTCGGTTTCCATCTGCGCCAGGCGCGGGGCGGTGCGCATGGCCACGGGGCAGTCGGTGCTCATGTAGACCGAGACTGTGACCTTGTTGGCGGCGTCGGTGGCCTTGGAGTCGGCAACGAGAGTCCACCCCAAACCAATGGTCGCGAAGCCAACACCGGCCAGTGCCCACACTCGTAAAAACCCTAGTTCGCTGCGCCCAGGAGCCCGATTTGTGCTCATCTTGCAAGTATAAACGTCCAAACGGGTGCCAAGGTTGAGCGAAATGTCGGAAAAAGTTGTTTTTGTCACCGGAGGCTCGCGCGGCATTGGCCGAGCGACGGCTTTGCGCCTCAAAGACGACGGCTGGCGAGTGGCGATTCATTACGGCACCAACCACGCGGCGGCGGAAGAGGTGAAGCAAGCTCTGGGCGATGCCTGGGCGGGTTCCTACGCCTGTGACCTCGATGACCCGGCGGCGGCCCGCGCCATGATGCAGCAGGTGCTGACCGACCTCCCCGTGCAGGCGCTGGTGAACAACGCGGGCATTTACACCAAGGTCAGCATGCTTGAGGCGGATGCGGCCACTTTACAAGACGTCTACGAAACGACCATGCGAGTGAACTTCTACTCGCCCCTGGCGATGATCCACGAGGCGGTGGCTCACTTTGCCAAGCAAGGCGGCGGGCGGATTGTCAACGTGGCCAGCCGGGTGGGGCACCGGGGCGAGGCGAACGCCAGCGCCTATAGCGTCAGCAAGGCGGCGCTGCTCAATCTCACCCGCGCCCTCGCGGTGGAACACGCCAAGCTCAACATTCGGCACATGGCCATTGCCCCCGGCTGGGTGGAGACCGCCATGGCCCGGGAGGGCATGGAAACCCGCCTGCCGCAGATCCTGGCCGATATCCCGCTCGGGCGCATGGCCAGCCCCGAGGACTGCGCCGCCGCCATCGCCATCTTGCTGCGCGACGAGACGGAATATATGAGCGGCATCGTGATTGACATCAATGGCGCGAGTTACCTGCGATGAGCTTCCGGTACACTAGCCGCGTGCTCGCCCGCACTCTTTTGGTCGCCCTGGTGGGCGGCTGCACTTTGGCATTTGGGGCCCCGCCCACGGCCCCCGAGGAGATGCGCCGCCGGGAGTTCCTGGAAAACGGTGCGGTTACCTTTGCTCAGTTCGAACCCAAGCGCACCACCTTCAGTGTGACGTTGGCGATTAGCGCCGACAACGTACGGGACACCGAGGAGCGTCACGGCCTGCGCCACCTTTGGGAGCACTTTGTAGCCCGAGGAGATGGAACGATTGACCGGCGACTGGAGCGGATGGGTTGCTACCTCACCGCCCAAACGACGCGCGACATCACACTGTTCCAGATTCAAGGCCCGGTCGGGGCAGAGGAGTTGGCCCTCGACATCGTGCGCAAGATGACCGCGCCGCTCCAGGTGAGCGAGGAAGCGGTGAAGAAGGAAGTCGCGATCATGCGCCAGGAAGCCGCCCTGCGCACCGACCTGGATGCGGTGAGCGATGCCGCTTGGCTGGCCGCCTTTGGACCGGATGGCCGCAATCCGTTTGGGTCGTTGGAAGCCATGGCTGGCCTGAATGCCGAAGACCTGCGCGACCTCCACCGGCGTCAAATGGTCGGGAACGGGATGGCGCTCGTGATCGTTTCGGCGAGTGACCCCAATGCGTGGTTGGGTCCGATGCGCGCCGTTATCGGTGACCTCCCTAGCGGGCCGGAACGGTTCCCTGACAACGACGAGGAGCCCATTAGCGTGAGTAAGGGCCTCTCGCCCGGGGGCGCCGGGCGGGCCGCGATTGTGCCGGGCCTGGGCGACCCTGCGACCTTGGCCACGTTGGCGGCTGCTTTTGCGATTCGGGCGGAATTCCCGGATGTTCAGCCGGTCTACACCCCCACCACCCGTCCGGGTCTGGTGATCCTGCGAGGGGCCGATGCCGCCGCTCTTAAACAAGTGGATATGGTTCAACCGGAACTGTCTTTCCCAGTGGGGCAGGGCTATCTATTGGGTTGGATTCGGAGCCAACGCGCCGACGCCTTGGCCTTTGGTGCGATCATGGGCATGCTGCTCATCCAGCGCCCCAATTTCACACTGGACGACATGGAGAACCAGGCCGCCACGATGACGGTGGAGCAATTTGCCGCCGGACTGGCGAGGTTCCGGTCCGACCGAGCCGTAATCGTCGAAGTGGGAGGTGGCCAATGAGCACCCTTGCCAGCCTCATCTTTGCGGCGGCGCTGGGGCAAACCCCGGCCATGCCGCAGATCACCGAAGTCGCGGTTCCGGATTCCGGCAGGGTGACGGTGTGCGTGGCAGTGCCCGCCCCGGACAACATGGGTGGCCGTAACCACACTGCGTGGCGCTTGATCGGGGAGACCCTGATGGAAGGCAGTGGTGCCTACAGCCGCCGCGTGATCTTTGCCTACGGAAGCCAGGCCGGCGTGGCCCCGCGGGTTCAGGTCTTTTCTGACTGGATTCTCATCCAAGTGAGCGCGCCTAAGGGAGGCACAGATATTGCCGCTCAAATTGCAGCGGGCATGGCGACTGATGCTCGGCTCTCCACCTTGGATGTGGAGAAGGCCGTCCAACGGCGCAAGACCGAAGGCAACCCTTGGGTGCTATGGGGCGACGCGCAGGAACCGGAGATGACGCGGGTGGACAACGCCTACATTAAGCGGGTGTACCAGGCCGCGTTCCGCGTGGAGCGCATGCACGTGGTGGTGATGGGTGACCTCGCGGCCAGCGAAGGCGAGCGAGAGGTGGTGAAGTACTTCCGGGATCGCATCACCGATCCGCCGAGCATGCCGAGGGACGTGAATGCCCGCCCCATTAAGGGCGTACCGGGGCGCGTGGATTTCTGGGAGTGGCAGGCGCCGCTCCTGAAGCCCGGAGCCCCCGACTTTGCCCCGCGCATCCTGGCGCTCTACGCCCTGGGCGTGGGCAAAGATGGCTCGATGACCCGCGTGCTACGTGAGAAGCTCGGCTACACCTACCGCCAGCAACTGGTGCTGTGGCCGCAGCGCGATGGCTGGTTGCCGCGGTTTGTGGCGCAACGGGCAGAAAGCGCAGATGCTGCCGCGGAACTCAACGCGAGTTGGGAAGCCATGCGGGCCGACATTGACACCTGGGACAAGGTGACCTTGGACCGCGCCCGGATGCTGGTGATGGGCAGCCTGGATACGGGCCTGCCGATGGATCCGTTCTGGATCGGGCCGGACTGGCGGCTGGGCGAATCTATGGAAGACCGCGCCGCGCTGATGGCCCACGGCTCGATGGCCGGGCAAGCGATGGACCCGGAACAGTTTGCCAGCGATAGCCTGAAAGTGGACGTGGCTCTGCTGCAAGAAACGGCCCGCCAAATCGTAGATGCGAGCTCCTCCGGGGTGTATCCGGGCCTGGAAGCGAAGCGCTAAGGAGTCGGGCTGGCCTGCGCCAGCCATGGCTTTACGCCTTCAGCAAAATCCGGGTGCTTCTGGCATAGCGGCAGAAAATCGCACCGGGGGCAGAGTGCCTTGGGGGTGGGCTCCATGCTCTCGTAGTCGGCATTGAGAATCCGCTCGCCGATCTCCACGATGTCGTTGATGAACTCTTCGCGTTCGGCATCATTGAGTTGCGCCGAGGCCGAAGCTCCCGCCCGCAAGGCCACGATGGTGGCCTGCACGTTTCGATCCGGGTAGTTGGCGCGCACGAGCACCTGGTACACGCCCATCGCGAGGTCAGCGTGGACCTCTTCGGAGGTCACGTTGCCGCGCCCACTCTTGTAATCCACCACGTCGAGGGTGCCGTCTTCGTGTTCGTCCAGCCGGTCTATGCGCCCGAGCAACACGAATGGACCGAGATCCGTGCGCAGGGTCTTCTCCACAAACAGGGTGTTCGCGGTGACGGGAGCCGCCACCTCCTCCAGATAGTTGGTAAGGATGTCCTTGCCCTCGGCAAGGGCCTCCATCATGTCGGATTGACTCTCGTAGCCCGCGTCAATCCAGGCTTCCTCCAGGGCGGCCACGGCTTCCTCAGTCGTTGTTACGCCGCCGTCCTTTGAATCGTAAAACCTCTGTAAAACGTTATGAAGCGACGTGCCGAACGAGTAGTGCGCCTTGGAGCGGAGGTACCAACGACCCCGCCGGTCCACGTACGTCCATTTGTATTTGACCGGGCAGGCCAGGAACGTGGTGATGCGGCTGGGACTCAGTGTGGGCTTCCGTGCCATGTTGCCAGAGTACCGCCCCGGTCCCCTGGTATCTTCACCTCTATGCGTCTTCGGCGTTCGTGGTTGATTCCCATCGTGGGAGCCCTGATCTTGGCCTCGGTGCCGGTGGTTCGGGCCCAAGTGGGCCAGAACGGTCAAACGAACCCCACGGCTCCGGTGGAGAAGCGTGGCGCCCGGTTCATGACCTACAACATCCAGTGGTTGGCCGAAAACGAGAACCCGGACCGCATTAAGAACCTCAAGTCGGTCATCGGCAACATCAAGCCGGACATCATTGCGGTGCAAGAGATTTCGAGCCTGAAGGCTTTGCGCCAAGTTTTCGATCAGAACTATGAGATCGCCTTGCTGGATGACCCGAAGGAGGCGCAAGAAGTGGGAATCGTGGTGAAGAAGCCCTGGAAGATCGAATCCAGCGGCCTCATTTTTACTGATCCTCAGCTCGATTTCGCTTTCCCGGGCAAGCGCGACGTCATGCGCGCAGTTGTCGTCAATCCGCAGGGCGACAAGATCACGGTGTACTCCACGCATATGAAGAGCCGACGCGGTGGCCGCGCCACCACCGATCCGCAGCGCGAGCAACACGCCAGCCTGTTGGCCGCTTACATCAAGGAGAAGAACGAGCCGTTCGTGCTCTTGGGTGGCGACATGAACGACGCGCCGGATGACCGCAGCGTGAATATCCTGGAAACGGGTGACCCCCGCGCCACGGCTGGGCGAGTGACCCCCAAGCTCCTGGTGAATGTGTGCGACCGTCTGAACGAACAGGATTACGTCACCATCGGCATGAGTTTCTACTTCCGGGGCCAAGCCTTGACCCCCATCAGCCGGGGCGCGAAGGCCGATAACGACAGACTGCGTGGTAAGGACTACGAGTTCCCGCGCGACGTGAAGGTGCGTGAGTCCTTCTTCGACAACCTGTTGGTGAGCCCGCAGATCTTCCGCGTGAGCCCGCCGACCGCAACGGTGTACGCCGGTGCTGATGCTTTGCGAGGACGTGGTGGCCGAGTGAACGTGCCGGAATCCGGCCCGGTGGAGTACGTGGAGAAGGGAGATCGCGCCAGCGACCACCTGCCGGTGTACTACGACGTCCGCTTGCCGTAAGCCTGCTTAGTAAGCGGTGCCCGCAAAGGGCGCCGACCACACCACTTCGCCGGTGGTGCTGATGAGGCCCATGGTTTCGCCGAGCTCAAAGTAGGCGAGACCGTGGGTGAAGTCATCGGCAAAGTCGAACGTGCGATCGAATTGCACTTTGCCGTTCCGGGCGATAAACACGGTTTCCAGCTGGCCCGCGCGTTCTCGCACGGCCCAAGCGAAGCCCTGCGTAAAGTTGCCGCCGCCCACCACGGGATCCGGCCGGAACGTCGGCCGGATCACCCACTCGCCTTTGGGGTTGATGTAGCCCAGCTTGCCGCCTTCCACCGCCCATGCCAGTCCGTCTTGGAAGGTGCCGGCTTGCGTGAACTTAGCGGGAATGCGCAGGATGCCTTCGGTATCGGCGTAGCCAATGCGACCTTCGGTGCGGACGGGGAAGAGGTTTTCGGACACATCGCCGACCACTTCACCTTCGGTGAAAACGAACTGCCCCTCGGTGTCAATCAAGCCCTGCTCATCGGCGGTTTGGGCGCGCGCGAAGCCATTGCGGAACGGCTCGGCGTTACGAAAACGCGGCTTGATCGCCCAGGTGCCATCCGGGCGGATGTAGCCGAACTGCCCGTTTTTCTTGGCCAGCGCCAGTCCTTCTCGGAACTCGGCCTTGCCCTCGTAGGCGCCTGGATAGACATCAAACGTCATCGGGATCGCCCAGTCACCCGCCGGGTTGATATAACCTAGCTTTACGGCATGGCCGACCGGAGCTAGACCCTGGCGGAAATTTCCTGCTTCGGGAAAGGCCAGTGACAAAAGAACTTGCCCGGTGGGGGAAATGTAGTGCGCGCGCTGCTCGATACCGACCGCAGCCCGGTTCTCGCTAAAGGGGCGCCCCCAATCGTAGAGGCGCGGAGTGGCCGTACGCCCGCTGGTCGCAATGTAGGCCACACCCGTCCCCGTCACCACCGGAACCGGCGGCATCGTGGGGGTGGTTTGGGCAACCAGAGCGAGGGCCAAACTAAGCATCTCTAAGTGTCAAACGCAAGAACAAGGCCGAGCGTTACTACTCGCCCAAAGTTCTTGTAAAACTAAGATGCGCCACGGTCCAGCCGAGTTCATCCTTCATCGTAAAGGTCCCGCGCAGGGCACGCGCCAGGCTGTTGACAATCTGCAGGCCCAAACCAGGTTCCTGTTCGCTGTAGTTTTCCGGCAATCGGTGGCCATCGTTGCTCACCCACAGGTCCACTTGAGTCTCGTTGACCTCCACCGTCACGTGGATTTGACCGGTTTGGTCCATGCCAAACCCGTGCTCCACCGCATTCAAGATCAACTCATTGAGAATGAGGGCGACCTGGGTGGCTTGGCTGGTACTGAGCGACGTGTCGTCTCCCTGCACTTGGAACCGAATGCCGGAGCCGCGAAGAATGCTCTGTGAGGTGTGTTGAATGAGGTTCTCAGCCAGCGAGCGCAGGCCGACGTGGTCTAGATCGTCGCGACTCAGCAGATCGTGAACCGAGGCAATGGCGAGGATGCGCCCCAGGGAGTCGCCCAGGGCTTCGTCCACGTGGTGGTCCTGGCTTTGGTTCATCTGCAGGCGTAGCAGGGAAGCCACTTGTTGCAAGTTGTTCTTCACCCGGTGGTGCATCTCTTGCATGAGTGTGGTGCGCACTTGCAGGCGCGCGTGTTCGATGCTGACGGCGGTTTGGCGGGCCAGGGCTTCGAGAGTTCGAATTTCATCGGCCGTGAACTGGCGACGCTCAGCGGTGTAGCAAGACATCACCCCGATCGTGCGCTCAAAAACGGTCAGCGGCACGCACACCATGGAGCGCAGGCCTTGCTCTTCGGCAAGGTCGTGGCCGACGTAGGTTTCGTCCTCTTGCACGTCAAGTACCGTGACGGTGCGCTTTTGGCGCATGGCCTTGCCGGCGATGCTGGTCCCGAAGGGGAGCGCCGCCTTGCGCCGGTAGGCGCGGTTGCCGCTCTGGGTGGCGCGCAGCACCAACGATTGCGTCTTTTCGTCCAGCAGCCGCACGGTTACAACTTTGTAGCTGAAGCGCCGCGCAGTAAATTGCACGAGGTGCTGGAGAATCTCTTCGGGATATTGGCTGCCGAGGAGCGTTTCGGAGACTTCCGAGAGCACGCCTTCAGGGTCGGGCTCCGCTTGGTGGCGTCGGGCGCTGGTGTAGCCTAGCCAAAAGAGCGACAGGGCCTCGCGCCACTGCTCAGCCAACTCCTCCTGACGGTCAATGGGCTTGAGGAATCTCAAGACAATCGCCGACTCCGTGGCATCTCCGGTCAGCGGTAGCACCAAAGATGCCTGGTAGGGGCGTTCCTCCGAGAAAGGAAGCTTGGCGTCCTCTTCGTGCGCGGCGAGGTCATCCGTGACCCAAATGATCTCGCTGGTCCGAAGCGCCTGACCCGCCAGCCCGGCCCCCTTGGCCATGCGCATTCGCCCCACCATTTCGGGGTGATCGTGGCTGTGCAGCCATTCCAAGGATTCCTCTTGGTCTTCCAGCCAGTCCACCGTATCGGCCGCCCAGGCAGCCCGCACGGCTTGGGCCACCGCGCCCAGACTCTCGGCCCCGTTGGAGGAGGCCAGCGCCGACTGGATGAGGGTGAGCGGACTAGGCTTCATTCGGGACAATGGCCGTGACGCGGCGTTGGTCGCGAGAGAGACATCGTCCCGCCCACTCCTGGATCCGCTCGGGCGTGACGTCGTTGATCATCCCTCGAACTTCTTCAATCGGAACCTCGCGGCCATAGTTGAGTTCGTTGCGCGCCATCCGCATCATGCGCGGGCTGGCCGCTTCGAGACCCAGAATCATATTGCCCGCCAGTTGCACCTTCACGCGGTCGAGCTCTTCCGCGGGGACCGGTTCGTTGATGAGTTTATCGAGCTCTTGGTGCACGACCTCTTGGGTTTCCGCCCAGGTGGCCAGGCCCGTACCGCCGTAAACCGTATACGCCCCGCCGGAGCGATAGGAAAGGCCGTAGCTGCCAATGGCGTAGGCCAGGCCGCGTCGCTCGCGGACTTCTTGGAACAAACGGCTCCCCATGCCCGAACCCATCACTGAATCCGCCACCCACTGGGTGGGATAGTCCGAATCCGTGTAGGCGCATCCGGCGGCCCCGATGCAGAAATGCACCTGCTCGACTTCCTTGCGGACAATGCGCTCCCCGGCTTGGTGGTGGGGACGGGGAAGCGGTTCGGAGGGCGCTCCCGCTGGATGGTGCCCAAGTCGAGATTCGGCCATGCGCACCACTTCATCCACGTCCACCCGTCCGGCGATGGAAAGAAGCAAATTGCCCCCGTGGTAGCGGCGCTCCATGTAACGAACGATGTCGTCCCGGCTGTAGCTGGCCACGCTTTGGTGGGTGCCAATGACGGGCAGGCCGTAGGGGCTAGAGGGCCACAGCTGCTCGAGATGCAGTTCGTGGACATGGTCGCCCGGTTCGTCGTCGCTGCGGCGGATTTCTTCTTGCACCACCTTCTTTTCACGCTCGATTTCCTCGGGGTCCAGCAGGCTGTTGTTGATCATGTCGCACAGCACGTCAATGCCGGTCTCCAGGTCGTCGCTCAGCAGGCGGCAGTAATAGCAGGTGCGTTCCTTGTCCGTAAAGGCGTTGAGCATCCCGCCGCGCCCCTCAATGGCCTGGGCGATCTGCGGCGAGGTTCGTGTCTTCGTCCCCTTAAAGAGCATGTGCTCAATAAAGTGGGTGATGCCCGCTTCGGTCGGGGTCTCATCAATGCTGCCGGTGTGGCACCACAGGCCAATGGCCACGCTGGCCAGTTGGTCCATTGGCTCCACCAGAATACGGACGCCGTTGGAGAGGGTGACTTTGGTTACCGCCATGTCACCCTCAGTTTGACGAAAACTTAAACCAGGCGCACGACCAAACGGCCAAGCTTCTGCACTTCAAGCTCGATGGTGTCGCCCGCCCGCACGGATTGGCCGCCGCCGCGTGCGTGAGCGAGGGCGGGGCCGGCAAAGACTTCGCCCGGCATGAGCGGCCCGAAGCGTGACGCCAACGCCATGGCCTCGCCGTACGGGCCTTGGAGGGTTTCGGCTTCGGAGAGGGTTTCGCCGTTCAGCCGCAGGCGATACTGCCAGGAGTAGTCGGTGAGGGATTCACCGAGGTTGTCAATCAGTTCGTCGGGCGTGGTTAGCACCGGGCCGAGCGCCCAGAACACATCATTGGCGGCCCCCACGGGCAGTCCGTGGGCGGCGGTGTGCTCGGCTTCTTCGGGGAGCTTAAAGAAAAGTGTAGGGGCGTAGCCCAGGATGAATTCGTGAGCTTCTTCGGGCCGCACGTACTGTCCGCGACCGCTCACCACCAGGGCGATCCGCGCCTCCACATCTAGACCCTCAATCTCTTCGGGCAGCTCGATCTCGCTGTTGCTGCCCACCATACGGGTGGGGTTACCCAGTTGATAGCCCCAGTCGGTGCCGCCTTCGCCGCGCGGCTGAGTCTCAAGGACCCGGACACTGGGGGCCAAAATGATCGGCGCCAGCAATCCGGCAGAATCGGAGTCATGAATCCCGATGGCCTTTTCGCCGTCGGTTTCGTAGAACCTTCCTTCGTAATACAGGCCGGATCGGGGAGTTTGGGGTTCGGCGTGGAGTACGAAACGGCACAATTTCACGGGGGGAAGGGTACCTCCGGCCCCCGGAATCTCTTGACCTAGCCCCAATCGTCGGGTAGAGTGACAACGACGTCCTCGACGGGTTACGCATATGCCGCCGCTGAAGATTCTTGTTTGCGATGACGAGCGCCACATTGTGCGCCTGATCCAGGTTAACCTGGAACGCCAGGGCTACCAAGTGGTAACCGCCTACGACGGTAAGGAAGGCTTGGAAAAGGTTCGTTCTGAAAAGCCGGACCTGTGCGTGCTGGACGTAATGATGCCGTACATGGATGGCTTTGAAGTCCTCAAGGCGCTCCGCAAGGATGCCGCCACCATGGACCTCCCAGTCATCATGCTCACGGCCAAGGCGCAGGACAAGGACGTGTTCGAAGGCTATCACTACGGCGCGGATATGTATCTGACCAAGCCGTTTAACCCGGCGGAACTCATTAGCTTTGTGAAGCGCATCGCTCAAGGTGGCGGCAACGCCTCCGACGGCCGCTTCGAACTCTAAGGTGTGACCGGCTGGCGATTGGCCCGAGAATTGCGGAACTGAACTCAGCAATGTTCGATTTGATGCCGCTCGCCGAGATCACGCAAGGTAGTTTGCGCACCACGCTCCTCGGATTGGGCGTGGTGCCGCCGCTTTTGGCCCTGGGCTGGTTTGGCATGATGCTACAGCGGCAGGTGCACGGCACCCCGCGATTCATGAAGTGGATCGCGCTCCCGGTCTTAGTTTTCACCTCGATTTTTGTGTATGTGCGGCACGTGAGCCGATTGAGCGACCCGCTCTACAACACCTTTGGCAACATTGGCGACGGGATGCAGCGCCTGCACTGGGTGGCCTTCCTCGGTCCGCTTTTCCTTTGTGTGGGCTTGGCGCTGTGGGGCGTGATTCACGACCGCCGCGAAGCCTCGGATATGTAAAGGCGAGCGAATCGCCTTAGGCCGCTTCGTCCGGGTTCTGGCTCGGGTACCTTCATTCCTATAGCCCGCGTGCCCAAATGGTGGGCAGTGCAGGAGAATTGAGATGCCTAGTTTTGCCCCGGGGAGTGGCCTTACCACCACCGAAGCTCCGTTTATCGAGGCCGCCAAGGCCAACGGTGAGATTTACATCGAGCAGCCGTTCGATCTGTACTCAGCGGATAACCACGAGGCCTGGCGTCGCCTCTACGCGCAAATGCTGCCGCTGTGGGAGCGGTACGCCAACGACCAATTCATGAAGGGCATCGAGAACCTTTGTCTCGACCCGCAGCGCGTGCCGCGCCTGGATGATGTCAATAAGTTCCTGAGCAAGCTCACGGGGTTCAAGGCCAAGGCGGTGGCGGGTTATGTGCCGGCGTTTCGTTTCTTTGATTCGCTGCGCGAGCGGGATTTCCCGACGACGATCACGGTGCGGCGGCTGGACAAGCTGGATTACCTCCCCGAGCCCGATATCTTCCACGACATCGCCGGGCACGTTCCCATGCACACCGACCCGGCCTTTGCCGATACGTTGGTGCGTTTCGGGGATTGCGCCCACACCGCTG
Source organism: Chthonomonas sp. UBA2785 (assembly GCA_002352215.1). Taxonomy (GTDB): domain Bacteria; phylum Armatimonadota; class Fimbriimonadia; order Fimbriimonadales; family Fimbriimonadaceae; genus JAHBTC01. The sequence continues at coordinate 26,969 of DEIB01000053.1, read as the reverse complement.
CCGAGTACGCTCAGAGCATCAAGGACCCCGATGAGCAGATCCGCGTGCTGGATTCGATCATCAAGGCGATGGCGCGGTTCTTTTGGTTTACGATTGAGTTCGGCCTGATGCGACGGCCGAACGGCAAGGGGCTGAGTGTCTACGGCAGTGGCCTTCTGAGTAGCGCCGGTGAGATTGCCTACAGCATTGATTCGCCGGACTGCCAGCGCTACCCGCTCCAATTGGAATGGGTGATCAACCAGTACTTTGAGATTGACCACTACCAGCCGCTGCTGTTTGTGGCGGACTCCTTCGACCACGTGTTCTCCTTGGTGGATGAGCTCGAGAAGTGGATGAAGGACGGCCGCCTGAACAACGTGGCGCCGGGTGAGCCGCTGGTCGCCGAAGCGGACCTGCGCAGCTTCCTGGACGCCCAGGTGGGCTGAGTCAATGGCGTTTCCTTCGGTTCGGCTGGAACGGGGCGACGTCGTCCTGCGCCAGGTCGCGCCCGATGAGGCCGGGGCGGCGCTGGCAGGGTTAGTTGCGGACGACACCTTCCGCTACTTCTGCACGCTCTATCCGCAGGGGCCGATGCCTGAGGATTACGCCAAATACTGGCAGCAAGCTCTGGCAGTTGGCCACACCCCGTACCTTGTGGAGTCGCAAGGGCAACCCGTGGGGCAGTCTTGCTTTATGGATCACAACCGCGCTGCTGGCACGGTGGAGATCGGGATGACGTGGTACGCGCCCGAGGCGCGCGGCACCGTGGTGAACCCGACGTGCAAGCTCCTGATGCTGGAGGAGGCATTCTCGCACGGGTTGCAGCGCGTGACGCTGAAGTGCGATGCGCGCAATGAGCGTTCGCGGCGGGCAATTTTGGGGATCGGCGCGACCTACGAAGGCACCCTGCGCAGCCACCACTACGCCTGCACCGGAGAAAGCCGAGATACGGCGATGTTTAGTGTGATCGCCAGCGAGTGGCCGAGTGTGCGGGAGCAGCTCGAGCGGCGGATCGAGGTTTCCTCAACCGCAAACTGAGAACGACCCCCAAAAAACTACTGGGTCAGCCCTGAGTCCCGGAAGGCATCGGGCTACAATGATAGGTAATGGCCACGGAAATCCTGATGCCCGAACTCGGGGAATCTGTCCACGAGGGCACGGTCAGTCGCTGGATCAAGAATGTCGGCGACTTTGTCAAGGAAGACGAACCGGTTGTGGAGATCATGACCGACAAGGTGAACACGGAATTGGGAGCTCCCGCGAGTGGCACTTTGGTGAAGATTTTGATCCCGGAAGGCGGCGACGTTGCGGTGTTCGCCACCATGGGCATCATTGAAGAAGACGCCGAACTGGCCAAGCAGATGCTGGCCGGCGAAGTGAGCGCCGAGGCCCCGGCCGCGCCGGCGGCCAGTGCGACTCCGGCGGCGAGCGAACCGGCTCCCGCGCAGGAAGAAGTTCCGGCGGCTTCCGCCGACAATGGCGAGCGCATGTGGTTCAGCCCGTTGGTGCGGGCCATGGCCAAAGAACACGGCCTGAGCGAAGGCGAGCTGCGATCCATTGCCGGATCGGGGGCTGGTGGCCGGGTCAATAAGAAGGATGTTGAGGGCTACCTGAAGAATCGGGGATCTAGGTCCAGCGCCGCGCCGACGGCCGCGCCGAGCATGCCGCAAGTCAAGCCCGTGGAACCCACCACGGCGGGCGACGGCCAGGAACTGGTGCCGCTGACGGGCATGCGCAAGATGATCGCCGAGGCGATGGTGCGCAGCCACGCGGTGCCGACTGTCAGTACGCTGATTGAAGTGGACGTGACCAACATGGTCGAGTTCCGCTCGCGCAACAAGGACGCGTTCCAGCAGCAGTACGGCGTTAAGCTCACCTACACTCCGTTCCTCATCAAGGCGCTCACCGAGTGCCTGCAAGACTTCCCGTTCTTGAATGCGGCCCTCATGCCGGACAATCAGATCGTGGTGAACAACGGCGTCCAGCTGGGCGTCGCCGTTTCGCTGGGCGAGAAGGGCGAAGGCGGCCTGATCGTTCCGGTCATCCGCGACACGCACAAGAAGGACCTGGTGGCCATCGCCAAGGACCTGGAAGAAATTGCGGCCAAGGCGCGCGGCAACAAGCTTGGCGTGGAAGACGTGAAGGGTGGAACCTTTACGCTGACCAACCCGGGTTCCTACGGGGCTACTCTGGGCACGCCGATGATCAGTGCGCCGCAGAGCGGCATCCTGGGCACCTACGGCATTGTGCAGCGGCCCGTGATCATTGACGGCATGATTGCCATCCGCTCGATGATGAACGTGGTGCTGACCTACGACCACCGCCTGGTGGACGGCCTGATGGCCGGGCGCTTCTTGCAGGCGTTCAAGCAGAAGATCGAAGCGTTCGCCTTCTTCAAGTAAGGTCTGCGCTGACGAGAAAAGCCTCCTGAACTCAATCAGGAGGCTTTTTTGTTTGCGGGCTTGGCTTAGCGGACCAGCTCGTAGAGGTCCTCGTCGCGGACCTCGGTCTTGGTGTCGGCCACTTCGAGGAACTTGGTGTAGACCTCTTCGAAGCGATCGGTGGGGAAGTCAAATCCCAACTGGTTGAGGCGGTGCTTGAGTCCGTGGCGGCCACTGCGGGCCGTCAGGATGATTTCGCTGCGCTCCGCGCCCACCAGGGTCGGGTCGATGATCTCGTAAGTCGAACGCTCCTTCAGCACACCGTCTTGGTGGATCCCGCTGCTGTGGGCATAGGCATTGGCCCCCACCACGGCCTTGTTGCGCTGCACCAGCATGCCGGTGAGTTCGCTCACCATGCGGCTGGTCTCTAGCAGCTTGGCGTGTTGGATGGTGGTGTCGAGCCCAAAGATGTCCCGGCGGATGTGAAGGGCAATCACCACTTCTTCCAATGACGTGTTGCCGGCACGCTCGCCGATGCCGTTCACGGTGACTTCGACTTGGCGAGCCCCGCCGAGCACCCCGCCCAGGGTGTTCGCCGTCGCCATCCCGAGGTCGTTATGGCAGTGGCAAGAGAACACGGCCTTGTCGCTGTTCGGCACGTTGTTGATGATGCCGGCGATGAGGTCGCGGTATTCAGTGGGGAAGGTGTAGCCCGTGGTGTCGGGCACGTTCACCACGGTGGCACCGGCGGCAATCACGGCCTCCACCACGCGGTAGACATACTCGGGCTTGGCGCGGCCGGAGTCCTCCATAAAGTACTCCACGTCGTCCGTGTACTGGCGAGCGCGGCGCACGGCAGCCACCCCGGTTTCCAGGGCCTGGTCTTCGCTCATCCGCAACTTGTGCTGAAGGTGATTCTCGCTGACGCCCAGGCCGGTGTGAATGCGGCGGCGCTCGGCGGGGGCCAAGGCTTCGGCGGCGACATCAATGTCCTTGTCGCGGGCGCGGGTCAGGCCACAAATCGTCACGCCTTTCAACTCACGGGCCAGCGTGTTGACGCTCTCAAAGTCGCCCGGAGAGCTGATGGGGAAGCCCGCTTCGATGATGTTCACGCCGAGGCTGACCAACTGGTGGCCGATCTTGAGCTTTTGCTCCATGTTCAAGCGGACACCCGGACTTTGCTCACCATCGCGCAAAGTGGTGTCGAACACATCCACGTGATTCGAGGCCATGCCTGCATTATACGGCCCTGCGGGCGGATCATCATGCCAAGGGGATTCGGTAACATCCGGATTCGGATGGCAGATATGACCGAAGTGGATGTGAACATTACGGCGCGGGGCGAACAAGTGACTTTTCCTTGGGTTTGGCGCCTGTGTCGCGAGTTCGAAGTCGAAGTGAGCATTGTGCGTGCGAACGTGGATGCTGATTTCGGGGTGATCCAACTCCGGTTGCGCGGCGCGGTGGAAGAGATTCAGCGCGCCACGGCGTGGCTGATGACCACCGGCATGCACGTGGATGCCGTCCAACGTTCCGTTGGCGCATGAACCCGCTTGAGCCGTATGTCCCGGACGATTTCGATGCGTTCTGGACGGAGGCGGTGGCCGAAGCCGAGCGCGCCCCGCTGGATTACCGGCGACACCCCCAAAGCGATGTGGCGGGGGCCAGCGGCACTGTTGACCTGCTGACGTTCCGCTCGATCACGGGCGATACCTTGCACGGGTGGTTTGCCTACCCGGATGATGGCCCGAGTCCGGCGTTCCTCTGGGTGCCGCCGTATAGCCGGTGGTCGATGATGCCGAACGAATACGGTACGCGGCCCGGCATGTGCTCGCTCAGCTTCAATTTCTTTGGCGAGAGTGCCTTCCACCAAGAGACGTACACCCCTGCCCGGGGCTACTTCGCGGACGGGCTGTTTGAACCGGAAACGTGGGTGTTCCGGCGGATGTTCCAGGATGCGGTGATTGCCACCCGGGTGCTGGAAGCCCAGATTGAAGTGGACGAAAATCGCATCGCTAGTTCGGGGATGAGCCAAGGCGCGGGCATCAGCATTTGGCTAGGTGCTTGGTGCAAGCGCATCAAGGCCGTGGCGGGCGACATGCCGTTCTTGGGTGCGATGCCGTGGGTGTTCGATCAGCCCATCCGCCGCTACCCGCTGAAAGAGCTCGCCGACGCCATCGAGCAAACGCCCTTAGGCCGAGAACGCGCCCTGATGACGCTGAGCTACTTCGACACCATGAACCAGGCCACCCGCTGCGCGGTGCCGACTCTCTTGACCGCAGGCTTGAAGGACCCGGCGGTGCGGCCGGAACAGGTGCGGGCGATCTTCCAGGCCCTAGCGGCCGAGAAAAAGGAACTTGTCGAACTCGACTGGGGGCACGACTGGCACCCCACCATGATCGAGCGCAACCACAACTGGATGCTACGCGCGCTCAAGTGAGCGGCGGGCGGCGTCCAGCACCTTAACCTGCTCAAAGAGCTCCCGGGCGCGGGCTAGGGGCCACTGCGTAGCGGCGTCGCTCAGGGCTTGGTCGGGGTTCGGGTGGATTTCCAGGAAGAGCGCATCAATGCCCACGGCCAAGGCCGCGCGGGTCATCGCCGGGATGCTCTCGCGTACGCCCCCGGTGGCCGTGCCGGCCCCACCCGGGCGCTGGGCGCTGTGGGTGGCATCAAAGCACACGGGCACATCGTAGCTGCGCATGGTCTCCAGGCCCGCCATGTCCACGATCAGAGCGTTGTAGCCAAAGGTGGTGCCGCGCTCGGTAAGCATCACGCCGCTGGCACCGAATTGCCGCACCTTGTCCACGATGTTCTTGGTGTCGTGGGGGGCCAGGAATTGCCCCTTCTTCACGTTGACCGGGCGATGGGTCGCGGCGGCGGCTTCCAGCAGGTCGCTCTGGCGGCAGAGGAAGGCTGGAATCTGCAGGATATCCGCGATGGTAGCGACTTCCGCGCACTGATCCGGCAAGTGAACGTCGGTGGTAACGGGCAAGTCGTGTGTGGCGCCCACGGTCTGAAGGATACGCAGGCCCTCGGCCATGCCCGCCCCGCGCACGCTGTTCACGCTGGTCCGGTTGGCCTTATCGAAGGAAGCCTTGAAGATGTAGTTGAACTCGAACTCTTGGCAGAGCGCCTTCACCGCGCCCGCCACCTCTTGGCAGAGGTCCATGGATTCGGCCAGGCACGGCCCGGCGATGATCGTCAGGCGATCGCCGCCAACTTCGAAGTTACGGATGGGGAAGGAGTTCAACTCTTGGCCTCGGATGCAGTTTGATACGCTTTGTCAAACCACTCCTTGAAAGGTCCCTCTCCGGGAGTGCTGCCGCTCAAGATATCCACCACCTCGCCGTCGGCCGTCATCATCACGTAGACCGGGTTGGTGGCCTGCTTCGTCAGCTCTTCGCGGAGCTTGGCGTTGCGGCGGTTCTCCTCGTCGTCCCGGTCGGTGTAGAGTTCCACCGGCACGACTTTGTCAAAGAGCGGGCGGATGTCGGCGTGCGGGAACACGCTGCCTTCCATGTAGCGGCAGTTCACACAGTTGTAGCCGGTGAAGTTGACAAAGATCGGTTTGCCCGATTCTTTGGCGGCGGCGTTCCCCTCCTCCATGGTCATGATCCACGGAATCTTGTTGGTCTGGGTGCCGGAGGCACTGCCGTTGGCCACGTAGTTGGCGGGGGGGAGGAAGCCCTCCATCCAGCCCGTGCTCGCCCCGTTGAGCGCGCCGAACCAGTAAAGGCCGAAGAATAGGTTAGCGAGGCCAAATCCGCGCCGGAACCAACCGGGCTTGCCTTCATAGTCGTTCCACAGCTTCAGCACGCCCAGCAGCCAGAAGCCGGCAATCGTGAAAATGGTCGCCCATGTGGCAAGGAAGATGGGCCGGGTGAACACGAACCACTGGCTGATAAAGTCCGCTTTGCTGAGATAGTGAATGGCCGCCGCAATCTCGATGAAGCCGAGATACTTCTTGAAGTCCACCATCCAGACACCAGACTTGGGCATTTTCTCGAGGGCGGCGGGGAAGGCCGCCAGCAGCATAAACGGAATGGCAAAGGCCGCACTAAAGGCGAGCATGCCGATGATGGGGCGCACGAATTCGCCCTGCGTGGCCGCTACCAGCACCGTGCCCACAAACGGGGCCGTGCAAGTGAAGGACGTGATGGCAAAGGCCGCGCCCATCAGCACCGGGGCGATGAAGCCGCCCTTCTTGGAGCCCGTCTGCTGGGCTTTGTTGGCCCAGGCGCTCGGGAGCTGAATCTCGTACAGCCCCAGCAGGTTGAGGGCAAAGATGAGGAACACCACGCCAAGGGCGAGATTGAACACCGGGTGGGCAGCGAAGACTTGAATCTGCGCCGGCCCTGCCACCAAGGCCACGGCCACCCCAATGATGGTGAAGGTGCCCATGATGCCGAGCCCGAAAGCCGTGGCCCCGGCCACGTTTGGCTTGCCGTCCTTCCCCTTGTTCTTAGAGAAGTAGCTCACCGTGATGGGGATCATCGGGAAGACACAAGGCGTGCCCAGCACGAGAAGACCCGCACCGAAAGCGGCGAGCAAGAAGGGAACCCAACCCGTCGGCAAGGTGCCCCCAGTGGTGCCACCGGCCTGCTTGCCCCCGCCTTCGCCGGCGGCTTTGGCATCACTCTCCTTGGGCTTCTCGACGTAGCCAATGGGTTGAGAAGGCAGCCCTTGTTCGGCGGCAATCTCATCGCGCGCATCCCCCGCCGCTACCGTGAGAGGCAAGCTGAAGCTAGCGTCCTTGGGCATGTCGCACACGGACTTGTCGCAAGCTTGGTAAGTCAGCTTGACCGCGAGTTTGAGATCAGCGGGCGTGGCGTTGGCCGGAATCTGGACGCTGCGGCTTACCGCCACGGCACCTTGGAACACTTGCACCATCTGGCCAAGCGTCGGGTCTTCCTTGAAGACGCCGGTGGGCTCCTTCAGTTCGCCCAGGGTCCAGCCTTCAGGAGTCTCAATTTGGAAATCGAACGGGAAAGTGCCTTCGGGGTTCTTGGAGGCATAGAAGTTCCACCCCTCATCAATGATCCCCGTGGCGACCACGCGCACCCATTCGCCCGGTCGAGCATTGGCGGGCTCCACGCGGGCGTACCACTTCACCTTGCCCAGCGCGTCGCCGGTCTCGGACTGCACCACGCCATAGAAGGTCGGGTCGACGGGGGCGAGGGACTTGGCCGGTTCGGCGTATTCAGGCCGCGCGGCGCCGCTTCCGACAGGGAAAGAGAACGGTATCTCAACATCCATCGGGATGTCGCAGGTGTTGCGGGTGCAGGCCTGGAAGCTGATGGCGTAGTTGCCCTTGAGTTCCGTTGCGCCCGCCTCGATCTTCACCGGCACCCCAAAGTGGAACGGCCCTTCAAACCAGTTGATCTCCGTGTTGAGAATCTTGTCGAAGTGGACGGAGAACTTCGATTCCATCAACTCGCCGGCCGTCGTGAACCCGGTCCCTTTCGGTTCGCCCCGCAGGTTGATGACCTGGTCGTTGTTCTCGTGGGCGTAAACGTGCCACCCCGCATCCACCTGGGTGTCCACCATCAGCAGCGCGTGCTCACCCGGGCGGGCATCGGCCGGCACTAAGCGCACCTTAAACTGAGCGTGCCCCGTCTCGGGCTGCGCCCAGGCCAACACACTCGTGATGACCAGCAGGACAAAGGCAAAGGATCGGGTGAGAATGCGCATAACGATGGGGGCCAAATGCGGCCATTCGCAGGGCGCTGCGAACGGAGCTAGTTTACTAAACAACGCAGGCGGGGAGCGGAATGCTCCCCACCTGCATCGGCAGCGGGCCTTGCGGCCTGAATCGAGACTATCCTGCGAGGCCCAGCCATTTCTTCACGGTGTAGACCGTGGTGGCGCGGTTGAGCTCAGCAATCGCCTGGGTGAGCGGCACGCCCTTGGGGCACACCTTCACGCAGTTTTGGGCATTGCCGCAGTTGGTAATGCCTTCTGCGCTCGTCATCACTTCTAGCCGCTCGGCCGAAAGGGCCTGCCCCACCGGATGGAGGTTGAAGAGCAGCGCCTGGCCGATGGCGGCGGGGCCAATAAACTCGGTGCGTTCGTTCACCTGCGGGCATGCCTCCATGCAGCATCCGCACGTCATACACTGGCTGAGCTTGTAGCGCAGCTTGCGGACATTGTCGTCTTGCGGCTGGGCCATCCCAAGGTCGTAGCTGCCATCAATCGGCACCCAAGCCTTGACCTTGATGAGATTTTCGAACATCTTGGAGCGGTCCACGATGAGGTCCCGGATGAGCGGGAACTTGGACATCGGTTTGAGTTCGACTTCGTAGGCGTCGCCCACCAGCGTCCCCACTTCGTCAATCTGGGCCGAACACGCCTGGCGGATCATGCCGTTCACGATCATTGTGCAGGTGCCACAGACCTCTTCAAGGCACGCCGCCTCCCAGGCCGGAGGCTCGACGGATTTGCCGTCGGTGGTGACAGGGTTCTTGCGGAGCTCCATCAGGCTGGAGATCACGTTCATGTTCTCCATGTACGGAATCTCGAATGTCTCCCAATGAGGAGCCGAGGACCGATCCTTCTGCCGCTGGATTTTGAGCCGAATCACCTTCGCCATGATCATCACTATTCTACGCCTTTCTGTGTGTACCATTGGCTTAGTTAGGCCGGGAATTGAGGCACAATGGACGTGGAATGGGGGTTTCCTCCGCATAATGAGTGAAGGGATGGTTATGGAGCCTGCGGCGACCCCAGCAAAAGCCCCCGAAACTCGCGACGTGCTGGGCGTTCCGGTCGGCATTGTCAGCATGGCCTCCACCTTGGAGTTTGCTCGCAATTGGCTTCGCGAGGACCAGTCTCGACTCCTCTTGACCTCGGATTCACAGGGCATTTACCTCGCGCAAACCGACTCCGAACTCAAGGCCATCTACCAACGAGCCGCCCTCAACACCCCGGACAGCTACGGCGTGGTGTGGGCGCTACGCCGCCAGGGCATTCACTTGGAAGATCGGGTCACCGGAGTGGACCTCGTGAGCGGCCTGTGCGAAATCGCCGCCCAGGAAGGCAAGAGTGTGTATCTGCTGGGGAGCTCACCGGGCGTGTCTGAGAAGGCCGCCAAGGCTCTCCAAGCGCAGTTCGTTGGCCTCCGAATCGCCGGTGCCCGCGATGGGTACTACGCTAAGCACGAAGAAGAAGAAGTTGTGAAGGACGTCGCCGCGACTCGGCCCGACATCCTGCTAGTGGCCATGGGTATCCCGCGCCAGGAAAAGTTCTTGGCCAAATACCAGGACCAGATTGGATTCAAAATCGGGATGGGCATTGGGGGTTCGCTGGATGTGCTGTCCGGAGAAGTGAAGCGCGCCCCCAAGATTGTGCAAGCCGTGCGTATGGAGTGGCTCTGGCGCGTGATCCTGAACCCCAAGAAGATCAGCAAGGTGGCCACGCTGCCGAAATTTGCGATGTACGTACTGCGAGGCCGCAAGCCGTGAGGATCTACACGCGAACCGGGGACGCGGGCGAAACGGGACTGATTGGGGGCGAACGAGTTCGCAAGGACGCCCACGTGATTCATGTGGTGGGTGAACTCGACGAACTCAACGCGTGTCTTGGCGTGGCCCTGGCGCACGGAGTGCCCTCGGCCATTGCCCAGGTGCTTGGTGAAGTCCAAAGCCGCCTCTTTGACATTGGGGCGGAGATTGCCGCTCCGATTGGGCATCGATTCCACCAAGAGGCCGACCTAAGCGGGGCCGTCGAGCACTTTGAAGCCCAGATTGATGCCTTGGAGGCCAACCTCGAACCGTTGCGGAACTTTATTCTTCCCGGCGGGAGTGTGGGTTCCGCGCACCTTCATCACGCCCGCACGGTGGCCCGTCGAGCCGAACGCGCCATGGTGTCGCTCTCCCAAGATCAAGAGGTGAGGGGCATCATTATCCGGTACCTCAATCGTCTTTCGGATTACCTGTTCGTCGCGACTCGATCTACGAACCATGACCACGGCATCGACGATGTGCCTTGGACCCGCGCCCAATCGTCCACTTCAGAAGACGCCTCAGAAACCTCATGATGACTACGCTCCTGCTTCTCGCCACGGCGCAACCCGCTGCATCGCCCCAAAACGTTACGGCCGGCCAACTCATCTCGAAGATGTTCCTTCGATACCACGGGGTCAAGTCCATGACCGGCAATATCCTGCTGACGATTGATGACGGTCGCGGCAAGGTGCGCGTGGAATCGTCTTTCGGGTTCACCGAAGACAGCAAGATGTTCATGCGGCAGGCCAAGGTGGACGGACAGAAGGCATCCATGTTCTGCGTCAGTGACGGCGAGATCGTAACGTACACGCGCCCCGAGGGCTTGCTGGATCAGCGCCTGACTCCGCTCAAGGAGCCAGTCAAGATTGGCGAGGCTGTGAAGACGGTGCAGGATCTCTACGGCATTGCTGTGGGGGTGATGATTGATCGGTCCCTGCCGCAAGACGTGATGTTTGGCCGGCGCACCGACCAGGAGGCCATCATTGGCCAACTCGTGAACTACCACTTGGACGGCAAAGCGCAGGTCGGCAACCGAGAGGGCTTTGTGGTGGCCGGGACGTACCGCTCTTACGCGGAGGCCCTTCCGCGTGGTCTCTATCGCATGGTGATTTCGGAACAAGGTGACCTCATCCAGTTCATTCTTGACGAACAAGTGGCGACGCCCGAAGGAATGACCAAACTGCGCTGGACGTGGGATGTGGACGCCAAAATCGGTGTGGCCCCGCCGGACTCCGCCTTTCGACTTCCTTCGGCTCAGTGAATCCATACCTTTTTGGGTAGATTAGATTCATCGATACCGTCATGCCGCTGTCGTTTCAGGATATTCCGGTGGGCCGGGATGCACGCATCAACGAATTGGGTGATGCGAGCGACCGATTGCATGAACTGGGCTTGACGCCCGGCACGATCATTCGCCTGGTGCGCGTGGCACCATTCGGCGATCCGGTGGAAATCGAAGTGCGGGGTGCCCGCCTGTGCCTGCGGCGTAGTGAAGCGCGTGGCATTCGCGTGTCTTTGGTGGAATGAGCACCACCTTCGGCCAGAAAACTGCGCGCATCGCCCTGGTCGGCAAGCCCAACGTGGGCAAATCCACCATCTTTAATGCCCTCACCGGAGGTACCCAGAAGATTGGGAACTACCCGGGCGTCACCGTAGAGATTGCCAAAGGCAGCTACTGTGTCCAGGGTCGCGTGGTCGAGTGCATTGACGTCCCCGGCCTCTACTCCTTGCGGGCGATCAGCGAAGACGAGTCCGTGGCTCTGCGGGTGCTGCAGGGCGGCGATGAGCCCATTGATCTCTATGTCATCGTGATGGACGCCGGCAGCATGGAGCGCTGCCTCTTCCTCTATAGCCAGGTGGCCGAGTTGGGCTTGCCCATTATCGTGGCGCTGACCATGACAGATGTGGCTCCGAACCTGGACAAGGAAGCCCTCGCCTCCCGCCTGGGCGTGCCCGTGGTGCCCGTGGTAGCCCACAAGAACGAGGGCGTCAAGGAACTCCAAGATCTCATTGAGCGAACTCTCGAAGCTCCGGTGGTGCCGGACCTCGAATTGGGCTTTCCCGAGCGTGTCCGCGTAGCGCTACAGCGCTTGGCGGAGTTCAAGCAGGCGCCGAATATTCACACTCTGCGCCTGTGGCTGCTGCGAGAAGAGGAGCCGCCGAAGCACATTTCGGATGACTTTCGAGCCGCACTGACCGAGTGCCGAGAGGACCTGCTGGGGGCGAACCTCAGCGGAAAAGTGCTGGATTCGCAAACCCGTTACGCTTGGGCGGCTTCCGTTCGCAAGCAGGTCGAGCCCACCGAGACTTCTCCCCTGCAAACGCGGACCGACAAGATTGACCGTATCCTCACCCACCGGGTGTGGGGGTTGCTCATCTTCACCGCTCTGATGTACCTGGTGTTCCAGAGTATCTACACGCTCGCCACGCCGCTCATGGACGGCATCGAGACCGCGATGGGGGCGCTAAGCGATGCCGTCTCGCCACTCTTGGCGGGCACTCCCTTGGTCCATGACCTCGTGGTGGATGGGGTGATCGGGGGCGTGGGCGGTGTGCTCGTGTTCCTGCCCCAAATCATGATCCTGTTCTTCTTCATTTCAGTTTTGGAAGGGACGGGATACTTGGCCCGGGCGGCGTTTCTCATGGACCGTCTGTTGGGCTGGTGCGGCCTGAACGGTCGGGCGTTCATCCCGCTTCTCTCGAGTTACGCCTGTGCGATTCCAGGGGTGATGGCGGCCCGCGTGATGCCCGACCCCAAGGCGCGTTTGGCGACGATTCTGGTGGCACCACTCATGAGCTGCAGTGCGCGCCTGCCGGTTTATGTCTTGCTGATCGGGGTGTTCATTGAGTCCAAGTACGGTACGGCTGTTGCGGGCCTCACGCTTTTCATCATGCACCTGCTGGGGCTGGCGGTGGCGGTGCCGGTGGCCTGGATTCTTAATCGAGGTGTTTTGAAGGGGCCGCGCTTGCCGTTCTTGCTCGAATTCCCGCGGTACCAGTGGCCGCGCTGGCGTGATGTCGTCGCCACGATGGGGAACAAGGCGAAGACATTTGTGACCACCGCCGGAACCGTCATTTTGGCGATGACGATCCTCATCTGGGCGGCACTCTATTTCCCGCAAAGTTCTTCCAGCGATGCCGGCACCGCCTATGCCCAGCTGAGCACGGCTCAGCAAGAAGTGACTTCGTTGGAGACCTTCGAGGCTCAGTATCAGCTGGAGCAATCGTATCTCGGGCGCTTTGGGCGGGCAGTAGCGCCGGCCTTTGAGCCCGCCGGATTTGACTGGCGCCTGACGACCTCGTTGGTGGCTGCATTCCCGGCCCGTGAAGTAGTGGTCGGGGCCATGAGCGTCATCTTTGGCATGGGCGAAGGGGAAGACTCAAAGGAGTTGCGCACCGCGTTGGCCACCGCTACGCGCCCCGACGGCACGCCTTTGATGAACTTGGGCAATGCCCTGAGCATGATGGTGTTCTTTGCTCTGTGTTGTCAGTGCCTCACCACGGTCGCGACAATCCAGGCCGAAACCAAGAGCGCCAAGTGGGCTTGGTTTGCGTTTGGCTATATGACGGTGCTGGCGTATGTTTTCGCCATCGTGACGTATCAACTCTTCCGAGGCGTGGCCTGATGGACGCATTTGTAGTCGGAACCGCGATCTTGGCGGCGCTCGTGTATGTGGTCCGAAGACTCATAGTGAGCCGATGGGGAGGCAAGGAAGGGTGCGAAACTTGTCATTGTTCGCCATCAATGGTCGAGAAGCGACAGAAATAGACCAGTTCGTGACTTCTTGAACATCGGCCCATTACACTCTCAAGCATGCTCTTGCGTGCATTTCTGTTAGCAGCGGTCGTCAGCTCGGCGGCGGGCTACTCGGATCCGGGCGGCGCGTTTGCGATTGATGTCCCGAGTGGCTACAAGGCGGAACGATACGACCTGGGAGACGGCGCGTACCTCACTGAGATTGCCATCCCGGACAACGACGACAGCGCTCACTGCGACATCCTTTCCTACAAATCGCCGGAGGCGTTCGATGCCAGCCAGCACGCCACGGTAAACAAGGCCCTGCTGGATGTGACCGTGCAGCTGCTTTCGGCGGAGTCCACGGTGACGAAGCAGAGCCGTGCCGAGACCACCTACCAAGGCCGTAAGGCCACCAAAATGACCCTCGAATTCAAGGACGAGGATGGCGTGGCGTGGAAGGGCTACGCCCTGGCCGTGTGTGGCACCAATAACGCCCTCGTGGTGATGCCTTACGCCAAGGCCAGCGACGCGAATGGGTTCAAGATCATGGACGAAACCGCGCAAACCCTGGCAGTGGAAGGCCGTACGCCCCTTGCGCGTGGCGCCGGTGGCGCAGCCACCTCGGGCGGAGGTCGCCAAGGGGGATTCCTGAATCAAGGCGCAATGCGCACCGTGGAGCAGCGTGTGGATGGCAATTTCCAGCGCGAATCCGCCAGCAAGGTGATCGTGGCGGGGCAGCCGCCGCTCACCTACGGCTCGGTGGCGAACTTTGTCACGGTCATTGAGATCCTCTTCGACATCCAGATGACGGAAGCCGAGTTCGAGGCCACCCGCGCCCGGTTCATTGAGTATTACAACGCCGCCGATGCCGAAGGCAAGCAAGTCCTGGCCCTGCAGGGTGCGGAACTACTGAAGACCCTGACCACGGGTACCGAGGCCGAGCGTGAGCAAAGCCGAAACGAAGGCCGCGCCGTGTTCGAGCAAGCGTTCTCGCGCGGGGCCGAAATGGGCATTGGCTACGCCCAAGTGATGTGGGATGCGATCACCCGACGCCGGGCTTCGGTGCAGCGCGTAGCCGCCCAGCCGACCAAGGAAGAGTGGGATCAGGACATCAGCGAAGGCGATATTGACGCCCTCATGGAGATGCTGTGGTTCATGTGGAACGCCGCGGGCCGCCCGACGGAAGGCGTGACGATGGACGACATCAACCAGGTACGGATGGGGATTCTGCAAGAGCTTCCCACCATGGATGCCCAAGCTCAATTGCTCATTGCCAATGCGCCCAAGCTCTACGCCGGTCTGCGACAGCAATGGATGGGGGCCTCGGCGGAGCAACGGATGATGCTGGCCGCGCAGTTCGACCAAGCCCTGAATGAATGGGGAATCGGCGCCCAGTCCGGTTTTGAATCCGGCGGTGGTGGCGGCGGTGGTGACAGCGAGTATTCGATGAACGCCCAGATCGCCCAAAACACAGCCTGGAACGCAGCGAAAACCTGGTCGTCGGGGAGCTGACCCCGCCCAGAAAATCGCTCAAGCCCTCGGGAAGGATGGAGAGGACTACGATTCTTCTTCGAGGGCTTCCGGCTTACCGGCGGCGAGCGCCGCATCGGGGTCAAGCTTGACCTCGGGAGCCGGAACGATGGGGGCCGGATTCGGCACGAAAGCGCCGGTCTTGGCCTTTTCCTTCACCCGCAGGCGCGCCGCCATTTCGTCGGCGTTGGGGTGGATCGGCCAGAGGGTGCGCTCGGCCCACGGACTTTCCAGGAACTCTCTCCACACCCGGTCATAGACCTTGTGAGTTTGCTCGGCCAGGTTGCGCCAGTGGAAATCGGTTTGCAGGCGTTTATCTGCGTTCTCCTTTAGCCTTTGCGCACGGGCCGGATCACGGATGACGCGCAAGATGCCCCAGGCCAGGCTGCCCGCATCGCCGGCGTAAGTGCTGGTGCCATTCACGTCGTGCAGCACCACTTCCTTCAGTCCGCCCGCATCGCTGGCCACCACCGCGCATCCGGCGGCCATGCCCTCTAGCGCCACAATGCCGAACGGCTCGTATAGCGAAGGGAAGACGGCCACATCGGCCACGCGATAAAGCTGGTGGAGGGAGCGATTGGCCATAAAGCCGGTGAACAGCACCTTATCCTGCAGGCCGTACCAGCGCACAAACCGCTCCAGGTTGGTGCGGTCGCCGCCGCCCACGATAACGAACTTGGTGTTGGGTTCCTCGGCCAGCACCACCGAAGCGGCGTTGAGCAAGACGTGAATGCCTTTCTCCCGTACAAACCGACCGACGTACATGACGATCTTCTCGTCCGGGCGGGCCAGGCGGCCGCGCCACTCGGCGATTTCGGCGTCGGTGGCCTCGAACTGGAACTTCTCCGCGTTGACGCCATTGAAGACGACATCAATCTTGTCGTAGGGGCAGGCAAAGAGCCGATGCGCCTCTTGCCGCATAAACTGCGAACAGACAATGACGCGCCAGGCTTCGTAGGTTAGCCAGTACTCCTGTTCGTGGATGTAGCGGCTGAGGTCGTTGTGGATGCCGCCATGGCGTCCTTGCTCGGTCGCGTGGACCGTGGCCACCATCGGCAGTTGGTACTCGTACTTCAGCTCGCGGGCGCTGTCTAGGCTCAGCCAGTCGTGGGCGTGGAACAGGGTGGGGCGGCCTTCTTCGCGCCAATCTTCCAGCAATTGGCGGCAGCGAAGGTCGGTAGCCTTGTTGAGGAGCTGGATTTCGTCCACGAAGTTAACGGGTTCGCGGGCGAGATCCACGCGGTGTACATGAACACCGCTGGCCTCAATTTCTTCGTTGGGCGCCTTGGGGGTGGACTTGGTGACGACGTGGACTTCGATGCCGCGCTTCACCAGTTCGGGGGAGAGTTCGTAAACGTGCGGGCTGATGCCCCCGACGATGCGCGGTGGGTATTCCCAGGAAAGCATCACCACGCGCACGCCGCGATTATCCCCCATTCAGATAGTCGAGTTCACGCAGGTGGCGCTCGCTTTGCCGCCAATCCGTGCGCACCTTCACAAACAATTCCAGGAACACCGGGCGCTCAATCAACTTTTCGATTTCCAGGCGGGCCTCGGTGCCAATGGTTCGTAGCATCTTGCCGCGTTTGCCAATCAGGATGGCTTTTTGCCCTTCGGTCTCACAGAGCAGAACGCAGCTTATAACGGTGCGGCGTTCTTCTTCTTCCCACTCTTCGACGTAGGTGGCAAGAGCGTGGGGAACTTCTTGGCGGAGTTGACGGATGGCTTTCTCCCGCACAATCTCGGCGGAGAGGGTGCGCATGGACTGGTCCGTATAGGTGTCCTCGTCGTACATGGGCGCGGCCTCCGGCAGCTTGCTCACCAGCAGCGCCACCAATTCTTTGAGGTTGTGCTCCTTGGTCATGCACGTCATGATCGCGTCATCAGGTTCAAACAGCTCGTGGAAAGCCGCCCAGCGGGGCTCCACGTAGTGCGGCTTAAGTAGGTCCATTTTGTTGATGCACAAGATGACGGGATGGGCGCGCTTTTCGCCAATGAGGTTGGATTGCCGCATGAGCTCGGCGATCTGCCGGTCTTCGGCGGTGGGGTCTTGGCCACCATTTACGACTACCAGCACCACATCCGCATCGACCAACGAGGTCTTGGCCGTCTCGTTGAGGGCGCGGCCCAGCCGGTGGTGCGGGGCGTGGATGCCCGGTGTATCGATGAACGCGATTTGGTATTCGCCAGTGGTCAGCACGCCGAGCGCGCGCCGCCGAGTGGTTTGCACCTTGTCGGAGACGATGCTGATCTTCTCGCCCACGAGGGCGTTCACCATCGTGCTCTTGCCCACGTTCGGGCGACCGACTACGGCGACAAAACCACTTCGATACGCTGCCATGCCTTAGTCTCGCTTGCGGAAGAACACGTTGATCGAATCTGGCTCGGCTTCCTGTCGATCCGCACCCTCACGTCCGCGCCGTGAGCCTTCTTCTTGCCCGCCGCGATCGCGGCGGTTGCGTCGATTATTGCGTCGGCGACGATCCGGCGCCATTTCATCCTGGATGGCAATGGCCTCTTCTTGTCGGCGGTCAATTTCCAGGAACGACGGCTTCAAGAGGAAGTCATCGGCCAGGTCTTCGCTCCAGGTTTCCTCCACCCATTCGCCGAGCTGCATGATCGGCACGTCGAGGTCCATGGCATTGGCGTGCTCCGGTTGGTTGGCGCGCAGGGTTTGCACGTCCACGGCGTCGTCTCCATCACCGGAACCCTTCAGCAAGGCTTCGATATCGCCACGCATGCCGACCAGGAACGAGTAGGTGTGGCCATCGAGCGCATGGAAGCGGACGGCGTGGTTCTCCACCGTCACCCATTCGTTGCTGACCAGGTTGTAAGCCGACCACTGGTCCGGCAGCGCAATGGTGCGCGGGCCGGTGCCCTTGGCGTGGATGGTGAGGAACGGCGGGCGAGCCCAAATTACGTCGTCATCGAAGGACCAGACGTGGGCGCCGGCGATGGTACCGAGTTCGCGGAACAGGGCCGGGCTGACGATCGGTTCGCCGAGGAAGACCGACAGCCAGTGCTTGCTGCGGTCCGGGTCCTCGTCAAACGGGCTGACCACAAAGCTGGGGAGACCCGTGGAACTGTACTCACCGAGCAGAACGCCAACCTCGGGGATGGCGAAGTAACTCGGCGAGAGCGTGCCACCTTCGGCAAGCTTGCGCTCGTCCAGGGCTTGGCACAGGGGTTCGCGGGTGTTCAGCAGGGTGGTGCCGCTGCGGCTGGCAAACGGCTGCGGGCGAATGGCGATGCCGGTGATTTCGCGCGCTCGTTCCAGGCTTTCGCGCCCGGCTTCGAAGAGGCCAGCGGCGTAAAGCCAGAAAAGCACCTTGTTGTCGCGCTGCAGGCGTGACTTGATGGCACTGCGGACTTCGGGGCGCACGTCCCATGCATTGACGAAGACGTAGAGGCGACTTTCCGGGAAGTTTTCGCGGTGGGCGAGGTCACTGATGAGGTAGCAACCGACGCTGAGGCCGGAGCGGAGCAAGGACTCGCGCACTTGCTTCACCAGGTCGTCAAAGGCTTCGCGGTCGGCAAGGTAAGCGAGTGAACGCTCGTCAATGAGCAACGCCACATCCGGGGCCGTCATCGGGGCCTGCATGCGCATGCGCTGCGCGGCCTGAATCTTCTCTGCACGCGCCCAGATGCCCGGGCTATTGAGCCAGCCATTGCCCCAGGTGTCCATCCAAACGTTGCCGCCACCGTGGGCCAGCGTGAGGCCGGCACCGCGCCAGTGGACGTTCTCAAGCGCCTGCGGCGTCTTGATGACCGGGTTGTAGGAGTCCGGTTCTTCGCGGCCGCTGATCGGCGTTTTGTAGTCTTCTTCCGAGATGGCGAGCTTGCCGTTGAGGGCGAAGCTGTCCATCGGGCCGGGGAAGGCGGCCAAGGCGCCCGGCAAACGGGTTTCGTGGCTCGGCGGGCCGGCAATGTAGTCCACGTCGGCGCAGCGGAGGAGCTTGCCGAGGGAGAGGTGCCCACTATACGGGTGCGACCACTCGAACGTGTAACCGTAGCTGACGCCGACCAGATAAGTGCCTTCAGATTCCTTCTTCACGCAGTACGCGAGATTCGTGATGCGATCGTGCGTGGTGTCGCTGAGGAACAGGTGGTAATCCACCCAGCGCCGAGACTTACGGTCGGTGCGGACGAACGTTTCCTCCAGGCTTCGCCGCTCGGTCATCGGCGGGATCTGCACCGTGTCGAAATCGGCACTGCCATCGAACCAGGAGGCGCGCAGGGTCACCACATCGTTGCGGTAGCGCGCCCGGAGCCACTGGCGGAATTTCTCGGTGGACGAAATCGAGTTATCGTAGCCTCCGTCCATGGGGAAGAACCACTCGCCGCGCTCCAGGTGGATGCCCAGCACGTGTTCGGCAAACGGCATCTTGCGGAGCTTGCGAATGAAGCGGGCCAGGCAATCCTCGGCGTCGTTCCAGAAGGTGTCATCGCTGACACTTGGGTCCGCCAACATGCCATCTTCGCCAATGAATCGCGCGTTCTTGTACGTCTTTTCCCAATCCTTGGGCGCCACAAAGGCCACGCGGAACTGCACCAGCGCCTGCGGATTGACCTCAGTGACTTGCTTAAGCAGGTAGGCGGCCATCGAGACGGCATCGTCCACCATGTTCTCGCTCACTTCGAGTTCCACCAGCAGGGAAATGAGGTGGGTGCCATGCTCAGCGGCGAGCTTGATTTCTTCTTTCACCGTTTCGAGTCGCTTGGGCTCGAGCGCAGCGGCGAAGAAGAAGTGCGGTGCCAGGGCCTTTTGATTCCTGGTGAGGATGGGCACGCCATTGCGGACCACGACCTGCGGGGCATCCAGCGGGATGGCGATGGGCTCGCGGACGGGCACCACCGGCTCGGGCGGGGCGACCACCGCTTGCTTGGGAGCGGGGCGTTCGCGGAAGCGGGCTCGCGGGCGGGCCGGAGCTTCCTCTTCCGTGGCCTCGGGGGTCTCGGTTTCGGCGTCCTTCGGCTCTTCTTGCCGTCGGTTGCGGCGGCCGCGCCGTTCCTTGTCTTCGCGGTTGTCGGCTCGGGCTGCGGGCTTTGCCTCTTCTTGGATGGTCTCTTCCGTTGACGTTTCTTCCGTAGGCACATCGCCTCGGCGGTCACGGCGATTGCGTCCGCGCTTACGATCGTTGGTGGCGCGGGTTTCGGGGGCAGTTTCCGTCTCGTTGGGTTCGTCGTCACCCTCGGTGGGGACCGGGCCGGCCGTCTTGGGTCGCCAGGAGAGACCGGCAAAGCCGAGCGATTCCAGAAGTGCAGAGGGGTCGCTGGTCGGGGTTTCCTTTTTGGCCGTGCGGGCGGGAGCCTTGGTGGCCTTGGCCGCCTTTGCGGCGGGTGCCTTAGGAGCCGCTACCTCTGCCTTCGTTTCCGGGGCGGGTGCAGCCTTGGCGCGTCCGCGGGTCGGCTTCGGCGCCGGGGCGCTTTCGGTCACTTCCGGTTCGGGCTTGGTCGCACTCTTCGCGCTCGCCCGGCGAGATTTGGCCGGGGCGGCGGCTACCGGAGCGGCCTCAGGCACGGCTTCGGGCTCGGCCTTCGCTTTGGGGGTTCGCCCGCGGCGCGGCTTGGCCACCGGCTCAATGGTGATTTCATCGCTGGGTGGGCGGCGCGTGCGCCGGGCGGGTATCGTTTCGGTTGACTCTTCGGGGTTTGGTGTCGGGTCAGTGGGGGTCGATAAATTCGTGGGGGTCGCGTCCTGCTTTGTTTTCCGGGCCATTTGTGTCGCCTTGCGCATTGTCCGAAGCTGGCTCAGGAAGGGAGGTCATGCCCCTTCAAACCAAGCTCTTCTGACCCGCCAAGTTTAGCTTATTTTTGAGGTTGCCCTAAAGAGCGCGGCCCCTTGGTCCGATACACATCGTGGAGGAAACTCTCATCGTCACATGACGAGCGTTGCTTTGAACCCGATTTTGGGGGTCAAGGCCGAGGTAAGTCCCCTCCCGGAAAGTCGAGATAAGAGCTCGAAGCCGGACTTTGAACAAGTCCTGGATGAGAAATCGGTCCGACCCGCTCTGGAAGCGAATCAGGGTCCTGAAGTTGACCCCGATAGCAAGCTGGCCCAGAGTCCGGAAGGCGAGACGCCATCGGTGGAGACCCTGGCAAGTGAAGAACCCGGAGAGGGGGTCGTCGCGCATCCGTTGTTGGACCCGCTTGGTTTGGTCCCGTTGCCCTGGGGCGGCCAAGACCCGCGCATGCCTTCGACGGCTGACCTGGCGGTGTGGACGAGTACCGCGACGTCGACTGTCGCGCCGTTGACCACGGCATCCCTTCCGATTTCTTCTGCCGTCGTGGCTCAACTCGTGGTGCCTGAAGTGGCACCGGATGTTGCTCCGGTTGCGGTGCCCCAAGTCAACTTGGCGGCCGGTGCCAGTGCGGAAGCACTGACTGAGATGGAGGTTGGCGAAGTCCTCACGGGCTCCCCGGCCCAACCGACCTCGAACGCAGATGCGGATCCGTCCGCCGTGAACCTCAAGACTCCGCAGGGCGTTTCTGTTCTGCAAGTCACCTATGCGGATAAGCCCGTCACGGAAGTAACGCCGGAAGCACTGAAGCCCGCAACGCAAGGTGGGAACAACACCGGTGCTCCGATCGCGAATCAAGCCGTGGCCGGAGTTCTAGCCACCAATGCCGATGCTAGTGGTGGCATGGAGTTCGGAGCCGGCAATCCGGGTGAGTCGGGTGATGACCCTGAAATGGCCACGCCCGTACTGGGCGATGCCACGATGGTGAAGGCAACCGCGAATACATCGGAGACCGAACAAACGGCATCCGCGGAGCTTCACAATTCAAATGATCGGCAGCACGTCATCCGTCAGGTGGCCGAACGACTGGAGAATGCTCTCACCGCTCGCCATGCCGGCACGATTACGATTCGATTGGCGACCGAAGCTTTTGGTGACGTCAATATCCTGCTGAATGTGGAAGGGAATCAGGTGAAAACTGATATCCAAACCAACGATCAGCGCCTGGCGGCCGCTTTGGTGCAACAGCGCCCGGAACTGGCCCAGCGCATTGAAAGCAAGGGCTTCTCGCTCATGGACTTCAATGTGGGTCAAGACGGAGCCAGCCAACAGAACCCATCGTTTGGTGGCCAAAGATTCTCGGATTCTGGCCCCAGCTCTTACCTTGGCGATGCCTCTCGCCTGGGAGACACCTACGAATCTACGCCGAGCCCTGCTACGGCCTCGACCCTCGGGTTGGATACCCGCCTCTAAGAACATGATCGATCCCGTCACTCAAATGAACGGCTTCAGGAACCCGAACCAGAAAGGACGAAGTGAATTCAACACCGAAACCTTCATTCGGCTCCTGACCGTGCAACTGTCCACCCAAAACCCGCTGGACCCGATGAAGGATGCGGAGATGTTTGCGCAGATCGCGCAACTCGGTCAGGTGGACGGCCTCGGCAAGCTGCAGACCAGCGTGGACATGCAGCAAGCCAACTCCTACCTCGGCAAAACCGTGGTGGCTGTGCGCCCTGATACCAAGGACAGCTACAAGGTGGACCTGCTGGAAGGCAAGGTCACCAAGGTCCTGGTGCGCGACGGCGACCCCTACCTCGTGGTGGAAGAAGCCAAGGGTGGCAGCGTCGAAATCCAGCTGAAGCACGTCCAGCAAGTGAAGAACTAAGCGCCATGTCGAATCCCATTCAAAACTCAAAGATCCAGCAGCTGGTGCAAACGCAGCCGACGGCGCTGCGGCCCACGGCTCCGGCCGCCGCTCCTGGCACCACGACGGGACCGGACTTTGCCACGCAGCTTTCGGATCGCCTGAAGGTGAGTGGCCACGCCGCTACCCGCATGCAAAGCCGTGACATCCAACTGGATGGCGCGCAGTGGGAACGGGTTTTGAACGGAGTCGACCGTGCCGCCGAAAAGGGCGCCAAGGAAAGCCTGGTGATGATTGATGATGTGGCCCTGGTGGTGAGCGTTCGGAACCGAACGGTGATCACGGCCGTGGATCAACAAAGCCTCAAAGAGAACGTTTTTACAAACATTGACTCCGCCGTCATTGTTTGACCTTCCCTAAAACTCGACACTCCTGGTGGAAAACACGCGGGACTCGGATTGACCCTCCGGGACGCATGGCAAACGAGCTGAATGCTCACAGCAATCCACCCCTGACCTTGGGCTCTCTTGATGAGAAGGGAGCCCAACCAATCAATAACCAAAGGAACTTATGCTACAAGCCATGCTCTCTGGCGTTGCCAGTATCAAAGCGCAACAAACGCGCATGAACGTGATCGGGAACAACCTGGCCAACGTGAATACGACGGCCTACAAGGGCACCCGCGTGTCGTTCACCGACATGATGGCCCAGACGGTGCGGGGGGCCACGCGCCCGACCGACAGCCGCGGGGGTCTCAACCCTATCCAGTACGGTCTCGGCGTGCTTACCAGCGGTACCGACGCCAACATGGAACAGGGAAGCCTGAACGCCACCAACCGCCAGACCGACTTTGCGATCCAAGGCAACGGCTTCTTTGCCGTCAGCAACGGCGAGCGCATTGCCTACACCCGAGATGGCACGTTCGACCTCGACGCGACGGGCTTCTTGGTCCACCGATCCACGGGTGAACGCCTGTTGGGTTGGTCCGCCAATCCGGTGGATGGCACCATTGACACCAATGCCCCGGTAGGTGAAGCCAGTGCTCTTCAAATTCCCATTGGCCAGCGCACCGCAGTGCAGCAAACCACTGAAGTGACCTGGGCGGGCAACCTGGACTCGCGCGAGTTTACGACGGCGGGTACGGCCACTACGTCGTCCTTGGTCCGAGTTTATGACCCGCTGGGGGGCTCGCACGACGTCACCGTGACTCTCACTGAGGGCGCGACGCCGAACACCTGGAACTGGAGCGTCTCCGGCACGACCTTGACCGCAACGGGCTCCGGCACCCTTACCTTCGATCCGACGGACGGCACGATTGTCTCGGGCGGTACGGGTTCGGCGACGTTCACTCCGCCGCCGGCCTCGGGTGTCCCGGCCTTTGATGTGGACATGGACTTCTCGGCCTTCAGTCAGTTGGCCACCGACATGCAGATCCAAGCTGCCAACCAGAACGGTTACGGCCCGGGTTCGCTGCAGAACTACAGTGTGGGCGCCGACGGCGTCATCACGGGCATCTACACCAACGGTCTCACCCGCTCCCTGGGGCAGATTGCCATGGCGATCTTCTCCAACCCGGGTGGTCTTGAGCGGCAAGGTAGCAACCTGTACCGCAACACGGATAACTCCGGGGTGCCGGTCATCGGTGCGCCGCGCAGTGGCGGCCGCGGCCAAGTGAATGCGGGCTTCTTGGAGCAATCCAACGTGGACATCGGGACGGAGTTCACCGACCTAATCGTGACGCAGCGGGGCTTCCAGGCCAATACGCGGGTCGTCACCACGGTGGACGAAATGCTGCAAGACCTCATCAACATGAAGCGCTAATTGCTCCTTGAGCTTGTAGCGAGTTCCTAACCCGGCGGGGTGTCCTTGGGGCACTCCGCTGGGCTTTGGCACGTCAATTGCGAGGAAAAGGGGCGTGTCCGTCCCCGAATTCGCTCTCACCACCCAAGGCGCGCTAGGCTTGCTGCGCTTTGAAATCACGCCCGCGGATGGTGTGCTGCTGGGGGTGAAGGACGACCAGGCTTTGCCGCTTCGCAAGGCATTGGTGGGGGTTGGCCCGGATGGCATCTTGATGGACCTGCTGAGCGGGGCGCAGATTTTGGGTTGCTACGGCGAGGCGGACGCGGATGTGACGCCCGAGCGTATATCTCCACTCCGCGTACCCACGGGGCGGTTTGGCGCCGAAGCCACCACCCACATCGAGTTCTTTGGCAGCCTGCCGACGCGAACGCTTACCACCACGCGGTTCCACATGTTCGAGCACGTCTTCAAGGTGTTTGATCATGAAGGCACGATGAGCACGCTGGCGCTGATGATCGTCGAGCACTCGCAGCTACGGACGTGGTCGTACTTCTTTGCCGCCGACCGCAACCCCATCCCGCCCAAGGTGCTGGGGGGCAAAGGGCAGTGGGTGTTTGATGCCACGACCGGCGAACTCATTGCGGGCCACTCGGGCAAGGTCGGATTGCTGTGGGCAGACGTGGATCGCCCGGCGCTAGGTATGACGGTGGACTTCACCAGTCTGCGGGAGCAAGACCAAGAGCATTCCGAAGTGCGACTGCGCTTTGCGGACGGCCGGGCCGGTAAGGGCGTGCAGGGCTACAACATCACTCCGGGTGGCCAGGTGAGCGTGAGCCTAGGTGGCGGCGTGGAGCGCGTGATCGGCCAGATTGTGACGGCCAACCACGGCGTCGCCACCATTAGCCCGTTACATGTGGCACCAAGAAGCCTCTCGCACGGGCTCGGTCTTCGGTAACCTGCGGGGCATGCATCGCGAAGCTTTTGCGACCACCGCTGCCCCCGCCGCCATCGGCCCTTACAGCCAGGCCATCGTCGCCTCGGGCACCTTGGTTTTCCTCAGCGGCTCGATCCCGCTCACGCCGGAAGGGGAACTGGTGATGGACAGCATCGAAGCCCAAACCGAGCAAGTTTGCCAGAACATCAAGGCCCTGCTGGGCGCCATGGGCTTGGGCATGGAGAACATCGTGAAGACCACGATCTTCCTCAGCAGCATGGACCACTTCGGCACCGTAAATGAAGTCTACGGGCGGCACATGGCCAGCCCTCCGCCGGCCCGTAGCACGGTGGCCGTGGCCGGTCTGCCGAAGGGTGTCGACGTCGAAATCGAATGCATCGCCGTTCGCCCGTGATTCGGTAAATCGTGAAACGGGTCGTCAGCGTTAGCCTGGGCAGTAGCAAGCGGAACAAGGTGGCCGAGGTCACCTTGCTCGGCCAGCCCTTCCGTATTGAGAGAATCGGGACGGACGGGGACCGGGCGGCTTTCCGGCAGAAGATGCAAGAGCTGGATGGCCAGGTGGCGGCCCTGGGCATTGGCGGGGCGGACCGATGGGTGGTGAGTGGCAACAAGCGGTACGCCTTTCGGGATGTGGAGAGCCTGATCGCGGGAGTGAAGCAGACCCCGGTGGTGGATGGCAGCGGCCTGAAGCACACCCTAGAACGCCAAACCATCGAGCGACTGGCGAAAGACGGCACGGTGGACTTCCGTTCGCTTTGCACGCTCTTGGTGAGTGCGGTGGACCGCTACGGCATGGCGCAGGCGCTGGACGCCAAGGGTGGGCGCGTGATCTACGGCGACTTGCTCTTTGGTTTGGGCTTACCACTGCCGGTGCGCAGTTACCGGGCGGTGCAGCGCATTGCCAGCGCCATTCTGCCGCTCATCACGCTCATGCCCATTCAGTGGTTCTATCCCACGGGTAGCAAGCAGGAGACGCGCGATCCCAAGTTTCCCAAGATCTTCGCGGAGGCGGATGTGGTGGCCGGGGACTGGCACTACATCCGCCGCTACATGCCCGACCAGATGCCGGGGAAGACGATTCTCACCCAGACTTTGCGGCAAGCGGATTACGACTTTTTGCGCGGGGCGGGGGTGCGCCGCGCCATCACCACCACCCCGGTGATTGAGGGCGAGACCTTTGCCACCAACGTGATGGAAGGCGTGATCGTGGCGTATCTGGAAAAGTCGCCTGAAGCCATCACTCCCGAGGATTACATGCGCGTTTTGCAAGAACTCAATTGGTCACCCGCCGTGGTGGACCTGACCTCCGAGCCGGTCGGTACGGCTTCGGTACACTGAGGTCGCTTGGAACGCTTCGCCTTTGTCATCCACCCGATCCACATTCGGGATATCGGGCGGAAGTATCCGTTCACCAATTACCTGCCCGAGCGGGTGGTGGAGGAGATCATCCGGCGCAAATCGCCGCAGAAGGTGAG
>DEIB01000022.1 GCA_002352215.1 Chthonomonas sp. UBA2785 | reverse complement strand
GTCGTCCTATCGGCCATGTTTGATCCCGAGGAGGCGCGGACCATCGTGCCCGCCGTTCTCGAAAAGATCAGCGAAGCCACGCGGATCCCGCTGGCCGAACTGGTCGGCATGTCACCGGAACCGGTGGAATGGGCCGACATGGACGAAAAGCAACGCGCCGCGTTCATCGAACAGCGCGTCAAGAGCGAAGTCGACAAGCGCACCAAGCCGATGCAGGACGAGATCAGCGCCGCCCGCCAGGAGCGCGAGAACAACCAATGGGCCAGGGAGAACCTGAACCGGGTCAAGAACGCACTCAAGGCCGATGGCGTGGACGGTTGGGACCTGTCACACAAGCGCCTTCTCGAAGTGATCCGGGAGAACCCGGCCGCCACCAAGAGCATGAGCGCCGTGAAGGCCGCGATCATGGCCAAGCACGGGATCGAGATCCTCAAGTTAGTGCGAGCCGCATCCACGCAGGAGCGGACGCCAGGGCCGGAGGCCATGACCAGTGCCGCGCCGGGCATGCAAACCCGGACGGATTCCATCGGGGACCTTGGTGTCGCGATCGCAAGTGAGACCGCCGCCAAACGTGCCCGGGGCTGACCCTCAAACCAACCAAAAGGAGTAAAAGAAATTGCCCATTCTCGAATACAACGACGTTGGACTTGCCGTCCACAAGATCACAACGCAAACCAGCTTGCTCGCCGGCCATAAAGCGGACCCGTTGACCCGCGCCATCTTTGGTGATGTCATCGATCCCGGTTACGTGCGCGGGGACGAGCAGAAGCTGCCGACCTTCGCCAAGGTGCGAACGGACATGGAGGGCCAAACTTTCCAGCATGACTTGATCAAGCCGGAAGATGGCTACGATCGCGCCACCACGACCGCGCAGCAGATGGCGGCGAACACGCCCGACACGACCGAGAAGTACGGCCAGGCCCGGTTTAACCTGACGCTCTTCCCGATCAATGAGCACATCGCCGAAACGAAGGTGAAGCAGATCACTGACACCATGCGCCAAGGCAAAGGGTCGGTCTTTGAAACGGAAGTGACACGCATCAGCCGCAAAGTCCACAAGACCGTTGCAAGAGCGCTAGTGAGTCCGACGATCAATACGAGTAAGGACCTCGTGAGTGGTGGCCTGGTGTACGGAATTGACGCCGCGAACGACTACGGCGGGGTCCTGCGATCCGACGCCAGTGGAGAACTCTTCCGCGGGGTCGTGACGAACCTAACGCCCGCGCCGCATAACGGGAACATCTCGCTCGAACTGATCACCCAGGCCCAAGGGCAATGCGCCGACAACGGCGGAAGCCCGAAGCTCGTGGTGTGTGGTCTCGCCATCTGGGCGAAGCTCAAGCGCCTGGTTGAGCAGGAAGCGCAGTCCGGAGCATCCACGATTGACGGCAACGCGCTGGCTCTTGGGAAGCCGCACTTTGTCTACAGCAACATGGTGTTTGTGCACTCGCCGCACATTGCCGCAGATGTGATCATTGGCGTGGACCCGGACAGCGTCATCACGTTCGCCGAGTTCCCGGGCCTGGGCGTGAATGACTTCACGTGGATGAAGAACCCGAACACGCAGGCCAGTTGGCTTTACAAGAGCCACATCTACCTGTGTCCGATCGTTGAAAACCCGTCGTGGAACTTCAAGTTCACCGGCGCTCTCGACGTCGTTTAAGACCTGACCGTGCGGCCCTAGTTGGATGGCTAGGGCCGCCGTGACCCCTTCTCCCCATGAACCTAGAAGACATCCAAAACATATTGAAAGAGATCCTCGCGCAAGATCTCGATAACCGGGCCGGAGACGCGCCGACCGATGCGCAGCTCAAGAAGCAGCTCAATGAGGCCGCCCGGAAGCTCAGCACCGACGTCCGTCCGGTGGAGCGCCTTACGCTTGCCTACACCGACAATGACCCCACGATTAACCTTGACAGCGTAGCCCGGCGCGTGATCGCGGTCTGGCAAGTCCAGGTCAATGGGGTGGCCATTCTCAACCACCGTGGCCAGCGCCGCATCGATACGTACGAGCAGCTCGCGCTTGACATCCCCGGCTTCGAGACCGGAGGAACGCCCGGCCTGCCTAAGCGGGCCGCCATGCTAGGGCGCGAGCTTTATCTCTACCCGGCCCCGGCCCCTGGTCACACCATCACCGTGGTGGCCGACACCTACTTCCCGGACATGCCCGCCACGCTCGCCGAGCCAGTCCTCATGCCGAAGGATCTCGCGGAGGCCGTCGCCTACTATGCGGCCGTAATCGCCGCCGAGAGCCGCAAGCACGTCGCATACCAAGTGGAAAGACTCAACGACGCCAAGGTCCGAGGCGAGACGACCGCCGCCAAGTGGCGAGCGGAGTACGACCGGCAGCGGGCAGAACTCGGGGTGGGCGCGTGAAAGCGTATCCGTTCAGCGAGCTTCGACGCCGCACGAGTGACCGCCTCGCCAACGTCACGGGCAACCGGCACACGTTCGGGCCGCAGGACTACGCCCGCGCCTTTAACGAAGCGCTCGCCCAGATGGGCCGCTTCTGCTACATCTTCGACCCTATGGTGAGATTGACCCTCACGAATGGTGACCAAAGGGTGGACCTGCAGGACCCCGAGAAGGTGTCCCGGCGCGTCATCCAGCCGCTGAAAATTTGGATCGCCAGCCAGGAGCGCGGCGAGATCGTAACCCTCAGCGACCTCGACAGCTTGGCCCCGCATTGGCGCGAAGCCCAGGAAGGGAGCCCGAATCTAGGCGCGTGGCACGGTGGCCGCGAGCTCATCTTTGACCGTCCGGTGGACATGGCAACGGCCGCGAGAAGTAACTACCTCAGCGCGTACATCATCCCGGCCGTCATCGGATCCGATGGCACCGCCAGGCCGATGGGCTTCACCACCGAGCGAGATGCCACCGGTGACCAGTGGACCACCGCAGGGGGCACCATCGGCACCGTCACCTACACCACGACGAGTGGGAGCTGCGCAACCGCAAGCGGCAACCCGAACGACCTGGGCGCGGCCGATGGAACCGCCATCACCGCCCGCTACCCAACGCCTGAGTGCACGGACGCGATCGAATGAGTGCCATCTTCAAACTAGGAGGCCTTACGTGGCCGAGCTTGCCCGCAGGAGTTACGCCGGACTGGATCCGGATCGCCAGTTTGCGCACCCGAGTCGCGCATGCGGGCACCTGGCAAGCCCGTTGGGTGAGCGATATCAATGGGGCCGCGCCCACCGTGTACGCCACCGAGACGTGGGCGGCCGGAGTGGTCGGCAGTTACGAGACGTTCACCAACAAGCTACAGGCGACGATCAGCCGGGCCTCGCTCGACTCGCCCACCTTTGGCTTGATCCTCACCTTCACGCCGACGAGCCCTTCGAGCAACGGAAACGCCGACCTCGATCAGCTCACGCTCGAAGAGCGCCACGCCGTGGTGGGCACCGTCACCGGGGTGGATGAAGGCGCATACCCGGACATCCCGGATCAGTACATGGATGGCCTCACCGCGATCGCGGCCACGTGGCTCATGGAAGGAGGCCCCGCCGTGCAAGACCTCGCGGCATGGCTAGG
>DEIB01000044.1:15835-20115 GCA_002352215.1 Chthonomonas sp. UBA2785 | reverse complement strand
GAACCATGTGGAATGGGGCGAAAGCGGTCTGAAAATCTGGGTGACGGCGCCCCCGGATTCGGGTCAGGCCAATGCTGCCGTGATGGATCTCCTGGCCAAACGCCTCCGATGCCCCAAGTCTTCGGTGGAGATCGTGCGGGGTCACGCCAGCCGCGATAAAGTCGTGCGTTTCACAGGATTCACGGTCGAAGACATCCAAGCCAAGCTCTCCTCGCCGGCTGAGTAACGTAGACTGAAGCATGGCCTTTCGATCTCTCGGACGCACCGGCGTCCAAGTCAGCAATCCGTGCCTTGGCACGATGACCTTCGGGTGGGAGCCACACGACTGGGGCAGCCACGAAGGCGAAGCCATGAAGGTGATGGCCAAGGCGCTGGACTTGGGGCTCAACTTCTTTGACACCGCCGACGTCTATGCCCGGGGCACCTCCGAGACCATCCTCGGCCGCGCCATCAAGGGACATCGAGATTCGCTGATTATCGCCACCAAGTGCCACGGCAAGATGAGCGATACGGACCCGAATGAATGGGGCAATTCGTATCGCCACATCGTCCAAGCCTGCGAAGCCAGCCTCAAGCGCCTCGGCACGGACTACATCGACCTCTACCAAATCCACCGCCCGCAGCCGGGCATCCCGATTGACGAGACCCTGCGCGCCCTGGACCAACTGCAAAGGCAAGGGAAGATCCTTTACGCGGGGGCTAGCACGTTTGGGGCATGGCAACTAGCCGAAGCACACTATATCGCCAAGGAGATGGGCACGGCCGGTTTTGTGTGTGAGCAGCCACCCTACAACCTCCTCGACCGCAGCATCGAGCGGGAACTCTTGCCGTTCTGCCGTACTTACAACTACGCGGTCATCCCGTGGTCGCCGCTGGCGGGTGGGCAACTCACTGGCAAGTACCTGGGCGAAGTGAAGGACGCGCGCTACAGCAAGAGCGACCCCATGAACCGGATAAGCGCGGCCTCCAGCAAGAAAATCGCCCAGCTCAAGCGTGTGGCGGACCGGGCGGGACTCACGCTCACGCAACTCAGCTTGGCCTGGGTGGCGGGGCAGCCGGGCATTACGGTGCCGATCATTGGGGCCAAGTCGCCCGAGCAACTGGAGCAGACCGTCGAGGCCTGCCGCATTGTTTTGGACGACAAGGCCCGCGAGGCGGTGGATCGAATCTTTGCGCCGGAGAGCGTGACGGTGCCGTACTACCGGGCCAACTTCGGCCCCAACGAGCGCCCGCGCTAAGCCGCGCGCCCCAAGAAAAAGTGGCGGCCCCTCCGCGAGAAGGGGGCCGCCTAGTTTCAGGTTTGCGCTCGAGCGTTTCGCCCGAGCGCGATTTGACTCAATCCCCGGAAGGCCCGGGGATCAGCTAGCTTTACGGAAGGGCGACGCCGGTGAGCGGGTCCAGAACCGGAGCGTTGCCGTCCGTGTAGACGCGAGCGCCCCACATGTACTGGTTCACGTTCAGCGTTTGGCTGAACTTGCGGTACTTCGCCGAACCGTCGGCCAGACCGTAGTTGTCGCCGCCTTCGATGCGGCCACCGCCCGTGTAAACGGACAGCGGGTAGTCGGTGCGCGGAGTGGTCTTGCACAGGTTGAAGATTTGGTTGCCGCCCGTCGTGATCTGGCGGTAGTTCAGCGCCCAGATCGGCGGTCGGGTCGCACCATCTTCTTGGCTACCGAAGTAAGCCCGGGTGTTGGCTTGGTCCACCGAGTATCCGTTCGTGCTTCGGTGAGAAGCGCTGCGGACCGTCGCGGTGATGGAGGCCGAAGCCAAGCAGCTCAAGTTGTCCGTGAAGCCCGCGATCAGGATCGTGTCGGACACGTTGTCCAGCTGCGTTTGGCTGACCACGTTGACACCGCGGTTGACGTCACCGATGTTGCGCATGCGGGGGATGACCGCCGAGTTCACAGTGTAGGAGATGCGCGGTACTTGTTCGTCCACCACCACACCGCCACGGATGTAAGCGGGGGGAACGAGGGCCGGGTTGACCGTCGTGCAGACGTTGGCGGCTTGGCCAGCCGGGATGCCCGCGCCGCTGTTGTTATCCGACGAGCTGAAGCAGGTCGGGGCGTGGCCACGAATCGAGTCGAGCGGGCTCACGAACAGCTGGGTGTTCTTCACGTACGGCTGAATCATGGCGGACCAGTGGATGTAGCCGGAGTTCGTACCGCCGAGCGCCGGGTTGAAGGCGCGGTGGAAGTAGGCGGACGGGTAGATGTCGTCGTAGTCCGTGGTGTAGATCGTCATGCCCAGGCTCAGTTGCTTGACGTTGGACAAGTCGCCCGTCTTCTTGGCGGCGAACTTGGCCTTCGCAAAGACCGGGAAGAGGATAGCGGCGAGGATGGCGATGATCGCAATCACCACCAACAGCTCGATAAGCGTAAACGCGCTGCGCTTCATGATAAGGGTAACTCCAACACCCGCGGGCTGGAGACCCCGCGAGCCGAGGGAATTTAGGCACACGAATCGGGCCGAATGAGGCGAGTTTTGCCCGTTCCGGGACGTCCACCGCAAAGGTTAAACAACCCTTAATCTGGCCTTCACAGTCCCTTAAAGGTTATAACAATCCCATAACAAAACGCCCCCTGATCCCCGTTGGGAACAGAGGGCGAATTTCGGCCGAAGAACGGGCCTTAGTTGTTGATCAGCGTCGGCTCGTCGTCGGTACCGGGGGCCGCATCCGTCCGTCGGAAGACGACGTTGCGGTCGGCATCCAGCTCGGCAATCAAATGATCGCCCGGCTTGAACGTACCCATCAGGAACTGCTCGGAGAGCGGGTCTTCGATGAACCGTTGCACCGCGCGGCGAAGCGGTCGGGCGCCGAGGTTCGGGTCGTAACCCTTCTCCACCAGCATATCCTTCACTTCGTCCGAGAGGGCAATGGTGATTTCCATTTCCTTTGCTTGCTCGTTGATGCGCTTGAGGTAGTGATCGGCAATCTGCAGGATTTCTTCCTTCTTCAGGTGCTCGAACACGATGACCTCGTCCACGCGGTTGAGGAACTCGGGGCGGAAGAGCTTCTTCATTTCTTCCAGCATCCGGTTCTTCATGCCTTCGTAGGTGCGCGGGTCGTTGAGGTCCTGCTTGGTTTCGCGGAAGCCCAGACCCTTCTCCAGCTCGATCGGGCGGACGCCCACGTTGCTGGTCATGATGATGAGCGTATTGCGGAAGTCCACCGTGCGGCCTTGGCTGTCCGTTAGGTGGCCATCTTCCATCACTTGCAGAAGGATGTTGAAGACCTCGGGGTGTGCCTTTTCGATTTCGTCGAGCAGCACCACGCAGTACGGGTTGCGCCGCACTTGCTCGGTCAGCTGGCCGCCTTCATCGTAACCAACGTAGCCCGGAGGGGCCCCCACCAGTCGCGACACCGCGAACCGCTCCATGTACTCGGACATGTCGATGCGCACGATGTTGGATTCCTTCTCATAGAGGTATCCGGCCAGCGTCTTGGCGAGTTCGGTTTTCCCGACCCCGGTGGGGCCAAGGAAGATGAAGGAAGCGATGGGGCGCTTCGGATCCTTGAGGCCGCTGCGGGCGCGGCGAATGGCACGCGAGACCGCGCTGACGGCGTCCTTCTGACCAATGATGCGGCCGTGGAGGTCTTCCTCCATGCGGAGCAGCTTGGCGGATTCGGCTTCGACAAGCTTGGTCACCGGGATGCCGGTCCAGCTTTGCACGATGCTCGCAATCTCGGCCTCACCCACCGTGGCGGGCGGCTTTTCTTCGGCGGCCCAGGCATCCTCGCGGGCCTGGATCGAATCGGAAAGCTCTTCAATGGCTTCGTTCAGCTTCTTGAGGGCTTCGCCTTCGGCGTCGTAGCGGCGCAGGTGGTCCGCTTCGGCGGAAAGTCGGTGCAGACGTTGCTTGTCCTGGCGCACATCCACCGGCGGCATGCTCAGTTGCAGGCGCACGCGGCTGGCGGCTTCGTCGATCAAGTCAATCGCTTTGTCGGGCAGGGTGCGGTCGCTGATGTAGCGCTGGCTGAGAGAAACCGAAGCCTTGAGAGCTTCGTCCGTGATCTCGACACCGTGGTGCGCCTCGTAGCGCTCGCGCAGACCCTTCAGGATGTCCACCGCTTCGTCTTCGTTCGGTTCGCGCACCTTCACGGCTTGGAACCGGCGGTCGAGCGCGGCATCCTTCTCCACGTACTTGCGGTACTCCTCTTGCGTGGTGGCCCCAATCACTTGGAGTTCACCGCGCGCCAGGGCCGGCTTCATGATGTTGCTGGCGTCAATCGCGCCTTCGGCGGCACCAGCCCCCACCAGGGTGTGAAGCTCATCAAT
>DEIB01000044.1:0-15797 GCA_002352215.1 Chthonomonas sp. UBA2785 | reverse complement strand
CACGCATTGTTCTTGGTGCGGCGGCTCAGGATTTGCATCACGCGCTCAATTTCTTGCTGGCGGCCGACCACCGGGTCGAGCTTGCCGTCGCGGGCGAGTTCGGTCAGGTCGCGGCCAAATTCGTCCAGCGTTTGCGTCTTGGCCTGGGCGTTCGTGCTGCCCCCTTCCTTGGCGCGTTCACTGCTGCCTCGGTTGGAGCGGTTGGAAGATTCGGTGTCTTGCAGGGCCATCACTTCGCGGCGCGCACGGTCGAGCTCGATGCCGAGCTTCGCCAGCACGCGGCCGGCCAGGCCGTCGCCTTCCCGAATCAGGCCGAGGAGCAGGTGCTCCGTGCCGATGTAATTGTTGTTGAGGTTGCGAGCTTCGTCGTACGCCAGGTCGATGACGCGCTTGGCGCGCGGCGTCAGGCTGAGTTCTTGCGTCTGGCGAGAATCGCCGCGCGGAAGCTGCTTTTCCACCTCGGTGCGGATGCGGGAAAGGCCCACATTCAGGCGCTCAAGGACACGAGCCGCGACACTGTCGTTCTCTCGCACCAGGCCCAACAGCAGGTGTTCGGTGCTGACATAGCCCTCACCAAACTTGTGTGCCTCTTCTTGAGCGTAAAAGACGACCTTTCTTGCTCGTTCCGTAAAGCGTTGCCACATTAGATTTTTCTTTCTGTCTCCGGTCATGCCGTCCGGTGAGCGGGGCTCACCTTTCGGAAGCTATGCCTTTTCGACGAACTCCGACCTCAAATTGTTGCCGGCTAGCTCGCCAAATGACCCTTGTTGCGCCTGTAGGTCATTGTCGGCTTGTTCTGCTTCTCACCTTACCGCTGAGCCCCGTATTCTTGTCGGGCCTCAATGCCGCTACAATAAAGGACATGAATGCAGCGGCACGGGTCGGCGCCATGGTCATCGCGGTAGGGGCAATGGGGGTTTACGCTGGACAGTTCTTGCGCACCGGGGCCGGACCGGAGGCTCGCACCTACACCGCTGTTTTTGAAGATGCCGGGGGACTGGCGGCGGGCAGCAAGGTGATGTTCGCAGGCGTGGAAGTGGGCCGCGTGAAGACAGTCGGCCTCACCGACGATGCCAAAGCCGAAGTGGTGCTGCTGGTCAAGAAGGACTTGGAACTCCGGCAGGGCGTTGAGGCGTTGGTGCCGACCAGCCTGGTTTCGATTGGCGTGACGGAATTGCGATTGGTGCAAGCCCGCCCGGGGACGGCACCGCACGATCCCTCTTTGCCGCTGACCGGCCGCCTGCAAGATCCGCTGGAAGAGATCGTGCCCGACATGGAGCCGACCCTCGCCGAGGTGAACAAGACGCTGGTATCGGTGCAGGCTCTGCTTGCTGACCGCGAGCTAAAGGCCGCCTTGGTGGGCACGCTGAAAGAAAGCCAAGGCACCGCCCGGGACGTGGGGCAGCTGGTGCGTCGCATTGACGGCCTGGTGGCCGAAAACCAAGCTACGGCCCGTAAGTCACTTATCACCGCTTCTAACGCTCTGACCGACTTGCAAAAGGTCACCAGCGAGTTCAGCAAGTTGGTCGCCAGCGGACAGATGCAAGACAAGACCCTGGCCTTGCTCGACAGCCTGAACGCCAGCGCCGTGCGCGCCGAAAAGTTGGTGGCGGACGTGCAGTCTCTGACTTCCGACCCCGAGCTGCGGGCATCGCTCAAAGAGACCCTCGAAAATGTGCGCGTCGCCAGCGACAGTGCGCCCAAGCTGGCCACCAACATGGAACAGATGACGGCCAACGGGGTGGTCATCAGCGAGGAAACGGTGGCCCTGATGAAGAAGGCCAACGAGATCGCCGAGAACGTGCAGGGTCTCATTGATAAGTTCAATCAGACGGTAGATCGCATCGAAAAGGGAAGTGGCAGCCTCTTGCCGAACGTTCAACTCGAGGCCGACGCCATTCGCACCTCCGGGCCGGACCGCATCCGCACGGACGTGAATGCCCGCATCCCGATTGGCCGCAATGAGCACCTGAACATCGGCCTTTACGACGCCTTTGAATCGAACAAGATCAACGCCCAGATCAGCCGCCCCCTCGGACCAAAGACCGACCTTCGGTATGGGGTCTATGCCGGCCAACCCGGAGTTGGGGTAGATTCACGCGTCAGCTCTCGGTTAGGCGTGCGTGCAGACTTGTTCGGCCTTAACCAGACTCAGCTCGATGCCAAGTTACGGTACGAGTTTGGTCAGGGAGTGAACGGCTGGTTCGGAGTCGAACGGCTATTCGATCGCAATCGCCTCGCGGTCGGGGTCGGAATCCGGCGTTAGGAGACGCAAACCATGAAAGTGATTTTGAAGCAAGCGGTGCCCAAGGTGGGCAAGGCTGGACAACTGGTGAAGGTGAAGCCGGGCTTTGCTCGCAACTTCCTGTTCCCCAAGGGAATGGCCGTGGTGGCTGACAAGGGCCAAATCCGCGCTCTGGAAGCCCGCAACGCCCGCGACGCCAGCAAGCTGGCCGAAACCCTGGCCGGCGCCCAAGCCATTGCCGCCAAGATCAACGGCAAGACCCTGCGAATTGAAGTCAAGGTCGGTGAAGGTGGTCGCCTGTTCGGTGCCGTCACCAGCCAAGACATCGCCGACCAGATCAACAAGGAATTTGGCGTGAACATCGACAAGAAGGACGTGGCTCTGCTGCTCCCGATCAAGCGCACCGGCAAGTACCCGATTGAAATTGACATGCACCGCGACGTGGCCATGCACATGAACGTGGCCGTGGTGGACCCGACCGCCGAAGTGGTGGCCGAAGAAGAACCGGCCGAAGCTCCGGCCGTGGCCGAGGCTCCGGAAGCCGAAGCCGCTACCGAAGAAGCCTAAACCGCACCGGGACTGCGTCCCTCCGCCGCCTTCACACGTCTTGGACCATGTGAAGGCGGTTTTCTTTTGCTCGGCAGGTTTGTGCGCGGGCCTCTTGGCTTTGCCCACAGTGGGTCAAGCGCAAGCGTGGGAATCTCCTTATCCCGTGGCCAACCTGCGTCGCTTGGCGTTGACGCCCGAACTCGATGGCGTCATAAAGGGGGGCGAGTGGGAGCCGCTGGCCACCGCCGGCAATGCCACAACCTATTTGCAATGGGAGCCGGGGTGGATTTACTGGGCCGCCGAGGCCCCCGCCAACGAAGACATCGTCTTTAGCCTGGATTCTATGGCCGACGGTTGGACGATTGGGCCGGACAACTTTGAGATTCGCATCGGTTGGCGCGGACCCAACATCACCTTTGCTGTGCGGCGCCTGAACAACCAGCCCAATGGGGCCACCGCCTGGCAAAGTGGGCAAATCCCGCCCGACATGATCCAGTTTGAAGCGCGCCGATCGGGCGGGCGATGGAGTGTCGAAGCGCGACTGATGTTGCCTGGCCCGTTGGCTCCGGCGGAAGGGAAGACCATGGGTGTCCGGGTGGATGGACAAGCCCCGGGTTCCATGGATGAGCGTATCGGTCCCCGGCAGATGGCCAACGTGCGCCTGAGTTTGGATAACCACATGGGGTTGCCCGCCGGTTTGCAGTGGTCGCCCCGGTTCATCAACCGCAACATGGTTCCCGAAGATGGCTTTGCTGTGGACTACACGCTGACCCGCGAACCGAATGGGGGGCGGCCGGATCGATTTGCCTTCCGCGCCGAAGGACTCGGCATTGATGACCTCGGCAAGTTTGAGTATCCGATTGAGCCGTTCGATAACCGGAATCGCACGATGTTTGGCGTGAAGTCTCCCATCCGGCCCGAAGCCCGCCGCGGCTGGCGCATTGTGCGTGCGGAGATCACCGGCCCGGACAATCTCAAGTTCATGGTGCGAAGCAGTGTGCGGATCGCGCCCTTGCTCGATATTGTGCCCTCGCCGGTGGCAGCGCTCAAGAAGAGCACCCGCCCCCAGCGCATCCGAGGCGTCGTGGACCTGCAAAGTAATGGCACCCAGCGCGTGCAGGGCGTGGTGACCTACCGAGTACCGGAGGGATTCCGGGTGCTGCGGGGCGATGAATCGAAGTTCACGATCTACCACGCCCGGGCGAAAGCCGGCACTCGTTATGAGATTGAAGCGCCGGCCGGGGCCAGCGGAGATTATGTGATCGGCGTGATTGTTCAGATCGGCGACCAAAGATTCACGCAGACCATACCGATATTCATAGAAGACCCGGTGTAATTACGTGCCTTCTTACTTCGTCCCGCTGCCTACGGCCTTCACTGACGACACCTCGACCCTAAGCGAAATCCGCATCGGGCGGATTGTCAAGTTCTATGCGGAGCGGGGTGCCAGCGGATTCGTGATTGGAGGACCGACGGGCGAAGGCCATGCCCTCGCCATCGGCGAAAAGAAGGCCCTCTTCAAATACGCGGTGCGAAGTGCGGGCGACAAGCCGGTGATTGCCACTTTTCCGGCCATCACCACGGCCATGACGATTGATCTGGCCTTAGAGGCCGCCGATGCGGGCGTCAAGCACTTGGTCATCGTCCCCAGTCGCCACGTGCCACTCACGCCCACCGAGTTGGCCATGCTGGCGACGGTGCTGCGCCGCCACGTCACCATTCCGGTCGCCCTGACCTTGCCGCCGGGCATGGATGAACTCGAGGGTGTACACGGGGTGGGGCTGCCTGAGTGGGACGCTTCGAGGCTGGTGGGTGGATTCGCCACCGGCGACGAATTCCAACTGGATGACTGGATTTGCACCCCCTTTGCAGTGCTGGGCATTCCTCGTATGGAACGCCTGTTTGCCAAGTGGGATCAACTGGGCCGCTACGCGGTGGCTCTCCTGCGGCACGGCCACGGGGCGCGGGTCGCCCGGGCGATCATGGAGCACGAAGATCTCGAAGTTGGCCCGCCGCGTCCGCCGGTCTTCATTCTGGATGCGAAAGGCCAGCAACTTCTGCAGGCCATCCTCCACGGGCTTGAAGAAAGCCCGCAGAGGATTCCATAAACGCGCGCCTTACGGTGCGGTGACGGGTTGCAAGACCGGCGCATCCGCCGGTCGGGTGAGCTTGTGGTACAGGTACCGGTGGATGGCCGACATGATGTGCGGGCGTTCATCATCCCGCCACATGCCGTGGTCGCCCCGCGGATAGAACAGCGAATCGAAGTGCCGTCCGTTCTCGATGTACTTCTGCGAGAGTTGCACCACGTCCTGGAACAGCACGTTGTCATCCAGAATGCCGTGGACCAAGTACAGGTTGCCTGCCATGGTGGCCGCCGAGTTCACCGGCGAGTTCTTGAGGAAGATGTCTTCCTTGTCAGAAACCATGCCGATGCGTCGCCGGGTGTACCACTCGTTGTATTGGCGCCAGTCGGTGACGCTGGCCACCGCCACCCCCGTGTCAAACACGCCGGGCTTGGTGTTCATCACCATGCAGGTCAGGAACCCGCCGTAGCTCCAACCCCAGATGCCGACCCGATCCGGATTGACATAACCCAGGCTGACCAGATATTCCTTGGCCTTCACGGCTTCGTCCGCGTCAATGAGGCCCATCTTTTCGTAGTAGCCCGAGTTGAACTCGCCGCCGTAGCCCCAAGAGGCGCGGAAGTCAACATTGAGCACGACGAACCCAAGCTCCATGACGAGGTAGTTGTCGTTGTAGCCGCTCCAGGCCACCTTGCCACTGTTGGCGTAGATGTTGGTCACCACGGCCGGTCGCTTGTCACCGGGCTTGGTTCCCGGGGGCACCAGCAGGGTCGCCCCGATCATGCGGCCATCCGGGCCAGGGAAGCTCACGCGTTGCGGCGTAGCCCACTGGATCTTCTTGAACTCCTCCGGCTGGCTGTTGGTCAGGCGCTTGGCCGTCGGCTCCAGCGCGTAGAGTTCGTTGGGTTGGCCGAAGGTGTTTGCCAGGGTGGCCACCTTGGTACCATCCTCGCTCACCATTGGCGGCGAGCAGTCATCGAACTGAGACGGGGTGTTCATCCCGGATTCGAACACGATGTGCTCGGTCTCCTTCCCGTTCGGTTCTAGCACCGTGATCTCGGTGATGGTGCCACCGCGCTTCATCGTGACCAGGAACAAGCGATCGCTGTTCTTGGGTCGTAGCATGCCCACCACGTCGTGGTTCTTGGCGTAGACCGGGCGCAGGTTCTTCCCGAACGGGTCCACCGCCATCACGCTGCGGTTGGCCCACTTGCCATCGATGATGTCGGTGGTGAACAGGAGGTCGCCGCTGCGCGTCCAGGAGACGTTGCGGAAGTCAGGGATGTAGTTGGAGGGTGCCTTTTCGGTGTAGGCATCCCACTTCCGCTTGCGCGTGGGCGAGGCCACGCTGAGCGTGAATTCCTGGAAGTCTTCCTTGATCCACGCCACCCCGAGGTAGCTGCTGTCCGGCGACCATTCCATGCCCGTCACCCACATGTAGCGAGGAAGGCCTTCGATGAAGGTGATGAGGCCGCCGTCGACTCCGACAAAGCCCATCTGCACGTTCACCGAGCGGTCGCCGTTCCACATGCGGCCAATCTGGACAACCTCGGCCCGCTGCTTGCTGAAGTCCATCATCACGTGGCCACCGCTGCGCGTGTTGTCGCTCCAGGTGATGGCGATGTGCTTGCTATTCGGGCTCCACATAAAACCGTCCACCGTGGTGCCGGGCTTGTTGTTGTAGGTCAGTTGTTTAAGTTCGCGTTCAACTCGGTCCCATCGAAACACGTTCCCGTTGCGAAGGAACGCTAGGTACCGACCATTCGGGCTATACGACGGGGAAAAAACCGGTTCGTTGGTGTCGAACACCGGCTTCAAGTTGCTGCCGTCGGGCGAATAGGTCCACGTGCGGCCCCGGTACGACGAAAGAATCTCGTGCCCGTCCGGTGACCACATGAAGTTGCTGATGCCACCGTCGTAGAGGGCCTCTTCCTTCTTCTGTAGTTCCGTGCGGCTGTCATCTTGCCGAAGCGGCTGAGGTACGGAGTTGGATTCCAGAATCCGGCGGGTTTGCCCGCTGGGGAAGTCCATCACGTAGACATCCAGCCGTCGTTCGCCAGTGGTATTCCACCCGTAAACGATCTTGGAGCCGTCGGGGCTCATGACGGCGCCAGCGGGTGAACGACCGTGGATAAGAGGATAAGAACTTAAGCGCTCCAGCGTGTACCCCGTCTTCGGCGGGGGCAAGGGTTGCGCCGTAGCGGTGGTGCCCAGGAATGGGGTCGCCGCCAAGAGAATTATCAAAGA
This sequence comes from Chthonomonas sp. UBA2785, assembly GCA_002352215.1. Classification (GTDB taxonomy): domain Bacteria; phylum Armatimonadota; class Fimbriimonadia; order Fimbriimonadales; family Fimbriimonadaceae; genus JAHBTC01. The sequence goes on along the minus strand of DEIB01000044.1, from coordinate 8,669 downwards.
CGAGGAACGTCTCATCGCAAGGGGCATACCACTTTTCAGCCCGGGAATGCGCCCTTGCGAACTGAGCGAGCGAGGGAATTAGGGCTAGGCGGGATTCACCGTGACCACCACCGGGGTGTGGTCGCTGGGGCGTTCCATCCCGCGCGGGTCTTTGTCCACGTAGCAGTTTTCGCACCGGTCCACCAGGCTCGGCGTGGCGTAGATGTGGTCAATCCGCCAGCCGAGGTTGCGTTTGAACCCGTTGGGGATCATGTATTCCCAGAACGTGTAGTGCCCTGGACCCTCGGTATCCCGGCGAAAGACGTCCGTCCAGCCCCGGTCGGTGAGGCGGGCAAGACGCACGTGCTCTTCGGGGTGGTAGCCCACTACGCCGAGCTTCTTCTCGGGTTCAAAGAGGTCATCGGCCGTCGGGGCGATGTTGATATCTCCTAGCCAAAGCGCCGGCCCGGACTCGATCTGTCGCATCACCCCGTCGAAATGCTCCAACCAGGCCAGCTTGTAGGCAAACTTGTCGCTCCCAATCTTGGTGCCGTTGGGGACGTAGGTGTTGACAATGCGTACCCCGTTGATTGTCGCGCTGATCACGCGCGCATCTTGATTGAATGCCTCGCCCGGGAGGCCCTTGACGACATCCTCCATGGGCGTGCGCGAGAGGAGGGCGACCCCGTTGTACGTCTTTTGCCCATGAATGGCCAGGTGGTAACCCCGCTCCTCGATTTCAGCCCGCGGGAAGGTTTCCTCCACCGTTTTGATCTCTTGCAAGGCCACCACGTCCGGCCCGGCCGTATCCAGCCAATGCAGAAACACGGGCAAGCGTGCCCGCAGCGAATTGACGTTAAAGGTCGCAACTCTCACGCGCAAGACCCCGCATGTGACACCATAACGAGACGATAGCCGATTGCGAGGCGTGGAAGAAAGGCAGTGGAAAGGGTGAACAGCGAAGGCATACCGAGAGAACAGCTCATTTATGCGCTGACTCAGCCCAAGATGGTCGCCCACGCCCGGCGTCGCAATGGGTGCCTGCTGTGCCGCGCCAAGGGTGTGAATGAGGCCGGCTTGTGTGCCAGTTGCATCCCTTTTCTCTCCCGTGAGGAGCTCAAACTCATGGAGAGATGGATGGCGGGCGTCGGCCCCTAGTTCGCAGCCATGGGCCCGATTTTCGTTGTCTCGTTCCTGCTGGTTGCGCTGGTCGCCGCGTTGTTTTACCGCTGGTGGCATCGCCGCCCGATTCGCGGCTATTTGGCCGAGAACGAGTACTGGGTGTACGTGCAGGAACTTAAACTGCCGCCGGCGGAGAAGATGATGGACCGAATGATTTCGGCCAATCCGCACAACCGGCCCGGCCGCCCCTGCATTGGCGCGCAGGAAGGGATGATCTTCAGCGACGTCCGGCTCCACATCGCGGTGGCTTTGCGGGAGAAGAACCCGTACGCCTTCCGGCCCGATCTCTTCACCGACGACGTGGCCCCGAATGCCGAACAACTGGATGCGATTGCCGCCGCCAAGGCTATCGCGAAGATTCGGTACGCCAGCCGGTCCCCGCTGCGGAATGCCTTTCATCTTCAGTTCTTGCCCCATTTGGCGCACTCGCTCTCGGACCTAATGGGCGGCACGGCCATTTACGACCGCGTGAGCGGCAGCGTGTGGCTGGCGGACGAACTCGGAGGTGAATTGGCCCGGAACAACAACGCCAATCGCCCGGCCCTGCACGTGAACGTCACCTGGCGGCCAGATGGGGAAGGATCGGGAATTGTGATGACCCGGGGCTTGCGCAAGCGAGGAATGCCCGAAGTGGAAACCTACCCCGTACCCGCTGACCAAGAAGTCATCGCTACAGGGTTGATGATTAAGCTGGCGCACGAGGCTCTTCGAACTGGCGATCTCCCCGAAACCCAGACGATGAACGACTTTGACTGCGAGTTCATCATCGAATTGGAGCGTGCCGGGCCTATTCGCCGCGCGCGCATCAAACGGAAAATGACGCCATGAATCTCGTTCGCCTCATTCCGTGCCTTGATATCAAGGATGGGCGCGTAGTGAAAGGGACGAACTTCGTCGGCCTGCGCGACGCCGGCGACCCGGTGGAACTGGCCGCCCACTACGAAGCCCAAGGCGCGGACGAGATTGTTTTCCTCGATATCACGGCCTCGTCTGACCAGCGCTTGCCGGTGGTCGAACTTGCCCGGCGGGTGGCGGAGGTGCTCTTTATCCCGTTTACGGTGGGGGGCGGCATCCGAGAGGTTGAGCAGGTGCGGGCGGCGCTGCTGGCGGGGGCAGACAAGGTTTCCTTAAACACAGCGGCGGTGCAAAGGCCCGAACTGATCACGGAGGCGGCCGGAGTCTTTGGCGCGCAGTGCGTGGTGGTCGCCATTGACGCCAAGCGCCAGGGCGATCATTGGGAAGTGACCACCCACGGGGGGCGCACTTTCACGGGCTTAAATGCGGTGAAGTGGGCGCAGGAAGCCGTTTCGCGCGGGGCCGGAGAAATCTTGCTCACCAGCATGGACGGGGACGGCACCCGCCAAGGTTACGATTTGGAACTCACGCGGGCCGTGGCCGAGGCCGTTTCCGTGCCCGTCATCGCCAGTGGTGGCGCTGGGAATGCCGGGCACCTCGTGGATGCCGTGCAAACAGGGAAGGCCGACGCGGTGCTGCTCGCTGGGATCCTGCACGATGGATTGACCACCGTGCAGGTCCTCAAGCAAGAGATGCAAGAGCTCGGCCTGAGCGTGCGCTAAGCACCCCGGGCGAACTGGAAGTCCGTGCCGTCCCAGGTCACATTCACCTGGTCGCCATCGTGAATCTCACCCGCCAAGATGCGCTTGGCCAGCGGGTTCATCAAGTCGCGCTGGATCGCCCGCTTGAGCGGCCGCGCCCCGAAGGCCGGGTCGTAGCCAATGCTCGCCAGGGCCGTGAGGGCCTCGTCCGTCAGGTTGAGCGTGATGCGTCGTTCGCGCAGTCGATCCGCCACCTGCACCACCTGCAGCCGCACGATCTCCTTGATCTGCTCCACTCCGAGCGGGCGGAAGATCACCACGTCATCCAGACGATTGAGGAACTCGGGCCGGAAGAACTGGCGCAAATCCGCTTGCACGCGCGCCTTGATCTCCTCGAATTGACCTTCCACCAGGAGCCCATCGCCGAAGTGGTGGCTGCCCAGGTTGCTGGTCATGATGATGATGGCGTTGCGGAAGTCCACGGTCCGTCCTTGGCCGTCGGTCAGGCGTCCGTCGTCCAGCACCTGCAAGAGCACGTTGAAAACGTCCGCGTGCGCCTTCTCCATCTCGTCCAGCAAGACCACGCTGTACGGTCGGCGCCGCACCGCTTCGGTGAGCTGCCCGCCTTCGTCGTAGCCCACGTAGCCCGGGGGCGCCCCGATGAGGCGGGTGACGGAGAACTTCTCGCCGTACTCGCTCATGTCAATGCGGACCATCGCCTTCTCGTCATCAAAGAGGAATTCGGCAAGGGTGCGGGCGGTTTCCGTCTTCCCGACCCCCGTGGGGCCAAGGAACAGGAACGAGCCAATGGGGCGGTTAGGGTCGCTGAGGCCGCTGCGGCTCCGGCGGATGGCATCCGCCACCACCTGGAGGGCTTCGCTTTGGCCCACCACGCGGGCGGCCAGCACGTCTTCGAGGCCCAGCAACTTCTGGAGTTCGCCTTGCATCAAGCGGCTGATGGGGATGCCGGTCCATCGGCTCACCACTTCGGCGATGTCCTCCCGGTCCACCTCTTCGCGCAGCAGGCGGCTTTCGTTCTGCATCTCGACGAGGCGTTCGTTTTCGGCGGCCAGTTCGCGTTCACGCTGCGGAATCAAGCCATGTTGAATCTCGGCGGCACGCCCCCAGTCGAGCTCACGTTCGGCGGCCTGGAGTTGCAGGCGTAGATCCTCGATTTCGGACTTGAGCTGCCGGGCGGTTTCGATGGTGGATTTCTCTTGTTCCCACTTGGCCCGCATGGCACTGGCGGATTCGGTCAGTTCGGCAAGCCGCTTCTCGGTTTCTTGTAGTCGCTCTCGGCTGGCGGCATCATCCTCCTTGCGCAGGGCCTCACGGTCAATCTCGGCCTGGCGGATCTGGCGCTCCACTGAGTCCAGTTCCTGCGGCACGGAGTCAATCTCCATCTTCAGGCGGCTGGCGGCTTCGTCCATCAGGTCAATCGCCTTGTCCGGCAAGAACCGGTCGCTGATGTAGCGGTGGCTGAGGGTGACGGCGGCCACCAGGGCTCCATCCGTAATGCGGACCCCGTGGTGGATTTCGTACCGCTCTTTGAGCCCGCGCAGGATGGAGATCGCCTCCTCCGGGCTCGGCTCGTCCACCAAGACTTGTTGGAAACGTCGCTCCAGCGCTTTATCCTTCTCCACGTATTGCCGGTATTCGTTGAGCGTGGTGGCACCTACGCAGCGGAGCTCGCCCCGGGCGAGCATGGGCTTCAGCATGTTGGCGGCGTCCAGGCTGCCCTCGGCCTTGCCCGCGCCGACCAAGGTGTGAAGCTCATCAATAAAGAGGATCACCTCGCCCGCGCTTTGCTTGATTTCTTCCAGCACGGCCTTGAGGCGTTCTTCAAACTCGCCCCGGTACTTGGCCCCGGCCACCATGGCCCCCAGGTCAAGAGCCACGACTTTCTTGTTCCGCAGGCCCTCGGGCACGTCGCCCGCTACGATCCGCTGGGCGAGACCCTCGACGACGGCGGTCTTGCCCACGCCGGGTTCACCAATGAGTACGGGATTGTTCTTGGTGCGGCGGCTGAGCACCTGTACCACGCGGCGGATCTCTTCGTCCCGGCCAATCACCGGGTCCAGCTTGCCGGTGCGGGCCTTTTCAGTCAGGTCCTGTCCGTACTTTTCGAGGGCTTGGAAGGTGGTTTCGGCATTGGGGTCACTCACTCGACGGCCCGCGCGCAGCGATTCCACGGCGGCCCGGACATCCTTGGCGGTGAGGCCCTGGGCGCGCAAAGTGTTGCCGGCCCACCCCTTGTCCTCCATGATCCCCAGCAGAAGGTGGTCCGTGCTGACGTACTCATCCTTCATTTGGCTCGCGACATCAAAGGCGCGATTGAAGGTGTCTTGCAAGCGGCTGGACATGGTGCTGCCGTAGCTGGCGGCCCCGCTGACCTGCGCCCGGGTGGTGAGTTCGCGTTCGGTCTGCTGAATCAGAGCCTGGGGTTGCGCCCCGGCCTTGGCCACGATGTTGTCCACGACGCCGTCTTGGTCGCGGAGCAGGGCAATGAACAGGTGCTCCACGTCCACCGCTTGATGCTTGTGCTCGGTAGCGATTTGCTGGGCGACCTGGAAGGCTTCTTGAGCCTTTACGGTAAGTCGATCAAATCTCATATGAGTGTCCTATACTCAAGTAACGTATCAATTATGGTGTCAGGTTTCACTAAGGGGGCTCGGGGCGGAGAAATGGGCCAAAAATGCTCATCACTTGCCAATGCAGAAGTCTTGGAAGATGCGCGTGAGCACGTCCGGCGGGGTGGTTTCGCCGGTGATTTCGCCCAGGATGCGGATGGCCGAACCCAGCCCCACCGCCGCCAAGTCATCCGGCACGGGCTGTGTGAGCATGGCCTGGACATCGCCCAAGGCCTCTTGCACCCGGGTGAGGGATTCGGCGTGGCGGGGGTTCACGGTGCCGATTTCCGCGTTGGGCTGGCCGGCCCAATCCTGCATCCAGTCCGTGAGCGCGGTCAGGCCCTGCCCAGTGAGGGCCGAAACCGGGATTCCCTTGGCCACTTGCGGAGCGAGGTCGCACTTATTGGCGATTACTAGGCCCGGCCGCCCTTCCCACTCCTGAAGTAGAGCTTCGTCGGCCTCAGTCCAGCCCAGGGTTGCATCGTAAACGTGCCACACCACATCCGCATGGCGCAGAGCTTCGCGGCTGCGCTCGATGCCCATTTGCTCCACGGTGTCTTCGCTCGGGCGTAGGCCAGCGGTGTCGACGATACGGGCCGGGACCCCGCCCAGGTCCAGCCACTCTTCCACCGTGTCGCGGGTGGTGCCGGCAATGGGGGTGACGATGGCGCGATCCCGACCCAAGAGCGCATTGAAGAGGGAAGACTTGCCGGCATTGGGCAGGCCGACAATGGCCACGGCGGCCCCGTGCCGCATGATGGCCCCGGTGCGCTGGGTCGCTAGCAGGGCATCCAATTCCGTCTGCACTCCTTGCACCCGAGCGGCCAATGCAGTCCGATCCAGGTCGCCCACTTCCTCGCTAAAATCCGTGCTGGCCTCCACCATGGCCAGGCAGCCGACGAGTTCATCGCGAACCACACCGAGCCGTGCCCGTAGCGCCCCGTCCCGCTGGCGATGGGCCGCGCGCAGTTGATTTTCGGTGAGGGCGTCGACGGTATCGCGCACCGCTTCGGCCTGGGTGAGGTCGATGCGCCCATTCAGGAAAGCCCGCAACGTGAACTCGCCGGGCCTCGCCATCCTTGCCCCCTGGGTCACACAGATCTCGAGGAATTTCGCCACGGAAACTGGCGACCCGTGCAAGTGGAACTCGGCACTCTCTTCCCCCGTGAAGGATTGGCCCTCGGCGAACAGCAAACAAAAGCCGTCATCGCCGTGCGCGAAGTGCCCGTAGTAGGCGTAGCGGGCCTGGGGCGCAGCGGGCAACACCCGAAAGACTTGCCCCGCCAGGGCCCAGGCTCCCGGTCCCGAAGCCCGCACGAGGGCGACGGCCGCTCGGTCCCGCCCCGTGATGGGGGCGATAATGAGTTCCGAGAGTCCGTGAGCCACACAGCGGGCATACCTGAAACGGGACTACAATAGGGCATGAAGCAATCCTTGAAGGGCCCGAGAGGGGTCCTGAGGTCGTTTTCATTGCTGGCGGGCCTGGTAATCCTGGGCTTGGTGGGTTGCCAAAACGGCAGCGCCCCGGCCGCCGAGACCCCCGGAGGGGCCAGCCCGACGGCAAACGCCCCCTCGACTCCGAACGACGCGACTTCGCCTGTTACCAGCCCGGGTGGCTCGCCCGAAGCCAAGCCCAAGGACGACAAGGACGCCGATTCTAAGGGCGAAATCACCAAGTCCACGGGGCCGGAGTACCTCGGATCTTGGCGGATCCAGGTGAGTGCGGACATGCGTGCGGCCGCCGAAGAGCAGCTCAAGAAGTCTGAGACGTCCTATCGCAACAGCGGCCTGAGCGATGAGGAAGTGAAGCAGAAGATGGACGAGGCCCGCAAGATGATTGGGGGCGTGCTGGATGGGACCCGGTTGCTCTTGAGCCAGGATGCGACCTTCCGGCTGGACTCGGGGGGCTTCGGCATCAGTGGTCGCTTTGCGGCCAGTGGGCCTCAGTTGACTCTCTATCCGGACCCGAGCACGGCCCCGAGTGGGGAAACCGCTGGCCTCACCCAATCGGGACCCATTGAACTGACCTATGACGCGGCGAAGAAGCAACTTCGTGGCCTGCAAGGCGACACGCCCGTCGTTTTTGAGCGTGCCCAATGAAGCCAGCCCTCCTTTCCGCCCTCTTCGCCCTTGCCCTAGTGGGTTGCCAACAGTCTTCGGCCCAAACCCAGGGGCAGGCCAATGCCCCGAAGCCTTGGGACACCTACGTGGGGTCCTATGAGATGATTCTCGACCCCGCGGAGATGCGCGACTTCAAGGAGAACAGCCTGCCCGTACCCAAATTGGAGGTCAAAGCCGACGGCACGTGGGTGCTGACCGTGCTTGACGAGCGCCAGACCGGGACCATGGAAGGGAAGGATGGGGCCCTGGTCCTGACCGTGGTCCGGGTGAATGAGGCCCCTCTCAAGAAGGACCCAGAGAAAAAGTCCTCGCTGGCCGTGGTGAACACCGAAACGAAGGATTTATTGATGTATGACGGCGTAAATGACGCTGAATACCGCTTCCGGAGGCTGGCCGACGGTGCGGCGGCGGCCCCCGAGAAGGACCAGGATTCGAAGGAAACGTCCTCCGCGCCCTGAGCCGGTGGTCCCGTTTTTCCGACGTTTCTTTGGGATGCTTGACTCCAGGGGGTCGGGCTGGTATAACTCCTCTTTGCCGGTGGCCACGAGCCCCGGCGAAGTTGCCCCAAAGGGCGAGCATTTTGAAAGCTACATAGAGGTACGTAGACTGCGTAGTAAAGGCACCGAGCGCGCAAGCGTTTGCTAACGAGAGAAGGTGCGCGGCGAATGCCTAGGGACAAGTTGCCGACGAAGGACGCGTAAGCGGCGAAACGCTCCGGGGAGCAGCACAAATGCTTTGATCCGGAGATTTCCGAATGGGGAAACCCACCAAGGGTAATGCCTTGGTACCCACTCCTGAACACATAGGGAGTGTGGAGGGCACCGGGTGAACTGAAACATCTAAGTAACCCGTGGAAAAGAAATCGAAGAGACTCCGTCAGTAGCGGCGAGCGAACACGGACCAGCCTAAACCAGCCGGCATGCCGGTTGGGGTTGTGGGGCCTCTAACTTAACCTCCCTGAGAGAGCCATCCGGTTCTTTCAGCGAGGTTGAGAAAAGGAGACTAGAGAGAGATAAAAGAACAGATTGGAAAGTCTGGCCATAGAGGGTGACAGCCCCGTATTCTAAATCAAACTCAGATTCAAGAGGTACCCGAGTAGCGCGGATCACGAGGAAATCCGCGTGAATCTGCCCGGACCACCGGGTAAGGCTAAGTACGACTTGTCACCGATAGTGCATCCAGTACCGTGAGGGAAAGGTGA
>DEIB01000046.1 GCA_002352215.1 Chthonomonas sp. UBA2785 | reverse complement strand
GGCGAGAGCGATTGCCGCTCCCGCTCTTCTAGCATCGTGCGCAGGTCCGACATCGCCGCTTATTCAGACGGCGGCAAGGCGGCGTGGGCTTCCAGAATCTGCACGGCGTTAAGGGCGGCACCCTTACGGAGTTGGTCGCCGCTGAGCATGAGGTTGAAGCCGCGCACGTCGTCCGGGTCGCGGCGGAAGCGGCCCACCAGCACCTCGTCGCCGTGGCTGGAATCCACCGGCATCGGGAAATGGTTGTTGGCTCGGTCATCCACCACGCGCACGCCCGGGAAGGCGGCGCACAGTTCGCGGACTTGGTCTTCGGTGGGGGCTTGGTCTCGGAACGTGATATGGACCGTCTCGGTATGGGCGCGCAGCACCGGCACCCGCACGCAAGTGACGTTGAGTTGCAGGTCGGGGGCTTCCATGATCTTGCGGGCCTCGGCGCGCACCTTACTCTCTTCCCCATTCCAGCCCGTCTCGTCAATCGTCGTGTTGTGACTGAAGAGGTTAAAGGCGTAAGGATGAGGCATGATGCGCGGCACCACCGGCTCTTGGTTGAGGAACGCCTGGGTTTGCTCCTGCAGTTCTTCCATAGCGGCGGCCCCGGCGCCACTGGCGCTTTGGTACGTGCTGACGATCACCCGCTCGATGGGGAACGCCCGGTGGATGGGCGTGAGGGCCATGACGAGCAAGATGGCGGTGCAATTGCCCACCGGGTAGAGCGTTTGCTGGCGGGTGATGAGGTGGCCATTGACCTCGGGCACCACCAGCGGCACGCCGGGCTCCATGCGGAAGGCGCTGGAGTTGTCGATCACCACTGCACCAGCGGCCTGGGCAGGTCCGGCGAGGGCAAGGCTAGGGCCGCTCCCGGCACTGAGCAGGACGTAATCCAGGTCCGCGAGAGCTTCGGGGCGCGCGGTTTGGATTTCGAGTTCCTGGCCCCGAAACGGGAGCTTCGTCCCCGCCGAACGAGCCGAGGCTAACAGGCGTAGTTCTGTGAGGGGAATTTGGCGTTCCGCCAGGATTTCCATGATCTCCCGGCCGACGGCCCCCGTCGCGCCCACAATGCCAATCCGCATGCCCGCATGGGTACCCGAGATGGCCTAGGAGCGCGGGGCCCGTGTAGGGCTCGTGACTTGAATTTTCAATGATATGAGTGATATAAGACTTCTGAAGTCCAGAAGGGGTGAGCAAAAATGGCGCAATCAAAGAACTTATCTTTAGGGAGGAGGCAGAGTGCTGACCGGGAATGGTCGAGAGAACTCCTCTTTGAAAGTGCCAATCTTCGGGCTTACCGAGGTCACTGCGATCTCTCTCAACCCGTATCGCGCAAATTCTCCGTCGCGAGCGATCAAGGCTGGCTCGCCCTTTGCACCGAAGGGTGTTTGATCGCTCAATCTCCGCGCACCGATGAGCGTTGCCTGGTCGGCTCCCGGTCCGGTTTTCTCGTCTTTGGTGGACTCTCCGGTCAAGTGGTTTACGGTCGTGGACTGCAAGATTGGATAGAGATTGAGTGGGACACCGACCGACTGCGCCCCCTGCGCGATTGGCTGCGAGGTCGCGAGTTTGCCAACCCCGAAGGCCGAATCATGATCTCGGGAGGGCTGGATTCGCCGGATTGCAATACCGGCAGCCCGCTGGACCGGCTCCAACTCGCTTTGCGTGAGCCGAATGATGGCACCGAGCCCTTTCTGATTAGCGCACTGTATGAACTAAGTGCGACCCTTTGTTGCCACGCGAGTCGTACGATCCTCGGCGAGCCGGAAGGTGAGTTACCGGACGCTATAGCCAATCTTATACGCTTTGTACGGACAGATCCAGCCCGTTCGTGGTCGCTTCGCGATGCGGCGCACGAAATTGGCTACTCCCCTTTCCACCTCAGCCGGACGTTCCGGGCGTCGATGCCTTACGGCTTCCCCGAGTACGTGGAGCGGTGCCGCACCGAAGTGGCGTGCCAACAAGTGCTGGGCTCGGGTGATTCGGTGGAGAAGATCGCCCTCGACAAGGGATTCGGGTCGGCGCAAGCCATGCGCGATGCGTTCCGCCGTCACTTCGGTTTGCTGCCGAATGAGATCCGCACACTGGGCGTTTATACGGTTTAGTTCGCGCCCAGGTTGAGCAGCTGCGCGGCTCGTTCCATATCCTTGTCGCCGCGCCCGCTGAGGTTGACCACAATGCGGCTGCCGGGTTCAAATCGGCCCGGGCGGAAGAGCGGCACAAACGCATGCGCGGTTTCGAACGCCGGGATGATCCCCTCGAGGCGCGAAAGGTCCGCAAAGGCTTTCAGGACATCGGCGTCGTCAGCGGCTTCGTACTGCACGCGGCCTTGGTCCTTGAGATAGGAATGTTCGGCCCCCACCCCCGGGTAGTCCAGCCCCGCCGAGATGGAGTGAGTCGGCACCACTTGGCCGTCGGCGTCTTGCATCATGTAGCTGTAGCTGCCGTGGAGCACGCCCGGGCTACCCGCTGTGAGCGGCGCCGCATGGTGGCCAGTGGCGACGCCTTCCCCGCCCGCTTCCACGCCCACCAGCTTCACGCTGGGGTCGTTGAGGAAGCCATAGAAGAACCCAATGGCGTTGCTGCCCCCGCCGATACAGGCGATGCCGTAATCGGGCAGGGTTTGGTAGCGCTCAAGATATTGCCGGCGCGTTTCTTCGCCGATGACCCGGTGGAACTCGCGCACCATGTGCGGGTACGGGTGCGGCCCGGCGGCCGTGCCGATGATGTAGTGGGTGGTGCGCACGTTGCTCACCCAGTCGCGCATGGCCTCGTTGAGAGCGTCCTTGAGGGTACGGGTACCGCTAGTAACCGGAATGACCCGCGCCCCCATCAACTGCATGCGGAAGACGTTGAGCCGCTGGCGGACAGTGTCCTCTTCGCCCATGTAGACATCGCATTCCAGGCCAAAGAGGGCGCACACCGTGGCGGTGGCTACCCCGTGCTGCCCGGCGCCGGTTTCGGCGATGATGCGCTTCTTGCCCATGCGCTTAGCCAGCAGGGCTTGGCCAAGGGCGTTATTGATCTTGTGGGCGCCGGTGTGGTTTAGGTCTTCGCGCTTAGCGCACACATGGTAGCCGGTGACTTCGCTGAGGCGGGCGAGATGGGTGAGAGGGGTTTCCCGGCCGACGAACTCGGCCAAGAGGCGATGATATTCGGCGACGAACTTCGGGTCCGCCCACGCTTTGGTGAACTCTTGATCCAGTTCATCCAGGGCCGGTACCAAGGTTTCCGGCACGTATCGCCCTCCGTAGGCACCAAATCTCCCCTGTTCGCTCAACCTCTAAAATCTCCGTTAAGGATTCTACGTTCTCTCGTTCCCATTCGACGCGGGATGGGCCCGGGCCACCATGAGGGTGGCCGTGGACAAAAGTCCGGGGAGCATGAAGAGATTTAGCAGGGGAATGTAGGCGAACGCCCCCGCGACGAGCGCGAATGGCAACGCCCCCGGCAAGCGGAAGGCCGCCACGAGTTGGCGTGGAAACAGCACCCGGCGCCGAGCAAAGGCGGGCGAGGTGAGGTCACAAAGGGCAAGGCACCCGGCGATGAAGGCCGCAATGATCCCGGCCAGAATCCAGCTCACCGAGAGGGCCACCAGGCTGACGAAGATGGCGAATGTGATGCGCATCGCGATTTCCAGCCCCGTGCGCGAGAGCGATACCGTGGCCTCGGGCACCGCCCCAAATTTGAGGATCTCGATGCGCTTGGTCATGTGATCCCAAATGGGCGCCGCGATGCTGGTCGCACTGCCCAAATAGATGGCCTGCGAAACAAAGAGCAGGGCCATGGCCACCAGCACCCGCCCCAGCACGCTGGCATCGAATTGGCCCCCTAAACGACCAATGGCACTGCCAATGAGATGGGCCACCCAGCCGCCCAGCAGCCATACGGCTAACACGTAGATCAGCACGAAGGCGACGAAGCCGAGAATCATCGGAAGGATGGCCAGCGATCTCAGTTCACGATTGCCCAGAACGAGCGTGAATCCTTCGCGGAACGGGGGCATGATCTTCACTATGCCCGCTCGGGCCTCTTACGTTGCAGGCCAAGAGCAAAACACCCCACCCGCAAGGAGCGGATGAGGTGATTGTTGGTCTCTGATTGGCGAGATGAGATTCAGTAGCGCGGAGGACTGTCGCTGGTGCGCTTGATGGCGTAGAACACGCCTCCCACCACGGCGGCCCCGCCGATGAACAGCAGCCAACCACCCCAGGGGCTTCGCTTTTCACGATCAGCGGCCTTCTTCAGCACGTCCTCGGCATCCTTGCGGTTGCGGGCGGCATCACTGGCACTCAGCGCATCCTCGGCCTTCGATTGGTGGTCGAACTTGGCCTCGGCGTCGCGTTCGGTATCTTCTTCCACCACGCCGACCTCGTCGAAGCTGCCCTTCAGCGTTTCTTGCTGTTGGCTCAGCTCGGCCTCGGACTGTTCACTGTGGAACTTGGCGTCCTTCGGTTTGTCCTCGATGAACCCGAAGGCGGTGACGGCGAGCATTGCGGCCAGGGCCACCAGCCAGGGTCTATAGTTGATGCTTTTCATCTCTTTCCTTAGAATCCCTTGCGGACAAATCCGCGATCTTGCCAGGTGCTGCGGAGCATCGTTGGGCTACGCGGCAGGTTGAGGTCAATGAGCGGCTTGCGCTCGGGTCCTCGTTCTCGAATGCGAGTGTCGTAGTTCATGCGGATAGGCAGCGACCACGTGACAATGGCTTCGTCACGAGCGATGAGCGTGCCGTTGACGGTCATCCCGCCCCCGCTGGTGCCCACGTTCCCACCGCCGCAGAAGTTGGTGTAGATGACGGCGTCAATCTGGTTCACACCTTCGGCCGCCGCGTTGATGATCGAGTCAGAGATCACCGACTGATACTTGCGCCGGCCCGTGGCGTCCACTTCCATGGCGTTGAACGGCGGGATGTAGTTGCCTTCCTCGTCGTAGCGACCCTTGGTGAAGGGCGGCTGCATGTAGTACAGCGGGTATGGGTTGGAGAACGTGACCGGGTTGCCCATGATGACCGAGCCGCGTGCCGCAAGGCCCAGCATGTCGCGCTTCTCGTTGTTGTTCTCGATGGTCGTCATGCTCGCGCCGGTGAAGTCCGGCGGATTGAGATAGCGCACCGAGCCGATCACGTGGACATTGCGGCCCGTGTAAATCGTTCCGCGACCACTCACCGTTCCCTTGATGGCCACGTCTTGCGTGAAGACGACCGGGCCGTGGATACGGATGGGGCGCGTGGCTGTACCCACCAGCAAGGCCGAACCGGTGAAGACACCATTGGTCGTGAGTCGCACCCATCGGGCGGCCAGGGGACCGGCGCCATCGGGGTCTTGCCACACGTCGAGGTAGGCCCCGCTGTAGTTCACATTCGGCGTACCATCGCCATTGAAAGCGTTGGCCGAGCCCGGGTTCCCCACGTAGTTGGGGTTCGCGGTGCCGTCGGCAAAGAACTGCTTATCGTTCTGGTACGTCTGCGCCATCGTTTGGTAGCGGCTAATGTCGCTGAGGTCCGGCATGACCAGTTCTTCGGTGGGTTCGGTATCCAGGGTGCCCACCGTGGGCGTGGCCGCGGTGGTGTTTCGAACCCAGCTCTTTGAACCCGTAGAGTCCATGGCGGCCGCACCAAATACGCGGTTGTTTTGGATTTGAGCTTCCGAGAAGAAGACCAGATCACGCCACTTTTCAAACTCCTCGCTGCCAATCGCGCCGTGAATCGCCGGGTTATAGGCCTGGCGCATGCGGGTGCGATGCGGGGTAGCCCCATTGGCCACGGTGGCCGCGTACGAGGCATCCGTTTGCTTCACAGGGAGGTTGTTCACCAGGCCGGCCGCCGGCGGGTCCAGCTTGGTGTTCACCGAGGCAATCATGCTGCCATTGATGGTGCCTGTACCGGTGATGAAGTCGAAGTTTCCGTTGGCGCGCATGTCGCCATTCACCAGCAGGTTCGTGGCATTGAAGCCGCTCATCCAACCGTAGTTGTTGATGAAATAGGTGTAGTCAAAGATGCCGCTACGCGCGAGTTCGTAGTTCGCGGTGACGTCCACCGTCATGCTGGACTCGTTCGCGTCGAGGGCCCCATTGTTGTTGGAATCCAGCCAACCGACGGAGCGCACCGTCACGATCCGGCGATAAGGGTCGGCGGCCGGCGTGGTGTAGCCGATCACCGCAGAGGCATAGCGCCCCACGCCCGCCACATCATCAGTCACCGCCAACATGGGGTTGGCTTCGCTGGCCCCGGCCAACGTACTATCCATGTCGTCAAACAGCTGAGTCTGCTTGAACGGGATCCAAAGGCTAAGGAGCACATCCTGCACGCCCGCTTCGCACAGGTGCGAGGCTTGGACTTCGGCCGTGGTGGCGCGACTATCGCGGATGCTCTGGGTGGCCCATTCGAGGTAGGTGACGCTGGAGACGCTCAGGATCATCATGATCCCAAACGTGGTGACCAGCGCGTTGCCCCGCTGCTTGCTCCGACGCGAGCGTCCTTTGAAGATTGGTAGTTTGAGTCTCATCGGGTGAGTTGCGGAATGTTCCGAAGGTAGATGGTCTCGCGTTGCCGCCCCAGGGCGTTGACCGATGCGTCGTTGTTGGTTTGGGTCACCACCTTGATGGTGAGTTGCCGCGTAATGGCCCCCGGGCCGGCGGTGAAAATGTCGTAGGCCGCGCCGGTGCCACCGATGTCGGTCGGCATGACGTTGCGAGCCAGTACGCGGGTGTTGGCACCTTCGACGAGTTCAATCGTCTCGTCACCGGCGTTGTATTGGATGCGCCGCGTCACACCATCCCAAGTGGCAGGGACCGTGAAGTTGCCATTGGCATCGGTATCCGGCATTCGGAATTCCACGCTCATCCCGTCGCCCGCGACGGTCACCGCCATGGCTTGGCGCAGTTGGTCGCTGATGGCGCGGACGGCTTGGCGGCTTTGGGTTTCAGCCACGATTCGCTCGCTTCCGCGCAGCCAGTTCTCCATCCCGCTGAGGTAGATGGAAATGCCACCAAAGATGACCATGGTGCTGAGGATGCTGGCAATCATCACCTCGACGAGGGTGAGACCTCGTCGGCGATTGAACTTCAGGCGAGGCGTTCTCATAAGTTGCCCACCAAACTGGCGACGACGACTTCGCGATCGGTGTCGCGTTCGCGCCAGGTCACACGAATGGTGACGCGACGCAGGTCAAATCGAACTTGCTGAACCGTCACCGTCCCTTCGCCATCGGGAAGCACGTCAGCGGGACTATCGTTTTCGCCGTTGTCCACGTCGGTCCACTCCCAGGTGTCGGCTGACACGGGGGCGGCGTTATCGATCAGGCCGTTGGCAAACATCTGGGCACCGGTGAGGTTCGCGAAACCGCGACTCTTCAGGCTCTCCATTTGCTTTTGGGCAAGGGCCGTGGCCTGGTTGTTGAAGTTGGCTTTGGCGCGGCTGGTGTTGGCCGTAGGCATCGTGGCCGCAAAGATCAACGCGCACGAAAGGACCAGGAAGGACGCGATCATGATCTCAATGAGGGTGTGACCGCTGTTTCGGGGTTTAGCTTGAGAGCGCATTTCTATTCTCGGCTTTGAAAAGTCAGATACGAGCGGGGGCAAATGCCACCCGCCCGTATGAATTGTTGGTTGAAGAAGCCGAGCTTTAGAGGCCAGACTTGTCGGTGCGCCAGGTGGCAGCGTCGCGACCGCGGAACGTAGCGTCCGTACCGATCGTCGTTTCGTTGGCCATGGCACCGGTCACAGGCCAGGTCACCGGCCAGTTCTTCATGTAGTCCGACATGGTCGCGCAGTCGTCGCCGACCGCAAGGCCTTCGTTCATCGCACACTGCTCCTTGGCAGCTTCGATCTGCTCCAGGTTGGCGATGATGGTTTGAGCGCGGCTGTTCTGTCGAGCCGTGATGAAGTTCGGCACTGCAATCGCAAGCAGGATGCCGATGATCAGCACGACAATCATGATTTCAACCAGCGTAAAGCCTTTCTTCTTGTTTCGCTTCATGGTGTAAGTGGGTCTCCGTTCTTGTCCGTCCGCTCCGGCGAGGGGGAACATGGGAGGAATTCCACGCTGGCATCACCCCCTCATTAAGCAAAATTGCGGGGATTCACCGACTTTTTATCAAAACACCCCGTTCCCGGGGGAACAGGGTGTTCGAATGAGGCAGGTGCTCTTCTTTAGAGACCGGACTTGTCTGTGCGCCAGGTGGCCGCATCGCGACCCCGGAAGGTGGTGGGCGTACCCACCGTGCTTTCGTTGGCAGCCGCCCCGGTCACGGGCCAAGTGGCAGGCCACTTGCGGAGGTAAGCCCCCATGGTGCTGCAGTCATCACCCACCGAAAGCCCCTCGTCCATCGCGCACTGCTCTTTGGCGGCGTCAATCTTTTCTAACGTCGCCACGATGGTTTGGGCGCGGCTGTTCTGACGCGCGGTGATGAAGTTGGGAACTGCAATACCGAGCAAGATCCCAATGATCAGCACAACGATCATGATTTCAACCAAGGTAAAGCCCTTTTTGCGTTGACTTCGCATAGACATAAACTCCTGTGGGGGTTCGTCACCCTTATTGGCGCTACTCTTCCCTTTCCACATCCTTAACGCCGAATATCCCGTACATTCACTGGGCCAGCTGGTTGGATTTGAATAAAACAAAACATCCCCCCGCAAGCGGAGGGATGTGATTCGCCGGCCTGGATGAACCAGGTGAGACTCTTTAGAGACCGGACTTGTCGGTGCGCCAGGTGGCAGCGTCGCGACCGCGGAACGTAGCGTCCGTACCGATCGTCGTTTCGTTGGCCATGGCACCGGTCACAGGCCAGGTCACCGGCCAGTTCTTCATGTAGTCCGACATGGTCGCACAGTCGTCGCCGACCGCAAGGCCTTCGTTCATCGCGCACTGTTCCTTGGCAGCTTCAATCTGCTCCAGGTTGGCGATGATCGTTTGCGCGCGGCTGTTCTGGCGGGCCGTGATGAAGTTCGGCACTGCAATCGCGAGCAGGATGCCGATGATCAACACGACAATCATGATTTCGACGAGGGTAAAGCCCTTGTTCTTCTTGTTCGTCATGGTCTTCTTCCGGTCCGTTCGGTACCGGCCTACCCTAGTGGTCGGTAACTGTACGGGAAATCCTAACGGGACGATCGAAACATTGGGTCGCCACTGGTAGTCTGAAGGAATATGAAGCAGTCAACGGCCCTTCTCGCATGTGTGGTGGTGATGAGCCCAGCCCTGGCGTCGGCGGACCCGTTCCGACCCAGCATGGCCGACCAGGTGAAACTGGGGGCGGACGAAGCGGCCCGGATTCGCAAGGAGGAGCCCGTCCTCAAGGCGACGGACCCGCGCGTGATCGAGCTTCGCAAGATTGGGGCGGATTTGGTGGCGGCGATCCCGCCCAATAGCATGCGAGGCAAGCCGTGGACTTACACGTTCGACATTATTGATAAGAAGGAAGTCAACGCCTTTGCCCTTCCCGGCGGGCCGATCTTCTTCTACAGCGGCATTCTCGAAAAGATGACCACCAAAGACCAAATTGCGGGCGTGGTGGGCCACGAGATTGTGCACGTGCTGAACCAGCACTGGGCCAGCCAGTACGCGGACAACACCAAGCGCCGCCTGGGCATCCTCGCCGTCCTCACGATCTTGAACGCCGGCGACACGGTTTTTGACATTGCCAGCGTGGGCGACGCGCTCTACAGCCTGGGCTACAGCCGCAAGCACGAAACCGAGAGCGACAAGGTGGGCTACGACATCATGATGCGCGCGGGCTACAACCCGAACGGCATGGCCGAGACCTTTGAGATGCTAGCCAAGGAAGGCGGCGGTGGTGGCCCGGAGTGGGCCCGCACCCACCCCGATGCCAACAAGCGCGTGGCTTCAATCCGAGAGATGATTAAGAAAGAAACCCGGCCATTGCCGCCGGTGCGTGCCCGCGATGCGAAATCCATCGCCGCCGGTACCACGGCCAGCCCTGGCGAGCGACTGCCGGGCAAGGGCGGCGGATCTAGCCTTCTATGGTCTGGAACTCGGGGTTCGTCTCCGCACTGGCTAGACTGCGGATGCTGACGTGACGGGCGAGGTCTCCGGCGACTTGCCGGAAGGCCTGCGCCTGCGGACTGTTGGGGTCCGCCACGACGCTGGGAAGCCCTTGGTCGGCCGCCGCCCCTACGCCGGGATCGAGCGGGATACTACCGAGGAACGGCACTTGCAGTTGCTTGGCCAGTTCGTCTCCCCGCAAACCCGCAAAGATCCGAGAGACGGTGCCGCAGGTGGGGCAGCTATAGGTGGCCATGTTCTCCACCACCCCGAGGATGGGGGAATTGAGGCGCCGGAATAGCCCCGCCGCCTTGCCCGCGATATTCGCCGCCACGTTGTGCGGCGTGGTGACGAGGAGCACGCCCGTAAGCGGGACAAGCTGCGCCAGGCTCATGGGGGCGTCGCCGGTGCCGGGGGGCAGGTCCACCAGCAGGTAGTCCAGGTTGCCCCAGGCCACGTCAGAAAGAAGCTGCTTCACCGTGCCGGCCACCATCGGGCCGCGCCACAGCACAGCTTGGCCATCTTCGAGAAGATAGCCGAGCGACATCATGCTGACGCCGAACCGTGTAATGGGGATGATGCGCTCATCCTGCGTGAGGGGGCGCTCGGCGTGGGTGCCGGTCATCAGGGGGATGCTGGGGCCGTAGACGTCGGCGTCTAGGATGCCGACTCGGGCCCCGGTTTGCGCCAAAGCCACGGCCAGGTTGAGCGTGACCGTGCTCTTGCCTACTCCGCCCTTTCCACTCGCCACGGCAATGATTTGCTTGACCCCAGGGACCAGGTTCTCAGCCTGCGGGCCACGTTCGCGCACGCGGGCCGTCATCGTCACCTGCACTTCACTCACTCCCGGGATGTCTCGCACCACGGATTCGCACTGGGCTTGGAGTTCTTCGCGCACGGGGCAGGCGGGGGTGGTGAGCTCGACGGTGAAGCTGACGCTACCTTCCGGGGAGACTTCGACATCCTTCACAAAACCAAGCGAAACAATGTCGCGGTGGAGATCGGGGTCCTTAACCAAGCGGAGGGCATTCAGCACGGCCTCGGCGTTCGGCAAACTCATACCGCAGAGCCTACCGGGGCGGGCAAAAATGAAGAGGGCCCCGCGTTGTCGCGGAGCCCTTTCGGTTTGAACGTAGACCAACCTGCTGCGATTCAGGTTATGCCAGTTCTATCTGCAAGTCCTTGGCCAAATGGGCGCGCGCCCGAAATAACCAGCTTTTTACGGTGCCTTCTGGGGCTCCGGTAGCCACGGCGATATCTCCGACCGCCATTTGCTGCTCGTGCCGCATCCGGATGATCTCGCGGTAGCGGGCCGGGAGCCGGTTGATGGCTTCCTGGATCGACCGGGCGCTCTGCCGGGCTTCCACCGAGTCCTCCACCGAATCCCCGGTGTCGGCCAGGATGTGCTCGAAGTTCTCGAGCGGCTCGCCGATGCGCTTGCGTTGCCGCACGATATCGATGCAGCAATTGGAGCAAATGCGCATGAGCCAAGGGAGGATCGCTCGATTGGCATCGAAGCCACTGAGGGCTCGATACGCCTTGACGAACGTCTCCTGGCTGGCATCCTCGGCATCTTCATGGTTGCGCAGCAAGCGCAGGGCATGACCCCGAATCGCCTGACCGTGCAGGTCCATCAGCATTTCGAATGCTAACTCGTCCCCTCGTTGGGCGCGACCCACCAAATGGCTCTCCCACGTTTCCACCCGCGCTGCGGGCCAAATCGTACGCGAACTGCGTCGTTCCACACTTTCAACATAAGGGACAAAACGGGGGTCCTGGGTCAAAACGAGGATGAGAATCCCAAAAATTGGGTCCATTTCATGGACTCAGGTTCCCTGGTCCTACTTTCCGGGCCTCAAAACTCCGGCAAGAACCCCGATAAAAACCTCGCAAAAAACCTTGGTGAATTTCTTTGGCACGCCATCCGACCATCTATTTCTATGGGGACGAAGCGAGTGGCTTGCTTCTTGGGGCTCATACTGCCCTTCGCCTTTCTGGCCTATGTCGGCATTCGCGGACGACTGGCCGAGAGCGACTACCAGGTCGTGGAGTACGGCAATTTGAATGCCGAGCGACTCTACGCCTACGGTCCCTACATCAAGGCGGCGCAGATGCTGGCCCTCCGGCCCGCAAGCCAAGTCTCGGATGCGCAGCTCACCCAGCTCGCTCAAGAATGGGTGGACGCCTACGCTGACGGCGAACTTGAAGACGTGCTCCCGGCCCGCCTCTCGGATATCGGAGAAACCGGCCCCAAGCAAGAAATCCTGCGCGCCCGGGCGGTCATTGTCCGCCGGATCGAAAGCCGCATGATTGACGCGACCCGCCGCGAAGACTACGAAGCCGCGGCGCACTGGTCGGTGCTGATGATGCGGCTTGGCGAGGTTGGTAAGTACAGCGACTTCGTCCATATGGGCGAATCGGGGCTGTATCAGATCAGTGCCATGCGCGTGGCGGAAGACATCGCTCCGCACCTTTCGGAATCCCAGCGAACTGACTTATGGGAGGCCGTGCAGGACTCCAAGGGAAGCCAGGATTCTCTGCGCCGGCTGTGGAGCCACATGGAACTCTTAGGTGCCCACGAACTGCGCGAACGAGACGGTGATTGGCGCCCGGTGATTGCCCAGGCCAAGACCCGTGCGCATAAGGACGTGACGACCAGCATCTCCAAGTGGGCGTACATCGCCTTTGTGCCCCACAAAAAGATGGACCTCTATACACAAGTCAATCTGAGTCTGATCACCTATGATCGGTGCCAGACCCAGATTAAGAAGTCCGAGAAGGCGCTACTCGGTGAGCAGGAAAACGTCGCTCACGTTGTCGCTCAGGGCAAGCCCCTGAACTCGTAGCTTCTCGACCATCGTTTCAAGATTGTCCTCGGGAGTGAGGTTCCACTTGAAGGTGCTTTCACTGCTCGGGTTGGCGACCTCAATCGCGATCCCTTGGTGATTACTGATGGCTGTCGCCAGATCCAGGATGCTGCCTTCACCTTCTTGGGTCGTGACCAAAGTGCGACCCGGCATCACGACGTAGCGATCGGCGAGGGTGTCATCCTTGAAGTCGAACCAGAAGCCTTGGGCTTCGGGCTTGGCATTCGTGAACGCTTGGCGCAACGTCTTGGCTCCGACTTCGAACGTCTGTTCGACCGGGCCTTCGAGGCCATCGCGGACTTCCAGTTGGTCCGACTTCGGGCTTTGCAGCACGATGGACAACTCGGATTCCACCATTCGGAACTCAGACCGAGTGGGAACCGTGCTCCCGCCCAGCATGCTGGCTTGCGAGGCATTGCTGCCGCCGCCGCGATTCAGTGAAATCAGGATGACCGGGATCAGCACCACTGCCGCCGCCACGCCGTAGCCGAGCGGGCTGCGGAACAGCTCGATGATGTTAAACCGCCGAGGGGCCGGGGTAGCGGTTTCCAGGGATTCGGTAATGCGACGGCTGAGTTCTAAAGGGACTTCGATGACTTCATCGCGGCCGCCTTCTAGTGCCATTAGGATGGCGCAGAACTGTTCGTAGTCCTTGCGCAACGAGGCGTCTTGGCGGAGAGCCCGTTCAAATTGCTCCCGCAGGCCCGCCTCTAAGGTGCCCTCTCGATATTCAGAAAATAGATCTCGCGCTTGTTGCGAATTCATTTGGCCTCCGCTTTGTTGGTCTGACTCACCTATTCTAGGAAAAGTTCCAAATGTCCCGAGAGTTGGTCCCGGAGGGCGACGCGAGCGCGGTTCAGGCGGCTCTTGACGGTGCCCAGCGGCAGGTCCAGGGCTTCGGCAATCTCTTCGTAGCTCAGGCCTTCCACGTGG
Source organism: Chthonomonas sp. UBA2785 (assembly GCA_002352215.1). GTDB lineage: Bacteria > Armatimonadota > Fimbriimonadia > Fimbriimonadales > Fimbriimonadaceae > JAHBTC01. The sequence goes on along the minus strand of DEIB01000046.1, from coordinate 10,637 downwards.
TACATGACCAGCATGGCGCGTTGGAATTCGGGCATCTCGCCTAGCGCGCTTTGCACCGCTTCTTCGCGCGCTGACTTTACAGCAATCTCGGCCGGGCCTTCGGCGGTGTCTTCGATCTGCCGTTCGAGTTCGCCTTCCCCGCCCGGATTACTGATGTCGAGGCTCTGGTGCTGGTGCCGGCGTTCGCGCTTGCGGGCATCCAGAAAGCAGTTAGTGACAATGCGGTAAAGCCAGGTGCCAAAGGCGCTCTGCCCCCGAAAGTTGTGGAGGGCGGCGTGCACGCGCACAAAGGCATCGGCCACGATGTCGCTGGCTTCATCCTGACTGCGCACCAGGCGGTAGGCGTACTTGTAGGCGCGGTCCTCGTACTTGCGGACCAGAGCGTTGAACGCCTGCATGTCGCCGGCTTGGCTCCGTTCAATGAGCAGAAGGTCGTCGGCAAACTGAGTTACGAGGCACCTCCCGTGCGGGTGCGGCGCGTGGCGGCCTGTTGGATGGCCTGCTTCTCTTCGTCGCTCCAGCCCAGCGGGTTCTGCCCGTCCACCATCTCCTTGGCGTAAATGCGGTTGTGCGACCGGCCTACCACGTTGCTGAGCACCACCCCGTGGCCCTCATCGTCGTAGGCGGCCACGGCAAACGATTGCTGGCCGCTGACATCATCGAACGCATCGAAGCGAACGACGCTGAGGAACCTTTTGCTGGTTCGCAATCGCGATTCCACGTCGGTCAGACGTTCGGACATGGATTGGTGTTGCTGGCGGAGTTCGCGGCGCTCGGCGAAGTGCAGGTTAAGAGAGTCCACCAGCGATTCCCCCTGCACGTCACGCAGGACCAAATCGAGTTGGCGGCGGAGGGCGCGGAGTTGGACCATTTGCACGACGACCAGGATGGCGAGAACGCCTAAGACCGCGCTGATAGCGAGGAGCCACGTTTGCTGTTGAGCTAGAGATGGGGTCGCCGCTGCCAAAGTCATGCCAAGAATGCCCTTCGTTGCGAGTATAACCAGTTTGGGAGTTGACCAAGGATGAAGAAGCCCAAGCGAAAAGCCGTACTCGTGACCGGGTTCACGGTGTTCCTGCTGTTGATGCTCGGATTTAGCGTCTTTTTCTTCTTGAACTTTAACACCGCGGCCGTTTCCGGCCCCTCGATGGAGCCGACGCTCAAGGATGGTCGGCGGCTGCTCTTCACCCGGGCGTACTGGTTGGTCGGCAATATCCGCAAGAACGACATCATCGTCTTTTCCAGCCCCTCCGGAGCCAAAGAGGCCGTCATTAAGCGCGTGGTGGGCCTGCCCGGCGACAAAATTGACCCGCTGAACGCCCCCAATGAGTGGGGGCTGGCTCGCGGACCCTTCACCGTGCCTGAAGGCACCCTCTATGTGCTAGGTGACAATGCCGAGGTGAGCGAGGACAGTCGCGACTTCGGCCCCATCACCACCGACCTCGTGCGAGGCAAGGTAGTCATTTTGGGGGGCTCAGAACGGGGCACGGGGAACCGATAGTGGAGTAGGAATACACAAGGAAAGTATGAAATTCCCCTGTGGACAGTACGGCAGGCAGCGGCTAGAGTTCCACCCGGCACCGTTCCGGGCGCCTCTTCGTGCCTTCGCCGCGCTGGTTTTCCCCTGGCAGGATTCACGCGTACTTTTGTGCAACATCTGCGATCGGGGCTGGTGCATCCCCAGTGGGCGCGTGGAGCCCAACGAAAGTAGCTGCGATGCCGCCCGCCGCGAAGCCCAAGAAGAAGCCGGGGCCCTGCTGAGCGACATGCTCTACATCGGGGCGTACCGCATTAGCGAGCGCAACGAAGTGCGCTGGGCGGATGTCTACGTGGCGCAGGTGAGCGAACTGGTGGAGATGGATCCGCAGTTCGAATCCATTGGCCGGCGTTGGGCCGACCCCGATGAGCTACCCGGCATCTACCACCTTTGGAATCCGCTGACCGAGATGCTCTTCCAGCACAGTCAGCAGGTGCTGCAACGGCACCTCAGCCTGGCCGAATATCGCTGCGACCAGGCCTGAGCCTTATTCCGTCCCCGGCAGGGGGCGCTGAGCGGTATCCACCGAGGCCATGCTGCCCAAGTGCTCGCTCTTCATCAGCACCTCCTTGCTCATGTTCTCGGGCACGGGGATGGGGTACTGGCCGGTGAAGCAGGCCAGGCAGTAATCCCGCATCGGGCGGCCCACGGCCATGGCCGTGCCGGTGACGCTGAGGTAGCCGAGGCTCTCCGCGCCAATATCCCGGCGGATGGCGTCAATCGAGAAATTGGCGGCGGCGAGTTCGCTTTTGGTGGGGAAATCCACCCCGTAGAAGCACGGCGAGATGATGGGCGGGGCGGTGATGCGCACGTGGACCTCCTTGGCCCCGGCTTCCTTGAGCAGCCGCACAATCTGACGCATGGTCGTGCTGCGCACGATGCTGTCGTCCACCAGCACCAAGCGCTTGTCGCGGATAGCGTCCGGCAGCGGGCTGAGCTTGAGGCGCACGCCCCGCTCGCGCATCGAGGGGTCGGGTTCGATGAACGTACGGTGGATGTAGCGGCTCTTGATGAGCCCCTCGCCTACCGGGATGCCACTGGCTTTGCTGTAGCCCAGCGCCGCCGGGAATCCACTATCCGGCACGGGCACCACGAGGTCGGCTTCCACCGGGTGCTCGCGGGCCAGGGTTTCGCCCATGCGGCTGCGGGCGGCATAGACGGTGCTGCCGTCCAGGTAGCTATCCGGCCGGGCGAAGTAGATAAATTCGAACAGACAGGTGGCGCGCTGCGGGCGGGTGGACATGCGGTCACTGGTGATGCCGTTTTCGTCAATCAGGACGACCTCGCCGGGTTCAATTTCGCGCTCGAAGGTGGCCCCCACGGGGCCGAACGCGCAGGATTCACTGGCCACCACCCAGCCATCGCCCAGGCGGCCCAGAACCAGGGGGCGCAGGCCGTGGGGGTCACGGAAAGCCACGATGTGCCGGGGCGTGAGGACGACGACGCTGTAGGCCCCCACCAGGTCAACCATGGTGCGGCGGGCACTCTCGATGGGGCCGTGCTCCAGGTGGTAGGCGTAGAGGCGGGCGATGGCCTCGCTATCGGTGTTGCCCTGGTAGGGCAAGCCGAGAGACGTGACCCGGGCGCGCAGGTCCACCGGATTCACCAGGTTGCCATTGTGGGCCACGGCCACATCGCCCACCACGCTTTGGCAATAGATCGGCTGGACACCGTCGGCGCCGCTGCCGCCGCTGGTGCTGTAACGAGTGTGTCCTACACTCATGTGACCCGGGAGCTGGGCGAGGTCGGATTCGGTGAAAACCTGCGCCACCAGACCGCCGCCCCGGTGCATGCGAACATCGTGGCCGTCGCTGACGGCAATGCCCGCCGCCTCTTGGCCTCGGTGCTGGAGCGCGAAAAGCGCGAAGAAGGAAAGACGGGCGACGTCGCGCCCCGGCGCGTAGATGCCCATCACTCCGCATTCATGAGCCGGCTTATCGCCGAATTCGGGAGGGAGGGCCTTCATTCCTCTGAGTGTATCCCCTGGCCCCTCGCCCCCGCCGTGATGCGGGGTACTTTCGTGGCATGGCACGCACAGTGGTCTTGATCTACGGCATCCTCGTCCTTCTTGGGGGCGTGGCAGGTTTCGTGATGGGCAAGAGCACGGTCTCGCTCATCGCCGGGGGCGGCGTGGGCACGGCGTTGCTGGTTTGCTACGCACTGGCGGCCAAGAAGCCCGCGATGGCGTTCCGCACGGCCGGGATGCTGACCCTGGTGATGCTCGGGTTCTGGTCGTTCCGCACGTATACGCTGATGAACGAGGGCAAGTCGATCATGATGGCGGCGGGCAATATTGTGCTGGCGGCGGTGGTGCTGGGCTTGCTGGCTTATGCGCACTTTAGCGCGGTGAAGCAGAAGGCGGCCAGCGAAGGCTAGTCCTCAATTGGCAACCAACGGGTTGCCCCTTAGCTCGTAGAAGAGGCTAGGTCGGAAAAGTCACATGAGTCTTGCATTTCTCAAACTTGTGATGACTTTTCCGTTTTCCGTGGGGCTGGGCTTTTTCGTGCTCATGAACTGGCCTGTTGTCTTTAAAGTGAAGCCCGGTGCGTCTGGCGTCTGGAGCGTAGGGCGGCAAATTGAAGTCGTGCTTGCTCATTTTCTCTATGCATGCCTTATCGGCTTTTTCTCATCGCTGTACGTTTTCCTTGAGGTGATGGGGGTGATTTGGTGGGTGTCGCTCATGCTCATTCTCTGGTCCATGAAGAGCAAGCTCGCCCTAAATGAATCCAAGCGTCCCTCTTTTGCTTGGGCAAAACCACGCGGCAGTTAGTCTCATACGTCTGGGCTGGGAGCCGACCCGCTTCCCTGCGCAAATGAACTGGACGGAACTTGGAGTCTAAAAGGCGGCCCCGGGGTACGATTCCCGCACACTCAGGAGTCTGCGTGAGCCAATCCGTCAGCGACCGAAACCGAAGTTCCCTTATCCATATGGACTGGTCGTTTCTCGCTGTTCCGCCCCTCTTCGTGGGTGCCCTGTTTTACGGCCAGGCGCAACGGTGGTTCTCCCTCGCGGATCGTGATTTCGAGTCGGCCCTATCTGGGTGCCTTCTCATTTCAGTCGGGGCGCTCACGAAGACGGGCGCTTCTGAATTCGACTCCAAGGCTCGCCAGTTTGCCGAAGGTTGCGCGACTGTTGGCGTTTTGGCCATGTTTGGGAAGATTTGGGAGCGCGTCCCATGGCTATCGCTGAGCCACGGATTCTTTGCAATCGCATACCTCGCGATTTGTTATCACTACTTTCTTGTGAACACCGGCAAGGTAGAGCCCAAGGTCTTTCGTTTCGCTAACCCGCCGGAAATCCTGACCGCGAATCGGCGCAAACCCAAGAAGTCCCCCCGCCGCAAAGCTAAGGCGCGAGCCAAAACTGCGGCTCGTTAGCCTTTCCCCGCCTCTGCGGGCGGAGCACTGACCGGGAGCCGGTTGGTGAACGTAGCCGTGCGCGTCCGGCGATCCGAGAACATCTGGATCTCAAACGACTCGCCCGGCGCAATCGTGGTCGTGCTGTAGGCGGCGTACCACACCCGCCAAAAGTCGCCAAAGTAGCCCTGCCGGATGGGCGGGCGCTCGTTGTGCACCGCATCCCACCAGTCAAAGCCTTCCACCTGGCGGCGTTCGCGGCCGCGCAGCACGGCCAGGGGCCGCAGGGTCAGTTCTTCCCTTTTGTCGCCCTGCACCAGTACCACGCGCACATCCCCCAGCGGGGTCGGGTCGGGTTTGGTGCGCTCACCGACCTCGTACGTCGTCATCTTGGGGAAGGCGCACAGGCTGACCACAAAGGTCGAGCCCTGCAGGTAGCGCCCTTCTAGATCCCGCCAGGCAGCCTCGGTTTGCGCGGGGGTCCAGGCGTTGCGCGCCCCTTCGTAGCCCGTCCAGCGGGAAAGAAAGCGCGGGCTCAGCCAGGTCACTTGCTCAGCGGATTGCCACCAGCGGCCATCCCACCAGCGGCTCACCCACACGCGGTCGCGCTCCAGCATGCCCTCCACGCGGGCGCGTTCACCCCGGACGGCATACTCGGCCCCCCAGGCCAGGCTGGCCGGGTCGGGCGGCGTGGCCAAAAGCAGGGCCAACGCGAAAGCGCTCATATCCCCGTATTTTCGGCAGGTTTTTCTGGAATTTGAGTCCGACCCGAAGCGATCATGAGTCCGTTTTCGGCGCGGATGGTCTCCACGTTCACCGCGCCGTAGAGCCCGAGGTCGGCATCCAGGTCCACCACGGGGTTCATCACGTCCAGCAGAACCTTGGCGGCCATGGGGTCGGCGGGCACGCCGTCGAAGGTGATGCGGGCACGGTCCAGCATCACGCGGCGGCCATCGGGGCTCACGAGCTTGGCCAGCACGGAAAAGCGACTCTTGACGATGACGAACTCGCCGTAGCCATCCACGCGCACCCAGCCGTCTTCCAGCGTGACCTGGCACTCCTTGATCTCGGCGTACTTGCGGTCGATCCACTCGGCGAGGTCGGTACTGCGCACGGTTACGGAACCCGTGCCCTGCCCGCTCCGCGCAAGGCGGATGGTGCGCTCCCGGCGGGCGAGGTCAAAGTCGTAGCGGCACTCGGGGATATCAGCCTCCAGGCTCTGCACGAGTAGGCCGCGCAGGTGGAACTCGGTGAGGCGCAATTGCAGGCTGCGGATGCGGCCGCTGGGGTTGCGGTCGGGTTCGGTGAACAGCGGGAGTTCATCCAACGTGAACCGCTCCGCGAAAATCTGGGCCACGGTGAGGTCACCTTGCAGGGCCCCGACGCCATGGGGGCGCACGTTCACGCGGACCTTCTTCTCTTCCCCGCCCAGCTTGGAGCTGATCTCAGAGGCCGCCGCGCGTTCAAATCGGCGTTCTTCGCTCTGACCCAGGCCCAACAGCAAGCCCAGCCCGGCCGCCACCACGATTAGCCCCATACTCAGGAGTATATGTCAACGAGTTTTTGGGCGCGCCTGGATGACCTGATGTGGCTCAGTAGTACCGGGAATGACGCGGTGGCCTGGTGGCAGGGGCAAACCACGCAGGATGTGGCCGCGTGGAGCGTGGGGCAAGTGGGCAGCACCTGCCTGGTCACCCCGACTGGGCAACTGGCCGCCATTGTGCGCGGGCAGCGCACGGAGCGGGGATTCCACTGGGTGACCGAGGCCGCCGAGGTGCTGCTGGAGCGCGTGCGCGACTTCGTGATTTTGGAAGACGTGAACCTGACGGTGAGCGGGGTGGGGGGTGTGACCATCCAGGGGCCACTGGCCGAGGAGTGGATGGAACAGCAGGGCGTAACCGGCGACGCCGGCCCGCTCCCCTTCGGGGGCTATGCCATCCGCCAGCGACGGTGCGCCTTTGGGGGCTGGGATCTGGTGGGCGTGGGCGACCCGGAAGAGCTTCCCGTCTTGCTCCCCGGTGACGAAGTGGAACCCGAAGACGTTTTTGCGGCGATGCTGCGGGCGGGGATTCCGCAGTTCGGGGTGGACACCCACGACAAGCTCTTGCCGCCGGAACTGGGGCCGGAGTTCGAGCGCGAGCACATCTCCTACAACAAGGGTTGCTACACGGGCCAAGAAGTGCTGCAACGCCTGCACAGCCGGGGCCACACCAACCGCACCTGGGTGCAGATTCAACTGCGCGGGCCGGTGCTGATCAGCGAACCCGTGATGAGCGAACAGAACGAGCGGATTGGATCGATGACGCAACTGGCGCCGATGCCGGATGACACCCTGCTGGCTGGGGCGTTCCTGAAGAACGATTACGCGATGGTGGGCACCCCGGTGAGGGTGGCGGACCAACTCGGCGAAGTGATCTCGCCCGAGTCACGCCCCTAAATCCCCTTCCCCTGCCCGGGCCAGGGCTGTAGAATGGCGGGCGCATCCATGCTTTTCCGCTCGCTCATTCTGGCGGTGTCACGATGGCGCCCCATCCGGTCAATGGTGACCCGGAGCCGCATTTTCCGACCTCTGGTGAGTCGCTTCGTCGCCGGGGAAAGTTTGGATTCCGCCATTGCTTCGGCGGAGGCCCTAGCGGCGGAGGGGTTGTTCTCCACCCTAGACCTGCTGGGCGAGAACGTGGCGACGGTGGAAGAAGCCGCCCAGGCCCGCGAGGCCTACATTGAGGTGGTGAACCGGATTGCCAAAAGCCCGCACCGCGACCTCATCAACATCAGCATCAAGCTCACCGCGCTGGGGCTGGACCAGGGCGAGGACGTGGCCGAGGCCAACTTCAAGCAACTTCTGGCCGCCGCGCAGCCGCACAACATCTTCGTGCGGGCGGACATGGAAGCCAGCGAATACACCGAGCGCACCGTGGCGATGGTTGAACGGGTGCACGCGGAGTACCCGAACACCGGCACCGTGATGCAGAGCTACCTGAAGCGGCTGGATGGTGACCTGACCCGCCTGCTGGCCCTGCCCACGCGGGTGCGCATCGTGAAAGGCGCTTACCTGGAGCCAGAAACCGTGGCTTACCAAGACAAGGCCGTGGTGGACCAGAAGTACGTCGAGGCCGCCCAGCGCCTGCTGAAGGCCGGCCACTACCCCGCCATTGCCACCCACGACGAGGCAATCATCCAAACCCTGCGCGGGTTCATTGAGCGGGAAGGTATCGCCAAAGAATCGTTTGAGTGGCAGATGCTGTACGGCATCCGGCGCGATTTGCAGTCGTCGCTGCGGGCGGAAGGGTTCAACGTGCGGGTGTATATCCCCTACGGCGAGCAGTGGTATCCGTACTTCACCCGGCGGCTGGCGGAGCGCCCGGCCAACCTCATCTTCATCGCAAAGGCCACGTTCCGAAAGTAGGGGACAGGTATCCTGGCAGGCACATATGGGCCTCCTGGAGAATCTACGTCACAGCTACTTGGTGGAGGGTCTCACGAACGATGAAATCGCCGCCGTAGCCTCGGTGGCCGATGAAATGTCCTTTGCGGCGGATGAGGACATCATCCGTGAAGGCGAACTTGCCACTGAGATTTACGTTTTGCTGGAAGGCAAGGTGCGCGTCACCACCTCAACCGGCGAGATCATTGCCCGGCTTGGCCCCGGGGCGGTGTTTGGTGAACTGGCCTTGTTCCAACACGATGAGCGCACGGCCACGGTGACGGCGGATTCGGCGGCAGTGCTGGCGCGGGCTTCGGCGTCGAGCCTCAACGCCTTGATTGACTCCAACCCGGGGGCGGGCGTGAAGGTGCTGCGCAACCTCGGCAAGACCCTTTGCCAACGGCTCCGCAGCAGCAACGTGCAGCTGGAAGCCGTCTTGGCTTCGCTCTAACGGCCATGAGGGGGGAAATGCGCCGCGTGGTTCGCGAGATTCCCCCGGGCTATGTGCTGGCCTACGGCCAGGTGGGCCGGCGCATGGTGCCCCCCACCACGGGCCGCATCGTCGGGCAGATTATCGCCCACGAAACCGACGACATCCCCTGGTGGCGCGTGGTGAATGCGCAGGGTGAGCTCTCGATTGCGCGCCGCGACCCGGTGCTGGCGCAGCGCCAGCGGGCGCACCTGAAGGCCGAGGGGATTGAACTGACCGAAGCCGGGCGGGTGCCGTTGGGCCATTTCTTGCCGGAGGATGAATGAATGAGTAGCAGCTTTGGGCAGATGCTCCGGATCACCACGTTTGGGGAATCGCACGGCGGGGCCGTGGGCGTGGTGCTGGATGGCTTCCCTGCCCGCTTCCCGGTTTCGCTTGAAGTGATTCAGGCGGCCTTGGACCGCCGGCGCCCGGGGCAAAGCTCGCTCACCACGCAGCGCCGGGAAAGCGACACGGTGGAAATCCTGAGCGGGGTGCAAGATGGCCTGAGCCTGGGCACGCCCATCGCCCTGATGGTGCGCAACGAAGACCAGCGCCCGCGCGACTACGCCAACATGGTCGACGCCTACCGACCGAGCCATGCGGACTTCACTTACGACGTCAAATACGGCATTCGGGCCGCGAGCGGGGGTGGGCGCAGCAGTGCCCGCGAGACGGTGGGGCGCGTCGCCGCCGGAGCCCTCGCGCAGGCGTGGCTGGCCGCCACCTACGGCGTGGAGATTGTCGCCTGGGTGAGCCAAGTGGGCACGATTTCCGCGCGGGTCAATGAAGACACGGTGACGGTGGCCCAGGTGGACGCTAACGACGTGCGCTGCCCCCACCCCGAACACGCCGCCGCCATGATAGCTTCCATCGAGGCCGCGCGGCGGGATGGGGACTCTTTAGGCGGGTGCGTGAGTGCGGTCGCCCGGGGCGTGCCGGTGGGCTGGGGCGAACCGATTTTCGACAAGCTGGAGGCCGACCTAGCCAAGGCGATGATGAGCCTGCCCGCCACCAAGGGGTTCGAAATCGGGAGCGGCTTTGCCGGCACCCAGATGACGGGGAAATCGCATAACGATGCCTTCGTGAAGGACGAAGCGGGGCGCATTGTCACCACCAGCAATCACAGTGGCGGCATCCAGGGCGGCATTAGCAACGGCATGCCGATCCGGGTGCGCGTGGGGTTCAAGCCGGTCGCCACGATCTCCAGCGAACAAGAGACCGTGACGCCAGAAGGCGAAGCTACCGTCCTGGCCGCGAAGGGACGGCACGATCCGTGCGTGCTTCCGCGGGCGGTGCCGATTGTTGAAGCGATGCTGGCGCTGGTGCTTGCGGATCACGCGCTTCGTCACTCGGCGTATTCGCACCTTCCCCATCCGTAGGCGCGGCACTCGGGAAGAGCTCATCCACCAGCCCCTGCCAGTAGATTTTGTCTTCGGGCAGGCTCAGCGTGAGTTGCTGACGGAGCATGGTTTCGACCTTAGCCTTTTGCTCCGGTTCGACTTTGATGACCTCGCGCAGAAGGTCGGCTCCGATACGCTGGACCTCGAAATCTTCGTGCAACAGGGCGTCTTCGATGAAGCTCCAGGCCCCGTTGCGCACGATCCGCTCGCTCTGCATTTGGTCACGGTGGACCTCAAACATGTCTCGGGCGGCTTCGTAGGTTAGGCTGCTCGCAGCGGCATTGGCCTCTGTTTGCAAGGCCGGCTGAAGCTTGGTGGTGCCGTTGGTTGAAGTCGTCTGGCCACACCCCTCAATGATGATGCCCAAGGTTAAGGTTGCCAACAAGCCCCAAAACGCACGGCCGATTCCTGACTTCATTGCTGCTCTCCGGTTACACTTATATGCCA
>DEIB01000052.1:67561-69456 GCA_002352215.1 Chthonomonas sp. UBA2785 | reverse complement strand
GAGATTTCGATCCCCTTGGCAAACTCGCCCGCCAGCACGGAGAGGCTATCGAAGCTCCCAAAGGCACGGAAGATCGCCTCGCGAATGTCGGACTCGGTGGCGAACATCGGGTCCACGTCCACGCCCAATTGCACGCGGATTTCGTCAATCGAGGCCACGTCCAGCGGATTGAACATCGCCACGGAGGCGGCGTATTCCGTCTTTTCAATGGGCACGGCCAGGTGCTTGATCGCCAGCTGGTGCGAAATACTGCGGGCCACGTCCTGCTCAATTTCGAGCTTGGAGAGGTCCACAAACGGAATTCCAGCCTGCAGCGCAACACACTGGAGGTGTTGCTTCTCCGTGATCAGCCCCATACGCTGGAGGAGGTCGCCCACATTCTCGGTTGAGTCGGTGCGAGCGGCCAGGACTTCGCTCAACCGCTCGGCGGTGACAAAGCCTTCCTCGATGACAATATCGCGTATGGTGCGTTCAGCAATCATGGTCGGATGGAGTTCTGCTCAGGGGGATCAGGGCTTGGCTTCGGTGGGCTTGGCGTCCTCGGTCTTGGTCGCCTCGGGGGCGACCTCTTGGGCCTGCAAGTCTCCGGGTCGCACCACGGTGGGCGTGATGCTGATGACCACTTGCGAGCTCGTCTTGGAAGTGCTACGCCACTTGAACAATTCACCGAAGAAGGGGATACGGCTCAGCACCGGCACCTCCTGCCACTTCTTGATGTCCTGCTCCTGGATCAGGCCGCCAATGACAATCGTTTGGCCCGATTTGACAGCGATAGAAGATTGCGTTTCGCGGGTGCTGATCTGCGGGAAGCGACCCACGTTGGGCACATCGAGGAAGTCCGTCACCGCGCTGACCTGCGGGTAGATGGACATCGATACCGTGTCGTCCGCTGCCACCGTCGGGGCGACCTGCAGGTAAATGCCTACCGGTTGCTCTTCGGTCGTAAAGATCGGGCGACCATTGGCGTCGAGGCCGGTGGCCACCGGATAGCGCAGGCGGTCGCCGATGAGGACGTAGCCTCGGCGGCCATCTAGCACGCTCACGTTCGGCTCGGCCAGCACGCGGCCAGCCCCGTTATCAATCAAGGCGGCGATTTGCGCCTGGAAGTTGAAGCCTTGACGTTGGAACGGCATCACACCGATTCCCGGAGGGGTGTTTTCCGTAAATCCGGTGCTCCCGAAATCCCACTTGAGGCCGAGGTTCTGGAGGGCATCGTTGCTGATGTCGAGAATCTGAACCTTGATGACCACCTGCGGGCGGGCGTAGTCCATCGTCTTCACGAGCTCTAGCGCCTGGTTAATCACGGTTTGGCTGCCGCGCAGAACGACGACCTTGGAGGCCGGATCGCCGGTCGGGCCATTCCCCGCGCCGCCACTATTGGCCGGAGGGCGAGTGCTCGCAGCTCCATTGATGCCGGTTACCGAGCCCGAGGAAGCTTCCATGAGTTCCGGAGTCCAGTGGGAGGGGCCGACAGAAACGCTGAGTTCCTCTTCCTTCCATTGCTCGCGCAGGACTTGGGCTACGGCCACTGCGTCCACGTAATCCAGCTTGACGGTGCGGGATACGATCGCTCCGTTATCGGCGGGGCGAAATTGCGGATAGGTCCTGTAGAAGACCTCGGCGTAGCGCGCCACCAGCGCATCCTTGGTGCCGACGACCACCATGCTGGGGGTCTCGACAAAGTAGAGGTCACTGAGGCTACAAATGGTCGACAGGATGTCGCGGAACGGCGTGTTGCTCAGGTTCAGCGTCAGCTTCTTTTCGCTCGGGCTTTGCAGCACCAGGTTGATACCGATTTGCTCACACAGCGTGGAAAGCACGGTCGCCACATCCATGTCTTGAACCTGCACCGAGACCTCCTTGCGCATCGGGTCCGGGGCAAGGACGGGCAGATC
>DEIB01000052.1:622-67426 GCA_002352215.1 Chthonomonas sp. UBA2785 | reverse complement strand
ATCATGGGCTGGTAGGGCACCCGGGCACGGGCCGGGGAGGCTTGCCACCAGGCAGTCATTGCGATGAGAGTAGTGATCACAGGTTTGTTTCCTTTCCGACGGGAACGGTAGTGGACTTGCCATTCCGTTCAATTTCAACATGGGTGTTGGTCACGCGGCGGACGCGCATCCCATCACCAAGATCAGTTCCGGACTGCACCGTGCGGGTGCTGCCGTTAATTTGCAAGAACGCCCGGGGGCGATCCGCGCCGACAATGCCGCGCACATGCACTTGCACCGGGGCGGCCGGGGGTTCGGCTTTGGGGTCATCTTCCGTTGGCCCCGCAGGAGCAGGTCCGGTTTGGGTGGCCGACGGGATATGGCCCAGCATGGGGCTGGGGGAAATCATGAAGGGTGCTTCCGACCGGTCAATCGGGGTGAACGACGGCGGCGGAAGACTTCGGGTGCCCGATGCCGAATCAGCAGTTGATCCTGTACCCACCGGCATTGCAATGGCCGTTTGGTACGGCGCCGAGCGCGCGAAGGGGTCCACGATGAGCACGGCCAGCCGGGTCTTCGATTCCGCTTCAGGCTCGGCGGATTTCGTTTCCGGGTTCGGGCTTGTGGTTCCTTTCGCTCGTTTGGCCGTGGCCGTGGACAGTTGGTTCTTGAGGAACAACATGCTGGCCATCGCCATCGCCACCAGAGCGAGGACGACTACCAGCCCGATCTTTCCGCGTCCTGCCGACATTAGGCTTTCCCTCCGGCGGGGGGAGTCGCGGCGGGGTTCACCGGTCCGGCCGGTCCCTTGGCGAGGCCCTGCCGAGTCACGAGGCGCACCGAAACGCGTGCATTGATGCCCTTTTGCAAGGGGTCGGCGCTGCGGCGTCGGTAGGTGATGTCTTCAAACTCAAAGGCCATCGGCCCTTCAGCGAGAGTGCGCAAAAGCTGGTGGACGTTGCGGGTATCGCCAACGATCTCAAACTCGTAAGTGAGGTTGGCCCAGCCTTCCGCCGGTCCCTTGCCGCTGGCCCGCGTTATGCGCGGGTCGAGCTGGTCGTCCTGGCCCCCGCGCACGATTTGAACCGAATGGTTAACCGCCAGCGTCGAGAGTTGCCCGTTGAATTCCTTGACGATCCGGTCGCCCACGATGCGGTGGTACTTGCCCTCCACATCCATCGCCTCGGCATCCGCTTGTGCCGTGCGCAGGGTGCCGAGTTCAGATTCAATCTGTTGGGCCATGTTCTGGGATGCTTGGTATTGGCTGAAGCCGAAATACGCCGCGAAAGCGAAGGCAAATCCGGAGAGGATGAGCAAGGCGTGACCCATTTGGAGGGGCTTGCGAGCCGCCTTCTTGCCCTTGCGGGGCGCGGCACGGCGGGCGGTGGGCTTCGCGCTCACGGCGTGACCTCCGTGGCTTTCTTGACAATGAAGGAGAACCGTTCTACGGGCTTGCCTTCCTTTGTTTCCAGACCAAAGGATTCGATCTTGGCTTCGAGGCCCGTGCCGCGCGTTTCCAGCACACGCACAAACTCGAATTTGGATTCGCCGTTGGCTGCGAGGACGCGCCCGGAAACCTGCGGTTCATCGTCTTGGTAATTCGAGGTGACTTGCTCCGGCCAGCAGCTGATCGGCATTTCGTTGAGGGTCATCGCCAACGGATCGAGTAATTGGGCATTGGCTTCCAAGCTTTGGTCAAGGATGGTGCGGTACTCCCGCTGCACGGTGGCTTCCTCCGCGCCGGCCCCTAGTTGCTTCATTTGGCTGCGCACCGCCTGGAGCTCTCGCTGCTGCTTTTGGCTGGTGGCCGAAGCTTCCGTGAAGACGTACAGGCAGGTGGCAATGCCCGCAATGAGACACACCGTCCCAGCAGCGGTGAGCTGCTGTTGGGCGCGCCGCTGCGCGGCTCGCTGAGAGCAGTACACAAACCAACCACCGAGAACGTTGGTGTGCGCCAAATATCGTGCCGGTTTACGCGGCCCGCGCGAGAATACGTTTTGAACCATTTGGTTTGCTTTCCTCCTCAAAGCCGATGCGATTGCGAAGTGCCAGGGCCAAGCCAGTGGCAACGGTGAAAACGTAAGGTGCGCGCGACATCAGGATGAATTGCTCTTCCGTAAGGTCAATGCGCACGACTGAAAGCGGATCGACGAGGCAGGATTCGATTTGGAGCGCACGCTCCACGTACTCGCAAATGCCGCTGAGCCCGGCCAAGCCCCCCGTGACCAACAGGCTGGCCACCGTGCCGGCGTAGCTGCGTTCGGGGTAGATGGAACGGAAATACCGGACGAGACGGCCGGTTTCGCGCACCAAAATCTGCAAGTGCGGGTTGGCGTCAATTTGGGCGAGGCCACCCGGGGTCGGGATCTGGAGCCAGCCTCGGCTGCTGAGTGCCGCGCTTGAGTGTTCCAAGGTCTGGGCGGCTTCTTCTTCCGTGAGAACAAGTTCCTTGGCGATGGATTTAATCAAAAGGTGGGAGCCAAATCGAAACTCGCGAGTGAATTCGATCTTGTCATCCCGGATCATGTCAATGCGCGTGCGTTGATAGCCAATGTCAAGGATCACGGCCGCACCATCGCGCAGGAGCGGACTGCGGCGACGCAGGACCGAGCCTCCAATGCGAAGAATGGCCGTGGATTCGGGTTCGGCGGCCACGGGGTTCAATCCCAGGCCTGCGACGGCATCGGCGTATTGAAACACGAGGTCGCGCGGCATCGCTGTCACCAGGCGCTCGTTGGTCAACGGGTCGGGTTCGGTGCCAATGGCCACTTCCCAGGCCTGGCTTTCATCCATGAACTTGCGCAGTCGGTGGGCGGCCGCATCCTTCCAGTCGGCTTCCTCGATGCCTTCAAAATCCATCCATCGCAGCACGGTGTGCTCGGGCGGGAGGCTAAAGCAAACATCCTGTCCCTTCAACCCTTGGCGCGCAAGATCCGCTTTCAGCGCCTGAAACACGGGCGACTTGAAGTCCGCACGACGCCAATCCATCGCGCCGCCGGTGGGTATGCGCCACGCGCCGGTAAGGATGTTGCTTCGCCGCTGCGATTCAATCCGCACCATTTTGAGGGCGTGAGCCCCCAGTTCCAGACCAATGAGCTGAGGATTCTTCATCATGCGGCGAGGTCCGAGGCGCGCCGGTCAACCGTAGTCACGAGCGCAGGGTAAATGCGTTGGAAATCTTCGTCGTGGACGCTTTCACGCAGGGTTTGCACCACCACGGCGTCGAAGTGGGTACCAGCTTCCAGGTTCAACTGAGCGAGGATTTCGTCAAGGTCGAGGGCCGTTCGGAAGGCACGCGGGGAGGCCATCGCGTCGAAGGCAATGGCGAGGGCCGCAATGCGCAAGGCCAGGGGCATCTGCTCGCCTTTCAGTTGGTCCGGGTAGCCGGTGCCGTCCAGGCGTTCGTGGTGATTTCGGACAATCGTCAGCACCCCGCGCGGCATCATCAACCGGCGGCACACTTCGTGGCCAAAGGTGGTGTGCTGCTTCAGCAGTTCAAATTCTTCGCTCGTCAGCCGGCCCGACTTATGCAGAATCGCATCGGGAACTTTGATACTGCCGATGTCTTGCAGCAACATGCCGAGGCGGAGTTCTTCGAGAGCTTCATCACTCATGCCGAACTTGCGTCCAAGCAACAGCGAGAGATCGCAAAGGCGTTGCGAACGACCGGACATATAGCGGTCTCGGGATTCGAGCGTCGACGCCATGAGCACGAGCGTGTCGAGCAGCGTGCGGCGGTGGTGCGTGCCAATCCAGTGGCTGGAGACGGCCATTGAGAGCAGCGCGCCTAAGGCCGTAATGGTATCGAGACGCTCACCTTGGAACGTCATCTTCTTCTGCTTCGAAATCAGGACGAGAACGCCGACCACGTCGCTCGTGCGCAGGTCTTGGTCTCGGAACAACCGGTTGCGAATGGGCGTGGCGATCGCGGCGGTGGTGTCGTTGGGGAGTTCGTGCAGCACATCCGTGCCGCCGTTGCGCGTGAAGTGCGCCGGCTGACCCGAGTGGGCCACCGTACCGGCTAAGCCTTCGCCA
This sequence comes from Chthonomonas sp. UBA2785, assembly GCA_002352215.1. Classification (GTDB taxonomy): domain Bacteria; phylum Armatimonadota; class Fimbriimonadia; order Fimbriimonadales; family Fimbriimonadaceae; genus JAHBTC01. Next base: position 63,412 of record DEIB01000052.1, on the reverse strand, counting down.
ATGAGAGTGGTGGTGGGGAAGATGTCGTTGTCATCAAATGAGTACACCGCCTGGGTGGTCAGCTTGTTCGGCTGGTTACGGTCGAACAGCATGATGTAGCCGGAATCGGCTCCGGCGGCGGTGACCATGGCGCGGAGGGCCTCGGCCAGAGCCGTACCGTTCGCATTGAACTCACTGATGACGTGGCTGGCGTGCAGGAATGTATCGTTGGCTTGGCGTTCACGACTGTGTTCGTTTCGGGCTCGTTTGGCATGTACCGAACTTGTGATCGCCCATCCGACGCCCACCAGCGCCAGTGCCCAGCCTGCCATTCCCATCAAGTCCATAAATGAACAATCCCAGAGCAGATGGTCTGCTCCAGGATTGATATCGGCTTGACTTGGCAATCCCCGTAGGGTTACCAGGCAAGAATTGGACTAGTCGAGCGAGAACCCGCCGCCATTCATGTCCAGCGGAGCAAAGGCGCCCCCGCCTCCGGCGAATCCGGTTTGGCCGAACCAGGTCAGATTCCTATTGGTCTTCATGGCCCCCGAGAACACGATGGGTCGCTGGATATTAATGTCGCCCTCCGCGCACAGAATCTGGCGCTGAAGTGACAGCCCCGATGCGGCCGTGTCCGGAATCGTGATCGACTTCTTCACCAACCACTGAATATTGCGGTTGGGGTCTGTTGTGACCGAGTTCAGGATCGTCAGGTCCCCGGTGACGAAAATCGTGCCTCCGCTCGGGATTGACAAGTTGTCCACGGTCGCATTGCCTTCAATCAACAGGGCCACGTTCGATTCACCCGCCGGTGGGTTGAGGACCCCAGTCAGCGTCACGTTTCCAGTCATCTGTGCGTTCGCATTCATTTCAAAGGAAGTGCGGTTGAGCACAAACGGGACCGGAGAGTGCGTCGCCGCTCTCAGCCGACCATTCACGATGGTGAGGAGAGGATTGGTGGCAAATGAGGCAGCACTGTCTTTCACATTCACGTTGCCCGTGACAGTCCACGGGGAACCCGTGATCTTGAGTTTATTGGCAAAGATACTTCCCGCCGTCGAACCGAGGTCTTGAACATGCAGTTCGCCGCCTACCGAAAACAGAAAGTCAGCTGTTCCCGTGGTGGGAGGAGTGAGGAGTAGCGGTAAGGCCCGATCACCCACACGGTGGGCAAAGGCCACGTGGTTCACCTTAACTGCTGACTCGATCTTGGCGAGATCAGGATTGAATACCAAGCTCACATAGCGATCCGTGAGGGCCTCAGAATCGGTCATCAAGGTCAGGCGTTTGTACGAACCGTTGGTCGAAACCTGGCCAATCGTCACCGGCACGGGCCGCCAGGCGTCGGTGCTCAGGTCTCGTTGGTAGGCCTGGAGCACAAGCTCGGGCTGGGTTTGCCCCGTGCTGATCTGGACAACATCTTGGATGGCCGCCCACGCCGAACTATGGATGCTCACGCTGACCGATGCGGTGCTGAACTTCTTACCCGTCATCCCAGTCACCGAGTTCGCATCATAAGTCAGCGAATACGAGGAGCTTGTGTTGCCCGGCGGGTTGAGCGTGACGGCCACGGTGTCCGCGTCCAATTGCCCGCCGTCCACGACTTCCGAGTGTGTACTGATCGCGCCGCCCACAATAGTGGCTCCCAGGGTGTCAAACGCGTTGTCGGTGACCAATGGGAACGGTGCTTCGGGCGAGAGAATCGTGTTGGTGTTAAAGCCAAGCGTACTCGTCCCACCCCGGTTGGCATGGAAGATGTCAATTCGGTTTCTGCCGACGACTACAGGGTTCCGGTTGAGCCGGGTCGAGGTCATGGTGGAGTGGAGCCCACCCATATCCATTGCTAACTGCCCATTGATAAACACCCAGGCATCGTCCTCTGCGGTGAGGCTCATCGTCAGTGCGGCTCGCTCATTGATGGAGGCAATATCGAAGGCCCCTGAAAGGTGAACCATTCGGTACTGCGGGTTGTTCTGTACGTCGTTGGGCAGGCTCTGTGCAGCCCAGTTGAACGGCACGGACGTCTGACTTGTGGTGGGAGCGTCTACGAAGCGCGTGCCTGATTGGCCTTGTCGCCACCACAATAGCTCGTAGGTGGTCGGTGAGAACGCGCGATATTGAGTAGCGGGTGAAACGCTGTGGCGCGCCGTGGTCGTAGCAATCGGGAAGCCTTGCGGCCCCAGCCTTGACTCCACGAGCCCTTCGGAAACGGAGCTGGGTCGTGGGGTGCCTACCTTAAGATCCATGTGAGCGATAGCCGTGGGGCCGGTTCCTTTCCATGCGTAAGATCGAACACTTAGCTTGGAAATTGAGTCCGTGAAAGCGTAAGGAACGCCGACGACTCGGTTGCGGCTGTACAGGCTCTTGTCGCCTTGAACGGCTGTGGCCAGCTTCACACTGCCGGGCATTTCCGAGAACATGGTTTTGGCCCGAATGCGGCGCTTTACGGGATCGAGATCCGTGACCTGTTGGTTCGAGCGGCGCGACCCTCGATATGTCGCCGTATTGGTGCCATTCACCCCAGTCCGCAAGGTTTGCATCTTTCCGCCCCGCACCCACTGGTACCCATTGTTTTGGGCGACCTGCAGTTCATCTGCTGGGAACGGAAAAGCGGCGGCATCACCCAGTGGCAGCCCGAGCACAAGCTGCTTCACCCTAGCCAAGTAAAGAGCATCGCTGATGGGCTCGACGTACACTCCCGTAAGCCCCTGCCGGTTTGTTAGCTCGAAGGGGATCAGGCCGGTTTCAAGAACGGTTAGAGGCCGGTCAGACATGATGAGGTCGGTCATGGTGGTTTTGGCAGCAACCCCGTCGTTTGTCCCTTCAACTTCCAAATTCAATTCGTCAATTGGATTTATGGTGTAAGAGGTCTCTCGTACTATGAGGCGCCCCTTCTCAAACAGTCCATCGCTATCCGCACGAATAATGACCGATTCCGTCGTCAAATGATCCTTGCGCGAGGCTTCGGCTGTGAACATGGTCAATCCGCCGAGCATGAGCGTCACACCCGTGCCGGTGGCCGCAACATAGATGAGGGCGGCCCCGCGCTTGAGGCGGTTAGTTTTCACTGACTCAGCCCCCAGCTCACCACCCGGGTAAGCGTGTATTCGGACGAATTGCCATTGCTCAGAGATTCTGTGGCTTCTCCGGTTGAGAGATTCGCGCTGGCGCTGATCATGATCGTAGTCTCTTTACGGAGTGGGTTATTCGTAAACGAGACGTTCCGGATGAGGTTCCAGCGCGGCTTCCCGTCCCGGTTCGACCATTGGTCGTTGATCACCAATACGCTGCCGCTATCGCTGTTATCAGACTTTACAAGGCGCTGGATCATGCCAGGAGTTGAACCGGATGGAGCGGTCCACAAGTACCCCTCGTAGGATGTCGAACTGTAAAGTTCGTGCCCGGATGGACTTATCGAGCTAGGCCCAGGAGTATCCGGTACGCCATCTCCATCAGTGTCAATTTCGTTCGTGGGCACCAGGGCCAGTAGCGTCGTTTGGTCGCCGCTGGTCTCCAAACGGGCGTAGCTGCAGTTCTGGATGAAGAGCGTCATCTCGTCAGCTAGTTCTTGAGCCTGGCTGGCCACAGCCAGCTCGACGGACTCCGTTTGCACTCGCCGAACGGTGTAGGCAAACAACCCGGCCGAACTCCCGATGACGGCCGTGGAGAGGGCCGCCGTAACGACGGTTTCGGTGAGGGTAAAGCCTCGATTTCGCTTATGAGATCGCATAGGATTTTCTTAGAAGTAGACCGAGCCGTATTGCACAGCAGATTCGACATTGATTTCTCGCGGTTTCGGGCCGACAATGGACCGCGCCTCGAACTCCAGCTTGATAAGCACGTCGTAGACGGTGGAAGGGCGGTTAAGGAACCGTAAGCGCCCTAGCGGGGCGTCGAGGCTCAGGTTTTCCACCCGGGAGGGGTAGATGAAGTGGCTGTTCGACTCGCTTCCAAACTTGAGGCCGTTTAGCATCAGAGCACCCGCAGTATTGGCGGTGGTTCCGGGGCCGCTCACTTCGTAAGTGGGAGCCACAGTCGAGTTGACGTCGGCCCCGTTCAGGCCAATGACTTTGAATGACGTAAACTTCGTTTTGAGTAGGATCCGAACCCCGGCGACGTTTTGGACTTCGAAGGTCTCCGAGAGATCAAGTCCAAGAATGCCGACTTCAAACGTTTTGCTTCGCCCGTCTGACACATAACCCGTGGGGGTCGACGAAGTAAATCCGGTAGCGACTGCAAACGGCACACCAATGAGTTCGCCCTCTGAATCCAGCGCTTGCACCGTGACGTCGCAGGCACTCGCCATGGAGGAGAAAATGAGTTCAGGTACGAGATCTGCGCCACTGTTCGTGTCGTTAAGTGGTTCTGAGAAGTAGATGTCAAAACCGCCCGCACTATTGAGCTTCGTTGAGCTGAGGCACTGAGTAAGGTCATTGTTGCCGAATGACCGGAGAATCATGGTGTGGGCTTCGGTCGTGTCCTGCGCTGAGATTGACCCGGGTTCACCATCGAGACCCTCGATGAGATAGGCGGCGAGCTGCGGAGGGATGTCGCCGCGCACGTCTGTGGTGAGCGTTCCTACTGAGTTCGGACCGAGGGTCACTTCTCGAGTCGCTAGCCTTGGCGTGAGCGTGGCCATGCGGCCGGCGGTCTTTAGGGATTCCAACTCGTTTTGAATGACCGATGCGCCTTGCTTGGTCAGGAGCGATTCATCCAGGCGCGCGCTCGCGGCAGTGGTGCCGCCAATGGTGGCCACTCCCAAGATGCCCACGCACACCGTCGCCGTCACGACCTCGACGAGGCTAATGCCCGCCTTTCGCGATCGAATCCTTCTCACATTGCCGTTGTCGGAGCCCTTGGGCGGCGGGATTCCCGAACACTTACTAGGTTTTGGCAAAATGAGGCGTGGAACTGGCCGAGCTACTCCAAGAAACTTGGGGAGATGTGGAACGAGGGGCCCTCAAGTGGCGCGACCCCTTTCACCTGCCTGTCTTGTCGCTGGTGGGGGCGGCCGGTGTGGATGCGCGGGTGGTGACCTTGCGGCTTGCCGACCGGGGGCAGCGCAGGCTGCAATGCCATGTGGATGCGCGCTCACCCAAGGCCGAGCAGGCGCGGGCGGGTGGGCCTAGCGTGTGGGTGTTCTACAGTGCGGCGAGTGGATGCATGGTGCGGATGTACGGGGCGGTTTCGCTCTTGACCGATGGGGAAGACGTAGAGGCCGCCTGGGCGCGCACCAAGCCTCTTGCGCGGCGGTGCTACCTAGCGGCGGCGGGGCCAGGCTCCGAGTTGGCCGAACCCGGGCCGGGCTATCCGCTGGCGTTGATGGACCGAGAACCCACGAGGGATGAGAGCGAAGCAGGGCGGGTGAACTTTGCTCTGCTGCGGGCGACGATTGACCGGCTGGACCGGCTGGACACCCGCGTGAGCGGCCACCGGCGAGCGGGCTGGACCTGGACCGGGGCGGACTGGGAAGGGCATTGGCTAGTGCCTTAGGTTCGCGTAAACTCGCGCGATGCGGTCACTTCGCGTCCTCGATACGCACACCGAAGGCGAGCCCACTCGGATCGTCCTCGATGACCATCCGGACCTGACGGGGACGCTGGCCGAGCAGCGCTTGGTCATGAAGCAGTGGGATTGGGTGCGGGGCGTGGTGGCCGAACCGCGTGGCTACGACGCCTTTGTGGGGGCGTGGCTGCGGCCGGCCGAGGGCGACGAGGTGGCCGGCGTGATCTACTTTGATGCCGCCGGACCGCTGGGGATGTGCGGACACGGCACCATCGGGGTGGTGACGGCATTGGCGCACCTGGGGCGCTGGCCGGAGAGCGGCGAAGGGCACCTGATGACCCCGGTGGGGCGCATCACGGCGTGGCGGCACCCGGATGGCAGCGTGGAGATTGAGAACATCCCGTCGCGGCGGTCGCTGAAGGATGTGAAAGTTACCGTGCCGGGCTACGGCGAGTTCACGGGGGACGTGGCGTACGGGGGGAACTGGTTCTACATCCTGCACGAATCGCCGGTGGAGTTGATCCCGGCCAATCGAAGAGAACTATTGCGGATGACATCTTTGATCCGCGATGAACTGCACCGCCAGGGGATCACCGGGGATGACGGGAGCGAGATTGACCACGTGGAGATCTGCGTGCCCCATGCCGACCCCACGATTGACGTGCGCAAGTTCGTTTTGTGCCCCAGCGGGGCGGACGATCGCTCGCCTTGTGGCACGGGTACCAGCGCCCACCTGGCGTGCCTGGCCGAAGATGGCCAGATCGCGGAAGGGCAGGTCTTTGTGCAAGAGAGCGTGACGGGTGGCCTGTTTTCGGCCACCGTGCGCCGCACCCCGGAGGGGTGGGTGCCCCGCATCCGGGGGCGCGCCTGGGTGACGGCGGAGAGCACCCTCCACTTTGCTCCGGACGACCCCTATGTGGCGGGGCTGCCCGAGTGAAGCGCACCGCGATTGTGGTGGGCGCGGGGCTGGTGGGCCTGGGCGTGGCCGCCGAGCTGATGCGCGACGGCTGGCAGGTGACCGTGCTAGAGCAGGGCCCCGCCGACGGGGTGGGGACGAGCCACGGCAACGCGGGCATGCTGGTGCCCAGCCACTTTGTGCCGCTGGCAACGATGGGGTTCCTGAAGACCGGCCTGCGCATGATGCTGAAGCGCGGAGCCCCGGTGACCGTGCGGTGGCGGCCCGACGCCGACCTGCTGGGGTGGGTGACGCGCTTTACCTTGAGCAGCCTGGCGGGGGATGAGCAAGCCCGCACGCAGGCCCTCTTGCGGCTGAGCCTGGCCAGCCGCGACCAATGGGAACGCTGGGCGGACGATTTTCCAAATCTGGCCCGCCCGGGCGGCGCAGGGCTGATGATGATTGCCCGCACCGCGCATGGCCTGGAAGAGGAAGCCGAAGTCGGGCACCAGGGGGCGAGACTGGGGCTGGACGTGGAGATTTTGGACGCCGACGGCGTGCGGCGGCGACAACCCGGGCTGGACGTGCACTGCGAAGGTGGAGTGTGGTTCGGCAACGATGCTCACGTAGCTCCGCACGAATGGGTGCAGGCGATGCGGCACTCTTTGGGATCGAATTTAGTCTCCGATACAAAGGTGCTGGGCTGGCAACTGAGCGGCGACCGCTGGACCGGCGTGAAGACCAACCACGGCGCGATGAGCGCCGACCACGTGGTGCTGGCTTCGGGGTTTGAATCCGCCCGGATGGCGCGCAGCCTGGGCGTGAATATGGCCATTCAGCCCGGGCGAGGCTACGGCTACACCCTGCCCGGCGGGGCACGGCTGACGACGCCCTCACTCCTCGTGGAAGACCGCGTGAGCCTGACCCCGATGGGGAACGCCCTGCGCGTGACCAGCGGCATGGAGATCGGCGCGACGCACCAGGCCCCGGACCCGGCGCGGGTGGCGCACATCCGGGCGGGGGCGGAGCGGGTGTTCCCCGAGCTTGCCGCCGCGGACTGGGAGCAACCCCTGTGGACGGGATGGCGGCCGCTGAGCGCCGACGGCTTGCCTTACATCGGGCGCGTGCCCAACCTGGGCAACGCCTGGGTGGCCACCGGGCACGGGATGATGGGAATCAGCCTGGCGGCCGGAACCGGGCGAATGCTCGCGGACCTCATGGGTGGGCATTGGCCTAGTGTTGACCCGGAAGCGTTCCGACTAGACCGCTAGCGGCCCCTAGAGGGTGGGGGCTGAGTAAGATAGTCGGCGATGAATATTCCCTGGCAAGGCGTTCTTCCGGCCATCACCACCCCCTTCACCGCGTCGGGTGACGTGGATTACGACTTTTTGGTCAAGCACGTGGGCTGGCAGCTGGAAAATGGCTGCCACGGCGTGGTGCCGCTGGGCTCGCTGGGTGAAGGCGCGACCCTGACCGGCGAAGAAAAGCGACAGATTCTGAAGACGCTGGTGGAGTCGTTCCCGAACTACCCGATCGTGCCGGGTATCAGCGCCCTCAGCACGGATGAAGCCGTGACCCTGGCCCGGGATGCCGCCGATCTGGGTTGTGCGGGCTTCATGGTGTTGCCCCCCTACGTTTACAGCACGGACTGGCGAGAGATGCGCTATCACGTGGAAGCGGTGATCCGCGCCACCCCGCTGCCGTGCATGCTTTATAACAACCCGATTGCGTACAAGACCGACTTTGTGCCGGAGCAAATGGCGGAATTGGCTTCGCTCCACACCAACCTCGTGAGTTGCAAGGAATCGAGTGCGGACGTGCGCCGCGTAACCGAGATCAAGCGCCTGCTGGGGGACCGTCTCGCCATTCTGGTGGGGGTGGACGACGTGCTGGTAGAAGCCGTGCGCAACGGCGCCCGAGGCTGGATTGCGGGCCTGGTGAACGCCTTCCCGCGCGAATCCGTGCGTCTGTGGGAGTGGGCGCTGGCCAACGACCCGCGCGTGGATGACCTTTACGCTTGGTTCCTGCCGTTGCTGCGCTTGGATACGGTGCCCAAGTTTGTGCAGCTCATCAAGCTGACGCAGGCCATGGTGGGGATGGGCACGGAAACCGTGCGCGCTCCGCGCCTGGAACTGGTGGGCGAGGAGCGAGCCGCGGCCGTGGCCGTGATTGAGCACGCGCTGGCCAACCGCCCTGACGTAGGTTGATCGGCGTAGGTTAAAGGAGATGAACACGCGCAGTTTGGTGGCGGGCCGCCTGGGTGGCGGGGAGAAGACGTTCTCGGTGGTGGACCGACGCGACGGGAGTGCCCTGGAAGGGGCGTTCGTCGTCGCGACCCGGGAGGATGTGGACGCGGCGTGCCGGGGGGCGCTGGAAGCAGTCAGTTCTTTGGCTTCGGCATCCGTGCGGGCGAAGTTCTTGGAGCGGATTGCCACCGAACTGGAAGCCGACGCCGAGTTGATTGTGGCCCGCTACCAGGCAGAAACCGCCTTGCCCGAAGGCCGCGCCCGGGGCGAACTGGGCCGGACTTGTGGCCAACTGCGGATGTTCGCGCGGGTGGCTCGCGAAGGCCACTGGGTGGATGCCCGGATCGACCACGCTCTCCCCGACCGGCAACCCCTGCCGAAGCCGGACCTGCGCAGCATGCGGGTGGCCATCGGGCCGGTGGCGGTGTTCGGGGCCAGCAATTTCCCGCTCGCGTTTAGCGTGGCGGGGGGCGATACCGCTTCGGCCCTGGCGGCGGGCTGCCCGGTGGTGACGAAGGTTCACCCCGCGCACCCCGGCGTGAGTGCGCTGGTGGGGGCGGCGATCGTGCGCGCGGCGGAGGCCGTGGGCGTGCATCCGGGCGTGTTTTCGATGCTGTTTGACCAGGGCATTGAGGTAGGCGAGTGGCTGGTGGACCACCCGGCCATTGCGGGCGTGGGCTTCACGGGTAGCTACCGTGGGGGCACGGCCCTCATGCGGCGGGCGGCGGCGCGGCCGGTGCCGATTCCGGTGTTTGCCGAGATGGGCTCGGTGAACCCGTCGTTCTTGCTCCCGGAGCTTTTACAAAGTGACCCGGCGGGCCTGGCCGAGCGACTGGCGGGAGCCTTGACGATGGGCGTGGGGCAGTTTTGCACGAACCCCGGCGTGCTGGTGACAGTTGGCGAAGCCAGTGTGTGGGCGGAAGAGATTTCCCAGCGCCTGGCCGGTTTTGTGCCGACGCCGATGCTGACCGAAGGGATTGCCCAGGCATATTCCGAAGGCGTGGAGCGACGTAACCAAATGGATGGCGTCAATCTGGTTGTCGATGGCCCCGCGCACCTCTTTGAGGTGACGGCGGCGCAGTTTGTGGCCGAACCCGACCTCCACGAGGAGATTTTTGGCCCGAGTGCAGTGTGGGTGCGCGCTCAGGACTTGGCCGAAGCGGAAGCGGTGGCCCGGGCCATGGGTGGGCAGCTGACGATGTCGTTCCACGGCACCCCGACCGACCTTGAAGCCGCCAAGCCGGTGGTTCAAGTGGCCGCGACCAAGGCGGGCCGGGTGCTCTTTAATCAGGTGCCGACGGGCGTGGAAGTGTGTGACAGCATCGTCCACGGCGGGCCGTTCCCGGCCACCAGCGACGGCCGTAGCACCAGTGTAGGCTCCGGCGCGATCGAGCGATGGAGTCGCCCGGTGTGCTGGCAAAACGCGCCCGAGGCGCTGCTGCCGCCGGAACTGCAAGACGCGAACCCGCTCGCCCTCCACCGTTTGGTGGACGGCAAGCGAGTGGTTTGATCGCGCTTAGCGACCAAGGAGGGCCAGGTCGATGAACTGGCCCCCACTATCCTGGTGGCAGTGCACCACGATGGTGTTGGTGCCATCTTTCAGCGCGGCCCGGGCGGCGGCATTGAGCTCAAAGGCTTGATAGCCATCATTCCACGCGCCAGCGGGGGATTCCCACACCAACTTGCCGTTGATCCAGACCTTGGTGGCGTTGTCGTAGTGGATGACTAGCCGCGCTGCGGCCGGCGCCGAGGTGACCTCAAAGCTGCGCGAGAGGTAGATGTCGGCCGTCGTCCACGGAGTGCGGATCAGGTCTTCAAAGCCATCCTTCCGGCCAAAGCCACCCTTTGCCCGCTCACCCTTGAACCCGTTGGTCCACTCATGGGCGGGAGGAGTCAGCAGCATGTCCCACTCGTGGTCGGCGTCCACCGCCGATCCCACCAGCACCCGCCAGTCGTCCATCGCCGGTTGCCAAGCGGGGAACTCGGCCTGTTCGTAAGCCGCCCGCGCCCCAAAGATCTCGCGGAACAACCTCGCTTCGAACTTGGGCTTGCGGTCGTAGGTGTAGACCCCGTTCTTCTCCTGCTCCACGTCGGTTAGCTGGGTGTAAACGAACCCGAAGTGGTTGGGATTATCCAGCAGGGCCAGGGTCAGCCCACGCAAGCGAGTGAAGTACTCCTCTTGGGTCTTGGGCGGGTTGCCGTAGCCCCAGCCCTCGCCGGTGTTCCAGCCGATCCCGCCGTATTCGCTCACCATGAACGGAATCCAGTTGCTCTGGCGTCCCAGATAGCGCGCGGGGAGGTCATTGGGTTTGGAGTTGTGCCCCTGCCAGCGGCGACGGAAGACGACCGGGTCTTGCTCGTAGTCGTGGGCATCCAGAATGCTCGGATCAGAGAGTCCGTGGCTCCAGCCGCTGGTTTCAATCGCCGGTCGGCCGGGATCAGCCAGGCGCGTCATCCTGTAGATCGTGCCCTGCAGGGGGATGGCCTCGCGCGGCGTTTCGTTAAACGGGCACCAGCCAATCACGGCGGTTTGGTTGCGGTCGCGCTGCATCACCCGCGTCCACTCGTCCACCCACACCCGGTTGAGGGCGGGGTTGTCGTAATCCGGGCCGTAGCTCGGGTACTCACCCCAGCACAGGTAGCCCATCTTGGCGGCGTGATAAAGGAATCGAGGCTCGAACACCTTTTGGTGCAGGCGTGCACCGTTGAAACCAACGTCTTGGGCGAGCTTGATGTCGTTGCGCAGGGCTTCGTCACTGGGGGCCGTCCATACGCCATCGGGGTAGAAGCCTTGGTCCAGCACCAAGCGCTGGAAGACCGGTTCACCGTTGATGAGGATGCGCGGCCCTTGGATGCTGACCGTGCGGAACCCGATATACGAGTTCACTTCATCCAGCACTTGTCCGTTCCGTACCAGTTGGAGCGTGAGGTCATAGAGGTGCGGGTCCCGTGAAGACCACGGGCGCACATTCATGAATTGCCCTTGTACGGTGAGGGGCGCGGTTAAAGGATTTGAGTTGAAATTCGACTCGCCTTGAATGTCGCGGATCGAAACCCTCAATGTCATGTCGGGCTGGACATACTCGGGTTCGGCCACGACTTCAAAGAAGCCGTTGGCATCGGCGCGGACGCGGAAGTCGCGCAGGTAGCTTGAGCCCACACCCTCCAACCACACCGTCTGCCAAATGCCGGTGGTGCGGGTGTAGAAGATGCCCTGGCTGCCGCCCTTGCGGGTCTGCTTGCCCAGGGGCTGCAGACCACCCTCGGCATCGTCGAAGCAGTGGACTTTGATCTCGTTTTCGCCCGCTCGCAGGGCGGCCGTGATGTCGGCGGTGATCGGCGTGTTCCCACCAATGGCGGTGGCTACCAGGGTGCCATTCACCCACACCCGGGTGCGGAAATCGGCGGCCATGATGTGCAGGCGCTGGCGCGGGCTCTTCCAAGCCGGCATGGTGAAGGTGCGGCGGTACCACACGTTGCGCACGGCTTCGGTTCGCTCCAGGCCGCTCAGCTTGCTCTCGCGGGCAAAGGGAACGATGATCTCGTCGGGGAAGGTGGTCGGCTCGGCGTTGTCGTCTTGGGTTTCCCAGAACTCCCACGGGCCGTTCAGGTTCAGCCACTCGGCACGTTCGGCAATCGGGAGCGGGTGTTCGGGTCGAGGAATATCGCGTGCCATGGCGGGGAGCCCCAGCGCGAGGAGGACCGAGACCAGAAGGACGAACTTTAACCTCCACTGCATCGGGCGGAGTCTACACCCCATAATAGGGCGCATGATGGTGTGGGCAGTTGCCATGGCCATGGCGCAACCGCAAGACGAAACGATTTTTCTGAAGGAAGGCCTGCAGATCACGGTTCCTGGCAATGGCCGGACGCCGGTGGCCGTGGACCCCGTGATTGCGGGGATGATTGACCGGAAGACGCCGAGCGAGGCCACAGGTTGGCGGCGCGTGGAGGCGGCGGCGGATGGCTGGTTCCGAGGGAACGGCTACGTGTTCGCCACCGTGCCTTCGGAGCGTGAGCAGATCATGCTACTGGAGGCCACCGGCACGTCGCAGACCTGGGTGAATGAGGAGCCCCGCGCGGGCGACCCCTACGGTTACGGCTACCTAAGCCTGCCGGTGCGATTGAAGGCGGGCACCAACGAGTTTTACTTCCAGGTTGGGCGGGGCCAAATGAGGGCTTCGCTCATCAAACCGCCCGCGCCCGTAAGCTTCGATACGCGAGATGCGACGCTGCCCGACGTGGTGACGGGTGCCCCCGCCAGCGATGCCTGGGCCGGGGTGGTGATCCGCAATGCCCAGGATGAATGGGGCGAGGGGATTGAAGTCACCGCCGAGCATGGGGGGCAATCTCGCACCACCAAGGTGCCGCACCTGTGGCCCCTGGGGGTGCGCAAGGTGCCTGTGAATGTGCCGCGCCCCAAAGACGCCGACGGCAAGGTCGTGCTGACCCTCCGCAAGGGCGGCGAAGTGCTGCATAAGGCCGAACTGAACCTGCGGGTCGTGAAGCCAGAGGAAGCCCGCCGGGTGACCTTCATCAGCCGCATTGACCAGAGCGTGCAGTACTACGGGTACTTGCCGGCCAGCGACCCCAAGGCCACGAGCGTGATCCTGAGCCCGCACGGGGCGAGCGTGGAAGCGCTGGGTCAGGCGCAAGCTTACGGGGCCAAGACCTGGGCGCACGTGGTGGCCCCGACCAACCGCCGACCCTACGGCTTTGACTGGGAAGAGATTGGCCGGCTGGACTTGCTGGAAGTGCGCGACTTGGCGCTGGAAATCCCCGGCGTGAACCCGGATGAGGTGTACATCAGTGGCCACTCGATGGGCGGCCACGGCTCGTGGATCAACGGGGCGCTGTTCCCGTTCGAGTTCGCCGGCGTGGGGCCGTGCGCGGGGTGGGCGTCGTTCTTCACCTACGGCGGCGGTCGACGTTGGGACGCCACCGACCCGATGGGCGCGCTACTGAACCGCGTGAGCCAAATCCACGACACGATGCTGTTCAAGGACAACCTCCGCATCAACCCGGTGTACGTGCTGCACGGCGATGCCGACGAAACCGTGCCGGTGAGCGAGGCGCGCAACATGCGCAAGGCGCTGGAAGGGCACCCGGCGTTGGGCTTCCACGAAGAAGCCGGCCAGGGCCACTGGTACGACACCGACCCGGCCCCCGGCGCGAACTGCCTGGACCACGCCCCGATGTGGGAGTTCCTGCGGGCGAACGCGCTCAACCGACCGGATGACTACACGCTGACCACGATTGACCCCAGCATCAACGGCAACTTTGGGTGGATCACGGTGCACCAACAGGCCGAGCCGTACCAGCCCAGCACCATCACGGTGGCCAAGGGCGAAGCGACCACGGCCAACATCACGCTGATCTCGCTGGACCTGGGAGAGACGATGAAGGTGGACGGACAGGCTTTGACCTCCGGCCATTGGCGACGTGACGGGGCGGGCCAATGGCAACGCCTGGACGAAGTGCCGACCGACGAACGGAGTGCCGTACGCGGGGGCCGCTTTAAGGACGTGTTCTATCACCGCCCGACGGTGGTGAACCTGGACCGCGACCAACGGGATTACGCCTTCCAAATCGCACGGTTCTGGGCGGAGACGTTCTACTACCGGGGCAACGGCGACCTGAACGTCATGTTTGATGGCGATGACAGCGACGTGAACCCGATCTATATTGGCGGGCCGGACTTTGAGAGCGAATCCTTTGCCGCCGCCGCAAACTCGGAAACCGAAATGCGCATCGGTTCGGATCCGCTGCCGGGCGCCGGAGCGGGCCTGAGCATTTCCCCCGTACCGGGTGAACCGGACCGGATGCAGGCGTTGGTGAGCTACACCGACCGCGCCGGTGCGCTGACGATGGCGCGACTGCCGATCTGGACGCCGGGGGCGGCGTTCCCGGATGTGTTCGTGGTGGGGCCGGAGATGCTCCGCGACGGCATCAGTGGGGTCCGCGCGGCCGCCATCCTTGACTCGCAGTACCGCCTTGATCCCAAGATGACGGTTGTGAATACGCCGAAGGCTTACGTGGCCCCCTTTTGGTCTCAAGAACCGCCGATGGATGGGGATCTTTCCCACGAATCCTGGCAGTTGAGCCCCTGGACGGACGACTTTGTGGACATCGAGGGTGATAAGCGCCCCGCGCCGCGATTTCGCACCCGCGCCAAGATGGGCTGGAGCGAAAGTGGGCTCTGGATCGGCGCGGAAATGGAGGAGCCCCACGTGTGGGGCACCTTGACCGAGCACGACAGCGTGATCTTTTACGATAACGACTTTGAAGTGTTCATCGACCCGGACGACGACGCCCTGAACTACGGCGAGCTGGAACTGAACGCGCTGAACACCACCTGGGATCTGCTGCTGCCCCGCCCCTACCGCGAAGGTGGCCCGGCCGTGGACAGTTGGGAGATCAAGGGCCTGCGCACGGCCGTCAAGATCAATGGCACCCTGAACGACCCGAGCGACGAGGACGAGGGGTGGAGTTGCACCATTCACATTCCCTGGCGCAGTCTCAAGGAGATCAGCAAGGTGGCCGTGCCCCCGCAACCGGGCGACCGCTGGCGCATCAACTTCAGCCGCGTGCAGTGGCAGCACCTGGTGGAGAACGGCAAGTACCGCAAAGTGCCGGACACTAAGGAAGACAACTGGGTGTGGAGCCCGCAGGGCGTGGTGGACATGCACCAGCCCGAAATGTGGGGCTATCTGGAGTTCGCGCGGTGAAGCCGAGCTTTTGGGTGTGGACCGGGGCGGACCCGGCCGAACCTGGTGACAAGTACGAAAAGCTCGCCGCCCTGGGGGTGACGGGCGTTTTTCTTGGCGGGGTGAACGCCGCGCATCTCAAGGCGATCCGCGAGGCCGGCCTCTCGCCGCACGTGTGGATGTGGACGACCAACCAGCGCGACGCGAAGCTGATGGCCGAGCACCCGGAATGGTACATGGTGGCCCGGAGTGGCGAAAGCTGCGTGGACCAGCCGCCTTACGTGGACTACTACCGCTGGGTGAGCCCGCACATCCCGGAAGTGGTGGAGCACATCTGCGGCAAGGCGGAGGAGATTGCCCTCCGTGATGACGTGGACGGGGTGCACCTGGACTACGTGCGCTACCCGGACGTGATCTTGCCCACTGCGCTGTGGGACACCTACAAGCTGGACCAGACCGAAGAACTGCCGCGCTACGATTTTGATTACAGCGAGGCGGCGCGCGAGGCGTTCCGGGCGCGGTACGGCGATGACCCGCTGAAGCTGGAGCGGCCAGATTTGGACTCGCGGTGGTTGCACTTCCGCTACGATGCGATCACGGCCCTGGTGACCAAGGTCACCGAGCGGGTGCACCAGGCGCGCAAGCAGGTCTCGGCGGCAGTGTTCCCGACGCCCAGCATGGCCCGCAAGATTTGCCGCCAAGACTGGGATAAGTGGCCGCTGGACTTTGTGACCCCGATGATCTACCACTCGTTTTACAACGAAGACACGGAGTGGATCGGCAACTGCGTGCGCGAAGGCATCCAAGCAGCGCGGTTCCCGGTGGTGGCGGGGCTCTATATGCCGGCGTTCAAGTCGCCCGAGGAGTTCCAGGCGGGCCTGCGCGCGGCGCGGCACCGGGGAGCCAGCGGCGTCAGCATTTTCGATGGCATGAGCGAGCCCATGCAGGCCGTGCTTAAGGAAGAGATCGCGCGATGGAGCGACGAATCGTGAACCCGCAGCAGGTAAACCCTCCGTCCATGCGATTCGCACTTTTTGTGGTGGCCCTGGGGGCAGCGGGGGCGGCCTTGGCCCCGGTGCAGGGGGCACCTTCGGCGCCGTGGGTGAGCCTGTTTAATGGCCGCAACCTGGAGGGTTGGACGCCCAAGATTGTGGGCCACAAACTGGGCGAGGACCCGATGCGGACCTTCCGCGTGGAAGGCGGCAACCTGGTGGTGCGCTACGACGGGTACGAGAAGTTTGATGGCCGCTTTGGCCACCTCTTCTTCCGCACCCCGGCCAGTCGCTACAAGCTGCGCCTGGAGTACCGATTTGTGGGCCAGCAGGTGCCGGAAGGGCCGGGCTGGGCGTGGAAGAACAGCGGCGTGATGATCCACGGGCAGCCGCCCGAGACGATGGGCGAGCGGCAAGACTTTCCGGTATCGGCCGAGGTGCAGTTGCTGGGCGGAGACAAGGAGGGCGACCGACCGACGGCTAACCTGTGCACGCCGGGCACCAATGTGATGTACAACGGGCAACTGTGGCGGCAGCACTGCACCAACTCGAACTCGCCGACCTTCCGGGGGGAAGAGTGGGTGCGCCTGGAGCTGGATGTGAACGGCCCGGAGGACGTGGTCCACTACATCAACGGGCAGGAAGTTTTCCGCTACCGCGAGGTCCAGCTCGACCCGAATGATGCGGACGCCAAGGCCTGGGCGGCCTCGGGGGCGGAGAGTTTGATCCGGAGCGGCTCCATTAGCTTGCAGTCCGAGAGCCACCCGGTCGAGTTCCGGCGCATCGCCCTGCAACTAAAGCGCTAGTCCTGGATCGGCGGGGGCACCGGAGAAGTGTCCTCTTGCCCCAGGTGCGCTTGAATCTGCCGGAGCATCACCTCACGGTTGGCATCGGTGGTGCCGGTGGCGACCGCAATGGGGCGGCCGTTTTCGCTGGTGAAGATGATCGCGGCCACCTTCATGGGGACCGAGCGGCCACGCCCGTGGCTCACTTGTTTTTCAGTGGTGCCGATCCGGACCTGCAACTTGGGGTTGATGCGGTGTTGTTTGGCCCTTCGGATCGGGCCGAGGGTTTTGGTGATCGTGAGGGTGTCACCTTCGAGTGAGATGGTCTCTTGCGCGGCCATATTGAAGGCGCTCATAAACATCCCCACGCCTACGGCCCAAAAAATCGCATAGAAGCCCAGCATGGCGAAGGCGACCGGCCCCATCGCCTTCATCATCCCGCCGATCATGAAGAACGCGTGGAGCGTGGTGAAAGCCGTCCACCCGAGGCCAAAGATGCCCATGCCGATGCCCGCCGCGACCTGTGCCGGGGAACTGGCGAGTTCTAACCGGTCCGGGTTGGCCGAAAAGGTGGGGACCCCGACTTCAATCTGCGCGGCGGTCTCCGCCAGGCGCTCTTGGAGGGCGTCGTAGTCCGGTTCGCTATTTGGATCGCCCGGAGCGAGGGTGGCAAGGCGACGACGGAGGTCGCGCTCGATGGTGCGGATCTGCTCCCGAGCTTGGTTATAGGTGCGGATGAGTTCGCCGTCATCCATGCGGGTGAGGAGCCCCTTGCCCTGGTCGAGATCGGACGTGCGGCCCTGGAGCCGCTCGATGAGGTCGAGTTCTTGCCGGATCTCGGTGGCCGTACGCTGAGATTGATCCATCACGAGGGGAGCAAACTCGGCCAGCCAGGCGCGCATGGCGTCCCGGGCTTGCTCTTCCTGCACCTCGTGATTCATCGATTCCACACGGTTATTGTGTCACTGAATGGGCCGCCACACGCAGGGGCGTAACGGTGGGGGCCGACTGCGTATGATCGAGTTATGGTTTTGGCCCTTTCGTTGGTCTTGGCGCAGCCGGCTGCCCCGGCCACCCGTGCCGACATGGCAGAGCGCACGCTGCGCATGGAGCGCACCTGGCGGCAAGTGCAAGATCCGACCCGGCGACGGGCCGCAGTGGACGTTCTCTCGCGGGCGGTGGGGGCGTTTTTCGCCAATCAAACCGGGCAGGTGTGCCAGTTGCTGGACCAGGCCGAGGCCGCGCTGCGCAACGAAACCGTGAGCCCCAGCGCAGGCTGGCGGGTGCGGGTCGTGCCGCCGGTGGTGGCCCCCGGGGAGCCGTATCAGTTGGTGTATTCGTGGGCGTACGGCTCGGGAGATCCCGCGCCCCCGGCCCCCAAGGCCGGGGTGGCTCCGGATCGGGAAGGGGACGTGACGCTGGACGGCCCCGAGACTTTGGGCCGCGCCCTCACCCTGAGTGTGGTGCGCGATTTTGAATCGCGCCGGGCGGCCCTGGAGCAGGGCGACACGCAGGCCCTCGCCCGGGCCCTGACCCAAATCCGGGAAGGTCAATACGAATGGAATGCCCCCGCCCACGCCTGGCTGGTAAGCGGGGAGCGAGGCCGCGCGGAAGGATGGAAGAAGCACGAGGAACTGCCCCTGGTGCAGGCAGAGAACACGGTCTTCCGGGCTTGGATTCCGAAGGAGGCCACCGCCAAGACCCCGGTGGTGATTGCCCTGCACGGGGCAGGCGGCAGCGAGAACATGTTTTACGAAGGCTACGGCGCGGGGCTGGCCCGGGAACTGGCGCAGAAGAGAGGGTGGATTTTCATGACCCCGCGGTCCTCTCCGACCGCACCCGCCAACTGCCTGAAGTGGCTGCAGGAGGCGCGCGGGCTGACCCCGGAGAGGGTCTTTATCATGGGGCATAGCGCCGGGGGTGGAGCCACGGTGAGCTCGTTGGCCCGGCTGACGGCGCCGCCGACCGGGATGGTGCTATTCGCCCCGGCCACGGGGGCTGCCTTGCCCCCGGCCGCCCAGGGCGTGCCGACATTCCTGGCGGTGGGCGAGCAAGAGATGGCCGCCCTCAAGACTGTCTCCGAGCGGCTGGGAGCCCTGCTCAAGGATCGTAGCGACAGCAAGTTCTTGATGGTGTCGAACTCGGAGCACCTGATGATCGTGGCCGACGCACTGGAGGCCAGTTACGAGTGGATGGACCAGCGGCTTAAGGACTGAATCCGCTCACCAATCCCATGACCCTGGGGAAAGGTCGACTCGTTTGAAGTCATTTCGTTGCGGCGGCAACGATTGCGAGGTTATTTTTAGGGACACTGATTTCTCAAAAGGGGGGTGTAGACTAAAGAAGTCCTTGCGAGGGCAACTATTGTCGAAGGGGGAATCCCGTTCCTCCGGACTCAAATGGGGGCAACCCAATGAAACTGAAAACTCTTGTCTCGGTCGTCTCGACCAGTCTGTTGGTCCTCTCCACCGCGTCCACCTTGGCTCAAGCAGCTGCCATGTACGAATGGCGCTACTACCGCCCGAGCAACACCGGGATTCAGGGGGACTTCAATGAAGCTCTTTGGATCGGACCGGACCGAAACCCCTGGATCGCGGGCTACGATGCCTCCTTTGAAGAGGGGGGCATCTCGCAATTCATTTTTCCCGAGAACCGGTGGGTGAACTACTCCAATGTGGACATTCCGGAAATTGGTCATCCCTTCCTGGACGCCGTTTCCCGCATTGCCGATATTGACGTGGACTCGCGGGGCAAGCTATGGATGGCTACCGGAGCCGGTGCACTCTATTTGGATCCGGCCAAAGGGGCGCGCACGATCCGCAGATTTGGGTCCCACAACTCACCCATTCCAGATGGCTGGAATCGAAGTGTTGAAGTTGCTCCTGATGGCACGGTGTGGTTCTCGGCATACGATACGTTTTATGGTACGGGCGGGGTTTCGCGATACAACCCGCGAACCGGTCAGTGGCAGGTGTTCCCGCAGTTTGACAGCGCGAAGCTGGCGATCCAACCGCGCCCCGGGGGTGGCTACTACGTGTGGACGATGGATGTGCAAGAAGCGTCGCGATGGGACAGCACGACGCAAACCTGGACGAATCTCCCCGTTGCCAACGGGAATCCATCGTTCCTGCCTGGCAACAACGCCACGGACTCGGCCGGCAACACTTGGATGTACAAGTGGGTGGACGCAGAATCCTTCACTCAGCGATTTGACCTGCGCCGCCCAGACGGAACGTGGGTGAACACGCCCCAAGCTCCCTTCGATTCACTATTTAACGGCGCCAATGCGGTGCGCGCGCTCGGCCCGCAGCGAGCACTGGTGGTGGATGGAGGAGGCGAGGTGTGGTACTTCGATGGCACCACTTGGACTTCGAAGGGTCACTGGTCGCAGACCACAAGCAGCTACGACGTGGACATGGACGACCAAGGGACGATCTGGGCTTGTGGAACGGGTGGCGCGGCTCGCCGCGATGCCGTGACCGGTCAATGGCAGCGCTACCGGGTCACGAACACCAGTCAGTACGACTTCTTTAACTCGGATTTGTCCGTGGCAGCAAACGGAACTGTTTTTGCAACGGCCAATGCTGGACCGGGTGCGGGCGGCATGGTCAAGTTCGACGGGCAACGCTGGACGGGATTCAACCAGCTCCATTACGGCATGGGATTTGACTGGCCCTTCAACGGGGACAACAGCTCAAAGGTCTATGTACGACCTTCGAACGGGCATGTCGTCGTGAACCCGATGTTCGAGTTCCTGCACATCTGGAATGGTTCTAGTTGGACGGACATGGGCTTCAGCATGGCTTCGCCGAACGATATGGTCGAGGATTCTACGGGACGTCTCTGGGCCGCCGCATATGGGGTGCTATCCACCTTTAGCGGCAGCTCTTGGACTCAAGTCTCGGACCTGGGCGGCGTGAAGCTCCGCAAGGATCCGACCCGCCCCAGCACGGTGTGGAGCATGAGCGAGACGGCGATCTACCGTACCAATGGCGTGACCGACTTCATTCGGACGATTGAGGACTTCCCCGAACTCAGTCCGCAGAGCGACCAGTTCAAGGGATTTGCGGTGGACGCGCAAGGCATGGTCTGGCTAGGGGCCAACACCATCAACCTGCCGGATAACAGTGCCCTCTTCAAGATTAACCCGGCGACCGGTGCGTACCAGGTGTGGCGATTCCAGGATGGTTGGCCGTTCCCGGGGCAATACGTCATGCCGCTGGCGGCGACGCCGGATGGCAAGATCTGGATGCAGTACGACTCGGACTTCGGGGTGGATCAACGCGGCCTGGTGGCCTTTGATGGGACGAAGGTGACCGTGTTCCCGGCCCCTCCGGGCGGCGAACCGCAGTGGGGCGGGCTGCCCCATGCTGGGATCACGGACCTGGAAGTCCGAATGATCCCCGAGGGATACGAACTGTGGATGAGCTGCGCCAGTCGAGGGATTGCTGTGCTTCGGGTGAGGACGGACAACCGCTGAGTTAGAGGTTCTCGAGCACTAGCAAGGTGACTCCCCATTTGTCGGTGCCGGGGATAAAGGCACCAACTGGGGTCAGGCGTCCCGCTACGCACACCGCGAGCGACACCTGGCCCTTGTTCTTTTCGCCCGCTGGGTTGCGAGACACCCAGGCCGCCTGACTCTGTTCGAATTCAAACGTGGGCCAGGGCGGCGTGAGCTTGGCGACTTGAGGGTTTAGCCGAGGGCAGAATTCTTCCGCCTTCTCTCCGGGAAACTCGTAGTGATAGAACCGATAGGGGGACTGAATGACGACGCGGTCTGGAGCCCGGGAGGTGGCGTCAATCGCGAAGCTCTTCGGTCCCGTGAGCGTGGGCTGGCAACCACTCAGGCCGGCCACGGCCAAGCCGCCGACGGCGACCAGGAGGAGAGGGTGGTGCAGGGTGGTCATTCGTTGCGTTCTACCTAATAGCATGGAACTTGGGGAGGCAGCGAAGGAGGCTTTCCACCGTCTTCGTGACCTCTACCTCATCTCTACGTCTTCGGTTGGATGGGGAACCACACTTCGGTGACGTAGTTGTCGTCCATAGGCGCATCGTTGTACACCTCAAGTTCGGGTTCCTCACGGCGGGAAGAAAATTCCGAGTTCGCAAAGAACTCGGAGTTGACATACCTGAAGACAGCTGGAATGGCAACGCTTGGCTCGCCGACGGCGGAGAAGACGGCCCACTGACCAGATGCCACCGTGATGACGGGGTAGTCCGAAGTTGCGTGGGGATCAGTCTCTACGGCGACGTAATACAAGAACCCGTCTTCGTTCTCAGGATCAGGTGCATTGACGCCGAACGTGGTTCCGTCGGGGAAGACCTGCGGTTGGGCAAGGGCACAAATCGTCTTGAACTCCCCCGAAGCCATCAAACTTTGCCAGAACTTGGGGATGCTCTTTTCTCCTTCGTTGTCGGCGACGGAAGTTCGCAACATCGGCCCTGTTAAGTGAAATTGAGGCAGTTCGGTGATTCTGTAGTTCATTTTGATGCTCGTTGCTTAAGGTTCGGCGCCCGTCTATTGACTCTCTGCCGAGGCTTGGCGCTTGAATTCAAACTTGCGCGGAGAGCCACCAACAATGTAGCCGATGGTGGCGGTGAGGGAGTCACCAGTTCTCTCATAAATGATCTGCATGGGGTAGTCGTGGCGCGGGTTTTGGAAGACCGCGCGCGACGCCTGGCCCTTATTCTTTTCGTCCGCCGGGTTGCGGGACACCCAGGCCGCCTGGTTCTGCTCGTACTCAAACTTGGGCCAGGGCGGCGTGAGCTTGGCCACTTGGGGATTGAGGCGGGGGCAGAACTCCACCGCTTTCTCTCCGGGGAACTCGTAGTGATAGAACCGGTAGGGGGACTGAATGACGACCCGGTATCGAGCTCGGGAGGTGGCGTCAATCGCGAAGCTCTTCGGTCCCGTGAGCGTGGGCTGGGAACCACTCAGGCCGGCCACAGCCAAGCCGCTCACAGCTGCAAGGAGCAGGAGGTTGCGCCACAGGTTCATGCGCTGCGTTCTACCTAATCCGGCCGGTCGGCGGGGTACCCGCAATAATCCATGTAATGGCCATGTAGCGGCTGCCCCGGCAGACTCTCAATACGCAAGCCGCTTGGATTGCGCTCAATCATTGTCAGGAGAATGGAAATGAATCGCATCATCATCAGCGCGGGCCTCGGGTTCTTTGGGCTCGTCGTCTCATCGGCGCAAACGGGCATCATTGAGGGCCCCTTTGTTCCGGAATCAGGCCAATACACCACAGTGCCGGGAGGCACCTTTGAAGTCGGAGATTCGCTGGCCGGATGGGGGGATCACAACAATGTTGGGAGTTTGACGACCGTCACAAGCCCCGCCCAGCGCGGCGATCAAGTCGGGAGACTCTCGGGCTGGTCCAATGGCAACTATGCGGTGCATAAGTCGCTGGACAACACGCTCACGGCGGGTCAATCCTATGTGCTGAGTGGCTTCTTCCGAGGTGACGATCTGGGCGGCTCGGTGGCCGTTGACATTGGCAATTTTGGGGGTCAAGCCTGGTACGGCGTGGCCAATTTCTCTCACGCTACGACTCAAGACACGGTAGGAAAGTGGTACTTCGGATACGTCACATTCACGGCTGACAATCCGACGATGCGGGTGCGTTTGGTGCGAAACGGGCCGACGGCCACATTTGCTTCGACGTACTTTGACGATATCGCCGTGACGCCGGCGGCAGACTTCGTCGCCCCGACGCCGGTGCCCGAACCCGCCACTCTTCTGGGCCTGGGCGCGGCATTGTGGGGGCTTAGGATTCGCCGAGCTGGGCAACGACGCGGATAACGGACCGGACAAAGTCGACCAGCGGACGAGTGGGGGGCGCAGCGCCCTCCACGCCGTCCGGCCAAATGGATTGTTCGAGGGCATGAAGAGGAACGTTGGACTGGGCTCTAAAGGATGCTGATTCGGCGATCACCTGGTTACCTTCCGAATGGGAATTGGACCGTAAAGCCAATCCGGCGTAAGCGGCCGCGAGGATCGCACGGCGTGGACTGATTTGAAACGCCATTTTCAGGCCCTCGGCGAGCTTTGCGCCCGCTGGAACTCCGGTTTGGCTTTGCACCCAACCCAGGACAGGCAGATAGATGCCTTTGACGCGATCAATGCGGAGAGCCCGAGCAGCCTCGGAAACAGAGACGAGACACTCCTCGGCATCAGCCCACTGCTCTCGGTGAGCGAGGCAGAGACCGAGGTTGCCGCGAATGCTGAGGAGTGACGGTTCGGTCCCCTCCCTGGAGTTCTGATCGAAGAACTTGAGGCACGCTCGATATTCGGACTCGGCTACGGTGAGGTCACCGGCAAGCATCAAGTAAGTGGCTCTCTGGGCACGGCATTCCGTAGCGTCGTACTCCGCCCACTCTCCTTCGACTAGGCTTGCCGCTTCCTCGATCTGGCGGATTGCGAGACCAAGTTGCCCTGTCATGGCGAGAGCGAACGAAGTGTCCATGAGTGCGATACGCCGACGCGCGGGAGCAATGGGTTGAGCCAAAAAGGTCTTCGATTCTTGAATCACGGCTTCGTGGTCATCCAGCGAACTCAGCGCCGTGATGATCCGAACCTGGACGCGTTCCCGGGCTTGGCTAGGAGGAGTGGGGAAGCTGAGTGCCTCTCGGAGAAGGGGGAGCACCGCACGGGGCGCCCGCATCACTTCGGGGCGGAAACTCGGGCTTCCGAGCATGTGGATCACGAGTTCTGGATCGTTGACTAAGGCGCGTCGGAAGAACCGTTCCAACACTTGATTCTCACCGGGTGTGAGGTCTGGGCCCAGGAGAGACGTTGAGTCCTCTGAGGGGATCCATTCGGCCAGCGAGTCCGGGAAGGAAACTCCCTCCTTGCGCGCACGCCGGCGCGACGCCGCGAGATTCAACTCGGCATCCTGGGCGCGGCCCGCCCGGGACATCGCACTGAGGTACCGCCGCCAGGCAAGCTCGCCGTAGGGGGTGTGAGTGAGCATGGCTTCGGATGCGGCCGCAGCGGTCGAGTAGTCCCCTGTCTCCTCCGCCAAGTCAGCAAGCCGTTCGAGTGAAAGGAGGGCGGTTTCGCTCCATTCGGTTTGAGCCACCAACTGCCACTCGCTATCGGCGTGCGGGAAAAGCACCTGGGAGAACGCGGGCAACAAGCTGCGAAGGGTGGTGAGTTCGGACTGAACTTCAGGCTCCAGAGAGGCGACGTGGGCCGCTTGGCGCGCATCGTGGATATCCGCCTTGACGGTCTCCGGGAAGAGGCCAATGCGATCATCCGGTGCTTCCACCAGCTCAATGCGCTGCCTTAAACGCGCGAGGGCGACTCTAAGCCGATTTCGGGCGGTCGTCGCATCCACCTCCGGGTAAAGCGACTCCAAGAGTTGATCCCGCCGCACAGACTGGGGGTGACTGGCGGCAAGCCGTAAGAGAACATTGGAGAGCGGAAAGCTCTGGCTTCCGATCGCGGCACGGGGCGTGCCGAGAAGCTGAATCCTAAGCAGCGGTGAACCCGACACGGTTCCCTAGAGATACCTGAAAGTCTTGGCTCTAGGGATTGGTGTCAGTTGCCCCTTGGCGCTTGAACTCAAACCGGCGCGGAGAGCCTCCCACGATGTAGCCAATCGTGGCGGTGAGGGAGTCACCAGTTCTCTCATAAATGATCTGCTTGGGGTAGTCGTGGCGGGGGTTCTGGAACACAGCGCGGGTTGCCGAGAACTCCGTGAGATAGAACTCAGTGGGGGCGGCGCCTCCGGGTTGGGCAATGTAAACCAGGCTGCCATCGCGCTCCACGATTCGCAGGTATTCGAACGCCGAGAGTCGATCGCGGTTGACCGTGCGTGCCGTGGCGAACATGGAGCCCCCGCGGGGCGGGCTCCAAAGTTCTTCGAAGTAGATCTGATTTTCGGTGCCCCGGATACCCGACCAGTTCCCTTGCATCCAACTGAGGTCGTTGATGGTGGCCTTGGCCGTAGCGGGCAGGGGGACGTCCTTGGCCTGCTTATAAAGCCCGACCGTTTCGTTCATCAAATTCGAGCGAACGATGAGGCCATCTGGAGTGAGGGTAAATGCGCGCCGTATCAGGTTTTGCGGAGTGCCTCCGGCTTCGCGGATGAAGTCCACTTCGTAGGTGAAGGTGCCGTCCTTCCAACTGCCTCGATAGCGGGCGAAGCTGCCGGGGTTTGTGTTCGGAACTTCGGTCATGCGGCCATCGAAGGTGATGCGCACATTGGTGTGCCCCGACCCGTGGCCACTCACCAGGATCATCGCGTCGGCTTCGGCGCGGAGCGAGAAGCGCGAAGACAGTGGGGGATTGAACTGCTCGGGCGCACGGCCGGGGGTTCGGTCCTCTTGCCAGATCCACTCGCCATCAAAGGCTTTCAGTTCGGCGGGCGGCTCCGTTTGCGGCCATGCGGCAACGACGATTGAGGCCAGGATGAGGTTGAGCATGGGATTCTCGGCAAATGCCTCGGGGAGGTATGGGGAATCTACCTGACCCCTACCAAAAGAGAAGATTGGCCGCCTCCCTCCGAGGTGGAGAGAAGCGGCCAGGTGATCTCTTACGCGTAGAGGGGCTTACGCCTTGCGTCGCCGGCGGGCAAGAGCCAGCAGGCCCGCGCCCAGGGCAATCATCGAGGCCGGTTCCGGAACGGCACTGAACGACACGTTGTCGTAGTACATACCGGTCGGCTCGTAGGCCGTGGCCGTGTTCATGAAGCCGAACTGGAGGATGTTGTTCGTCCAGGACGGGTCGATGGTGATGTTGATCGAGTTGTTTTCCGACCAAGTGGAGGTGGAAGCCGCCGTGGTTTCAATCCGCGGGAAGGCGACCAGGTTGAACCCGTTGGCCGGATCGAGAACCTTGATGAACGCCCAGGTGCGGGAAGCGCCGCCCGGACCGAAGCCCGAAGACGCCTTGTAATCGAAGCCGAACGTAAAGGTTTGACCGAGGTCGGCCGCACTGATGATCTGCTCTTGGAAAATGTTGGCTTCAATCTTTCGGTTGTTGCTGTGGTCAGCGTTGTTGTAGTCGCTGTACGTGTTGATGTACTGCAAGCCCGTGTTCGGACCGAACTCGCCCGTGGCGATGGCCGAGAAGCCCGCGCCGCCGTTCGGGGCGCCGAAGGGGCCGTAGCCGTACAGATAGTTATCGGCGGAGTCGAAGACGTTGGCGAAAATCTTCCATCCGTCGCCGGACAAGGCACCACCATTGCCCGCGGCCAGACTTTCGAAGTCTTGGTTGTAGGTCGTCAGGCTAGCAAAAGCGCTGGAGGCCATAACTGCCCCAAGTGCCACCATCGCCACTCGTGAATTCTTCATGAACATGTTCAATTTCCTCTAAGAGAGTCTGTGGCCGAAACGATTCGCGAAACGTTTCGGAACACCTGTGGATATTCTACACCACCAAAAGTCCGTCGTTAGCAAAAACCCGCAAAGTTACGGGGCCGCTTAGCTCAAAGTTGGCCGGGTGCCGACCAGCGCATGGGTGCTCGTGGCCTTGGGAGCCGACAAACCGTTGTTGGCAATGACCTGTGCGTACCACGCCGCTGAATCCTTGGGCGTGCGCTTCTGGGTGGCAAAGTCCACGTGGATCAGCCCAAAGCGGTGCCGATAGCCTTCTGCCCACTCAAAGTTGTCCATCAGCGACCAGTGGAAGTAGCCCTGAATCTGGTACCCCTCGTCGTCCGCTCGGTGTAGCCCTTTGAGATGGCGCGAAAGATAGTCAATACGTTGTGGGTCGTGCACGGCGCCGTCTTCGGAGACCCAATCCCGGCAGCTGAGGCCGTTCTCGGCGATCATGGTCGGCAGGCCGTACCGCTCCTCGTGGAATCGCACCGACCAATAGAGGCCTTCGGGCGTCACGGGCCAGTCGAAAGCCGAGCGCGGATGCCCCGGCGGCAGCGCCACGGTCTCGGGCCGGCCATCGGCACCCCGGCGGATGTAGGGCGCGGCGTAGAAATTGAGGCCGAGCCGCTCGATGGGCTGGCTCATCAGGGCCAGGTCTTCGGTCGTCACTTCCGGCCCGTGATCGGTCAGCACGCGCACGCACTCCTCCGGCCATTCGCCCAGCACGACCGGGTCCAGGTAGAGCCGGCTGTACCAGAACGTTCGGTCCGCCGTCGGCACACCGAACGTGAACTCGCGCGCGGCCTCAATGTTCTCCGGTGACTCGTCAGCCGGAATGCCGATGTGGCTGATGGGGACGTAGCCGATGGCGATAGGTTGCGGGGCGGTGGCGCGCAGCGCTTGCACCGAGCGCCCGTGCGCCATCAAGGCATGCTTGGTGGCCAGGAAGAAGTCCGGCCAATCGAGTTGCAAGCCCGGAGCGTGAATACCGTTGACGTGGCCAAGGCCGAGGAAGCAGGGGGGCTCGTTCAGCGTCCACCAGTTCTTCACGCGGTCGCCCAATTGCCGCCCGACGAGTTCGGCGTACTCGCCAAACCACTCCACCGTGTCGCGGTTCAGCCAGCCACCCTGAAGGTAAAGCTCCTGCGGGTAATCCCAGTGGAACAGGGTGGGATACGGTTCGATCCCGTTGCGCAGCAGCTCATCCACCAGCCGGTGGTAGAAGTCCATGCCCTGGTGGTTTACGCGGCCGGTGCCTTCCGGCAACACGCGCGACCAAGAGATGGAAAACCGATACGCCTGCACCCCGAGGTCGCGCATCATGGCGATGTCTTCTCGGTAGCGGTGGTAGTGGTCGCAGGCGGTGTCACCGGTGTCGCCTTCGGCGACTTTGCCGGCCTTGCGGCAGAATGCATCCCACACGGAGGGGCCGCGCCCGTCTTGCGCCGCCGCGCCTTCCACCTGATACGCGGCCGTCGCCGCCCCCCACACAAAGTTCTTTCCAAATGTCATCTTGATAACGCTCGATTACTTAAGTCCGCTGAGGGCCATGCCCTTGACGAAATAGCGCTGCCCAAACAGGAACATCACGATGAGCGGCAGCGTGACGAGCACACTTCCGGCCATCAGCAAATGCCACTGTTCGGCGCGCAGGGAGTTGTAGGTGGCCAGACCCAACTCCAAGGTCTGCTTTTCGGGTTCGTTGAGGTAGATCAGCGGCCCCATAAAGTCGCGCCAGTTGTAGATAAAGCAGAAAATGCCGACGGTGGCCAGAGCCGAACCCGACAGCGGCATGACAATGCGGGAGTAGATGGTCCAGTGACCGGCTCCCTCGATCTTGGCGGCCTCGTCGAGCTCCTTGGGGATGCCCAAGAAGAACTGGCGCAAGAGAAAAATGTTGAAGGCCCCGCCGCCAAAGAAGGCCGGCACCGTGAGGGGCAGGATGGTGTTGATCCACCGCAACTCTTTGAAGAGGAAGTAAGTGGGGATCATCGTCACGATGGCGGGCAGCATCATGGTGCTGAGCAGGATGACGAAGAGCCGATCTCGGCCCATGAACTTCATCTTCGCGAAGGCGTACGCCACCAGACTGGAGCTAGCGATGACCCCGATCGTCGCCAGGCCGGCGATGATGACCGTATTGAGGAACAACTGCAGGAAGTTGACGTTGGGGTTGGTGAGGACCTCGCTGTAGTTGCTCCATGTGGGTTGCTGGGGCCAGCTCCAGGCGGAGGTGGTGGCCAGTTCCTCGGGCGTCTTGAGCGACATGGACAGCGAGGTGTAGAACGGCAGCAGGAACACAATGCTCCCGCTGGCCAGCAACAGGGCCACCACGATTTTGCCGAGCCGGACGCCGAGTTTCGGGTTCATTCCGCCCCCTCGTAGTACACAAGCTTGTTGAGGCGCCACTGCACCAGGGTGACGAGAAGCACCACCACGAAAAGCAGCCACGCGAGCGCCGAGGCGTAGCCCATCCGCAGATTCCCAAAGGAGTTGTCGTACAGATGGAGCATATAGAACCGGGTGGCGTCGTTGGGGCCGCCCTGGGTCATCACGAACCCTTGAGTGAACACCTGGAAGCTACCGATGACCCCGGTGATGAGGGTGAAGAACAGCGCCGGGGACACCATGGGCAGGGTGACCACCTTGAACTTCTGCCACAGCCCCGCCCCGTCGAGGGTGGCGGCTTCGTAGTAGAAATCGGGGATCGCTTGGAGCCCAGCGAGCAGGATGACCATGCCGCCGCCCACGCCCCACAGGCTCATGATGATGAGCGACGGGAGGGCGAGTTGCTCGTTGCCGAGCCAGTTGGGGAGTTGCCCGTCGGTGCCGAGCCACGACGCCAGACCGAGGAAGTTGCGCTGCCCATCCGCGCCGAACAGGAGGACGTTGAGGAGCCCGCCCTCGGGCTGGAACACCTTGCGCCATATAAGCGACGACGCGACGGCGCTGGCCAGGGCCGGGAGATAGAAGAACGTCCGGTAGACCGGCATCCCCTTGACCTTCACGTTAAGGAGGAGGGCGAGGAGAAGCGAAACGATGAGGCCGAGTGGTACCGAAAAAATGGTGTAAACAGCCGTGACCTTGACGGTCTGCCAGAACCGGGCATCCTGCGCGACGGCTTCTTGATAGTTGCCCATGCCGCGCCACTCGGCGGGCTGGATGATGTCCCAGTTGGCAAAGCTCATCAAGAGCGAGAAAATCATCGGCCCGACGGTGAACAGCAGGGTGCCAATGATCCAGGGCGCCAGGAACAGCAGGCTGGTGCGGCCCTCCGCCTTCTCCGCCTTGGTGCGGGTTTTGCCGCGCTCGGGGAAGTACACCCAGGCGAGAGCCGCCGCGAACAAGGCCAGCCCCACCACGCCGCCGATGTTCCAATTGAAAGCGGGCAGTTGGTCTTCTTTGAGAATGGTTTCCAGGCGCGCGGTGGCAATGCGGTTGCCTTCGGTGAGAGCCTGCTCGGCCGTAGCCGAGCCGGAATAGATGGATTCCGCCTTGGAGAATACGAGGCCGCTGACTTCGCCCCAGTAGTCGGCGGTGGGGGGCAGCACCACGTACGGCACGGCTTGGTCCGTCGCGATGCGGTTGGCCGGGTAGCGCTGCTCAATCGGGGTGTCCGGCCCGGGAATCCAGTCCGGACCCATCGCCAGCGACTTGATGGCGGGCTGGGCAAGGCCCGCCTTGGCCATCGCCTTCATGCCGGGTTCGCCGGACATCCATTGGACGAGCTTCCAGGCTTCCTCGGGGTGGGGGGTGGAGTTGAGAATGGCGTAGCCGGAGCCGCCCGACGGGGCCGCCCGCACCACCTTGCCGGTGGCGGGGTCGATGTGGCCGGGGGCGAGGGTGATATCCCACTCAAAGAACTTCTCGCTACCGGGCTTCAGGGCCTGGCGGATGCGGGGGACATCCCAGATTCCGCACTGGTACATCGCCACGCGCTGCGAGATGAAGAGGTCCACGGCGGTGGACTGCACCACCGACGTGAGTTCGCTTTGGCTGGGGAGCCATCGCTTCTCGTTGGCCAATTCAGTCACCCAGTCGAAGGCGCGAATCACCCGGGGATCGGTGAAATTGAGCTTATCGAATGACTCCGGATTGTCCACGTAACGGGCACCGCTGGAAAGGGCGACGGTATCCGTCCACGCTCCCGTCCACGAGGGGGCAAATCCCCACACCTGCGTGCGGCCCTTCTCATCCTTTTGGGTGAGCTGCTGCATGCAGTAGGTGAAGCACTGGCTGCCGAGTTCGGGGCGCGGCTCAAAATCCCAAGTCCAGTTGCCGTCGGGTTCTTCGAGCCCCGCCTCTTTGAACAGCCGTTTGTTGTAGTAGATCAGCCCGATGGGGGCGATGTCGCGGGGCAGAACGTAGAGACTCTTCTGATACCGGAAGATGTCGACGATGGGCGGATAGTAGTCGCCCAAAGCAAAGCCGGGAGTGGATTCGATCAGCGGATCCAGCGGCCGGAGCGCGCCCCGTTTGGCGAACATCTGCATGTTCTGCGGGTCGAGGATCGCGACGTCCGGGGCGGTGTTGCCCGCCACCTGCGAGAGCAACCGCTGGAAGTAGTAGCGATAGTCAACGTTCTCGAGCTTGACCTTGATGTTCGGGTTGGCCCGCTCGAAGTCCTTGGTGACCTCGCGGAGCACGCGCAACGCTTCGTCTCCTTCCCATACCACGAGACGGAGTTCAACGGGCTTGGCAAAGGCGATGCCCGTGGCCAGGGCAAGCCCAAGGGTTACCCCGAAGAGTCGCAGGAGCGCGCGCACCGAAACCTCTTGCGTTACTGACCGGTCGGCGGGCCGGCGGGCGGGCCGCTATTGGCCGGCGCATTGGGGTCAATCTCGCCGTACTTTTGCGTCTGCTCGCGGATCTCCTTTTCCATTTCGGGCGTCATGTGGCCCTTCAGGTGCTCAGGGATTTCCTGCTTCACCTTGATCTTGGGGGCCGGGAGTTCCGGCGGACCGGAGGCAGCCCGGACGACAAAGAAAACGCCAATGATCGCGGCCACCGCGATCGCGGAGATAACAGCCCAGGAGGGAATCTCTTTTTTCATGGGAATTGCGCAAAAGGGAACGGAGCCATACCGAGGCGGTATGGCTCCTGAGGGGGAGAGGCTGACTTACTGCGGCAGCGGGCAGTCGTTGTCCGGCGTGCCGCCGCCAAAGTCGTCCGCATCGAGGCAGACGCCCTTGAGGGCCGGGTTTTCCGGTTGGCCCACACCCGTGGACTGGCGGTAACCGCGGAACAGGAAGCCGCGCGGTACGGACTTGACGTGCGTATCGGCGAAGCCAAAGTTGGCGGTGCCGTTGCCGGAATCGTAGTCAATGCCGGACCACAGTTGGTTCGGGTTCACGTCCTTGTATGAAAGCGTGTTGCTGGAACCCGCGCCCCATACCCAGTGCTCCCAGAACGTGGACCAAATCCACGAATCCCAGGTGTAGAACTGGCCTTCGTTGCGTTGCTCGGTCAGCATGATGCTCTCGGCGGGCACGGAGATCGAGGTGGTGGAGTAGACCGTCACCGGGGTTTCGGTCGTACCGCCCCAGGTGTTCACGCCGCCCACGCCACGGATCAGGTTGCTGGCCACGCGGTAGGAGCGCTTGACTTCGCCAAGGTTCGACGGCTTCTTGGGGGAGCGGTCGAGGGACGATTCGAACAGTTGGTAGTTCTTCTGATACGGGTAGAGCACCTTGTCCCAGGTCGGGCATCCCCATTGCTCCACGCTGCAGCTGCCGGTCGCCCAGGATTGGCCGTTTCCATTCATGGTGCCGCGCTTCGGATACATGTCGTCGTAGTCACCCACGTACAGCTGGAAGGCCGTGAGGATCTGCTTCATGTTCGAAGTCGATTGGATCTTCTTCGCCGCCGTCTTGGCCCGGGCAAAAACCGGGAACAGGATCGCGGCCAAGATCGCGATGATCGCGATGACAACAAGTAGTTCAATCAGCGTAAAGGCTGAACGTTTATTGATCATGATTTGTGCTCCTTTGGACAAGTAGTCGATTGACGAATGATAAGTTCGGTCTGGAAAACGGTGGGTTCTTGCGGCTCTTTGCCGTCAATGAGGGCCTTAAGGGCGCGGACGGCGGCGGCGCTGAGTTCGCCGATGGGTTGGCGAACGGTGGTGAGGCCGGGATAGACGTTCTCGCTCCCGGGCGTCATGTCGAAGCCGACGATGCTGATATCTTCTGGCACCCGCACTTGGCGGCTGTGGGCTTCGAACAAGGCGCCCAGGGCCATTTCGTCATTGGCGCAGAAGACGGCAGTCGGCGGTTCGGGGAGCGTAAGCAACTGCGCCATGGCCCGTCGGCCACCCTCGATGGTGAACTGCCCCATGCCCACCCACTCCTCGCGGTACGAGATGTGGTGATTGCGCAGAAACGCTTGGTACGCCTGCAAGCGCACGAGGGCGTCCTGCATGTCCAGGCGGCCCGCGATGTGGGCGATCTTGCGGTGGCCGAGCTCATAGAGGTGGCCCATGGCGCTGGCCACGCCCGATTCGTTATCCACCGAGAACGACAAAACGCCATCCAGCGGCACCCCGGAGACAGTGGCGCACGGGGAGTGCAGGGAAGCGGCGAGCTCCACCGACTTCTCACTAAAGTGCGGGGCAATGAAGATCACGCCATCCACGCGCCCGTCCACCAGGATGGAAGCAAGCTCATCGCGGTCCACTTCGCTGCAGCGCGTAAAGAGGAGAACGTCTTGGTGCTGGCGGCCGGCTTCGTTGATGATGCCGTTGAGGGCCAGGTGGAGATAGGGGCTGAGGAAGACGTTGTCCGTGACTTCGGGCGGGACGACACCAATGGTGTCGCTCTTGCCCGTAACCATGGACCGCGCCACGCGGTTCGGGCGGTAGTTGAGTTCCTTAGCCACGCGCAGGACGCTCTCGCGGATATCATCCGGCACCGAACGCGGCCCGCCGTTCAGCGCGTAGCTGACCGTACTGACCGAAATGTTCAGTTGCTTGGCGATATCCTTGATAGTGGCGGCCATTGCTGGTTCTCCGAAACGTTTCTCAACCCTTCGTGGGGGTGATTATTGCAGGAGGTCTCCGCAAATTGCCACACTTTTTTTGCCGGGGCGAAAAATTCTCGGGGAAAGTGCGTCCGTGTAGCGATTTGGACTTGATAGCTCTAGCTATAGGCCGGGTAAGGTGCCGCCATGTTGCTGAGAAACGTTTCGCGATGGTTGACGGGGGTGCTTGGCCTGTGCGTGCTGGCGTTGCCCACCAGTTGCGTGGCCGCGAGCGACGCGCCCACCGCCTCCGCTGCCCCCAGCAAGGTTGAGTTGGTTGGCGGGCCGGGTAAGTATCAGTTGCTCAAGAATGGGCAGCCGTTCGTCATCCGGGGTGTGGGCGGCAATGGCAATCGGCAACTGATGCTGGAATCCGGGGTGAACTCGTTCCGCACCTGGGGCGCCGACAACCTCGGCCCGATCCTGGACGAAGCCCACCGCGACGGCCTTTCCGTGACGGTTGGTATTTGGCTGCAACACGCGGGCGGGTTCGACTACCACAACGCCGCCGAGGTGAAGAAGCAGTTTGAGATGTGCCGCGAGGTGGTGGAGAAGTACAAAGACCACCCCGCGCTGCTGATGTGGGCGTTTGGCAACGAGATGGAAGCCCACCCGGATGATCCGGCGGTGTGGCGAGCGGTTGAAGACATCGCCGCAATGAGCAAGCGGCTGGACCCGAACCACCCGACGATGACGGTGATTGCCGACATCAGCCCGGAGAAGGTGAAGAACATCCACGCCATCTGCAAGAGCATTGACATCATCGGCATCAACAGCTACGGCGGCGCGCCCTCGCTGGCCCAGCGCTACGCCGACCTCGGCGGCACGAAGCCGTACGTGCTCACCGAGTTTGGCCCCTTGGGGCAGTGGGAAGTGACCAAGACCCGCTGGGATGCACCGATTGAGGCCACCAGCACCGAAAAGGCCGAGCACTACCGCAAGTCTTATGAGAACGCGGTGGTGAAGAACCCCGGGATGTGTTTGGGCGCCTATGCCTTCCTGTGGGGGACCAAGCAGGAGGGAACGGGCACCTGGTTCGGGATGATTCTGCCCAACGGGGCACCGCTGGAATCCGCGCAAGTGATGGCCGAGTTCTACACCGGCAAGGCCCGACCCAATCTGGTGCCGCGCATCACCAAACTGGCAGTGGACCAGGCCGACCGCCTGCGCCAAGGCCAAACCGTGCGGGCCACGCTGGCGGCGAGTGACCCCGAAGGCCGCGCGCTGAAGGTGCAGTGGATCATGACGGCCGAGGGCCGCGAACGCCTGACGGCCGGGCGCGACGAAGCCGTGCCCGAGAGCTACCCGGGGGCGCTGGTGAGCTCGACGAACACGACGGCGACGTTCCGAATGCCGGATTCGGGGGGTGGCTACCGCATCTTCGCCTATGTCTTTGATGAAGCGGGCGGGGCGGCGGTGGCCAACGTGCCGATCTTTGTGGAAGGGCCGGTGCGCGTGGAAACGGGCGTGAAGGCCGACCTCCCGCTGGTGGTCTACGCCAACGGCGCGGCGGACATGGCGTTTGCGCCCTCCGGCTGGATGGGCCACGCCGGTGGCCTGACCGTGGACTGGGACTGGAACGATCGCCCGCAAGCCGGGGCCGCCTGCGCTAAGGTGACCTACTCGAGTGCCGGGGGCTGGGCGGGGGTGGCCTGCCAGTTCCCGCCGAACGACTGGGGGGACCAGCCGCAGGGGCTGAACCTGACCGGGGCGAAGGAGCTGGAGTTTTGGATGCGCGGCGAGGCCGGGGGCGAGAAACTGAAGGTGGAGTTCGGGATCCTGGGGAACGATAAGAAGTACCCCGACACGGGCCGAGGGCAACTCGAAGTCACGCTGACCCGGGAGTGGAAGCGCTACACCATCGACCTGCGCGGCAAGGATCTCAGCCGGGTGAAGACGGGATTTGTGTTCACGGTGGCGGGGGCGGGTCGCCCGTTGACGTTCTTCTTTGATGAAGTTCGGTTCAAATAGAGTCGGTGAGAGAAGAGACGCGCGGGCCCTATGAGCGGGATATTGAGGTCCGCCAGTCTTCCAAGTGCGAGAGGGCGGTGCGGACAAGTTCTTTCACTGACTTTGGGGGGTTAGGGTAAGAGGGAAGGGGAGTCGAGACCAATCTCATCGCCCGCTCGAGAAAGAGCTGCTGCGCTGGGGGAGCTATTAGATTTAGTTTTTGGCGCAGGGCTCTGGCGGCCGTTAAAATTTCTCCTCCGGCTTCAGTGGGGCCGGCCACAGCCATCGCGTAGGCCACACGTTCCAGTTCGAAGAGCACTTGAGAGCTCGACATCGTGGAGTTAACCTCCGTGATTCCCCGCGCGAGGGCGTCAATCCCGGATTCGATATTGCCTTCGGCCACGTCCACGAGGCCGAGGGACACCCAGCATTGAGTTGCGACAGGGGAGTGACCACACTCTTCGGCGAGGGTGCGGGCATTCTGGCAATGACGCTTAGCACCCTCCCAATGGCCGGTGTAAACGAGGATGTTGCCCACGGTAAGTTCGATGGTGGCGCGGCCCACTCGGGCGTTGTGTTCCGAGAATTCCCTGAGGCGATCGGCAATGGCGGTCAATTCCTCGACAACCGAGGCATCCGCTTCAATTTGCCATTTGAATATGGCGCGCTGGGCATGGGCAATCTCGATCCCGGGCTTATTGCCGATTTGTTCGGCATATCGAACGGCTTTTTCGTTGTAGGCGCGGGCCTCTTCCCAACGGGCCTCCGCTAAGTGCGCAGTGGCGACCATGGTGGCAGCGGCCCGAAGCCGGGCGGGGTCAGAATCGTGGGCCAGGACTTCGTCGCCCAGGCTGATGTAGCGATCATAGCGGCCAAGGATGGTGTATCCCATCATCGCGCCGATGGCGCAATTCATCCGGGCGTCACTGGCCCCTTCAGTTCGCTTTAGCACTTGCTCGAGGAGGGCAATGCTCGAATCGGGAGAGCGGAAGATTTCCGCCCGGAATGAAGCTGACCCCAAGAAGGCGGCGGCTTCTTCAGGGGCATCGGCGATCATGGCCGCAAAGGCGCGATTCACAGAGCTCTCTTGAGCCAAGGTGAGCAAGCGGGGGGACACTCCCTGCCGTCGGACCTGCTGAGCATAGGCACGCAGGGAGGAACTGAAATCAGCATCTGCTTCCTTTCTGAGAGCCTGGCGGGCGTTGCCGAGACGTTGACCGATTTCCACGTGCCGACCACTGGCCGCATAGAGTTGGAGAAGGGTCCTCCAAATCCGTTCGTCGTATGGAGCGCACTCGAGGGCGCACTCCGCGTAGTGAAGGGCCTGCTCTCGATCGGCCCGGGCCTCCGCAAGTTCGCTCAGCTGGAGGAGGGATTCGAGGAGCCGCTCGTGCCATCGTTGACGCTCGGCTGTGAGGGTTTCAGGGTGGTCGGGCAAGAACCCGGGTTGGATGAGATCCACAAGGCTTTCAAGAGCGTTTTGGCGTGGGAGCGGATCTTCGGCCAGGGTACTGAGGCGATAGGTGTTCTGGGCGTCCCAGAGGTCGCATGCCAGCCTGATCGGGGTCAGGCAGAGCAGAGTCTTGCCGCCGGACCAATCCACCGCATCACCAAGAGCTGCCCGCACCTGGGCCAGCGCGGTACGGAAGCGATCCCGGGTGAGCGTGGCGGGCAGATCGGGCCATAGCATCTGTCCGAGCTGCTCTCGGGGCCATGGATGACGGGGGCGTGTGGCGAGAATGGCAAGGAGTCGCCGCGCGCTGCTGAGCGTGATTGGTGCCAAGGCAGATTGAACTTGAAAAGGGCCGAAAAGAGTGAGCTTCACCGTGCACCTGGGAGAATTGCGGGCTTTGACGAGCCTCGGTTATCCCTGTCTATTATTCACGATAGATTTGCGATACGCAAATACAATCTCATTGTCTTCGGGCAGATCCCTGAAGCAAGGTGAAATTCAAATGAGATTCAGCAAGATTGGAATGAGCTTAGTAGCGATGGGGATCGTTGCGAGCAGCCAGGCCACCTGGACGCAGTGGTCCGGCAACGGACACTACTACGACGTCATTGAGATCACGGGTAACGACTATTCGTGGACGGCCGCCCGAGACCAAGCGGCGGCCCTGACCGGGCCGGGTGGATCGCCGGTCACGCTCGCCACCATTACTAGTGCGGCAGAGAACTCCTTTGTTTTCAGCCTGATTGACAATCCCACCTACTGGGCCATTGACGGGGCCGGCAATAACGAAGGCCCGTACCTCGGTGGATTTCAGCCCGCTGGTGCGGCGGAACCCGCGGGCGGATGGGAGTGGATCACCGGCGAAGCGTGGAGTTACACGTCATGGACGGCGGGCGAGCCGAACAACTCGGGGGGCAATGAGAACATCCTTGTCTACTTTGGTCCCGGGGGTAGCCGAACTTCGAACTGGAATGACGGAGGAAATGTTTCGAACTCGGTCATCCACTATTACGTGGCCGAAACGCAGGCCGTGCCGGAGCCGATGAGCATGGTGGTGCTAAGTGCGGCCTTGGCGGGCGTGGTTGCCCGCCGCCGGAAGGCGAAACTCGCCTGACGCCGAGAAAGTGGGGTGGCGGAGAGGACGGCGGACTCGAAAGAGTGCGTCGCCGCCCCTCATTCTCTACTTTGAGCTTGATGAATAGCTTCGCATTTGGCGATCCAGCCAGCGGAGTTGCTCGCCGATGCGGAGGCCTTGCATCGGCACGTCAACTTGCACGCCCCGAGCTAGGAGCCTTGGGGTAAGGAACTCGCGGTAGCGGTCCCCGGCCAGGATGGTGGCGTGCTGGAGGTCCGGCAATTCAGTCGCGATATAGTGTTTCAAGCGCTTTGGCCAGTTGGCTTCGACTTTTCTGAAAAGATTGAGGCTATCCCTGCTGCGCTGAGAATGGCCGTCAAGACATATCGGGACGCTCCTTCAAAAGATAGGAATGACTCGATTCCCAATTTAGGCGGTATTCGCATGCCAAGCGTGAAAGTATTGATCATCGCAAGGACGAGGAAGGTGGCACCAACTCCACGATGCAGCTGCGATGCTGGAAGTTGTAGGAAGACCGAAGCCACAATGGTTATCATGGCGACGAAGGGTCCAAAAAGGGGCTCGTCGAAGTGGCCAGCAAAGAGCAGTTTGCCGAAGAGTCCCGAGAAGACCGTAAAGGTATCCGGAGCCTGTGCCTGGATTGTAGTCAGACACAGCAAGTAGTACGTGATCGTGGCAAAGGCTGCGGCCAAAATGTGCAAGTCTGACCTTGATGTCCGCATCCATCTAAGCAGACGGGACAGAGCATTTTAGGGTTGCGCGGCGGGCAGGATGTCGGCTGAGGAAGCTTCTATGAACGAATAGAGTGGGCAAATACTGCACCGCCTACCCCGCCACGGACAACTGCCGCGCCCGCAGCCGGTCCACCGCCACCGCCACCAAGATAATCACTCCGGTGAGGATCTCTTGCACCCAATTGGAGAGCCCCACCGTGTTGCACCCCATATTGATCGTCGCCATCACCAGCGCCCCCACGGAGGCCCCCACCAGGTTGCCCTGACCGCCGCTGAGGCTGGCCCCGCCGATCACCGCCGCCGCAATCATGCTCAGTTCGGCCCCCATCGCCGAGCTCATATCCCCGGTGCGCGTCCGCGAAAGCAGCATCAACCCCGCCAGCCCGAACATCGCCCCGCCCAGGGCGTAGGTCGCCACCTTCACGCGGTTCACCTGGACCCCGCACACGCGGGCGGCGGCTTCATTGCTGCCAATCGCCACCACGTTGCGGCCAAAGGTGGTGTAGCGCAGCGCCCAGGCAAAGGCGGCGGTGCACACCACCCAGATCCATCCGCCCGGCGGGATGATCATCCAGCGGTTGTCGGCGGTCAGCGCCCCCGTGAACTGCCCGATCCACTGCGGGGCTTCGGGATAGACCGGCTTCTCGCCGGAGATGCCTTTGGCTACGCCCCGCAGGGCCAGCATGGACACCAGAGTGACGATGAACGGCCCCGCCCCGAGCCGGGTGATGAGCACGCCATTGAGCAGGCCGCACACTAGCCCCGTGAGCAAGCACGCGCCGATGGCCGCCCCCACGCTGCCGGTTTGGTCCAGGGTCATGGCCCCGGTGACAGTGGCCAGCGCCACCACCGACCCCGCGCTGAGGTCAATGCCCCCCGCGACGATGATGTAGGTGATGCCCAGCGCGCCGAGCCCGATGACGAGCGACTGGCGCACCAGCTGCTCCACGTTGCTGAGGGAGAGAAACACGCCCGGCTTGGCCACGGCAAACGCGAGGTAGATAAGGATCCAGGCCCCGATGAGAATCGGCAAGGAGTGATCTTTCTTCATTGAATGCTGTCCGCCATGAGGGTCGCCGAATCCACCGTCCGGCCGTCGTGAATCGCCACCAGCCGCCCACGATTCATCACCGCAATGCGATCGCAGATGCCCTGGAGTTCGGGGAGGTAAGAGCTGGTCATCAGGATGGCGCACCCCCGCTGGGCGGCGGCGTCCATCTGCGCGTAGAGTTCAATCTTGGAGCCGACATCGATGCCGCGCGTGGGCTCATCCAGCAAGAACAGGTCGCACTCGGCGTGCAGCAGCCGGGCGAAGGCGACTTTCTGCTGGTTGCCGCCGCTCAGGTCTTGCAGGGGTTGGTCGGGGTCTTTGCACTTCACGCCCAGTTCATCAATCCAGCGCTGGGCCACGCTGCGCCCCTCGGCGGGGCGATTGAGGAAGCCCTGGCGGCGGGGCAGGGTGATGTTTTCGGCCACGCTGAGATCGGTGGCCACCCCGTCGAGCTTGCGCTCTTCACTCACAAACCCGGTTTGGGTGCGCCAGTGCGCCCGGGGGGAGAGCGACGCGAGATTCTTGACCTGCACCCGGCCGGACTTGACTTCGCGCAGGCCAAAGATGGTGCGCAGAAGCTCGGTGCGGCCCGCCCCGTTGAGGCCCGCCACCCCCACAATTTCGCCGCGATGCACCTGGAGCGAGGCCTGGCGGGGCATGTCATCGGTGCCCGTCAGGTTCTCAAGGGTGAGGAGGCATTCACCCCGCGTGCGGTCGGAGCGGGGGAAGAAGTCGTCCACGCTGCGGCCCACCATGTGGCGCACGATGTCGGCATCGATGAAGTCCCCGATTTGGCCCTCGGCCACCTTGTTGCCGTCCCGCAGGATGACCACGTCGTCGGCCACTTCGCGGATTTCTTCCAAGAAGTGCGAGACGAAAAGGATCGTCCGCCCCCGCGCTTTGAGCGTTCGGATGAGGTCGTAGAGCTTCTGCTTATCGGCCTGGGTGAGCGAGCTAGTGGGTTCGTCGAGCAGGATGACCGGGGCATCACGGGCCTCCGCCCGGGCGATCTCCAGAATCTGCCGTTGCGAGATGGGCAAAGCGCGCGTGGGCGCGGCGGCGGGGATCTCGGGGAAGCCCATGCCGCTCAGCAGGTCGTGGGCACGGTCTTGCAACTGCGCGGGGGAGTAGCGCGGGCCGGGGATGCGGCCGAGGAAGATGTTTTCCGCCGCCGTCAGGTCCGGGCACAGGGCCAGCTCTTGGTGGACCAGCAGCACTTGGTCGTCACCGGGGCGCAGGGGCTGGTCGTTCCACTCCACCTGGCCGGCCTGCGGGCGCAGTTCTCCGGCCAGGATTTTGAGGAGCGTGCTCTTGCCGCTGCCGTTCTCCCCGATCACCGCCAGCACTCGGCCCGCCGGGGCCGAGAAACTGACGTCTTGCAGGGCAAGGGTCGCGCCGAACGCAAGGGACAGGCCGTGCGCGCGCAGCATTACTTGGGCAGCAGCGCCTTGACTTCTTCGGAATCGATGTTCGTCTTGTCCACGAACACCGCGCCGGAGTCAATCTTGGGTTCAGGCTTGGTGCCGTTCAGGTGCTCCAGCATCTTGGTCACACCCAGGTAACCCATCTTGAAGGGGTCTTGCAGCAGCAGACCTTCAATCTTGCCTTCACGCACGGCGGCCAGGAGCTCTTGGGAAGAGTCAAACCCGACCAGCTTCACCTTCCCCAGCAAGCCCGCGCCTTCCAGCGCGCGCATCATGCCAAAGGTGGTGGATTCATTCGGCGCGAAGATGCCCTGCACGGAGAGCGTGTCGCCCTCCTTGAACCGGGAAATCAGGTTCTCACTGGCGGTTTGGGCACTCTCACGGGTGGCGCCGCCGTACTGCTCGGAGCTGACAACTTCGAGGCCA
The DNA here is from genome assembly GCA_002352215.1 of Chthonomonas sp. UBA2785. GTDB lineage: Bacteria > Armatimonadota > Fimbriimonadia > Fimbriimonadales > Fimbriimonadaceae > JAHBTC01. The sequence goes on along the minus strand of DEIB01000052.1, from coordinate 20,820 downwards.
AATTCCTTGGCACCGTCCAGGAAGCCTTGCTCGCGGGCCATGGTGCTGGCCGAGCCCTCCAGGTAGCGCAGCACAATGACCTTGCCCTTGCCGCCCATGGCCTTGGCCAGGCGCTCGGCGCTGGTCTTGCCGGCCGCGTAATTGTCGGTGGCAATGAAGCTGATGGGCTCCAGGCCCTTGATGCCGCTATCCACGATCAGCACGGGGATGCCGGCGGCGATGGCTTCATTCCCGGGTACAGCCAGGGCGTTTTCGTCCAGCGGGGCTAGCACGATGCCGTCCACCTTGTCCACGGTGAAGTTCTCCACCACCTTGATCTGCTCGGCGCGGTCGTCTTCCTTCAGAGGGGCCTTCCAGATCAGCTCGACGCCCTTTTCACTGGCGGCCTTCTCGGCCCCGGCCTGCATGGTCTTCCAAAACTCGTGGGTCGCGCCCTTGGGGATGAAGGCGATGCGCTTCTTCGCGGCGGTGGGCGCATTTCCGCCCGTGGGCGCCTCGCCGGACGCCGCTTGACCACCCCCGGAACATCCCGCGAGGGTCGCCAACAAGAGAGCACCAACCAAACCAAATTTCCACATGGCCGCAATTTACCTTTCGAGGTTCGGGTTTCGACCACCTTCATCGGAGCACCGATACGCGGTCTCCACCAGGCGCATGGTGCGCAGGCTGTCGTGCACCTCGGTCCAGGGGGCGGGGCCGCCCGCGTGCCAGCGCATCATCGCCGCCATCGGGCCAATGAACGCATGGGGGAACCACCCCCCTTCGCAGGGGATTTCCGTCCACGCAGCATCGCCGTCGCGCCAGATTTCGATCCGGTCGGGGCCGCCTTCGGGATAGTTGAGGTTGAGCCCCATTTGCACCCACATCGAGCCCCGGGTGCCGTCCAGGCGGCAGTAGGATTCGGCGTGGCGGGGCGGGGCTTGGTGGTTGTGGAAAGTCTGCACGGTGGCCCGCCGGGTGCGGTCGTAGTTGAGGCTGATGGTGCTGCGGGTGGATTCCAGGCGCGGGGACAAGGGATCGTTGAGCGAGAGGGCCATCACGCCCGTGGGTTCGCCCCACAGGTGGCGGATGAAATCTAAATAGTGGATGGAGTGGTAGACCATCTCCATGCGCGGGGCGGATTCCAGGAACTTCCAGTTCGCCCACGGCGTGAGAACGTTGATTTTGAACTCAAGTTCGTACACCTCACCCAGCAGCCCTTGGGCCACGGCGTCCTGCAGGGCCAGCATGTAGGGCGCCCAGCGCAGCTGAAAATTGACGGCCGCCCGCAGCCCTTTGGCTTCGCACTGAGCGACGATGCGCTGCGCTTGGGCGTAGGTTTCGCCCAGCGGCTTTTGGATGAGAACGAAGGCGCCATCAGGGAGTTCGGCGAGGACATCTTCCACCACCGCCCCGGGCACAGCCACGTCGTAGATGACCTCGGCGGGGGCTTGGCGGACCAGCTCGGCGAGCGAATCCACCACGGGGGCCCCGACGATCTGCGCGGCGCGTTCGGCCCGTTCCGGCACGGGGTCAAAAACCCCCGCGACGGGGAAGCCGGCCATGCGGTAGGCGGGGTAGTGGGCGTTCTCCACGATTCCTCCCGCCCCGACGCTGAGAATGGGGATTACGCGTTCGGGCAGGTCCGGGGTTTGGCGCAGCGAAATCATGACGTGGCCAATATCTCCGTGGTTTCCTGAGCGGCCCGCGCCAGGCTGGGAGCCACGGGCTGATGCTCATGCACCACCCGGTGTACGGCCCGGGAAATCGCCTCGTTAATGGCCGTATAGGCGGGGATGGCCGGGAGGGTGAGCGTTTGGCTGTGGACGTCCTCGATGATCGCGTAGTGCGGATACTTCTGCTGCACGTCGGGGTCGCGCCAGGTGCTCAGCCGCGTCCCGTTGGCCCCCACCATCGAGGTCACCTTGTCGCAGGTGGGGCGGGAGACGTGCGCCAAAAAGTCACGCACCACCTCGGGGTGGCGGCCGTTGCGTCCAGCGGTAAGCGCCCAGTAGATGTTGAGCGACACCGAGCGCCCGGCGGGGCCGTCACCGGCAGGGAGCCGAGTGCAGCGGTTCCGGCCGACAATCCGGCTGAGCTCCGGCAACTCGCACACGGCAGCAAACCCGCACCAGTTCCACATCATCGCGGCGTGGCCCTGGGCGTAGAAATCGCCCGATTCCACGCTGCCCATCCCCAGGCACTCGGGGGCAATCACGCGGTGACGGTGGAAGAGGTCGTAGAGAAAGGTGAGGGCTTCCACGCCGATCTCGTCGTGGAATTGGGGGCGGAGTTGGTCATCCAGTAGGGTGCCGCCGCGGCTCCATAGCTGAATCAGGAAGTCGTAAACGTTGTTGTGCCCGTCGGTGAGCCCCGCGCACACCGCGCCCCACTGGCCTTGTTCGGGCCGCGTGAAGAATTTCGCCACCTCCACAAACTCGCTCCAGGTGGCGGGTACCCGCAAAGGCCGGCCGTACTGCGCGGCGAAGGCGGCTTGCTCTTGGGCGTCTTCGAAAAGGTCGGTGCGCACCATGAAGACCTCCGGCCCGTCGTGCCACGGCAGCCCCACCCACTGGCCTTGCTGGACCACCAGTTTCTGCATCGCGGGGTGCCAGGCGTCCGGCCAATCGGGTAGTGGCGCGGCGGCGAAAAGCTCGTCCAGAGGGGTGAGGAGGCCTTGGGCGGCGGCGTCGGGCAGCCAGTCGGTGCAGCACAAGAAGAGGTCCACATCGGCGGCTCCGCCCTGTTCCACCATCGCGACGTAGTGGTCGTGAATCGGGCGGGGCTGGACGGTAATGCGCACATCCGGGCGTTGCCGCTGGAACTCCTCTATCTGCCAGGCCAGGGCCGCTTCGAACGTGTCCTGTTCGCGGGTGGTCAGGACCAGCTCGATCATGGTCGGTGGACTTCCACCCCGTTCAGGCTGCCCCAAGGTCGGCCAGCGGGCGGCTGAAGCATTTCCAGCGTGATGTCGTCAGGGTCCAGGAAGTAGACGGTGAAGCCGCCTTGGTTCACGCCCTGCTCAATCGCCACCGGGGCGGGCGCCTTGAACCGCACCCCCGCCGCCGCGAGGCGCGCGTAATCGGCGTGGATGTCATCGGTGATGAACGCCAGGTGCGGGGCGCCGGGGCGGTTGGTCGAGACATCGGTGGGTTCGCCCGCCGGATGCACGTACTCCACCAGCTCCAGGTGGTGGCCGCTTGGCCCCACAAAGGCATTGGGGATGCGCAGCATCGCCACCTTAAGGTGCGCGTCGGGGTAGCCCACGAGCTTGGCCGTGTACTCGTTGTGCTGCACCTGCTGATGGTAAAGCTCCAGCCCCAAAAGGCCGCAGTAGAACTCGAGGCTGGCTTCCAGGTTCTTGACCGTGAAGCTCGCATGCCAAACGCCGTTAAATCCCATGATCGTTTATCTCATCCATTGGCCGCCATCGACCAAAATCGTTTGCCCCGTGATGTAGGCCGCGCGGGCGGAGGCCAGGAACACCGCCATCTGCGCGATTTCCTCGGGTTGGCCCATGCGGCCAAGGGGAAGGTTGGCAATCACCGGGCGCAGAGTTTCTTCCGGCGCTACGCCCCGCACCTCGCCACGCTGCACAGCGATGGACTGTGTAAGCGGCGTATCAATGATGCCGGGGGCGATGGCATTGACGCGGATGCCACTCGGGCCGAGGGACAGTGCCGCCGAGCGCGTGAGCGACACCAAGGCCGCCTTGCTGGCGCCGTAGTCGGCCTGTTCCAGCTTGGGGACGAAACCCGAATTGGAAGCAATGTTGATGACGCAGCCGGTGCGCCCCTCGCGGATCAGCCGGGCGGCGGTGGCCTGCATGAGGGCAAAAGCCGCCGTGACATTGATGCGGAAGGTTTGCTCGAAGGAAGGGAGATCGATATCCAGCATCCGCCGGGTGTGGCAGATACCCGCCGCATTGACGAGCACGTCGGGGCAGGTTTCGAGGCCGTCAATGAGCGCATGGATGCCCGAAACCTCACTTAGGTCGAAGGTGATCTCGGTGGCTCCGGCCTGGCGATCTAATCCGAGAACCGTGGCCCCTTCCGCCCGGAACGCCTCCGCGATGGCCTGGCCGATGCCTTGCGCGGCCCCCGTGACCAGCACGGTCTTCCCGGCGAACTCACCCATGCACGGCCCCGAGGCAAGCCTCTAGCAGGCGGGCGGGGGAGGGGAGCACCACGTCTTCCAACTCCTTCGCGAAGGGGATGGGGGCATCCAGAGCCGCCACCACCTGAATTGGGGCATCGAGTTCATCGAACAGACGCGATTGAATCTGGTGCGAGAGGTCCACGCCCACGCCGCAGCGCAGGTGCGCTTCGTGCGCAATGACCACGCGGTGGGTTTTGGTCACGCTTGCCGCGATGGTTTCCCAGTCGAGCGGGTTGAGAGTGCGGAGGTCAACGACTTCCACCGAAACTCCTTGGGTAGCGGCTTCCTCGGCCGCTTGCATGCCCATCCCCACCAAGTAGGAGTAGGTGAAGAGGGTCACGTCCGTCCCTTCGCGCATCGTGCGCGCTTGCCCGAGCGGGACGACATGTTCGCCGTCGGGGACCTCGCTCTTGGCCCCGAAGAGCTGCTTGTGATTGATGAACACCACCGGGTTGTCGTCGCGGATGGCGGCGGCCAGCAGCCCCTTGGCATCGGCGGCATTGGAGGGCAGCACCACCTTGAGCCCCGGCAGGTGCAGGAGCAAGGCTTCCAGCATCTGGCTGTGCTGGGCGGCCGCGCCGCGATAGCCCCCGCCCTGGGTGATGATAGTGAGCGGCACAGGCACGCTGCCCCCGCTCATGTAGTGAGTCTTGGCGATGTTGTTCAGCAGTTGGTCCATCGCCACTAGGCTGAAATCAATGAACATCAGTTCCGCCACCGGGCGCATGCCCGCCATGGCGGCCCCGAGGCCCATGCCGAGGAAGCCGGACTCGGAGATCGGGGTGTCAATGACGCGGTCGGCACCAAAGTCGCGGAGAAGGCCATCGGTGACGCGGAACATGCCGCCGTAGTGGGCGACGTCCTCGCCGTAGACGAAGACCTTGGGGTCGCGGGCCAGTTCTTGGCGAAGGGCGGCGTTGGTGGCTTCCACCACGGACATCTGGCTCATGCGAACACCTGCGTGCCGGCGGCCAGCGGGTCGGGGCCGGGGAGGGCCAAGGCTTCTTCAAAGACCGCGCGGACCGCGGCTTGCTCTTCGGCGGCAATAGCCGGGGCGCGTTTGCCCAGCTTGGCGGCCCAGCGGTCGAGCGGGGATTTGGCACGCCAGGCTTCCACCTCTTCGGCGGTGCGGTAGCCAATGCCCGAATCGGCCTGGTAGTGGCCGATGGTGCGATAGGTGGCGGCTTCGATGAAGGTGGGTCCGCCGCCCGTGCGGGCGCGGTTCACGGCCTCGCTCATCACTTGGTAGACCGCTTCCGGGTCGTTGCCGTCGACCTGGGCGGTGTTCAGCCCGAACCCGGCGGCGCGGCCCGCGAGATTCACATCACCGTGACTGCGGGAAAGGGGCGTCATTTCAGAATAGAGGTTGTTCTCGCACAGGATGATGAGCGGAAGCTGATAGAGCACGGCCATGTTCATGCATTCGGAGACGTGGCCCTGGTTCAGTGCGCCATCGCCGCAGACGGTCAGCGCAACCCGGTCGGTCTTCTGCAGTTGCGCGGCCCAGGCGGCGCCGGCGGCCGTGCCCACGGCGGCCCCCACGATGCCATTGGTGCCCAGGATGCCGTATTCGAGGTCAAAGAGGTGCATCTTGCCGCCTTTGCCCCCGCCCAGCCCGGCGGCTTTGCCCAGGATTTCGGCGATGATGGGGAGGAGCGGACCGCCCTTGGCCAGCACGTATCCGTGGCCGCGGTATGTGGCGGTGACGTAGTCATCCTTGCGCAAGGCGGCGCCAGCCCCAGCAGGGAGAGCTTCTTGCCCTTGGGCGAGGTGCAGTGAGCCGCGCAGTTGGCCAGCGGACGAGAGGGCGAGCAACTCCGTCTCCACGGCCCGCATGCGGACCATGGATCGGTAGAACTGTTCGTCCCGTTGGGATGTCTCCATGGGCGGCGCGAGTTTACACGCGCGGGGGCCTGGGGAGGGCTTCAAAATGAGGACGGCCACGCGCAAGCGGGCGTCTGCGAATCGGTCGAGAAAAGAGTGGTGGAGGATAGGGGGCTCGAACCCCTGACCTCCTGCATGCCATGCAGGCGCTCTCCCAGCTGAGCTAATCCCCCACTCGGATGGCCGAAGCCACTGGAATGACAATTAAACCCCACGCCCTGGGCATCGGTCAAGCAGACCTAAGGCCAGCGCACCCTGGCGGGGAGCGATAGGGGATTACAATAGGGCGATGCAGATCCCGCGACCGGCGCAAATCATCGCCCAAGCGGTACCTGATTTCCAGGGGCACCTCTTTCTGGTGGGCGGCGGGGTGCGGGATGCCCTGCTGGGCAAGGGCGAGAGCGCGGACCTCGACCTCGTGACGACGAAGGACGCCCCGACCCTCGCGCGGCATCTGTTTGATATCGGCGTGAGCGACATCCCGCCGGTGACGTACGAGCGGTTCGGCACGGCCATGGTGCAGGTGGCGGGGGCGCAGATTGAGCTCGTAACGGCCCGGCGAGAGAGCTACCGGGGCGACAGTCGCAAGCCGCAGGTGGAGCCCGCAACGATCCTGGAAGACGCCCAGCGCCGCGACTTCACGATCAACACGTTGTTGCAAGATATTTACACGGGTGAGGTGCTGGACCCGCTCGGCGTGGCGCGGGACGACCTGGCGGCGGGCATCCTACGCACCCCGCTGGACCCGGTGCATACCTTCCGAGAGGACCCGCTGCGGATGCTACGGGCCGTGCGTTTCCGGTGGCAGTTGGAATTTCACTACGCAGAGGGGCTCGCCGAGGCGATCAAGGCCGAAGCCAGTCGGCTGAGCATCATCAGCCAGGAGCGCATCCGCGATGAACTGGTGAAGATGATGCGCAACCCGAAGGCGAGCCGCGCCTGGCAGGACCTGAGCGACCTCGGCTTGCTAGCGGAATTCTTGCCGGAACTCTTGCCCCTGCAAGGCTGCGAACAAGGCGACTATCACCACTTGGATGTATGGCATCACTCGCTGGCCGCGCTGGACAACACGGCCGGGGATGAGGCGGCGGTGCGGTGGGCGGCGCTTCTGCACGATATCGCCAAGCCCGCCACCAAGGGCAGCAAGCCGGATGGGCGGATCACGTTCTACGGCCACGAGATGGAAGGGGCGCGCATGGCCATGACCATCCTCTCGCGGCTCAGGTTTCCACACCGTGAGGCGTTGCAGGTCAGTGCGCTCATCCGCCACCACATGCGATTTATGGGTATGCCGAAGGTGTCCCCGGCGGCCGCCCGGCGCCTGGTGCGCGACCTGGGCGACAACTTGGAACCCTTGCTACGCCTGTGCGACGCGGATGCCGGTGCGCTGAAAGCGGGTGTGCGCACGTTCTATTCGGACAATGTGCGGGCGGTGCTGGCCACGTTGCCACCCCCGGTGGAAGCCAAGAACCCCTATGAATCGCCCCTCACCGGCGAGCAGATCATTGCCCTGTGCGGGGTGGAGCCGGGCCCGGCGGTGGGCCATCTTAAGCAGTGGTTGAGCGATTTAGTGGTGGAAGGGAAGATAGAACCGGGCGACGAAGCGGCGGCAACCGCTATGCTGGAAGAACTACGGGCCAATGCAACCGAGTTTGCGCGGGTCTCGTTAGGTGAAAGAACGGTATGAAGTCCCCCGCCCCTGATCAATCATCGGCGTTCCGCCCCTGGTTCTGGGTCATCCTGCTGGCGCTCCTCGTACTAGCCGGGTTCGTTTATGGCCCCTTCATTCAGGCGATTTTGTGGCCGGCCATTCTGGGCGTCCTGCTCTATCCGACGTCACAGCGAATTGCGGCGTACTTCAACCGGAAGCAGATTTCAATCATTGCCCCATCTCGCGACCCGAATGACAAGGCCATCAAGTGGGGCCGTCGCCCGCTAGAAGGGATTGGCAACACGCTGGGGCCGCTCTTCACGGTGCTGGGGCTGATTTTCGTGGTCTTGGGACCGCTCTCCACGGCAGGCATCATCGCCGTGGCCGAAGCCCGGCAACTGGTGGCCGAAATCAATGCCGAAGCTGAACCGCGGGGCACGACGCTGGAAAACCTGGCCCACGAGGCGCAAAAGCGGCTTCAGCCGACTTTGAACACCTTAGGCTTCAAGGACCTTGACCTCGCGGCGGTGATTGACGAGAACGCCACTCGGCTAGTGCAGAACTCGGCGCGCCCGGTGGCGGAGTTCCTGGGCAAGCTGGTGTTTATCATTGTCATCACGCTCATGAGCTTGGTGGCCTTGTTCTATGCCCTGCGGGATGGGCACAAACTGCGGGGGCCCGCGGTGGATTTGCTTCCCGTGCGGAGGGAGGAGGGCAACCTAATTCTGGATCGGCTGGTGACGACGATCAAAGAAGTCGCCAAGGCGATTGTGGCCGTGGCCTTTATCCAGGGTTTGCTGGCAGGGCTGTTTGCCGGCATCATCGGCATCAAAGGGGCCGTGCTCATTGGCTTGTTGACCTTTGTGATGGCGTGTATCCCTCTGCTCGGGCCGCCCTCGGTCTACATCCCGGTGGTGATCACGCTCGTTCTGCAAGGGGACACGGGGCGCGCGATTGCGATGCTGATTTTTGGCATGGTGATTCTCTCCAATATCGACAATCTCCTGCGGCCGTACTTTATCCAGGCCAGCATGCCGCCGGTGGGCTTGTTCTTTGCGCTCATCACCGGGGTGCTGTTCTTCGGGCCGATTGGGGTCATGCTCGGGCCGATGTTCCTGAGCGTGCTGCTCTCGGTGGCCGAGATCATGCGCAACCGCCGCGCCGAACTGGAAAATGCCGCACCTGCTGCTTAGGCTGAGTGGCCGGGCGGGGATGCCGAAGTCCCCGCCCGAGATCTTGGCGGAGCTCGTGGCAAAGTTTAGCGAGGTGGAGACGGTACGCCCGGAGGCGGTAAAGGCCGCGCTCCAAGTCGTGGGTGACTATGCCACCGGGGTCGGGCATCCCGGCGAGTTTGCGCACCTTGAGGTGGCGGTGCTAAGCGGTCGTCCCTTAGAGCTCAGGCAAAAGATAAGCGACCTCATGCACGATTGCATGAGGTCGCTTTGGCCTGACGCCCGGGTGGGCGTCACGGTTGAGGTACGCGAGATGGATGCCTCGACGTACCGGAAGAGTTAGTCGTTATCCCGGAACTTCTTCTTGAACGGCGGACGGCCGGAGTTGAATCCACCCGGTCGGCCTCCCTTGAAGGGCGGGCGCCCCCCACCGGGACGACGGTCGAAGAACGGTCGGTCATTGCCCGGGCGATCGCCACCCGGTCGGTCTCCGCCACGATCTCCACCGCGGTCTCCACCGCGGTCACCGCCTCGGTCGTTGAAGTCACGTCGCGGGCGGTCACCAAAGCCGCCTCGGTCGCCACCACGGTCTCCGAAATCGCGGCGCGGTCGGTCGCCGTAGCCACCGCGATCTCCACCACGGTCGCCGCCTCGATCACCAAAGTCGCGGCGCGGGCCGCCAAAGCCGCCTCGGTCGCCACCACGGTCTCCAAAATCTCGGCGCGGTCGATCACCATAGCCACCGCGGTCTCCACCTCGGTCACCGAAGTCGCGTCGCGGGCCACCGAAGCCACCCCGGTCGCCGCCACGGTCATTGAAGTCGCGGCGCGGCGGTCGGTCGCCGTACGGTCGGCTCGGTCGATCACCGTAGCTGCGTTGCGGTCGGTCGCCGTAGCCACCTCGATCGCCAAAGTCGCGTCGCGGACGGTCGCCGTAGCCACCCCGGTCGCGGTCACCAAAGTCTCGGCGCGGCGGACGGTCGCCGTAGCCACCACGGCCACGGTCTCCACCACGATCACCGTAGTCCCGGCGCGGTCGGTCGCCGTAGCCACCTCGGTCGCCGCGATCGCCTCGGTCACCCCGATCTTCGCGGCCCTCGCCTTCGCCTTCACCCTCGCGGGCTTCCGGCTTCGGTCGCGGTTCGCGCTCTTCGCGCTCATCGCCACGATCCTGATCGGCTTCCGGCGAGAACGGCGCGTTGCGGAACTTGATCCGCCCCGTCACGTAGCCCTCTTCGGTTTCGAGTGCAAATTCGCACACCGCGTCCAGGCGGTCAGCGTAGACAAAGGTTTCGACGGCCTTGACTTCGTTGGTCACGGATTCGGACCACTTGCCACCCGCGGCGGTGATTTGCTCGACCAAGATGGCACGAGCTTCGAAAGGAAAGGCGATTTCCGCCCCGAACATGCGCTCGGCCACTCCCGGTTTGGTGATGCGCATATCCGCACCCCCGAAGTTGGCACGAACAAACGCCATAAATTGTTGGAACCACGCTTGGCGCGCGGGACCACCCACCGGACGCGAGGACGTGATCAGGCGCCGACGAAAAGCATCAAAACTGGCTGCGTCCCCGGACATAAGGGTGCAAGGATACGCCTTTTCTAGGGTCGTACAATGACTAATGCCGAATACGGACCTAGGTTGAACCCACCGCTATAGGCCAAACCGTCCCGGGGCGACGTGCTCGCGACGATGTCTGGAGAAAAGGTATTCCCGAAATCGCTGCTATAGCCGTTCCAATCGCTGTTGAACGCTACCTTCCAGTTTCCTCCGTGCGGCAGACCAATCTGATACTGGTTGAACGGAGTATTCGACCAATTCATGATGACGATCACGTCATCGCCAATGCCGCCATTCTTCCACCGGTGATAGGCCACAACCTTGGCCCCATGATTCACATGGAAGACATTGACATGCGGCCCACCGAGCCCCGCAGTATTGCCCCCGACATTTCGGCGCATTCGCACAAGATCCTTGTACATGAGGCGGATGCCGGCGTAGGTGTTGGCCTTATTCCAGTCGATCGGGTCGGTATCGCGGAAGTACTCGTCTTCCAAGAGTTCTTGGCCTTGGAAGAGCATGGGGATGCCGGGTGCGGTGAGCGTCGTAACGGCCCCGAGGGTGGATCGCTTGCGCGCCCAGTAGCTGCCCGGGTTGCCCGGATCAATCTCTTGCGGCACGCGGCTACGTCCGTTGGCCACTTCGTCGTGCGATTCGGTGTAGATCACCCGCTCGAACGGGTTGCCGTTGTAGTTGCCCGTAAGAGCGCCCACGAGGTCGTTCATGTTGCGCCCGCTGTCACTGGGGGTGGTCATGAGGGGGCGCAGGGGGTGGACAAAGCCAGGGCTCCATTGCGCATCAAAGCCGGCCCCGCCGGCACCGGTGGTCTTGGTCACCCACGGGTTGTTTTGGAGGTCTTCGGCCACCATCAGCTTCCAGGGCTGGCGCGCATTGACCTCGTTGTTGATCCACTGCATCAGGCTCCAGCCGTCGCCGTTGTCGCCCCAGTTGGTAGTGCGGGTGCTTAACACGCTGTCCCAGCGCACGCCGGAGATACGGAACTCTTCCAGCCACTGCAGCACGTTGTCGCGGATGTATTGGCGCACTTGCGGGCGGCCGTAGTCGGGGCGGGTGTCGCCCCAGGCCGTGATGGCGCGGGTGTCGTTATAGAAGTAGATGCCGCCCCAGTTGCCTTGGCTCCAGCCATCGAAGCGCCAGAGGTTCATATCGCTCGGGCCCCAGTGGTTGTGCACCAGGTCAATGAGGACGACCATGCCGCGCGCGGCGGCGGCATCTACAAAGCGTTTGAGGGCATCGGGGCCGCCGTAGGCTTCCTCGACACTAAAGGGGTAGGACGGGTTGTAACCCCAGGAGAAATCGCCGGGGAACTCGTGCGGCGGCAGAATCTTGATGGCGTTCACGCCCAGGTCTTGGAGCGAATCCAGGCGGCTTATGGCGGAATCGAAGGTGCCGGGGCGACCACCAGGCACGTCGTTGAACGTGCCGATGTGCATTTGGTAGATCACCATGTCGCTCCAGCCGGGCATGGTGATGTTGTTCTGCCAGTTAAAGGCGGGATTGTGAATCTTGGTGTTGCCCACCGAGTTCGTCAGCCACTTGGCGCGTGGATCGTTCTGCCATAGGGTTTGGGTGCCGTTGCGAATGACGTACTTGTATTCCTGCCCGGGCACGGCATTGCGGAGGTCGAGTGACCAGTGGCCGTTGCCCTCGCTCACCAGTTCGGCGGCGTTGCCGTTCCAACCGTTGAAGGAGCCGGCGACGTGGACCCGCTGGGCATTGGGGGCCCACACGCGGAAGGTGGTGCCACCGCTGTAGGGGGTGCTGCCCATCCCGGGGCGGGCGCTGGCATTGCGCTCACTTTGGATCGTGAGGACGATTCGGAATGACTTCCGGCCGCTCACGCCTATCCAATAACGGCCAGTTTTAAGCTTCGGAGTCGTCGCGTCGTTCAGGACCACAACTTCATCGCCCGACACTAATCCCGGGCGGATGTCGTAGTTCGACTTAGTGGGCTGGGCATTGTATCGAACATATACATCTGCATTGCCCTGATCAATCTCATCCATCGTGATCGTCAGCACGCTTTCCGGATCTTCAATATCCACATGGAAGTACATGAAGGAACCATTTCGGCTCTGGACCGGACCTTGGAAGAAATCCTGCGCCACTGCGAAGGAGGCGAGGAACGAACCCAAGAGGAAGAAGAGTGCTTTTTTCATGGCGTAGCGTGCGGTATGAGACGCAATCGGGGTCCTGGCAGATGCCAGAACCCCGATCATTCGTGGTTATTTGGAACTCGGGGTTCCGAGCGTGACTTTACTTGCTGCGGCGTCGGCGAGCGAGGGCGAGGAGGCCCGCACCCAGCGCGATCATGCTGGCCGGTTCCGGCACGCCCTGCACGGTGACGTACTGTTCGCCCGCGAACTGGTTGAAGTTCACGTTGCCCGTGGTGGCGAGGTTACCGGTGCCCAGCGGAAGACCGCCGATCACTTGGTTGCTCATGAAGTTGCCGCCGCTGTTGACGAAACCAGCAACCTTGATGTCGCTACCGGCCGTCGCACCGATGGTGGAGAGCGCCATTTGGAACTCCCAACCGGTGACCACGCCGCTACCGTCCGGAACGGACTGCCCACCGCCGCCACCGACGACACCGCCGACGTTGCTGTTGTTGAGGCGCATGCTTGTCAGGGCGCCCGTGAAGAGCGAACCGGTCGCGAAGCCACCCGTTTCCAGGTCGCCGCCCGCACCGAGTTCGGCGAAGGTCATGAAGGAGTTGGTGCCGTCGTGGCGAATCCAGATGGCGTAGTCGGCATCAAAGCCCGTGTCGAACGTCAGGCCCGCGGCGTTGCCGTTGAGCCAGCCGAAATCGTCACCCGAAGCATTGGTGTTCGTGATGGTGTTGAAGCCACCGGCCTTGCTGTCGATGAACACGACGAACTTGTTGAAGTTCGATTCGAGGTTGCCAGCGACGGTGAAAGCGAAGTTGGTGCCGTCGTTCAGGCCGAAGGCTTGGTCGATTTCCGAACCATTGGCGGTGTTGAACGAGTTATCGGTGTTGTTGCCGAATTGGGTGGTGTTCTGTTGCGTAAACAGAGCCGAGCCGTAAGCAGCTTCGGCCGTACCATCCACTACAACCGCGGCCGCATTTGCTGCAATTGCGCCCAGGGCGAGAAGGGTAATCGCGAGTTTATTCATTCTCCGTTGAACCTAGAAGCCGGCCCGTTGAGCGGACAAGCCCGAGTTGAGAATACGTTTTCACGTATCCGTAAAGGCATGTTAGCACAAGAAAAGCTGGTCTGGGACCGGTAAAAGTACGAGCAACGGCAAACCCGGTAATTGATGCGGTCCCCCGGCTGGCCGGTTTGGTTCGGATATCTTCCGCTGAATCCATGTTCTTCACCAAGTTTCCGCACCCGGCGAACTTCAGCTGGGCGAAGTACGACGGCAAGCAGGCCGAAGCACATGGGGGCGCCTTTCGCCTCGAAATCCGATCCTATGAGCAGGGTCTCAGCCAGATTGTCAGCGCGGATGAGGCTCGGTGGGGTTCTGATCCGAACTTGCTCAGTTTGAACCCGGGAGAGGCGGGCGAAGGTTGTGTGCGATGGCAAGGCGACCGCTTTGTGATCGTAGGCCCGGACGGCGAAACGTGGCTCGAATCTGCCCCAGGCAAGGCCCTCGGCGTGAGTGAAGAGGCGCACATGTTCCAGTTCGTCGTGCCCGCCGATGCGCGGTATTACGGCATGGGCGAAAAGTGGCTGGACCGAATTGAATTGAGTGGCCTGCGCACCAAGTATTGGAACACCGACGTGTGGAGCGACTTCCACTGGGCGCAGTGGGGTTCACACCCGGTGGATCCGCCCTACTTCACCACGCCGTACCTCATCGTGCGCAGCGAGCGGGGCTACGTCGGGTTCCTCATCCACAACCCAGGCGTGACCTACATGGAGACGCCGGGGCACGACCGCACCCGCGTTTTTGTGGCGTGGCAGGAGACGTATCCGAACCTATTGCTGGGGGCCGAATGCGGTCCGCCGAACCTGTGGGTGCTGGTGGATACCGACCTCAATGCCCTCACGGCGAAGTTGCAGAAGCTCGTCGGCGTGACGCCGCGCCCGCCCATGTGGGCGCTGGGCTACCACCAAAGCCGGTGGGGTTACGGCGGCGAACGCGACCTGGAGAAGCTCAGTCGCAGGTTTGCCAAAGAAGGGATCCCGTGCAGCGGGCTGTGGCTGGACCTGGACTACATGGAGGGCTATCGCATCTTCACGGTGGACGACAAGCAGTTCCCGAACGGGGTGGCCCCGGTCGCCGCCAAGCTCCTGGAGAGCGGCCAGCGCATTGTGCCGATCCTGGACCCCGGCGTGAAGAAGGAAGCCGGATACAGCATCTTTGACCACGGGACCAAGGCGGACGTGTGGTGCCAGAACCCCATCGGCGAACCCTACGTGGGGCTGGTGTGGCCAGGGGAGACGGTGTTCCCTGACTTCACCATGCAAGTGGGGCGGGAGTGGTGGACAAATCACGCCCGGGCGTTCTTTGAGCGTGGATTTGCCGCCGCGTGGGTGGATATGAATGACCCCAGCACCGGCCCGGTGGATCCGGCGGGGATGCGGTTTAGGCAGGGCACCGAAGCGCATGCCCGGCACCGCAACCAGTACGCCCTGGGCATGCAGATGGCAACGGTGGAGGCGTTCCGGCACGCGAAGCCGGGGGTGCGTCCGTTCCTGCTCAGCCGCAGCGGATTTGTGGGCTCCAGCCGGTACGGCGCGATTTGGACCGGGGACAACCTCAGCAACTGGTACTACCTCCGCCAGAGCATTCCCACCTCGCTCGGTTTGAGCCTGAGCGGGATGCCGTTTACCGGCCCGGACATTGGCGGGTTCGGGGGCGATTCCACGCCCGAACTGATGACCCGGTGGATGCAGGCGAACTTCCTGTTCCCGTTCTTCCGCAACCACAGCAATGAGAGTGCGCCGGACGAGGAGCCGTGGCGATTTGGCCGCGCCAATGAGGTCATTGCGCACTTCATTCGCCTGCGCTACCAGTTCTTGCCGTACCTGTACCAGTGCTTTGTGCGGCAGGAGCGGCAGGGTGAGCCGATTCTGCGCCCGATGATGGCGGAGTTCAATGAGGAGAAGTATCTCGAGACCAGTGACGCCTTCTTTGTGGGGGCCAGCTTGCTGCAGGCGCCGGTGCTGACGGAAGGAGCCAAGAAGCGCTCGATTGACCTCCCGGATGCCCAGTGGTGGAACCTAGCGGACGGCGAATGGTACGGCGGTGGGGTAGTGAAGCTGGCTTGCCCGCGTTCGCATACGCCGGTCTTCGTCCGGGGTGGTCACGTGGTGCCGGTTCAGGCCGAGGCTCCGCGCACGCCGGTGGTTAACCTCGCTGCGCCTTGCTTCTTGGTGGCCAACCCAGCCGGAGATTGGTCGCAAGAAGGCGTTTATGAAGCCGATGATGCCGAGACCGAGGCGTACCAATCTGGGGCGACCACCCGAGTGGAGTATTCATTCCACGGTTCGGGCAAGCACGTGGAGGTCACGATGCGAGAATCGGAATCCGGATGGGAAAGCGTGACGCCGACCCTGTGGTTTGCCCGCCGCGTGAAGGTGAAAGTCAACGGGATTGAGTTCAAATTGCACGAACACCGATTGAAGCTGACGGGTTCTGAGTTCATCGTATTCTCAACGGGTCCGATAAACCTCCCGCGCTAAACCTAGAACACTTACCGGGGATAACTCAAAAAATATTCTTGCAATTCCGAGATTCTTCGGAATATCATGCGAATACGTATTCTGGCGTAGCGGCCAGGAGAGGCACTCACCGATGAGGGTCACGCAACTCGACATTGCCAAAGCGGCCAACGTCTCGCAAGCCACGGTTAGCCGTGTGCTGGCGGGCGATGAGCGCGTGGAAACGACGATGCGCGACCGCGTGATGAACGCGATTGAGAGCCACAACTACCGCCCCGATGCTCGCGCCCGGTCTCTGCGCAAGAAGCGCGCTGGTCTGATTGGGCTGGCCGTCCAGCGCCCCAGCGGCGGCCTCGCGGACGATCCCTTCTTCACGGCCCTGGTGGCCGACATTGCGGACGCCCTGACGGATACCGAATTCCGTCTCACCCTCGAGGTCATTAGCGACCACCAAGACCAAGTGGACGTTTACGACGAGCTGCTGCGCTCGCGGCGGGTGGACGGGATGATCCTGGTGGAAAGCGAGCTCAACGACCGCCGCCTCCACCTGTTGCAGGAAGACCAGTTCCCGTTTGTTCTTATTGGCAACCCGGGCGGGCAGCCGGTGTGGTCGGTGGATAACGACAATATTTACGCCGCGCAAATTGCCACCCAACACCTGGTGGATATGGGCTACCAGCGGGTGGCGCTGATTGCCGGCCGCCAAGGCGTGACGGTGAGCGACGACCGCGAAGAAGGCTACCGCCGCGTGATGCGCGCCCACGAGTGCGCGCCGATGGTGTTCCACGCCGACTTCGGGGCGGAGAATGCCCGCTGCGCCGCCGCTATAGCCCTGGCCGAGCACCGGCCCGATGCCTTTGTGGTGCTGGACGACTTTATGGCGATGGGCGTGATCAATGCCGTCCACCGCGCCGGTCTCCGCTGCCCGCAGGATGTCGGCATTGTGTCGTTCAATGACTCGCGGCTGTGCGATCTCACGACTCCGGGCCTGAGCTCGGTGAGTCTGAACCTCGATCGCCTGGTGCAGAAGGCCGTGACTTGCTTGCTAAACCTGTTGGATGAATCGCCGTCGAACGAGCCGGTCCGCGAGATTGTGCCGTGCACGTTGCGGGTGCGCGGCTCCAGTCGTTTGAATCACGGGGGGATGGCATGATTTCCGCTCTCTTATTGCTGGCTCAAGGCGCGGCCAACCCGGATCAAACCGCGCACACGTTTGAGTTCGTTGCCGACCGCTCGGTGATGACCGTTTCGGTGGCGGGAACCTTTAACGGCTGGAATGCCCTGGCCACCCCGATGAAATCGGCCGATGGCCGCACGTGGCGCGTTACCATTCCGGTGACGCCGGGGCGGCACGAATACAAGTTCGTGCTCGATGGGCGCGACTGGGTGATTGACCCCCGCGCGCGCAGCCAAGACGACGGCAACGGCAACATCAACTCGCTGATCTTTGTGTTCCCCAAGGGCTACGATGTGCCCGCCGACATCAACGACGGCACCATCACGCTTTCGGCACTCCGGCACGAGCCCAAGTTGCCGTACTTTAGCGTCGCCGAAGGGCAAGCGAATGTGACGGTGCGGACCCGTCGCCAAGACGTTGAGGCGGTCTACTTGAAGGTCGAAGGGAAGCCAGAAGTGCGGTTGAGTTTCGCCAGCCGCGACGACCTCTACGACTACTGGGTGGGGCGCACGCCGTGGAACCGTAGCACCGACCTCAAGTACAGCTTTGAGATCCGAGACGGCGCCGAGCGGGATGTTCTTCAGTCCAAGGATGGTCCGTTTGTGGCCCCCAAGAACCTCATGTCACTCACGCCGCCGAAATGGGTGGAACAGAGCGTTTTCTACCAAATCTTCCCCGACCGTTTTGAAAATGGCAACGCCAAGAATGACCCGGAAGGGAGCCTGGCCTGGGATGCCCCGCCAACGTATTGGTCGTTCCATGGAGGCGACATCAAGGGAATTGCGGACCGCACTGACCATTTGGTGAAGCTGGGTGTCAACGCGATCTACCTCAACCCGATTTTTGATGGACCGAGTAACCACGGCTACGAGACGACGGACTACGCGCTGGTGGCCCCGCGCTACGGCACCAACCAAGAACTGATTGACCTGACGCACAGCCTGCGCAAACAAGGCATTCGCACGGTGTTGGATGGCGTGTTCAACCACACCAGCACGGACTTTAAGGCGTTCGCTGACCTCCGCCAAAATGGCCCCGCTTCGGCTTACAAGGATTGGTACTTCGTCAAGTCTTGGCCGATTCGAGTCGAAGAGAACCCGAACTACGAAGCCTGGGCGGGCTTCCGCTCCATGCCCAAGGTGAACCTGAAGCACCCGGCCGCCCGCGATTACATGCTCAAGGTGGTCCAGGATTGGCAAGAGCAAGCCGACATCGCTGGCTGGCGGCTGGATGTGGCCAATGAAGTCGAAATGGACTTCTGGCGTGCCTTCCGCAAGGCCGTGAAGAAGCAGAACGAGGACCGCTGGATTCTGGGCGAAGTGTGGACCGATGCCAGCCCGTGGTTGGAAGGTGACCAGTGGGATTCGGCGATGAACTACCAATTCCGCGATGCAGTGGTGCAATACGTGGCCAACGGGCGCACGACTTCGACCGAGTTTTGGGGCAGCCTGATGCGGGTGCACTTTGGCTACGGCCCTGCCGTTTCGCGCAACATGCTCAACTTGCTGAGCAGCCACGACACCCCGCGCTTCGTCACGCTGTGCGAGGGGGACGCCAAGCTCGCGCTCCTGGGGGCGGGGCTTCAGTTCACCTGGATCGGTGCGCCGAGCATCTATTACGGTGAAGAGATCGGGATGGAAGGCGGGCGCGACCCGGATAACCGACGGGGCATGGTATGGAACAACGCGACCAACGAAAATCCGTTCCTCCAGGAGTACCGCGCCCTGGCCACCCTGCGCCGTCTATCCCCGGCACTACAAAGCGGGGAACCGAGCTTAATTGAAGCCAATGATGCGGACCGCACCCTGGTCTTTCGTCGTGGCACCGAGAACCAAGGCGTGACCGTTGTCGTCAATCGCTCGACCGTGGACCGCAACGTCGCGATTCCCGCCGCCGGCGCATCCCGCGCCTATATTGATCTGCTTTCTAACCGAGTGGTGAGCGTCGAAGAGGACACTCTCTCGATCAACATGCCGCCGCTCAGCCTTGCCGTCCTCGCCGAGGATTCTGCCGCTATGCGACAGGTCCGAAGCCATGTCCATCGGGCACGCGCTGGTGAGGTGTCGCTCCCGTGATTTATCTATGCGTCTGCGAGTTTCGCAACCGCTCTCATTCAAGGTGATCCAAATGACTCAAAACCGAAAGATGGGCTTTACGCTCATTGAACTCCTCGTCGTGATCGCGATTATCGCGATCCTGGCCGCCATCCTCTTCCCGGTCTTCGCCAAGGCGAAGGAAGCCGCNNCCGGACCCGACGCAATCCATGTCCTTCGACAAGATCATCCAGCCGTACATGAAGAACTATCAGATCTTCGTGTCCACGCAGGACCAGCGACCGAAGTTCAACACGCCGTTCGGCCAACTTCGCATCGGCTACGCCGTGGCCAGCAACGTGTTCCAAAGCCCGCAGATCAACCCGGCCATTGGTTGGGGCACCTCCTGGCGCGGCTCCATCAGCCAAACCTCGCCGCCGGAAGTCGCCGCGACGGTGACGCTGGTTGAAAAGCGCCAAGCGCTGAACACGCAGCCGGACCCGTGGGCCAGCCTGGATTGGTGGGTCGGTACGGTGGCTTACAACACCCGCCGCGATGACCTGCCCAGCAGCGACCCGCGCTCGGCCTTTGGTGAAATTGCCAACAAGTACGGTGAAGGCGCCATCTATGCGTACGCTGACGGTCACGTCAAGTACCTGAAGATGAACGGTAACTCCAGCGATGGCGTCCGCCACGGCACCAAGCTGGAAGGCTACGAAGAAAAGGCCGCCTGGTGGGTGGGCACCCCCGCCGGCAGCATTTGGGACCAGGGTATCTCCTGTCTGGACGCGGGCTGGAACCCGGCCGACGGCGTTTGCCGACTCCCGGGCGAGTAAGACATGAAGGCTGAACTTCCCGGTTGGGCCGTTCCTGTTCTCATCGTCGTGGCGCTGGCCGTGATTGGCGGCGTGTGGATGATGTCAGGCGGCA
>DEIB01000052.1:0-512 GCA_002352215.1 Chthonomonas sp. UBA2785 | reverse complement strand
CCGAACGCACGCCGATCGTGGTGTGGGGCTTGGCCCCCGGCCCGGATAGCAAGGGCATTGATGCGGTGGTGCGCGAGTTTGAGCGCCGCAACCCGCAGTACCAAGTGAAGCTCCTGAGCATGGGAGCGGGGGAAATGAACCCCCAAAAGCTGCTCACCAGCATTGTGGGCGGAGTGCCGCCCGACATTATCCGCCAAGACCGATTTACGCTGAGCGACTGGGCCAGCCGTGGCGCCTTCATGCCCCTGGACGACCTCATCGAGCGCGACCGAGGCAAAGACCCGCTCACGCCGACCCCCGATCAGTACTACCCGGCCGCCTGGGAAGAAGCTCAGTACGAGGGCAAGCTCTACGGCATCCCCACCGAGGCGGATGACCGCATCATGTATTACAACAAGGCGGTTTTTCGGGAGAAGGCCGCTGAGTTGAGGGCGGCTGGGCTGGACCCGGAACGTCCGCCCCGCACCTGGAGCGAGGTGCTGGCCTACAACAAGGTCCTCACCGAGAAGAAC
>DEIB01000019.1 GCA_002352215.1 Chthonomonas sp. UBA2785 | reverse complement strand
CGGAGCGTCCACAGGCGTTCCGGGTGGCCAGCGAATTCGGTTTGCCAGTTGAAAATGATGTAGGCCAGCCGCGCCCCGAGGATGCCCGGCAAGACCAGCCACGACATCAGCTCGATGACGGCGTCCTTGTCCAAGCCGTAGCGCGGTGCGCGCCGCATGGCCAGGTACGCCCCCACCAGTACGGCGATCATCATCAACACGCCGAAGGAGCGGACCGGAAAATTGCCGATTTGGAAGAATTCGGGAAGCATGATTTAGAAGCGGCGCTCCGCGGCCAAGAGAGTGGCAATGTCACCGACGAGTTCCCGGGCTTCTGGGTTACGCGCGTCGTTGCCGTAGAGTTCAATGACGGTATTCATCGCCACCCGCATATGGTAGGCGCGGCCCTGGATCAAGGCTTGACCACTGGCCGAGGCGGGGTCTACGCGCACCTGCACGTGCTGCGCACAGGCATCCGCAATGAGCTTGGCGAGTTCCTTATCTTCGCCCTTGCCCCGGGCAGCGGGGGTGATTTCGTATAGCACCGCAAACAGGATGGGGGCCTTGGCGGCGGGGGGTACGGTGTAGGTGCGCCGAGCGAGGGCCAAAGCGGGCTTCACTTGCCCGAGTTCAGCGAGACACCAGGCTTGCCGAAGGGCATCGTTGGTGAAGCGGTCGTAATCCTTGCGCCCCTCGGCCCATTTCACGCTCGCGCCGTAGAGGTTCTCTGCCGTCTTCCAGTCTCCCGCCAGTCGAAACATGTCGGCGTACTGGTACGCCTTTTCAATCGGTATGTTGCCGGTGTCCGTGGTGTCAGTAAAGGTTTTGAGGAACTCGCGCAGGAGGCGATCTTTCTCTTTCGGATCCAAACCCTGCTTGGCCACCCGGACCTCGAGGCGCTCGCGGTGGGCGTTGTAGGTTCGCAGCACCAGGTCAGCATCCACCTGCCCCACTTGTTGCGG
Organism: Chthonomonas sp. UBA2785; assembly: GCA_002352215.1. Lineage (GTDB taxonomy): Bacteria > Armatimonadota > Fimbriimonadia > Fimbriimonadales > Fimbriimonadaceae > JAHBTC01. The sequence continues at coordinate 64,984 of DEIB01000019.1, read as the reverse complement.
GTCGAGGGGATAGTCAATCACGTCGGTCTGGCACCCGAAACTGGCGAAGGCTAGAGCCGCCAGCCCGAGCGAGTAACCGAAGTTATTCCGTAGTGTGGTCGCGCGCCGAATCCCAGAGTGCATCCCGGTAGATTTCCGTCCCACAATAAGTGAGAACCGCTTTGCCCTTCAAGTTCATTCCATCGAAGGGACTGTTTTTGCCGCGAGAGAAGGTCTTTTTGACATCAAACGTCCACTCGACGTCGGGGTCAATCACCGTGACTTGAGCGAGAGCCGTGGTTTCCGGCTTCAGCGTGCCCGCATCGAGCCCCAAGATTTGAGAGGGCGCGGTGGCTAGCCGCCGCACGGTTTCGCTGGGGCTGAGCACCCCCTTGTGGGTGACGAACGTGAGCGTGACGCCCAGGGCGGTTTCCAAGCCGACGCATCCGAACGGAGCTTCGTCAAACGGCACTCGGGTTTCGTGGGCCGCATACGGGCTGTGGTCACTCGCAATCGCATCAATGGTGCCGTCAGAGAGACCCTGAAGGATCATGTCCACGTCCAGTTCGGTGCGGAGCGGTGGGGTGGTCTTGAAGTTCGTATCGAACTCGCCGAGGTCGTTTTCGGTGAGGCAGAAGTGGTGCGGGCAGACTTCGGCGGTCACCGGGGCGCCGAGGTACTTGGCCTGGCGGATGAGCTCCACCGAACCCCAACTGCTGACCCGGAGAATGTGTACGCGGCAACCCGTCTGCAAGCTCAGCAGGCAGTTGCGCATCACCATCACTTCTTCGGCGGTGCGCGGCATCCCGGCCAGGCCGAGCAAAGCGCTAATCGCCCCGTCGTTGATCTGCCCGTTGGCGCTAAGGGAGAGGTCCTCGCAGTGCGCCATGATCGGCAGGTCCAGCTGGCGGCAGTACTCCATCGCGTGGAGCATTAGGTTCGCGTCCTGCACCGGCACGCCCTCGTCGCTGGCGGCCACGATGCCTGCGCTCTTGAGGCTGGCCAGGTTCGCCATCCGGGTTTGGCCGTCCTTCACCGTCGTCAGCGCGCCTACCGGCGCCACAAAGACACCGCCCGCATCGGGGGCCGCGCTCTTATCGAGAATGAAGTCAATCAGGGCCGGCGTGTCCAGCGGCGGGGTGGTGTTGGGCAGGCAGCAAATGGTGGTGAAACCACCGGCAGCGGCGGCTCGGGTGCCCGTCTTGATGGTCTCGCGGTAGTCCTCGCCCGGTTCACGTAAGTGGACGTGCATGTCTACCAAGCCCGGAGTGATCCAAAGGCCGGTGCAGTCGTACACCGTGGTGGCATCGCTGATGTCGACGTCCGGGCCACAGGCCACGACTTGGGCATTCTCGACGACGACATGGCCGACAAGATCGAGGTCTTGGCTCGGGTCTATGATCCGACCGTTCTTAAAAACTGTTCTCATGCGTCACCTCGGTCGTCGCCCAGCGCCCACTGCAGGGCGGCCATTCGCACAAAGATTCCGTTGGTGACCTGCTCCAGCACCGCGCACTGCGGACCGTCGGCGGTGGCGTCATCCAATTCCACGCCTCGGTTCATGGGGCCAGGGTGCATCACGATCGCCTCGGGATTTGCCACCCGAAGGGCGGCGCGATTGACTTGGTACAGCTTGGTGTATTCGCGGCTTGAGCTCAAATGAGGCCCCTTCATGCGCTCGCGTTGTAGGCGCAGGCAAATCACCACGTCCGCGCCGTCTAAGCCCTCCTTGAGGTCGTAGTGCACACTGCCCGGCAAGCCGCTCATCACGCTAGGCACCAAGGTGTTCGGACCGACGAAGCGCACATGGGCGCCAAGCTTGCTGAAGATCCAGGCGTCGCTGCGGGCCACCCGCGAGTGGAGGATGTCCCCCACGATTGCCACGTTCAGCCCTTCGATTTGCCCCTTGCGGGAGAGAACGGTGAGGGCATCGCTCAGGGCCTGGGTGGGGTGCTCGTGCTGACCATCGCCGGCATTCACCGTAGGCCCGCCAAAGTATTCCGCCGCGAGGTTGGCCGCGCCCGACGAGCGGTGCCGCATCACCAGGGCATCCAGCCGTTCGTGCTTGAGCGTGAAAATCGTGTCGCGCAGGGTTTCGCCCTTGCTCATGCTACTGCCGTCGCCGGAGAAGTTCACCGGCTGGTAGCCGAGGTAATGGCAGGCTTTCTCAAAGGAGACCCGGGTGCGGGTGGAGTTCTCAAAGAACAGCAGGCCCACGCTGCGGCGCACACTCGGGGGCGCGGGGTAGTCACCCGCCTCCACGTTGTCCTTGTGCATTTGGGCCATGGCCAGCAAGTACTGGATGTCGTCTACATCCAGGTGGCGCATGGCAAGGAGGTTGCGGTTCATTCGCGCTCCTCGGCTTCGATGAGCACCACGCAGTCGTCGGCGTCGCCTTGCTCCTTGGTGGTGACCCGGATGTGGTCCGAGGCCTCGGTGTGGAAGGTCACCCCGCAGTAATCCGGTTGGATGGGAAGCTCGCGGTGCCCGCGATCAATGAGGGTGGCGAGTTGGATGCACTTCGGGCGACCGTGGTGCAGGATGGCGTCCATGGCGGCCCGCACCGTGCGTCCGGAAAACACCACTTCGTCCACCAGGATGAGCGTCTTGTCCTTAAGGCTGAACGGGATGTCGGTGCGGTCGTCACCGTTGGCGGGGCGGTCGTCGCGGTAGCCCGCAATGTCCACGCTGCCGCAAGGGATGGTGAAGCCTTCGACTTGGGTCATCAAGAAGGCCAGGCGCCGGGCAATAGGGACGCCCCCGTTCAGAATCCCGACCACGACCAGGTCTTGGCCGCCCTCGTTGGCTTCCAGTATCTCGTGCGCCATGCGCCCCAAGGTTCGGCGCATGGCCGCCGCATCCATCAGGACGACACTCATGCCCCGAATTATGACGCCTTCCCTCTCCGGATGGGCCGACTAGTGGGCGTGGCCCATGCGAGCTTCGGCTTCGGCTTCCACGCGCTTGATTTCGGCTTCCAGTTGAAGGCGGGCGGCTTCGAGGGTTTCTTCGTCGGCGTCGGCGGGCACGGTCACCGCATCGCCGAAGATCATCACCGCACGGCTGAACGGCTTTGGCACCATGTAGCGATCCCAGGAGTTGATGAGCCAGCGACGGTTGGCGCTCACGCCCATAGGCACCATCGGGGCTTGCGCCTTTTGCGACATCCGCACGATGCCCGGCTGCACAACTTGGCTGGGGCCGCGCGGGCCATCAGGGGTGAAGGCCATCCACCCGCCTTGGCGCAACACTTTGATGCTCTCGGCCAAGGCGCGGGCACCACCGCGTCCGGTGCTACCTCGAATCACACGAAATCCAAAGCGCTGGAAGATGCGAGTTTGCATGTTGCCGTCGTTGCTGAGGCTGATGATCGTCCAGATGCCGTCGCCGCGAAACACCTTGGTCGCCAGCATGGTACGCCCATGCCACCCGGCCAGCAGATAGGGGCCGCCGGTGCACTTCTCCCGGCCCACAACCTCGATGCGGACAGTAGCCAGCAACAAGCGCACGATGCAGTAGATCGGGAACGCCAGCACCCGGGGGCGCACGCCGCGCCACCAGCTCTTGAGTCGGGATTGGCTCACGATTTGGCCCCAGATTTGGGCAGCGGCCAGTGCCCTCTCTGTTGCGCCAGCTGAAAGGCTCCGTGGCCACTGTACTTTTCGGCCAACTCGGTTAGCAGGGCATGGCTGCGCACGGGGTCGCGGTCGCTCAGGCACTCGGCCAGGCTCAGCAGGGCGTCGGCGCGCTGCGGGTTGTCCGGGCCCTTGACGAGACTTTCTAACAGGGCCTCACCTAACGAATCCTCTTGGTAGGCGTGGGCCAAGCGCGCGCGGTCGAGAGGCTCCAGAGCTTGCCAGAGCCGATGATCGCGGATGTAGGCCAGGGATTCCCGCTGTGGTTCCCCCTGAGTGCGCTCCACCCACTCCCGGATGGCGGCGGCTTCCTTGTCCGGCTCGTGCAGGTCGCCGTAGGCAATCGCGCGATCACGCAGCGCGCGGGGGTCGGCCGGGTGCTTCGCCAAAATCGCTTCGGCCGTCGCCAGCACGGCCGCCGGGCTGCGCTGATTCATGCGGTCCAGCGCCTCGTGCCCGATCCGCAAGCTCGCTTGCTTGGGCGCACGGAACAGGAACGCCAACACCAAACCGACAAAGAACCCGGCCAGGTGCGACCAGTAGGCGGTGCTCCCGGCTTCGGCATTGTTGGCCATGAGGGCCCCGACGCCTTGCATCGCCACCCACACCAGGGTCAGCACGGAAACCTTGAGGCCCAGCTTGGGCGCGACGGGCACCTTCATGCCCATGTATAGCAACGTGGCGTAGGCCACCACCCCGGCAATGGCACCGCTTGCCCCAACGAGCGGCGGCGAAAACTCTAATGAGCGCGCTACCACGTAATGCGCCCCCACGCCGGCCAGGCCACTGGCAATGTAAACCGTGCCGAGCCGCCACGCCCGGGCGTGGAATTCGACAAGCGGACCGACCGCCGCGAGGAAGACGAGGTTGCCCGCCAGGTGCAGCAAGTTGGCGTGGAGAAAGAGCGAAGTGAAGGCCCGGAAACCATCCGGACGCACCGCCCAGAACCCGTACCGGTCGGCCAGGGTCGGATCGAGCGTCGTCGCCACGGCCGCCGCCAAATTGAGGCCAATCAGGCTCAATGTGACAACGGGCACCGGGGCGCGATTCGACATGGGGGCTCCGATTAGTCGATGCCTTCGTAAGCGCTTTCCGGAATCTCGACGTTCATGAAGACTTCCTTCGTGTCGTCGAGATCTTCCAGCGCATCGTAGAGGCGAATGATCTTGGCCCAGTCTTCGTCGCCGGGGCTGGCCATGTTGGTGGGGATGCGGGTGAGGCCCACATCCTTGGTGGCGAACCCCGCTTCATTCAGAGCGTTGTTGGTTTGGTGGAGGTCTTCCACCGCCGTGTAAATGGTGTAGGTGTCCTCGTCGTCGACCAGCACGTCCGAGGCTCCGGCTTCTAGGGCGGCCATGGTCACGGTGTCTTCATCGCCCGCGGACTTGTCGATGAGGATCATGCCGCACGACTTGAACTGCCAAGCCACCGAGCCGTTTTCCGTCAGGCCGCCGCCGTGCTTGTTAAAGGCGTGGCGGAGTTCGGAGACGGTGCGGTTCTTGTTCTCGCTGTAGACCTCAACCATGAAGGCCACGCCCGCCGGGCCGACGCCCTCGTAGCACAGCTCTTCGTAGTTTTCACCCTCGACGTTGCCCGCGCCCTTGGCCAGTGCGCGTTCGATGTTGTCGCGGGGCACAGAATTTTCTTTGGCCTTAGCGATGGCGAGGCGAAGTCGCACGTTCGTCTCGGGGTCCGCGCCGCCCATCTTCGCCGCCACGATGATTTCCCGGGAGAGCTTGGTGAAGAGCTTGCCGCGAATCGCGTCTTGCTTGCCCTTGCGGATGCGGATGTTCTTCCATTTACTATGGCCGGCCATAAGTTGGCTTCATTTTGGCACGTTGACGGTGGAAGCCGGGGAGGAGCCCCGTTCAGGCCATGCGCGGAGCTCGAAACACCCAGGTCAGCACCCCGCCGCAAACAAGAATGCCCCCAAAGAGCATTGGCCAGCCCAGTTGGTCGTTTTGCACCATCACCGCCATCGTTGCCACGAGAAAGCCCACGAGCGTCGCCCACCCAATGATGAGGCGGGTCGTCATCCGTTCCTTGGCGCGGGCGCGGCGGGCGTACTCCAGCAGGTACGGCGCCTTGCACTTCATGCAGGCAATCTCATTACAAGGGTTGATGTGCCCACACGAACGGCACTTGAGCGGCGCGAAGGGGTCTTTCTTGCCCTTCAGGTTTCGACGCCACACCTTCAGCATCCGCTCTTCGGCGGCGTACATGCCGCGCACGGACTGGTTCTTGATCGGGTCCATGTCGTTGCTCAGGCCGTTGAGCAGGCGTTCGCGCACGGCAATGGCCGGCCCTTTGAGACCGTGCTCATAGAGCAGGCTGGTGATGGCGAACCAAGCCGTCATGTTGTCGGGGCGTTCCACCACGGCTTGGTGGGCTTGGTCGAGTTGGCGGGTGGAAATGCGGCGGATTTCCGATTCGGCGACCTTCTCCCGGGCATAAGGGAAGAAGACCACCGTGATGATCATAGAGAGCAGGGTGGGGGCGAGCACCGTCGGGTCGGGCCAGAAAAGCGCCACTGCGAACATGGCCAGGCAAAACAGGAACCCCCCGATGGCCACCGACCAGTGAATTTCGCCATCAATCCACCAGTGGAGCAGAACGACGCCGCAAATCCCCACGAACGGGATGGAGATCATGATGGCCATTCCTTGGCTGACCATCAGTTCCCGGGCTGCCATAGCCAGAAGGAATTCCATCACGCCTCCCCCACTTGGGGTGAAGAACTTATACCTTTTGCAGGTCCTTGGCGCGCACAAGTAGCACGTAGTGCGGCGTGAACTGGATTTCTTCCTTCGTCAGCAGCTTGCGGTCTTCTTGCGGCAGGTTCTTGTCGAGCTTGTCGCGCATGCGCTGGGTGGAAATGGCATGCACGTCTTGCGCCACGCCCTTCAGCTGATCCAGGTCGATCTCGACGGCGATCTCATCGTTGTTATAGATGTTCGCGATCTTGCCCGTCAGCCCTTGCATGTGGGGGTAGACCCCGCTGAGCTCCGCTCCGGCCCCGAGGTCAGGGGTCTGGATGCGTACGCGATCGCCTTCTTGGAACGCCATGTCACTCCCTAGAATACCGCGCGGGGTTCGGATTGCCCCGGTCGGTCTAGTGCTGCCGATCGATGACGTAGCGCGCGAAGGTGCGGAGGGTGTCGGTCTCGCCGGGCATGTCATCCAGCGCGGCGAGGGCGGCACTGATTTCCCGTTCGGCGGCCGCGCGGGCTCCGTCCACGCCCATCACGGCAACATAGGTTTGCTTGCCTCGGGCGCGGTCACTGCCGCTGGCCTTGCCCAATTGTTCCTCGTTGCCGGTTTCGTTGAGGACGTCGTCCGCAATTTGGAACGCGAGGCCGAGGTGCTGGCCGTAGGCGCGGAGAGAAGCGGCTTGGGCTTCGTTAGCGCCGCCGAGGCGACCGCCCATTTCGCAGGCGCACCCCAGCAGGGCTCCCGTCTTCATCGCATGAATCTCTTGGACGAGAGCGAGGTCCGGGTTCTCCCCTTCACTCAGAACGTCCAGCACTTCTCCGCGCACCAGCACCTCGGCGCACTCGGCCAGGCACAAACCCGCGTGGTGGGCGATGGCCGGCTCGGCGTGGCTTGTGAGGGCAACTTTGAGAGCCAAGGCAAACAAGGCGTCCCCGGCCAAGATCGCCATGCCTTCGCCGTAGACCTTGTGGTTGGTGGGGCGGCCTCGGCGCAAATCGTCGTTGTCAATCGCCGGCAGGTCGTCGTGGATGAGCGAGAAGACGTGCAGGAATTCGAGGGAGCATGCGCCGTCCAGCGCCGCATCCGGGTCGCCGCCCACCGCCAGGGCACTCGCCATGCACAGCAAGGGGCGGACCCGCTTGCCCGGGGCCAACGCACTGTACGCCATGGACTGGCTTAGCGCGGGCGCGGGGAGATCCTCGCTCGGGAGGAGCTCGGCCATCCGGGCGTCCACGCGGCTCTGCCATTCGGCAAAGTGCCGAGGAAGACTCATTACGGCCAGTCTACTCATGCTTGAAACAGCCTACGGGAAACCGTGGGGGTACGTTGGCAGAGGCCCCTGAACCGGGGGGCCCGATGCCTCGGTAACGGCATCGGTATGATTCCCGCATGGTGGAAGTGAGGCCGTTTCGGGGCCTGAGCGGGCTTCCGCCTGCCGGATGGTTCCCGCCTGTCGAGACTCTGACTCCGGAGGCCGTGGAAGCACTGCGGCAAGATCCTTTGAGCGCCATTCACCTCGTGCGTCCTCGCCGAGAATCCGATGACCGCAGCCAGTTTGTCCAGTACGCCCGGTCCGCCGCGCAGCTCGAGTCTTGGCGGAGGGATGGCACTCTTGCCCTGGCTGACGAGCCCCGCATTTTCGGCCTTAAGTGGCATGGCATGAACGTCTTGTACGGTTTGGTAGCCGTCACCGATTTGCATCCGCAAGGGGCTGAACTCCCGACCCGGGGCGATGACCGATTGCGCCTGTTGGAATCCACCGACACCTTCTTGGAGCCGCTTGTGGCAGTGGCTGACCTCCCGACTCTCAACAATCTTGAGGAATCCATCTTGTGCGAGTTGACGGACGAGTCCCTTTCTCTTCCGGGCTTGCAAGTCGTGGATAGCCCCGAGCGGTTAGGGGCGGTTCGCAATTTCACGGAAGAGAACCCCAAGGCCACCCACGCCTTGGTGGCGATTGTGGCGAAGGCCCATGCGCAACCGGTTCCGCTCCGGCTCAAGCGATACCCCGCGCCGGACCTGCAGACCCGGTGCGCGGAACTCGGCACGATATTCAGCGGTCCAGAACTCGAAAGCATGGCTCCCCATGATTCTCTTCTCCGGGTGACCGAAGCCGATGGCCGCGAGTGGGCGTTCCGCCCCCGCGAGGCTTCGTTCTGGGCGACGCTCGGCGAATGGCTGGGCGGCACCGGCTGGGAGCGAATGGCTGAGCATGAGCAAGGCCCCGCTGCACTCACGCTTGAGTCCAGAGACCCCCTTGCCCCCGCCATGGCGCAGGTCTTGCCTCGCATCCCCTCGGGACCCGTATTTTGGAGCCGACGAGACCGATGAAACTAACGCTGCAAGGAACGGGCGGGGCCGATGGGATTCCGGGGCTGTTTGGCGATAGTCGCGTGAGTGAATACGCCCGCCAGCACGGGGGCCGTGATGTGCGGACCCGGGCGGCCGCCTTGGTCAACGAGGATCTCAAGATCGACTTTGGCCCGGACACCTTTGCGCAAGTGAATGCAACCGGGAGTTGCCCGCGCGATTGGTCGGCCGTTGTCTTTACCCATAGCGATGCGGACCACTTTGCCATTGAAGAATTGCAATACGCGGTGGTGCCCTTTACGGCCGAGGACCAGTGCCCCTTTACCATTTACGCCAACGGCACCATCATTCGCAGACTCCGCGAGCGCTATCCCGATTGGCCAATGGACATGGTCACCACGCAGAGCTTTACGAGTTTTAGCCATGCGGACTATGTGGTGACCCCCATAAAAGCGAACCACGGCTCACCCACCGAGGACACTCAAAACCTACTCATTGAGCAGAACGGAAGGACTCTCCTTTATGCCACTGACACCGGGATTTGGGACGAGCGAACGTGGCGATATCTGCAGGGGATCACTGTTAACCTTTTGGTGATAGAGTGCTCGGAAGGATTTGTGCACACGCCCTACAATGGGCACCTAGATGCCCACGAATGTTTGGCCGTCGTGAGCCGCTTGCGACAGATGGGCACGCTAACGGCCAGTAGCCAAGTTGTGACAACTCACCATAGCCATAACGGCGACGCCACCCACGAGGAACTCGCCAAGTGGTTCGAACCTCATCGCATCCTGGTGGGGTATGACGGTCTCGTTTTAGAAGTGTAACGCGCCTTTCCGCCGGTCAACTGCGTCTGAATGATGCCAAAGGACTGGCGGGCGAGCGGCCACGGATGGCCATCTCCTTTGGGTTGCGCGTTCCACTTTGAACTTGGGGATTGAATGACGTTTGTCGGGAAATGGTTTGGCTTTGGGCAGAACGAGCACTTTGACCGGGGCTTGCGAGCCTACGAGAACAAGGGCTTTGCCGAAGCTGCCGCCCACTTTAGCCAAGCCGTAGAGACCGAGCCGAACGACCGTCTGCGCGAAAAGGCGATTTCCTATTTAGCCGGTTCCCTGGCGCGTATGGGCACGGCCGCTCTCGCCGAAGGCCAGGACGAAGATGCCGTGGCCGTCCTCATGCAGGCCGCCGGCTTGCGCCCTCGGTTTGCCGATGTACAGGCCAGCCTTGCCACGGCCTATGCTCGGGTCGGTGATTTCTCAAAGGCGTTGGCCCACGTGGATGCCGCCTTGGAAATCAACCCCCGCTACGCGGTGGCCCACCTTCGCCGCGCGGGCATTTTGGTGAAACTTGGCGACACGGAGAACGGCTGGAACCAAGCCATGAGCACCATGGAGCGATTCGGGAACATGCAATCCGACGAGTGGGACGGTGTGGTCCAGCAGGCCGAAGCCAAGAATTGGGATGCAGTGGCCCAGTGGTTGCTAACGTTCCGACCGAAGGGCAATTTCGATATTCCCTCCTTGGTGGAGGAGTTCCGCAATGCGATGCTGGCGCAGGATCACGAACGTGCCGAGCGCAGCATGAAAGATGCGATTAAATTAGCGCCGACATTTCCTGACCTGCACGTACGGCTAGGGGAAGCCTTGTTCGAGGGCAACAAGACCGAAGAGGCGCTTGCGGCCTTTGAGGAAGCGGCCCGCTTGAACTCGGGATACGCGGATTCTTACGCTCTCATTGGGATTACGCTGCGCCGATTGGGCCGAGAATCGGAGGCGCAGAACGCCTTCCGGCACGCCCTGACGCTCGACCCGAACAACATGATCGCCAGCCAAGAGATGGACGGCGAGCCGATCTAACTCGCAACCCGGCGCTAGGTTCGTTCGTCATCGGAGTATGGCCCTTTCGCTTGTTCCGGTGGCATTGGCAATCGCGCTGGCACCTCCGCCGACGAGTGCCCCGCTTGATCCCGACCTCGGGATGCGCATCATCGCCATGTCTATGGCCGAGCAGGAAGCGCGCTTTCGCTTGATTGGCGCAATGCAACGGAATGACCAAGCCGCCTTGCAAATTGCTATGCACGATGTGGAACGGGAAGACCGCGTTAATGGCGCGGAACTCAAGCGCATCGTGGCCAGTGTGGGGTGGCCCACCTACACCCGCGTGGGGCGGGAAGCCGGGCACATGGCGTGGCTGATTGTGCAGCACCAAGATGCGGACCCCGAGTTTCAAAAGCACTGCCTGCGCCTGATGGAGCCCCTGGTGGCCAAGGGCGAGGTGAGTGGGACGGACTTTGCCTATCTTGCGGACCGGGTGGCCATCAACACGGGCGGGATGCAGATTTACGGCACCCAGATGTCGCTTGTGAACGGCAAGGCTGTGCCCACCCGCCTGCGTGACCCGCACCGAGTGGATGAACGCCGGCGGCAAGTCGGGCTGGGGCCGCTCGATGAGTACATTCGTCTCATCGAGCAGATGTACGCCCCGCCCAAGAGCTAGGCGAGACTAGCGCACCTTAACTTCCCGGAGCCAGCCGCTTCCACTCCGTGCCTTGCGGAGTATCGCGGAGTTCAAAGCCGGCCGCCTCGATTTGTTTGCGGATGTCGTCGGCGCGGGCAAAGTCCTTGGCGCGCTTGGCTTCCGCCCGGTCCTCGATCCACTTAGTGATGAGCACTCCGTTGATCTCGGGCACCTCGGGGGCGGTGGTGGGCTCGGCGGTGCGGCCGTGCATACCCAGGGTTTGCTCGATGCGATCCAGGAACCAGCGCGCTTCCCCGGCCTGCGCCGCCGAGAGCGTGTCTTCGCGCAGGAAGCTCCGAATCCCTTCGATCATCTTGGCCACCGCCACGCTCGTGTTGAGGTCCTCGCACATCGCGCCGAGCAGTTCGTCGTAGATGCGCTGGATTTCGGTCCCCGGCGTGCCCGCTTCCTTGGCCGCGCGGCGTTCCACTTCTTGGATGCGCGCCAGGATGCCCCCGGCATCGCGCAGGCCCTGCATCGTGAAGTTCATGGGCTTGCCGTAGGGCGTGCCCATCAGCGCCAGGCGGATCGCGAGCGGGTCGTGGCCTTCTTCAATGAGCTGACGTACCGTGAAGAAATTGCCCTTGCTCTTGGCCATCTTCTCACCTTCCACCTGCAAGAACCGCACGTGCATCCAGTGGTTGGAGAACGCCTTACCGGTGCAACTCTCGCTCTGCGCGATTTCGCACTCGTGGTGCGGGAAGACGAGGTCTTCGCCGCCCGCGTGGAGGTCAATCGTGTCGCCCAGATACTGGCGCGCCATCACGGAGCACTCGATGTGCCATCCCGGGAAGCCCCATCCCCACGGGCTGAACCACTGCATCAGGTGCTTGTCGTCCTTCTTCCAAAGGGCAAAGTCGGCCGGGTGGCGCTTGTTGTCATCTTGCACCACGGTGCGCACGGCGCGCATCAGGGTGTCCTGATCCTTGTTGCCGCTCAGCTTGCCGTAGCCGTCAAAGCTCTCCACCGAGAAGTACACGCCGGTCGGCGTTTCGTAGGCGTGGCCGGACTTGATGAGGTCTTCCACGGCCTGGATCTGCTCGCGCATGTGCTCGGTGGCGCGGGGGCGCACCGTGGGAGCCCGCATGTTCAGCAATCTCCAATCTTCTTCAAAGGCATCGGCGTAGTGCCGCGCGAGATCCCAGACGTTGGCAAAGGCTTCGCCCTCCTTGCTGCGAAGGGCGCGCTCCATCTTGTCCTCGCCGCCCGCGTCGGCCACGTCATCCTCGGTGAGGTGACCGACGTCGGTGATGTTGCTGGCGTAGCTGACGCGCCAGCCGAGGGATTCGGCCGTGCGCACCACCAGGTCCGCACTCAAAAAAGTGCGGAAGTTGCCAATGTGGGCGTAGCTATACACGGTGGGGCCACAGCAGTAGAACCGGAGGTGTTCGGGTTCTTGCGTCTCTACCGGACGCACGCTGCGCGACATCGTATCGTATAGCCGAAACTGTGGCATGGCCACTCGAATCTACCGCTTGGGGTGCGTCCCGCTTAGGGCATAGAGAGTCGCTTGGCCAGGTTGCTGGGCTGGTAATCCATGAGCGCAGACCACGGCACGGTGAACTCGTAGGTGCCTTCGGCGTACGCGCCGACCTCGTAGTGGTCGAACTGATAAACCAATCCCTTTTTGCTCACCACAAAGCGGCCCTGCAGCGATTCATCCAGTTCCGCCATGGGCTCCATCTCGCGCTTGGCCTTGCTCTGGTTCAGGCGGCTCAGCACTTCGCCAGCCCAGAACAGGTTCCGTTCGTTGTCGTTCGGGATCAGGGCGTTAAGCGAAAACTCGCGCGGATGCTCATCCAGGTAGATCGCGAGGTTGATCTGCTTGCGGTAGGCGTAGCCGTGCGCGCCGCCAGAGTAGGTTTCGGCGGTGGTCCAGCCGCTGATCATCCAGCTCTCTTGGCGAGACACCTGGCCTTGAATGTGGAAGTACCATGTGCGGTGCGGGTAGCCGAACTTGCGAGCTTCGGCTTCGCCTTCTTTCGATTCCTTCAGGGCTCGTTGGTAGTCCGGTTCGATCGCATTCTTCATCAACAGGTTGAAGCCCTTGATGAGCGGTGTGTTGCCCGCCAGCACCGGATACCGGGCCGAGGCGTCGATGGTGGAGTTCTTGACTTGATGAGAAACCTGCGAGGCAGGGGCCGAAGCCGGTGCGGCCAGCAGGGACGCGGCGATGAGGGTGCTGATCATGTTCATTTACTCGGACGTGCGAACCAGGACGTGATGCTTCTTGCCACTGCTGAGTTTCATCACACCGTCGTTCAAATCGGCAAGGGAGACGGCGGCCTGAACGTCGGTCACCTTGGCGTCGTTCACGCGGACCCCGCCCCCTTGGATGAGACGCTTCGCCGCGCCGTTGCTATCGGCCAGACCGGCTTTCACCAAAAGGTCAGTGACGCGCACGGGTTCTCTCAGGTCCACCACGATGGTCGGCAGGCCCTCCGAGGAGGCCCCTTGCTCAAAGGTCTCCTGGGCGGTGCGGGCCGAGGTCTCGGCCGCCTCTCGTCCGCGCACCAGAGCGGTGACGGCGGTGGCCAAGGCCTTCTTGGCGTCGTTGATCTCGCGGCCTTCCAACGCGGCGAGGCGATCAATTTCCTCGGACGGAAGCTCACTGAATAGGCGCAGGAACCGCACGACGTCCGCATCATCCACGTTGCGCCAGAACTGCCAGAAATCGAAGTCGCTCAGCCGGTCGGGGTTCAGCCACACCGCGCCCGCCGCGCTCTTGCCCATCTTCTTGCCCTGGCTATCGGTGAGCAAGGGGCAAGTGAGGCCGATCAGCGAATCATCTTCATCCTCGCGGCCCACCATGCGGCGGTGGAGTTCCACACCGTTCACGATGTTGCCCCACTGGTCGCTGGCGCCCATCTGCAGAGTGCATCCGTAGCGCTTGTTCAGCTCGACAAAGTCGTACGCCTGCAAAATCATGTAGTTGAACTCAAGGAAAGTGAGCGGCTGTTCGCGTTCCAAGCGGGTTTTGACGCTATCGAACGTCATCATCCGGTTGATGGTGAAGTGCGTACCCACGGTGCGGAGCATGTCGAGGTACTTGAGCTCGTCCAGCCACTCGCTGTTGTCCACCACCAAGGCTTCGTTCGGCCCGAAAGTCAAGAACTGATCAAAGATCGTTTGCAGCTTCGCCTTGTTGGCGGCGATGCGCTCGTCGGTCATCAGTTGCCGCGATTCGTCCTTACCGCTGGGGTCACCCACCTTGGTGGTGCCGCCGCCCAGAACGACGATCGGCTGGTGGCCGGTTTGCTGCAGGATGCGAAGCAGCATGAGCGGGAAGAGGCTGCCCACGTGCAGGCTGTCGGCAGTCAGGTCGAAGCCGATATAACCCACGATGCGGCCTTCGGCGGCCCGCTGGTCCAGGGCGTCAAGGTGCGTGCATTGGTGGATAAATCCGCGCTCGTGCAGAGTGCGCACAAACTCAGATCGGAACGACGACGACATAGGGTTCAAGGATACCGGTGGCCCCTGGTTCGCCCCGTGCCGAGAGGTCATGCCCGCGCGCCGAAAGAGGGTGTATTCTGAAGTTTATGGCAGTTCGCGTTGGCATTAATGGATTTGGCCGCATTGGCCGCTTGTCGCTCCGCACCATCATCGAACGGCACGGCAAAGATATCGAAGTCGTGGCCCTGAATGACCTGACCGACGTGGGCACCAACGCGTACCTCTTCCAGCGCGACACCTGCTACGGCAACTACAACGGCAGCGTGAGCTACGACAACGACAGCGTGCAAGTGGGTGGCTACGACATCAAGGTCTTTAAGGAGCCGGACCCGGCCAAGATCCCCTGGGCGGATGCCGGCGTGGACATCGTGGTTGAATCCACCGGCCGCTACACCGACGCCAACCTCGCCAAGGCCCACCTGGGCGGCAGCGTGAAGAAGGTCGTCATCAGCGCTCCGGCCAAGAACGAAGACGTGACCCTGGTGCTGGGCGTGAACGACGGGATGTACGACCCGGCCAACCACAACGTGATCAGCAACGCGAGCTGCACCACCAACGGCCTGGCGCCGGTGGCCAAGGTTCTGCACGACTCGTTCGGCATCCAAAAAGGTCTGCTGACCACGGTGCACGCCTACACCAACAGCCAGAGCACGGTGGACACCGCCAAGAAGGACCTGCGCGACAGCCGCGCCGCCGCCGAGAACGTGGTGCCGAGCAGCACCGGGGCGGCCAAGGCCGTCGGGTTGGTGATTCCGGAGCTGAAGGGCAAGTTCACGGGCATGGCGTTCCGCGTGCCGGTGCCGACCGTGAGCGTGGTGGACTTCACCGCTCTGCTCAACCGCACCGTCACCGCCGAAGAAGTGAACGCGGCGATGAAGGCGGCGGCCGACGGTCCGCTCAAGGGCATCCTGGAGTACACCGAAGAAGCCCTCGTCAGCAGTGACCTGAAGGGCAACCCGGCCAGCAGCATCTTCAGCGCGGTGGACACCGTGGTGCTGGACGACATGATCAAGGTCGTGGCGTGGTACGACAACGAGTGGGGCTACTCCTGCCGCATCGCCGACCTGCTCAAGTTCCTGGGCGACAAGGGCCTCTAAGCCCCCGGGTTCAGTAGGCAAATAGAAACCCCGCTTCCCTTTCCGGGTGGCGGGGTTTTTTCTTTCGCTCAGGTCGGGCGACTACTCGCTCAGCAAGTACTCGGCGAGAAGATTCGCCGTATCGCGCAGGGCGTCAATGTGCGTGCGCTCGTAGCCGTGGCTGGTATCCACGCCCGGGCCGATGAGGGCGACCTGCGCCCGGCCCCCGGCGCGCCAATACTGGCTGCCATCGCTGCCGTAGTGCGGGTAGATGTCCGGTTTGAGTTCGATCCCGGCTTGGTCCGCCATGCCGCGTAGCTTGTTGGAGAGTTCGCTGCTGTAGGGGCCGCTACTGTCCTTGAGGCAGATCGAGCAGTGGAATTCGTCGCCATTCTGGCCGGTGCCCACGCAGGCCATGTCCACCACCACCAGTTCGCTGAGGTCCGCCGGAAGGCCGTCGCTGCCGCCGTGGCCGACTTCTTCGTGAACACTGAGGAGCAGGTGCGTGTCTTGCCCGGCGCTCAGCCCGAGGTCGCGCAGCGCCTTTAGTGCGGCCAAGAGGCACGCCACGCCCGCCTTGTCATCCAAGAAGCGAGAGCGGACGAAACCGCTCGGCGTGGATTCAAATCGGGGGTCAAAGGCGATGGGATCACCCACATCGATGCCCAGCAAACGGGTTTCCTCGGCCGAGAGCGTGCGCTCGTCAATCCGAACTTCCAGCGTGTCCGCATTGCGCGGCGAATCAATGGCATGGCGGCTGACGTGCACGGCCCCGTTGGTCAGAACGATGCTTCCCCGCACCTGCTGCCCGGCCCGCGTGGTGATGGTCACGCCTTCGCTTTCCACCGTCGGCCAGTTCACGCCGTTGAGCGCGGTCATGCGCAAACGCCCGTTGGGTTTGATTTGCGCCACCATCGCCCCGAGCGTGTCGAGGTGGGCTGTGATGCCGCGCGGCTGGTCGTGACGCAGGCCCTCGACCGAGGCGACGACCGCACCCTTCGTGGTGCGCTGGAACGGCACGCCCATCGCGGCGAGTTCGTTTTCTACCATCGCCACCGCCCACTCGGTGGATCCGGTGGGGCTTGGCGTTTGGATCAAGTCCTCCAGGATCTGAAGCACGTCGCCAATCGGCACATCTATGCGGGGCATATTCCGGTTTTACCCGCCTGCAACGATGGAGAGAGTGGTGCCGTATAATCGAAGTTGAGGAGGGTTCGAACTTATCGAGTCTCCTCACTCTTCATTCCCATAGGGTCACTTATCGATGAAACACACGCGGAACCGAGCCTTTACGCTCATTGAATTGTTGGTTGTGATTGCCATCATTGCCATCTTGGCGGCCATCCTCTTCCCGGTCTTTGCCAAGGCCAAGGAAGCCGCCAAGGGCACCGCTTCGCTCAGCAATATCAAGCAAGCAGGCGTCGGCACCATGATCTACATGACGGACTACGATGACATTTTCCCGCTCATGGTCCACATCAGCAGCGCCACGCAGCCCTGGCCGACCACCTTCCAGGAGTCCATTCAGCCGTACATTAAGAACACGGACATCTCGGTGGACCCGCTCGGCCCGACGGCCACCACCGGCCCGAACGCGGTGTTCCAGCGCACGCAGTATTACGGCGTCCCGCCGCGCGGCGTGGCCGTGAATAGCGGCGGCAACACCAACGAATACTTCGTGACCGGCTCCAGCTGGGGTCCGATCATTGGTGACGTGGCCAATCCGGTCCGATTCGACGGGATTGCGGGTGTCGCCTTCAATCCGGATATCACTTCGGGCAGCGCCACAGGCCTCTACGCTTGGTTCCGCTATAACGCTCTGAACACACCGGGCCGGGCCATTCCCAGCCTGAGCCAAACGCAGATCGAAAACATCTCCGACCAGGTCATGTTCGCCCCCGGCGGCAACTGGGACCTGTGGTTTGGGAACGGGAAGGTGCTGGGCGGCACGGCCACCTGGTGCAACAGCGGCTACGGCAGCGACCCGCGTGCCCTTCGACCGGGCAGCGTGAACATCACTGGACCTCACGCCCGCAAGAACGTGCAAAATGGCACGGGGAACTACATCGGGTCGTGCTTCTATCCGAATGGCATCAGCATGTTCACGGCGGCGGACACTTCCGCGAAGGCGATGAACCTGCGCCGGGTTTACGAAATCCGGACCGACGCCAGCGGCGTGCGGCACTTCTACCGATTCTGGCCCCAAGGAGGACTGAACTAAGATGAAGAAACTCACCTGGATGATCGCGATCCTGGCCCTCGTTGGGGGCCTCGTGGCGACCGGCTGCTCCGGCGGCGGTGGCGCGGCGGAAGAACCGGCGAACCTGGACAACAGTAAGCCCGTACCCGCCGAAGACGGCGGCTAGTTCGCCACAATAACCACGCGGGTTGCCTTGGTGTGAAGGCCAAGGCGACCCGCACGACCCTACCATGGCCGACTCCGCGCCCGCCAACGTCCGCATCATTACCCTCGGTTGCGCCAAGAACGAGGTGGATAGCGAGGAGATCGCCGGCGTACTGCGCCAAGCGGGCCACCGCCTGGATGGCCGCGAACCGGCCGAAATCACCGTCATCAACACGTGCGGTTTCTTGGAATCCGCTCAGCAGGAAAGCCTGCGCGTCATCCGCCAAGCCGTCGCCGAGAAAGGAAAGGGCAAAGTCATCGTGGCCGGGTGCCTGGCCCAGCGCCTCGGCGAAGAACTGGCCCGCCTCGCCCCGGGGGCCGATGCTTACATCGGGGTCGGGCAGATGGGGCGATTCGACGAGATCGTCCAAAACGTTTTTGGGCACATCCAGCCCCTGATGGACGTGGAGCCGCCGCACCACCGGTGGGCGGATATCCCGACCCGGACCCGCTCGGGCCGCCCGTGGAGCGCGTACCTTAAAGTCAGTGAAGGGTGCGACCACCGCTGCACCTTCTGCACCATTCCCAGCTTCCGGGGTAAGCACCAGAGCAAGCCCATCGAGCGCGTGGTGGAAGAAGCCCGGCACCTCGTCAAGACCGGCGCGAAGGAGCTGAACCTCATCGCCCAGGACGTGACGCAGTACGGCTACGACCTTTACCGTGAGTTCACGCTGCCCAAGCTGCTTCGTGAACTAAACCAGGTGGAAGGCGTGGAGTGGATTCGACTGCTCTACTTCTATCCCAGCCGGCTGACCGACGACGTGATCGAAGCGATGGCGAGCCTGGAGAAGGTGGTGCCTTACATTGATATCCCCCTGCAGCACGTGCACCCGGATGTGCTGCGCCGGATGAAGCGCCCCTGGGATGGCGACCGCTACCTGAAGGTGTTTGACAAGGTGCGCGCGGCGATCCCGCAGGTGGCGATCCGCACCACGTTTATTGTGGGCTTCCCGGGCGAAACGGAAGCCGAATTCCAGACCCTGCTGGACTTCACCAAGGCCGCCCGGCTGGACCGCGTGGGCGCGTTTACCTTCAGCCGCGAACCCGGCACGCCCAGCTACGAAATGACCGGGCAGGTGCCCGCCCAGCGCAAGAAGGAACGGTACGACCGCCTGATGCGCGCGCAGCAGCCCATTAGCCTCGCCAAGAACCGTGAGTGGATCGGCAAGCCGATGCGCATCCTGGTGGACGAAACCCGCGATGGATGGGTGGCGGGTCGCTCGTTCCGCGATGCTCCCGAGATTGACGGGTGGGTTTACGCCCAAGGCGAAGCCGAGCCTGGCACCTTTGTGGACGTGACGGTGACCGAGGGCCAGATGTACGACCTGATTGGCCATCTGGAAGGCGCTCCCGTGCCGGGCCGCCGCCCGATGGTGCCGCTGCAAATGGTGAGCGGGGCCGCGCCCAAGTAAGTACCATGGCCGCCTTAGAAGGCTATCTCAGTTCTCGGAATGAGCAGGAGCGTGCCCTGCGGCACGAGCCCTTGCACTACTGGTGGCTAGTCTTCCCCGTTTACTTTGGCGGGAATATCGTGCTCGATAAGTTGCCACCCCTGGGCGAGTTGTGGCCGCCCGTGTTGGTGGTTGCTTTGCTCTTGTACCTGGGCGGGGCGTCGCTGGTGCAGCGCTGCCGGCGACGTAAGCACCTGGTGAAGGGCCGATTTCCCGAAGAGATGCAGTACGTGCTGGCGGAACTCGCTGAGCACGCGCAAACCGGGCAGTTGCCCGCGCGGTTGCACCCTCGGTTGCAGCACCTGTGGGAGCGAGGGGCTCGCGCGGTCACGGATATCAAAACCAGCCTGAATCACCCCGAGTGGGTGCGACTGGCCAAGGAGGAGCCGTTCAAGACGGCGCGCCAGCACACCTTGAGCCTGGCCGACGACGTGATGGTCGATGCGATCTTTGCGGGGCGGGCTTACTTTCGGCGCAAGGGGCAGCGCATCAAGACATTTGAAGCCCGCTGTGCGGATGCGCGATGGGGCGAAACGGAGTTTGCCTTTATCACCCGGTGCGTGGAGCAATTGGAGGGGCTGGCGGACGAGGTGCGGGCGTCCGGGCAGGTGCAACGGAGTGGCTCCACCGCCCTGCGAGCGGCTCTAGAGCGACTTGAAGAGATTCGCCACGCCGAAGACGAGCTGCAGCAGTCCGTGGGTTACAATCAAGATCTAGATAAGTAGTGGGTGAGGAAAGTCCACTACTTGCTTGATTGAGGGATCCATGATCAATCTAGCCTCCAAAGGTTTGCGAACGAGCGCAGTCCAATGGGATGTTTTGATCAATGGCCTGTTTTGGGTGGCTGTAGCGGCGGTCACGATTGCACGCATAGATTGGAACAATCTCACTCCAGCTCGAGGGTCTCTCCTAAGCGTATTCCTCTTGATGTTCCTCTTCAGCGCCTGGAGAGCCCTTGATCTCGTCTTCGCCCCCAAACTGAGCGGCAATCACAACTGGCCAAACCTCACGCAGTATCTTGAGGGACGCTTTTCGCCCGCGGGCCGACCTCACTGCAACCCTTTGCGGCATCTTTTCTTCCCATGCTTGCTCCTTCTGGCAGTTACAGACAATTCGATGGCGAGCCTAGCGAACCCTATAGCGATACTCTGTATGGTTTACATTGCGGCGATGGCATTGTGGGAAGTTGTCTTACGCCACAAATTGAGGGCCTTCTACAAGACAAGTCCGTATCCCCGGGGAACTTGGCGGTGGCTTGGCGAGGCTTCGAGCTACGCGACAAACCAAGAATTGGGTGTTAGCGTTCACCCCCTCATCGGTGACCAAGCAGAACGAATCGCGAAAGCCCGAGACTCCATTCTCGAACGATTAGATGGCATTCCAGTGAGTGGAATTGAGTCCGAAAACCTGACGCTGAACATCCGTAGTCGCATCATTCGGAGTGTTGAAGAGGCCACTGTCGAGGCCCTGCTGGCTGGCCATACCTACGTGCGAGACGCGACCGAACGCCCGCAATCGTTTGTAAAGCGCATGAAGCCAACCAATCCTACTTTAGCCGTGAGACGTATGGAGGAGTATGCCGAGGCATTGCAAGATCTCGATGACGCTCTGGAGCAATCAAAAGGCTCGGAGAACCCGGTCATGCGGATTGAGCGAGCTTTAGACGAGTTCGAGAAGTTTCGACAGTCACAACATCAATCTG
Organism: Chthonomonas sp. UBA2785; assembly: GCA_002352215.1. Taxonomy (GTDB): domain Bacteria; phylum Armatimonadota; class Fimbriimonadia; order Fimbriimonadales; family Fimbriimonadaceae; genus JAHBTC01. Next base: position 43,742 of record DEIB01000019.1, on the reverse strand, counting down.
GCGTAAATCGCTGCACTCTGTCCCAATTCCTGAATGGCTCCGCAGCGCCCAAAACCGAGTGACAACCGCATAGAGATTGAAGTCCCCGCCGTATGCGCGGTAGATTGCGAACTTACCTGCGATGATTCAGTGGCCGAACCTTGAGCGATATCTGCGCAGGCGATTTGCCCCCGCCCAGAAGGCCCTGAATGACCCCATGCGCCATGCCTGGCTCGCTTTGCCATCCTGGCTCGTCCTTAAGCGCGTCATCCCCCCTGAGTTCCCCGGTGGGGTTTGGCTGCCGCATGCCATCCCCCTGCTCCTATTGGCCGGCCTCTTCATCGCTAGAAAACTGAAGACCCGCCAATTTGCGAATTTTATCGTCAAGAGCGCCTACCCCTACGACGTGATGGAATCGCTGGGCAAGCTCTCTTGCCACGCCGCCAATAATGAACTTGAGGTAAGCGTGGAGCGCCGCTTTGGCGACCAATGGGAACTCGCGATCAGCGCCTACGGGAGGGTCATCGATTCCGTTCACACCGCCCGCGTCCAAGACCTGGACGCGGAATATCCAGGTCTCGAGATCATTTCACGGGCGATGGAGGAGGTGGATGCCGCCTGCATCGAATGCCTGATGGCGGGACGCACCTTTGTGCGCGAATTGCACGAAAAGCCGAAGGCTTTTGCCAAGCGCATGGCCGAGACCCGATCCAGCCAGGCCGAGTTCGCACGAGTCCAAGAATACGTTCAGGCGATCGAAACCTATGCCGGCAAGCTTCACGATCTTGGGCGGCAAGAGGAACCACTCCGCGTCTTTGAAGATGCGGTGCAGTACCTTGGGGATTTCCGCACGGCGCAAGCCCGCAAAGGGGCTTACCGTTTCTCCTTTAACTAGTTAGTTCGAACGGATGCGCCCGCGCTTTAGCCAGCTCAAGCGGATGGGCTGGTAGGCCAACACATCGCCGTCTTCGCCACGCAGTTGCAGCTTAATCAGGGGATCCTCCTGCTTCCAGTCAATCTCGATCCAGCCGAAGTTGTGGTTGTAGTTCACGCTTTGCACGCGGTGGCGGTTGGGTTCTTGCAGGCGCCAATCGGTGCGGCTTTGGTTGAACCCGCTCCCGGTTACATCGTAAATCGGGTAGCCCACGCCCCCGTCCATCATGCTGATTTCGCCCAGGTGCCGGTCCCCGCTGACGAAGAGGACGCCTTCGGCTTCGGTGGACTTGATGAGGTCTAGCATGCGTTGGCGTTCGCGCGGGAGGTTGGCCCACTTCTCAAAGATGTGATCCTCGGGCACAAACTGGATGCTCGACATTACAATGCGGAGGTCGGCCGGCGTGCGGAATTGGGCTTCCAGCCACTTCCACTGGGCTTCGCCGAGCATGGTTTTGTCGGCGCTGTCGTCGGGCTTATAGGCGTTGTTCTCGCGGATGAGGGGACTGCGGAAGTAGCGGGTATCCAAGACGAGGACCTGCACGGTGCGCCCTCCTTGGGGGAACACGTGCGCCGCATAGACGCCGGGAGTCGCTCGCTCTTCCGCTGTCACTTGCCAGAAGTCGTCGAACTTAGCCAGCGCCATGTCGCGGGCCGGGAACTCTTCGCCGCCGTCGTTCTTGCCGTAATCGTGGTCGTCCCAGGTCGCGATCATGCGGGATTGCGAACGGAGCAGGGCAAACCCGGGATCGGCCGCCACCTGGCCGTAAATGCGGTCGAAAGTGGCCGGATCGTCGCTATCAATATAAGCGTTGTCGCCCAGCATCAGCGTGAGGTGGGGGCGCGCGGCGGCAATGGTCGCCCAGATCGGCGCGGGCTTGGCCTGGTTGTAGCACGAGCCAAACGCGATGCGCGAGACCGGCTCGCCGGGGGTGCGCGGGGCCGAGTTGGGCGTGGTTTGCGCCGCGAGGGCGAGCGCCGCCGCCCAGATCAAAGTTGCCATAGTGCGTGCTTACCCTACAGGAGGTTAGCCTTGTGTTACGGATGCCGTTACGGGGCGTTGGAGGTCGCTGCAGCGCCTTCTTCTTGGCTCGTGGCCACAAAGACGGCAGCCTTCACCCGCGCATTAGGGGCGGTCCCGTCGGTGAGCAGCACGATGGCCACCGAGGTCTTCGCCTGATTCGGGCCTAGCATCCAGTACACAGTAACCGGCTCACCCGCCGGAAGTTGGCTCCGATCTCGCAACCGCTGTACGACCTGATCCGCCGGGATGGTGCCAGAAGTGGCCTCCGAGGAAGCTCGCTCCGGCCGCCAGCGAGCATCGCCGCCCCTTCGATTGCGGGCGAGCCACGCTTCGTAGGCCGCCACTAGAGATTGCGGGTTCTGCAGGTCGGGGTTCTGCCGATCGACCTGCTCAAACGCCATCGTGAAGTCTTCTTTCAGCAGCGCCCGGATGAAATCGGAACCCGGCCCGGTCAATGCCGTTGCCGCTTGCTTGTTCTCTTGGCCCGGGGAATCCCCTGACGGTGCCTGCGTCGCAGAAGGTTGACAACCCGCGAGAATCAACAAACTCAACGATAAGAGCCACCACCGCATGCCGTGGGTGTACCCGTTCCGGGTGCGGGCAATCGCCGAGCCCCAGGGGGTGTGGAAAACTTTCCAAATCAAGAGACCCGGACGCGGTGCTTTCCCGCCGGGCATGGCGTCCGTTACCGTAGCGCCCGAGTGAGTTGCACGCGGGTGTCTGGACCAGACTATGAGCCCGATTAACCTCTTTGAAACCCGAGCTGTTCTCCGCGTCATTGGCGTGGGCGGCGCGGGTGGCAACACGGTCAACCGTTTGGCGGACCTGCACCCCGAAGGCATTTCCCTCATTGCCCTCAACACTGACCGTCAAGCCCTGACCAAGAGCGCCGCTGACCACCCCGAAGTGATTGGCGAGAACCTGACCCGTGGCCTCGGCGCGGGCGGTGACCCCGAAGTGGGCGAGCGAAGTGCGCTGGAAAGCGAAAAGGCCATCAAGCTGATGCTGGATGGGGCGGACATGATCTTCCTCACCTGCGGCCTGGGTGGCGGTACGGGCACGGGGGCGGCGCCGGTGATCGCCAAGATCGCCCGCCAGATGGGCATCCTCACGGTGGCCATCGTCACCACTCCGTTTGGGTTCGAAGGTCCGAAGCGTGGCAAGTTCGCCGCCCAGGGGCTAGAGCAACTTCGCAAGCATGTGGACACGCTGCTCGTCATCCCCAACCAAAAGCTGATGGAGATGGAAGACCGCAAGCTGACGCTGCAAGAAGCGTTCTTACTGGCCGACCAGACCCTGATCCAAGGCGTGAAGGGCATCAGCGACATCATCCTCCGGGCGGGGCTGATCAACGTGGACTTTGCCGACGTGCGCGCCGTGATGTCGGATGCCGGACTGGCCACGATGGGCCTGGGCTACGCCGAGGGCGCGGACGCGGCCAAGCGTGCCGCCAAGGCCGCCGTGCACTCACCGCTTATCGAGGGCGACCTGAGTGGGGCCACGCGCCTACTGGTCAACGTCACGGCGGGCCCGAACTTCAGCCTCGGAGAAATCCAGGATGTCATGGATTACATCCTTCAAATCGCCGATGCCGAGAACGCGGCCATCTATCTGGGCCACGTGGAAGACCCCAATGCCGGAGATTCGGTGGCGGTGACGCTCGTGGCCACGGGTTTTAGTGGCACGGGCGAGCGACCCAAGGATGCGGAAGTCTTTCAGGCTGAAGCCACTCGGGAACGACGCCGCGCCGTGACCCTGGATGGCGAGGCCATTGCCCCCCAGCCCGTGGTGCAAGAAATTGACTTGGATATCCCCTCCATCCTGCGGGGACGCCAAGATCGCCGTAGCTAATCGTCCCTCACGTTTTTAACCTGGTCCAACTCAATGGCCCCGATGAAAGTCGGGGCATTTTTTCTTTGTCTTGTCCATTATTTTGGTGACTATTCACAAGATTTCGGTTTATAATTGCCGCATGCGGTTCGGTCACGGACCGGAGGATTTGAAATGAAGTCAACGCTGTCTTCTCTCGCTCTGATGAGCCTCGCTTTGTTCCCGGCGCTGGGTGCCGCCCAGGCCAAGGCGTTCAACCCGCTAGATTCGTTTGCGCGGTCCATCGCGTCGCCGAGCTACGTGGAAGGCGAGGTGCTGGTGAAGCTGAAGGCAGGCGTTCGATTGCCCGCACGGGGCGTGCAAGCCCTGTTCCCGGGCATGGACGTAGTGCTGGAAGAGCAGATCCTTACGGCGGCCATGCGCACTGTGGGCGAGCAAACCGGGGTGCTGCTCCTGCGGACCACGCGCCCCGTGCCGGAGATGATTGAGCTGCTAAAGGCCGACCCGCGCGTGGAAGTGGCCGAGCCCAATTTCATTGTGGAAACACAGCAAGCCAACGACCCGCATTACCTGAATGGCAACCTGTGGGGGGTTTACGGACGGGAGACGACGCCCCAAAACATCTACGGTGTGGGGGCCGCTCAAGCCTGGAATAACGGATTCACCGGACAAGGCAACGTCATCGTCGGCGTAATTGACGAAGGCATCCTTGCCACCCACGAAGACCTGCAGGGCCAAGTGTGGGTGAACCCCTTCGAGCCGGTAGACGGGATTGACAACGACGGCAACGGCTTTGTCGACGACAACCTGGGTTGGGATTTCTACAATAACGACCGCACAACCTACGATGACACGGGCGACAACCACGGCACGCACGTGGCCGGCACCATTGGCGCGAAAGGCAACAACGGCATCGGCGTAGCGGGCGTGAGTTGGGGGGTGCGCATGATCCCGGTCAAATTCCTGCAGAACAGCGGCTCCACGGCCAACGCGATCAAATCGTTCGACTACCTCACCGACCTGAAGACCCGCCACGGTCTAAACATCGTGGCGAGCAATAACAGTTGGGGAGGCGGCGGATTCTCGCAGACGCTTAAGGACGCGATCACGCGGTGCGAGCAAGTCAATATCCTGACGGTGTGCGCCGCGGGGAACAACGGCCGAAACACGGATACGCAGCCGTTCTATCCCTCGTGCTACGACAACGTCAGCATCGTAAGTGTGGCGAGCATTACGAGCACAGGATCACGATCATCGTTCAGCAATTACGGGGCAGTGACCGTCGATATTGGTGCTCCGGGTTCGGGCGTATGGAGCACGGTACCGGGGACCGGCAATACGTCGGCGTACGCATCCTATAATGGGACGTCCATGGCTGCCCCGCACGTTACGGGCGTACTTGCGCTCATTGCCGCGACGGACCCCGGTTATCGTGGACTCAAGTTGAAGGGAGCACTCCTGCGCCGCGGCACGCCCACCACCACATTAAGTGGAATCACTCAGACCGGCGACCGCACGAACGGCGCCCTTCGATAGTCCGTTCGCGTGCTCGGCTTACAATACGAGGCAGATCGATTGGTCTGCCTCGGTTCTTTTTCTGTCATTGACTCTTGCTCGGAGTTGTGACTACACTGCCTTATGCGCAATGTTGCATGCGTTTCTTTGATTAGCGCGGGCTTGCTTCTTGCCGGTTGCGGGGGAGGCAGTGGTTCGCTTATTGGCGGAGGTGGTGCACCTCTCGCCCCCGATTTCTCCCGTGACGCGGGGGTGACCGCCCGAATTGAAGTGGATCCGGTGACCAACAAGGTCAAGGTCACCAACCTGGATAGCGAAGGCCGCGCCATCTGGCAAGGCAACTCGGTGAAGATCGAGAGCGCCGAAGTGTTCCAACTCCCTGGTTCGAGTATTTCCAGCCGCGTTCTGCGGTTGACCTTTAAGAACAACACCCAGATTCCGCTGGGTCAGAACGAAACGCTGAAGGCCATGCTCACCACGGCGTCAAGCGAGTTCTCGGCGATGACCGAGGCCGGGATTGGCAGTAGCGGCCTTACGGATGGGGCAGTAGCCAGTGCCGCCATCGGCGCGCCGCGTGCGGTGTGGGAAGACGCCGACGGCACGATTTATGTCGCTCAGGGCAGTAGCAATGGCATCCGCCGCATCCGCAACGGCAGCGTGAGCACCATCGGGAGTGGCTACCAGAACGTTTTCGGCATTACGGGTGACCCGAGTGGCAACTACATCTACTTCATCGAGCGGGATCGACATCGCATTATTAAGCTCAAGAAGGACGGCACCGAGGGTTCGGTGCTGGCGGGTGGACCGGCGGCCGGTGACGGCCTTGGCACGGGCGCCAGCATTCTCTTTAACACGCCCACTGGCATCACCTTTGGTGACAATGAACTCTTCGTCGCGGACCTTGGCAACAACAAGGTGAAGCGGGTCAGCAACCTGAGTGGCACTCCCACGGTGAGCCTGGTGGCGAGCGGGATTCCCAGCGCCTACGGCATTAGCTACGGAACCATCCAGGGCGCCCCGATCCTGGGCGTCACCAGCAATAGCACCGGCCAAGTATTTGCTATCAACCCCTTGAACAACACCAGTGCGCTCATCCGCACGCTTGCCGGTGGTGCGACCGGCATCGCCGTGAGCGAAGGCCGTTTCGCCGTCGCCAACAACGTGACGGACACCATCACGGTGCTGCGCGTGCCGAACGGCAGCAATCCCTACGTGCTGGCCAGTTGGGCGCAGGAGTACGTGTCTCCGGGTCCGGCCGGCTTCAAGGATGGTCTAAACCCCACCGCCAACGATCCGCTTCTCGCCTCACCCGGCAATGGGAATGGTTTCCTCTTTGCGGATACCAACAACCACCGCGTGCGACGCCTCATCCTCCCGAACTTCGTGAGCGGTTCCAGCACCCAACCGGTGACCTTCAGCAACGAGGAGTGGACGACTAGTTCCGGCCGCGCGGTCTATACAGTCGGCTCCATGCTTCCGAATTCGACCAAGACCCTCGACATCGGGTTCACGGTGCAGTTCGAAGCTTCGATGACGTTCTACGTCACCGTGGCCGGCGGCGGTGTCGCCCCGATTGCGCTAGACGGCGGCACCAACGCCCCGCCGAGCAATGTTTATGCGCGTGTTCTCGCAGGCGGAAAGTTCAGTGGTACGGTAGATGGAGCGGGCCCGGCGGCCGCTATTAGTGGTGTGTCCCTAAAGGGCATTGACGTAACTCCCGGTGGAGCCGTGGTCTTTGGTGATGACAACCAGTTGCGTCGCTATTCGCCTGCTGACGGCGTCATCACGACGATCGGAAATGTGACCGACGGAACGACTCCGACCGATGGGACCGGATTCACCGCCCAATTCCCCGGCCTGATCCGCGCGGTCGCCTTCATGGACACTTCGACGGTTCTCTTTGCCTCCCAGAATCAACTCTGGATTGGAAGCGGTTCATTCAATCACCCGACTCGATTAGGTGCCGGCTCCTTCGGCTTTAGCCGAATTGGAGGAGCATCGGATGACGCGTCGGGCTCTGTACTCGGAGATGGGAACACGGCCCGCTTTAACGCGATTTCGGCGATTGCCTATGACTCCAATGCCAACGCCATCTACTTGATTGATCGCGGCAATACTCGGGTGCTGGTTGGCCGGCAAACGGGTTCAAACCAATTCAGCCCCACAAGCTGGACTTTTTCGCTGGTTGCTGGCAGCACGGCTGGCTTTGCCGATGGCACCGGGGCGGCCGCCCAATTCAGTAATCCCGATGGACTGGCATTAGGCGATGACAACGCTCTTTATGTTGGGGATAACTTCAACAACCGCTTGCGCCGCATCAACCTTGAGAATCAAGCGGTGACTACCGTTGCCGGCGACGGATCAAATGGAGTCGTTGACGGAACCCCAGGAAGATTCAGCGACATCCGATCGGTCGTCAGCGATGGGGCGGGGTCCATCTATATGAATGACTTTAGTCGTTTACGGGTGTATAGAAACGGACGCCTCTACACGATTTCCACAGGCAACAACAGCTTGCTTGGTGATGGATATACCGATGGCGCGGGCCAGCAAGGATCAAATCGCCTTGCCATCAACCGGGCCACAGGCACAATCTATACCATTGGCTCTAGTTCATCAGACGTGCCTCAGCTTGTGGTGTACGAAGCCGTCGTGCCTTAAGTAAGGCTGGCCCTGACAATCAAGAAACCCCTCGGCCCAAATGGCAACCGAGGGGTTTGTCTTTGCCGAATAGCTACGGATTAGTGGCCGGAGGCCTTGCTCGTCAGCGTCGGATCGAGGCGGAGGCCCGGACCCATGGTACTGGAGAGCGTGACGCTGAGCAGGTAGCGGCCCTTGGCCGACGACGGCTTGGCGCGGATGACCGTATCCACGGCCACCATCATGTTCTCACGCAGTTGGTCGGCGGAGAAGTTCACGCGGCCGATCGGCATGTGGATGACGCCCGCCTTGTCCACGCGGTACTCCACGCGGCTGGCCGACTTGACTTCCTTCACGGCCTGGCCGATGGTGTCGGTCACGGTGCCGTTCTTCTTGTTCGGCGTGCGGGGGCCGAGCAGACGGGCGATCTTCCCGATTTGCGGGGCCATGTCCGTCGTCGCCATCAGCACGTCGAAATCCTTCCAGCCTTCTTGAATGCGCTTGATCAGGTCTTCGTCGCCCACCACGTCGGCGCCGGCGGCGGTGGCTTCCTTGGCCAGGTCGCCCTTGGCGAGGACGGCAACGGTCTGGTTCTTGCCCGTGCCGTGCGGCAGGTTGGTGATGCCGCGCACGTTCTGGTCACCCTTGCGGGGGTCCACACCGAGGCGTAGGGACAGGTCCACGCCTTCCACGAACTTCGTGTTGGCATTCGCCTTCACGAACTCGATGGCTTCGTTGATATCGTAAAACTTGGTCTTATCGACCTGAGACGCCAACGCCAAAAAGCGTTGGGAGTGCTTAGCCTTGCGGCGGTTCTTGCGCATTTGATTACTCCCGGATGTGGTGTTGTGTGGCCTGCGCAGGCCTCCCACATCGCTCCGCTAAGATACCCGCGCCCCCGCTTTTGGGGGCGGGCCCCCTGGTAATCTGGCTGCACCAGCCGCCTCGAGGATGAGGTGGCTTTCCCTTTTGGAGGACTTGAATGAAAGACACCTACGCCGTTTTGGGAGCGGGAATGCAAGGCACCGCCGCCGCTTATGATCTTGTTCGTTTTGCGAACCCGGACACCGTTTACCTGGCCGACATGAGCCTGGAGCAAGCCCAGCAGAGCGCGGCCCGCGTGAACTCGCTGCTGGATAGCGACATCTGCAAGCCGGTGCAACTCAACGCCCTGGACAAGGATGAACTCAGCCGGTTCCTCATTGACATTGACGTGGTACTGAGCTGCGTGCCCTATTGGATGCACCCGCAGATTGCCGCCGTGGCCATCGAAACGATCACCGACATGGTGGACCTGGGGGGCAACACCGAGGTGACCATGGAGACCCTGAAGCTGAACGAAGCGGCGGTGGAAGCGGGCGTGACCCTGGTGCCCGACACCGGCCTGGCCCCCGGCCTGGTGAACAACGTCGGCTTTGCGCTGATTGAAGCCATGGACACCACCGAGACGGTGAAGCTGTACTGCGGCGTGCTGCCGCAGAACCCCAAGCCGCCATTTAACTACATGTTGACCTTCAACGTGGAAGGCCTGGTGACGGAATACGACTACGAAGCCGTGGTGCTGCGCAGCGGCAAGGTGCAGAAGGTGGACACGCTGAGCGAACTGGAAACGGTGCACATCAAGCAGATGGGCGAGATGGAAGCCTTCACCACCAGCGGCGGCACCAGCACGGCCCCCTACACGCTGGAGGGCAAGGTGGCCAACTACGAATATAAGACGCTCCGCTTCCCCGGCCACTGCCAGTTCATGCGCATCTTCAAAGACTTCGGTTTCTGGAACGAGAACAAGGTGAACGTGCGCGGCACTGAAGTGGTGCCGAAGGACGTGTTCAACACCGTTTTCGGCCCTGAACTGGAGAAGTACAAGGAACCGGACCAGTGCGCGGTGCGCGGCGTGGGCTACGGCCACCGAGGCGGCAAGCCGATCATGGTGCAGATTGACCTCTACGACCGCACGGACCCGGAAACGGGCTTCACGGCCATGGAGCGCCTGACGGGCTTCTCTTGCTCCATCATCGCCCAGCAAGTGGCAGCGGGCAACGTGGAAAAGGGTGCGATCCGCTACGAAAACGCGATGAAGGGCCAGGCGTTCCTGGATGCCCTGCGCGAACGCGACGGCATCAGCATCCGCATTCAAGAAACGATCGAGCGCTGAGTCTTTACTTGGCGCGGCAAGGCCCCTGGGGTTCACCGAATGGTGGAAACCGGGGGCTTAGTCTTTTACTTGCGGTCCGTCGAGCTCTTCGGGGGCTTCGCTCGGGGCGGCGGCGCGCATACGCTCTAGTTTCTCTTCAAAGATCGCCAGCGGGCGACCTTCTAAGCCGGAATCTTTGCCCTCGAGCATCCGCACCAGGGCGGCACTTTCCGCGCGGCTGAGCTTGACGCAACCACGGATGTGATCTTCAAAGGCCTCGTACGCCATGGGCGCCACGGCCTGGGCGCACTTGGCCATGGCCTCGGCGTAGACACGGATTTCGTACTGCGCGTGGCTATCCATGCGCAAGTTGAGGAAGCGCAGCAAGTTGTGCAGGTCCATCTGCCAGTACCACTCGGTGTAGAGCGAGATCGGGAGGTTGGCGCGGGCGATCTCGCGGGCCAGACCCTTGTCGATCATCTCCTCATAGTGGGCGTACATCAGGCGCTGATCTTCCACCATCTGGTCAATAATGCGTTCGGCGTTGGGGAGTTGCTCGTCGCTGCGGGCCTGCTTATTGTCCGTGCTTTGGCCGCGCATTGTGTCGGCGGCAGGCACGTAGAACTCGTCCTTCATCACGCTATAGCGGCCGCTCACTTCATTGAGGCGGGCCATGCGGTGGCGTACCCACTGGCGGGCCACAAAGATCGGCATCTTGGCGTGGAAGGTGAGAACGACTTGCTCAAACGGCGACGTGTGGTCGTTGCGCAACAGATAGTGGATGAGCGCCCGGTCTTGGCGGTAGCTCTTGGTGCCGGCACCGTAGCTCACGCGGGCTGCTTGCACGATGCGCTGGTCGCCACCCATATAGTCCACCAGCCGGACAAACCCCTTATCGAGGACGGGGATCTCTTGATCGAGAAGGGCCTCCGCTTCCGGGACGACAATACGGGCCATATGGGTTTGATTATGCCCGGTTTTGCCTCACCGAGTATGCCCCGGCCCTGGCCTTGCCGGGGGGCAGAATCAGGTGCCTTTGGTGTCGCCAAAGAGGTCAATTTGCAGACGCGGAGCGATACGCCAACCTCGGCGAATGGCTTCGGGCACCAGGCGGCGCTCCCGGTCGTGCAGGAGAGCGGCGTCTCGCCCCTCGGCCATCAGGAACACCGAATCCGGCGCCACCGGCGGGAGCTGGGCCAGCATGGCGTCAATTTCCGCCCAGTCGTCGCTCGGGTGGTCGGGGTTCACCACAAATTTGAACTGCACGGTGGCTCGCTGCATCATCGCCTTGATGATCTCAGGCCGCCAGCGGGCCGCTTCATGCCGGTCGTGCCACTCGCCTTCTGGGGCCGAATGCGAGAGCTTAGGGCTGATCGAAAAGAGCTGCGGCGTGAGCGGCAAGTCCACGGTGCCGGCAGTTTCGATGGTGATGATATGGCCCTTGCTTTGCAGGGCCGCGACCAACTCCACCGTGGGTTCAAAGAGCATCGGTTCGCCCCCGGTGACCACCACGTGCCGCACCCCCTGGGCCTGCACTTCCGCCACCACATCGTCCACCTCGCGGACCGGCCCCTCGGGGTGCCAACTGGCGTAGGGGGTGTCGCACCACACGCAGCGCAGATTGCAGCCGCTCACCCGCACAAACACGCTGGGCACGCCAATCCACTGCCCTTCCCCCTGCACGGAGGTGAAAATCTCGGAGATGCGGAGCTTGGCCACGAGGCTAGGAAGCTCCGGCGGGGGCGCGGCGCGGGTCGGTGAGGCCGTGGGCGGCAAAGGCGGCGTCCCGGTGCAGGCAGCTGTCGCAGTGCCCGCACGGCTGGCCCTGGGCGTCAGGGTCGTAGCAGCTAGTGGTGTCGGCGAAGTTCACGCCCAGTTCCAGGCCCCGCCCCACGATCTCCGCCTTGCTCATGTCCACCAGCGGCGCCCAAATGCGAAGAGCTTGCTCGCCGGTGACGGCGGCTTTGGTGGCGAGGTTGGCCATGCGCTCGTAGGCGGCGATGTATTCCGGGCGGCAATCGGGGTAGCCGCTGTAGTCCACGGCATTCATCCCGGTGACAATCGTTCCCGCACCAAACACCTCGGCGAAGCCCAAGGCAAAGCTCAAAAAGATCGTGTTGCGGGCGGGGACGTAGGTGATGGGAATCTCAGAAGACGTGAGATCACGATCCTTGGGCACCTCCACATCCGCAGTGAGGGCAGAACCGCCAAACAGGCGCAAGTCAATAGTAGCCGTGCGGTGATCCTTCACCATTTGGTGCAAGGCTTGCTGCTGGGCGCATTCGAGTTCGATGCGATGGCGCTGACCGTAATCGAAGGAAAGCGCGGCGCACTCGTAGCCCGCATCCTGGGCGTGCGCCAGCGCCACGGCGCTATCCAGCCCCCCGCTCAGCAAGACCACGGCCTTGGGTTTCATGAAGCTATTGTACGGCGCGCGGGCATGGTCAGTGATTCCGCCAGGGCCTGTCCGTCCGGGGTGAGCCTCAGTTGGGGGCCATCCATAATCCAGCCTTGCCCCACGGCGGCACGCACGGCCCGGCGGGCCTCGGCGGGCTTCCAACCGAGTTCCGTGATGAGGTGCCCCCACTGACTCTCGTAGGCCTCGCGCTCGGTGTTGGCGTGGGTGGCTAGGTGCACCACCAGGGCACTCCCTTGCACCAGCCCCTTTTGGCGCAAACGCCGCCGGGCCGCCGCCCAGATGCCGGATTCGGGCGTGAACAACAGCGCCCCAAAGAACACCACCGCCAGCACCAGGATGATGGTGCCGCTGGGGGACCAGTCGGGGTTCCAACTGACCCACGTTCCGACCCCTGCGGTGGTGGCCCCCAGGAGCGGAGCCCCCACCAGCACCACCGCCCACCGGCGCGAAGCCAGCGACATGACGGCGGCGGGCACCACCATGAGGGCGACGGCCATCACGGCCCCTACGGCCGAAAATGCGGCCACTACCGAACTGGCCACCACAAAGAGCGACACGCGTTCGATCACCTGGCGGCGGCGCGGATCCATGGCCGGTTGCACCGGATCGAACGTCATTGCGCGCCATTCCGCCCCGAATTTGAGGGCAAAGGCGATGTTGGCCAGCAGCACCAATGCGCCCACCCAGAGTGGCTCCGGCCCCCACTCGTAGCCGGCAAAGATCAGCGGCGTTTGGGGAGCGAGCGCCAATTCACCGTACAGTACGGCATCCGCATCGAGGTGGACATTGGGCACCAAACCCGAAACCAGCACCACCCCCAAGGCAAAAAGCACCGGGAACACAAACCCGATGGCCGCATCCGCCGCCACTTGTCGCCGGTGGCGCAGCCATTCCACGCCCGCTACGGTGGCCAGGCCCGCCGCCACCGCCCCGATGAATCCGCCCAGCATCGGTGCGAACGCCAGGGCCAGCGACCCGACCACCAGGCCAGGCAACACCGCATGGCTGATGGCATCGGCCAGCATGGCCTGGCGACGCAACACCAGCCACACCCCGGCCAGCCCGGTGGCGAGACCAATCATCACGGCGGTGGCGACCATGGCGACGAGCACGGTCACGGCTTCCCTCCCGCCGGTTGCGCGGCCGTGGCGGGCTCGTCACTGGATTGCATTGCCGGGCCGGACGGGCGGCGGGGCCGGAACTGGGCGATGGCCACCGCCACCCCCAAAAGCAAGACAATCGCCGGGCCGGTGGGGAGATTCGGCACCGAAGCACTAATCCACGTCCCCAACAGGCCGCACACCAGGCCAATCGCACCCGCCAGGGCAATGAGCGCGCGCAGGCTGTGCGCAAAGGGCCGCGCCGCCAGGCACGGGGCCACCAGCATCGCCGAGGTGAGAACGACGCCCACGGTCGGGATGCCGATGAGGATCGCCAGGACAAGAAGGAGCGTAAAGAGCACCCCCATACGCCGCTCGGTGAGGCCAATCGTGGCGGCAAAGACCGGGTCGAAGATGAAGACCTTCAGCTCTTTGGAGAACAAGGTGACGACGGCCAAGATGATCGCGCTCAGCGCCATCATCACCACCGATTGCTCCATTGTCAGGGCGGCGGCCTGCCCGAACAGGAACTTATCCAGCCCCGCCTTGTTGGCCGTGGGCCAGCGCCCCACATAGGCGAGCCCCCACACCCCCGCCCCGAACCAGAGGCTGAGAATGGTGCCTAAAATCGTGCCGGAATCCAGGCGCGTACGGCTGCGCAGCCACGCCACCAGCAGAGCCGCCAGGCATGCCGCCAGGGCCGCGCCCACCGCCAGCACCGGGTAGGTGCGCTGCCCGGTGGCGGCAAACGCAATGACCATCCCCGGCAGCGTGGCGTGGGCCAAGGTGTCGCCGAGCAAGGCTTGCCGCCGCAGTACCGCCAGCGAGCCCATGACGCCACTGGCCAAGCCGAGCGCCACCGAACCCAAGGCAATGCTGACGAGCGTGTAATCCCACATGACCGTTAATGGGCTTGCCCGAAACTGAGCCGGACCGGACGGGCGGCGTAGGCGTGGCGCACTTGGTCTTCAGCCAATACCTCGGCGGCCGGGCCATGGGCGAAGACCTGCACGTTGAGGAGCACGGCATCGTCAAAGTAGTCCGGGGCGGTTTGCAGGTCGTGGTGGACGGCAATGACGGACTTCCCTTCGCGGCGTAACTCCCGCAGCACCTCCACGATGGTCCGCTCGGTGGGTTGGTCCACCCCCGCAAAGGGTTCATCCATCAAGTAAAGCTGGGCGTCTTGCGCCAGGGCGCGGGCCAAGAAAACGCGCTGCTGTTGCCCGCCGCTCAGCGCCCCAATCGGGCGGTCCTTCAGTTCGCTCAAGCCGACGCGGGCGAGGGCGTCGGTGGCGCGCTGGCGTGCCTCCGGCCCCGGTCGGCGAAACCAACTCAGCCGGGGGTAAGTGCCCATCAGGGCCACGTCCAGCACGTTGGTGGGGAAATCCCAGTCCACCGCCGCCCGCTGCGGCACGTAGGCGATTTCCGAACGGACCTCGGTGAACGGACGCCCGAAGAACGCCACCGTCCCCGCCACGCGGGGAATGAGCTCGAGAGCTGCCTTAAGCAGAGTGCTTTTGCCGGCGCCGTTGGGGCCGATGATGGCCGTGAGCCGCCCCGGCGCAATCTCGAGATCCACATCCCAGAGGGCAGGGCGGTCGCCGTAGGCAACCGTCAGGTCTCGGACCGTCAGCGGGGCGGCGGTGCTCACTTCAGGGCCTCAGAGATGGCCTTGATGTTGTGCCGGAACATGCCGATGTAGTTCCCTTCCGGCGTGCCAGGGGTGCCCATGGCATCGCTATAAAGGGCCGGGCCGACCTCGACTTGGTGGCCTTGGGCGCGCACGGCTTTTTGCAGGGCTTCGATTGTCGCCGGGGGCACGCTCGACTCGACAAAGATTGCGCGGATCTTGCGGGCCACGATGAAATCCGCGAGTTCCATGATGTCGCGAGCGGAGGCTTCGCTCGCCGTATTGATGCCCTGGATCCCGCGCACTTCGATCTTGTAGCGGTCGCCGAAGTAGCGGAAGGCGTCGTGGGCGGTGATCAGCACGCGGCGTTCTTCGGGGATGCCCTTGAGAGCGAGTTCGGCCTCCCCATCAAGTTCATTCATCGCCCGGATGTAGTCTTCGGCACGGCTGGTGAACTCGTCGGCGTGCGCCGGATCGAGCTTGGTGAGAGCCTCGCGGATGGGGTCCACCACCTCTTGCCAGCGGATGGGGTCGTGCCAAATGTGCGGGTCGTCCTTACCGGCCTCCACCTTCAGGCGCATGGATTCGGGGATCGTTTCTCCCGCCATGACCACCGTTTTGCCGCGCTGCGTCTGGCGGGCGAGGATGTCATCCAGCTTGCCTTCCAGGTGCAATCCCACCGCCACGATGAGTTCGGCTTGGTCCAGTCGCTCCGTATCGCGGGCCGTGGCGCGGTAGAGGTGGGGGTCCACCCCCGGACCCATCAGGGCCTGGACTTCCACGCGATCGCCGCCCACCGTGCGCACGATCTCCTCCAGCATCGCGACCGTGGTTACGGCCTTGATCGGGGCTGTTCGGGACGTCTTGCCGGGGGCTGCGGGAGTGGCCGGAGCCACAGGCTTGCAACCTCCTACCGCAAGTAGCAAAGCCCCCAACAACAACCCGATCCAAACGCTGCGATTCATTTTAGCCTTGGCTAAATTGTACGCTGGTTTTGGCGCTGGCATGAGGGCTTTGGGACAAAACGGCGAGATTTGGCGTGAAAAGTTCGTAGAATGGGGGCATGACCATTGCCCTGCTGGCCGCCATGACCATGACCCCGAACGCCGCGACCCTTTACGATTTCACGATGACGGACATCAACCAGAAGCCCGTCTCCCTCCGCAAGTTCGAGGGCAAGACGGTGCTGGTGGTGAACGTGGCCAGCAAGTGCGGCCTGACGCCGCAATACGAAGGGCTGGAGAAGCTCTACCGAGACTACAAGGACCAGGGGCTGGTGGTGCTGGGCTTCCCCGCCAACAACTTCAATGGCCAGGAGCCGGGCACTGACGCCGAGATTCTGGAGTTCTGCACGGGCAAGTACGACGTGACCTTCCCGATGTTCAGCAAGATCTCGGTGAAGGGCGAGGACATCCACCCGCTCTACAAGTGGCTAACCAGCCAGACGGAGAACCGCGAGATTGAGTGGAACTTCGCCAAGTTCGTCATTGGCCCGAAGGGTGATGTGATCCACCGCTTTGGTAGCCGCGACAACCCGTCTAGCGACGCCTTCCGCGCCAAGATCGAAGAACTGCTGAAGCGCTGAACTAGCGCGAATTGGCCGAATCGTCTCCGTCATCCAGGCTGCTTTCGAACAGCCGGCGGAGACGTTCCTTTTCTTCCCGTTCGATTTCGCGGCGGCGGACCTCATCGCGGAATTGGTCGAACTCCGCTTCCTTCTTGCGCTCGAACTTAACGTCTGCGCGGGATCGCCCCGGGTGCAGTTGCCACTGGCGACTCCCTAACCCCCAGGCCAGGGCCAGCGGGGCCACGGCGGCGAGGCCCAGCAGGGGGGCGCCGGTGCCATAGCCAAAGAACGTGAGCACTGCCACGATGATCGCGACGATCTTCATCGTCATGGGGATGATGCCAAAGAAGCTAATCCCCTGGTTCGGATAGCGCCCACCCAAATACACCGCAAAGAACGCCACCGGCAGCCCCGGCCCGGCGAGGAAGTGATCCTTCAAGCCTTGCGCCACTACGAAGTAGGTGAGGCCATGCACCACCGTGGCCCCCAGCCACAGGGCGATGTAAGTACGCGCATTGGTAGACCGCTCGATCTGCCCGCCAATGCCCCATAGCCATAGGCCCATGAGAAGGAAAAAGAAGAGCGCATTGCCATCCCCCGGCACCGCCCACGGGTACGTGAGGAAAGTCCAGGGCCGCATGGCCGCCGGGTCGGTGAACAATGCAAGCATCGTCACCAGAGGCGAATCCGGGATCCAACTAACCACAAAGGCCACGGCCAAGCTGACCAAGAGGCCGAGGGTGAGGGGGGTGGAAATGTTCTTCATGTCCGGCGTACCTGAGGTGTGTTGCAAGAGACGGGCCAAGGGAGTAAGATGCGTCTCAACGTATGAACTACTACGTCATCTTCCCGGACGGCCAGAAGTTTGGTCCCGCCGACCTCAATGTCCTGCAAACCTGGATCAATGAGGGTCGGGTGACGCCCGATATGGACGTAGAAGTCGTAGAAACCGGCGAGCGCATGAAGGCGATGGTGGTTTCCGGGCTCACGTTCCCCGCCCCGGCCCAGCCGGCGGCCCCGGCCGATACCATCAACCCGTACGCCACTCCCGGCGCCAGCACCGGAACGCCCGCAGGTGTTCAGAACCCCTACGCCCAACCCACGCAACCCGCGGGGCCGGGCCCGGACAATCAGGTTTACAACCCCTACCAGAACCCTTACCCCCGCACGGGGGGCGTCGGCGGCGGCGATGACGGCTCTGGGGACATCACCAAATCGTACATCTATTCGGCCGTCGGCCTGCTTTGCTGCTGCCCGGCCTACATCGGAGCCTTCATCCACGCCCGACGGGCGGCAGAGAAAGGGAACCCCGGCGCCAAGACCGCCCAAACGGTGGCGATCGTCTTGGTCGTCGTTTCGGCCATTATTGTGATGGCCCAGTGGGGCACCATGATGGCTTCGTTTAACAGCCCTTAGACGAGCTCGGAACACTGATTATAGGGAGGGGTACAAGCCCCTCCTTTTTGTCATAAGTTTTCTTGGTGCTGGAAAAAGGACATGGATCATCGTGCATAATGCATGGCTACAGAATCAATGTCCCCTGAGTCCCGTCCCGAGCCGCCCTGCACGTTTGAGATCACGGTTGAGTTAGGGCAACTCCTGATTCGAGGCGGGCAAGTCTCACCAGAGGCAGATGCCCAAATCACGTATATCCTGAATGGTGCACTTGAGCACGTCTCCGCCGTGGCCGGTGTGGTGGGGCTGATCAAGAAGGAAGACGACAAGCCTGCGGAGATCTTGAGCCTCCGTGACTTCGGATATTGGCGACCCAAGGAAATCGGTGCCCTTCAGGATTACTTTAAGGATATCGAACAGTATCCCGATCCTCATTTCAGCTTGTTCCGGCAGTTACCCCTGCATAAGCAACCCTTTTGCAATCGGCGCGAAGATCTCGTCGGTGATGAAGAGTGGTATGGCTCTGAGTTCTACAAGCGTTTTCGCACCGCGGCGCAGCAAGATGCCACGGTGATTGCCACCATCCCGGCCGTAGGAGAAGACGGAGAGCCTTTAAACAACAATACGGCCTATAGCTTGTGCTTTTGTCGCTCGCTCGACGAGCCGCCTTTTACCAAAAGTCAGCGTGACTTTACGCTTTATTTATTGCAGGTCCTTGGCCCTCTGTTGCATCGCTTTTGGCATCAGGGCCCCAGCGCCAGCTCGATGCTGATTCTCGACCTGCCCATGCGTTTACGGCGCGTGGTTTCGTGCCTGATGAACGGAGATACGGAAAAGGCCGCCGCCGCCCGGCTGGGCCTGAGCCACCACACCGTCCACTCCTACGTCCGCGAGCTCTACGACCTGGTGGGCGTGCGCACGAGAACTGAGCTCATGGTGAAGCTGCTGAAGGCACCCCCTGAAAGTGGGGATGCACCCGGCAAGGAATCTCGGTCAGAATAGTCTTAAGCTTCTGGCGTGATTGTCCACGACACCGCGACCAGATCAAAGCGAACCCAAAAAACTTGAATCTCGCATTCAAGCGGTTACCCGCCCTTAGGTTCCCACCGGGCGGGTTTTTTTATGCCCCGAGCACGCGACGGCGCAGCAGTTGCGTGAGGTCATCCCAGAACGTATCAGGGTCCGGCGGATCGGCGGGGTCATCGAGGGTGAGGAGCGTCCAAGCTTCCATCCGCCACGGATCCCACCCGAATCTGGCTTGCAGAAACTGGGTGCGTCGCTCAAGCCGGGCTTCGATTTCGCCCGACTCGCGAGATTGATCGCGCGGATTGCGGAGCCAGGCGGCGGCTTCGAAGGCCGGGTCTCCCGCGAGCCCTTTGGGGTCGATGACCAAATGGGAACCCCCAGGGCCGGCAAGGATGTTCTCGTGGTGCAAGTCGCCGTGGAGGAATACCGGCGGGGGGCTATTGGCCAGGAGTTCGTCGCGTAAGGCGCGGTGAGGGGTCTCGGCCGTGTAGGTTGCAAGCGGCGTCATGCCCTCCAGCGGCAACCCCGACCACTGAGAGACGAATCCCGCAAAGATCTCATCCATGCCCTCTTCACTTAGCCCGCTCTGATGTAGCGGCGCGCCCGGCACGATCCGATCCATGACGAGGGCGCCGGTGGTCGGGTCATGGTGATGGACCGAGGGGCCACCCCGTCCTTGCAGGGCCAGGGCCGCTTGCCAACCTGAATCAAGTTCCTCCCCTCGCCACGGCACCTTAAGAACACGATCCCCCATCGCCCACACCCGCGAGCAGTAGCCACCGGCCAGCTCTTCATCGGGTTCGAAGCCAAAGGGGAGCGGCGAATCCACAATTCATTATGCGAAGAGATGTGCAAGTGGCGGCACGATTCTGCAAGAATGAACCCAGCCATGCTTCTCAAGTCCATCAACTACTGGTCGTACCCCGGCGGTTTAGAAGGCGCGATGCCGATCACCGAGTTCTTTGCCCACGCCAAGGCGCATGGATTTGAGGCCGTGGAGGTCTGCATCGGCGGGGCCGGCGACCTAACCCCCGCCACGACCGAAGCCGATTGCCAGCGCATTCTGCAGCAGGCGGCGGATGCGGGCGTCAAGATTGCCAGTGTGGCCTCGGGCCTCTACTGGGGCAATGCGCTGGGCAATGCCGATGCGGGGAGCCGCCAGCAGGCCCGCGAAGAGCTGACGGCCATGGTGCAGATCACCGGCTGGCTGGGAGCGCGCACTCTGCTCACCATCCCGGGCGCGGTGGATGTCTTCTTCTTGCCGGATCGCGCCGCGCAGCCTTACGACGAAGTGCTGAACTACGCCCGCGAGGGCCTGAAGGCCGTGGCCCCGACCGCGGAAGCCTGCGGCGTGCGCATGGGCATTGAGAACGTGTGGAACAAGTTCCTGCTCTCCCCCGCTGAGATGCGCAGTTTTATCCAATCGGTGGAAAGTCCGGCGGTGGGCGCTTACGTGGATGTGGCGAACCTGATGCCCTTTGGCCACCCGCAGGACTGGCTGCGCACCCTGGGGCCGCTGGTGGTGGGGATTCACTTTAAGGATTTCCGCCGGGCCGTCGGCACGATTGATGGCTTTGTGGACCTGCTGGAAGGCGATGTGCCCTGGCCGGACGTGATGCAGGCCATCGCTGACATTGGCTATGAGGGCCCGGTGGTTGCGGAAATGATTCCCTACTACGCCCATTACCCGCTTGTGCGCTGCGCGAATGCATCCCGCGCTATGGATGCAATTCTTGGAAGATAACCATGAAAACCGTTGAAAAGACCATCGAAATCAAGGGCAACCGTGACCACATCTGGAACGTGATTGAATCGCCCGAGACTTACACCAAATGGTGCGAGCCGTTCTGCGTGGGCACATTCTACGAAGGAGAGTGGCGCGTGGGGAACACAGTCCGGTTCATTGGCCTGGATGAGAATGGCGTACGCGGTGGGATGGTTTCGGAGGTGGTGGCCTACGAAGCGGGACACCATGTAACGTTCCGGCACATGGGGTTCGTGCAGGGTGACCAAGACGTGTTTGACACGCCCGAGGTGGCCGCGTGGGCGGGCTGCGAGGAAGGCTACGTGCTGGAAGGTGGCCCGGACGTTTACACACTTCATGTTAAGTGCCAGGTAGCGGAAGACATGTACGACTGGATGGACGCGACGTGGACGGAAGCGGTGGGGCGCATCAAGTCCATCGCCGAAGGCACTTCGTAATCTCGGGGGACCATGGCTCGCTTCAAGGAAGCTCAATGGCGAAGCGACTGGGGCGGTTCTCGCTACATCCTAGTCGCTATGGCCATTGCGGGTGCCGTGGCTTATGGCTATGTAGATAACCAAATCCGGTACTGGATCTACTACTCCTACTTTGTCGTCGGGGGCATCTTGTTCCTGTTCTTCTCGAAGATGACGACCATGGTGAATGAGCACGAGCTGCGCATATCCATCGGCGTCATCCCCATCCCCCGGTACCGGCTGCCGCTCTCTCAGGTGGCGAGCACCGAGAAGCTGGACTTTGCTCGGCACGAGGAAATCAACAAGTACTTCCATCGCGTTCAGGCTTTGCGCAAGTTTTGGACGGGCAACAAGATGGGCGTGGCAGTCATTCTGCGCTCCGGGCGGACGGTGATGATCGGGAGCCGGAGCCCCAACCGGCTGATGCAGGCCCTGGGTGCCCCCGATGCAACCGCACCCCTCTCTACCTCGTCCCCGGAGTATTGACCCACTATTTCGAGCGCCAGCGCTACCACCTATGGGCAGAATTACTACATCTTGTCCCATTAGTCGTCGTCGGCCTTGTTTCCTTTTACTCCAGGTCTTCCCAAAGACCCTCTCTCCTGTTTGTTTATGCCCTTTCTGGATTCACGGCATTGGGCTACCTTTGCTTTTACTGGATGTTTACCGAGGTAGACGACCGCGAGATTCGAGTGATTTTTGGCTACTTTCCCGTCTATAGTTGGGTAGCGGCTCGCAGGGACATCGTTGAGGCAAAGGTTGTTGAATACAATGCGCTAAAGGAGTATGGCGGATGGGGAATCAAAGGATTTCCCACAAATGCACTTTGTACTCGCGGGAACCTGGGAGTGTTGATAAAGCTAAAGAATGGGCGCACAATGCTGGTCGGTAGTCAGCATCCTGATCAGCTCTTAAAGGCTCTTCATCTGCCCAATGCAACCACACCCCTCTCTACCTCGTCTTCAGAGTATTGACCCACTTCACCGAGCGCCAACGGTTCCCGCTGTGGGCAGAGCTCCTGATGGCTTTGCCCGTCGTAGCGGTGGCGGGTGCGCTCTACGCTGAGGGCGAATCTCTGCGCACCGCGCTCTTCGCCCTGGGAGGAACCGCTCTCAGCATGGGTTTGGTCTTTGCGCTCATTTTTCAAATGACTACCGAGGTGGATGAGCGGGAAATCCGGGTTCATTTCGGCTTCATCCGCACTTACCGGTGGCGCATGCCCCGCACCGAGATCCTCGCGGCCAAAGCCGTGCAATACAACCCCATCCGAGAGTACGGGGGTTGGGGAATCCGAGGCATCCCGGTCGCCGCGCTCAACGCGCGCGGGAACCTTGGGGTGATGCTCACCCTCAAGAACGGCCGGACGATGCTGATCGGAAGCCAGCGGCCGGACCTGCTGTTGCAGGCCCTCACCAAACGGTCAAATTAGCGGAAGCGCCAGATAATCCCCGAGCTGCCGTTGGCGATCTGAGACGCCAAGATGGACTTGGTGTGCCCATCCGCAAACACCACCGGGGTGCGCCCGTCCTTGCCGGCTTTGTTGTATCGGCCGATAATCGGCTTGAGCTCGCTCGCTTGCAAGTTCAACGGGGCATTCCCCATCACCTGCACCAGATCTTCGCCTGAAGCCAGCGGCACGGCCTGATCGAGCGACGTAAACGACGTGTAGTCCGGACGATACACGGTGCCATTGTCTGCCCCGAACACAAAGCCGCGATACTTACCGCCATTGCCGTGGGGAGTGTTCGCAAAGAGGCCGATGCGGGCGGTCTCTTCCATCTGCCCAAACGAAGCGGCATTCCAGAAGGCCGAACACCCAAATCGCACTTCCCCGTCGTTGCAGATGCGGTCGGCAGTGTTGCCCACCAGCGAAGAAATCGCCATCACGTCGTTGTAGCCCACGCTTTGCCGCTGGCGAGTATTCCAGTCGGTGGCGTATTGACTGGTGTTGGCTCCCGGCGCGATGAGAATCTCCTTATTCTTGAGGTAGGGCAAGATCGGCACGGTCCAGATGCGGTTGGGGTCACTAATGGGCGCATCGTAGTTGGTGCTGGGCACCGGGTAGTCGTCGTAGTCGCCCGCGTACATCATCACGCCCGCCGCGAGCTGGCGCATTTGGGCGATGCCCGCCGTGGCCTTGGCCGCATCCTTGGCGCGCGAGAACACCGGGAACAGGATCGCCGCCAGGATGGCAATGATGGCAATGACCACCAAAAGCTCTATTAGGGTGAACGCGCGCCGCATGGATGTGTTCATTCTTACTCAAGAATTCGGCCAGGGGTTTCCTCAAGGGATCTTCCCCGCAAAGTCACGAGGGGATAGACTGACGCATGCCGCTAAAGGAAATGCTCCGCGCGCAGCTGGATTCCGTGCGCTCGGACCTCGTCGAAACCTACCCCCACCTCACTGACGACTTGCTGCCCTGGGCACCCGCCGAGGGCATGCGCACCGTCCAAGGCCAGTTTGTAGAGATGATTAGCACTGAGCAGGCCATCACAACCCGGCTGCAGGGCAAAGAATCTCGAAGCCCCGATGAAGAAGACGCCCCGCTATGGGCCGCCAATTCGGTGGCCGAATTGGTGAAGATGCTGGATGAAACCCGCGCCCTCACGCTTCAACTCCTCGACCAGACCAGTGAGGAAGACCTTCACGCCCAAGTGAAAGTCAGTTCCGGGTTCGCGGAGTATCTCGGATTAGAGACGGTCACGGCCGCCGCCCTCTACAGCTTTATTGCCCGGCACGAATCGTATCACGCCGGGCAACTGGTGTCCTATCTCTGGTCGCGGGGCGACAACCCCTACGACTGGGATTAGAACGCGCCTCGCTCCCACGGCCCCCAGATCGCCAAGGTGATCCCGGGGGTCTGGATGTTGACGAATAGGGTCCGCCCATCGGGGCTGAACGTCGCGCCGCAGAACTCGCTGCCGTTCAAGACATTGAGGGCAAAGTCGAAGATCAGCCCGTCCTTGTTCAGGCCGCGCACGTACTGCGTGTCGTCGCCGTCTTCGCAGATCACCAGCGAGCCTTGCGGAGAAACGCAGAGGTTGTCCGGCGCATCCAGCACGTCCGCGCTCGGCGATTCGAAAAGCAAGGTCAGTTCGCCCCGCGACTCGCCCATCGGCGTATAGCGCCACACCTGGCCCAGCCCTTCATCGCCGCCGTCTGTGCTGTTCAGGAAGATCGCCCCTTCGGCGTACCACGCCCCTTCCAGTCGCCCGAACGTCATGGCGCCGTTCTCGCGGCCTTGGTTGCCCAGCGCCAGCGAGTCGCTCCAGGCGTTGCTCGGGTCCGGATTCTTGATGTCCACCCATTCAATTTCGTAGGTCACGTTCTTGGGCTGGCCCTTGCGCGTGTCCACCAGGTCGCGGCCCTTCACCTTGGCCATTTGCAGTTTGCCGCCCTCGGCCAGCTTGCCGTACACGTGGGGGATGAAGCGGTAGAAGCCCGCCGTCTTGTGGTCCTCGGTTTGGTAAACGATGCCGGTGCTGGGGTCCACGGCAATGGCCTCGTGCACAAAGCGCCCCATTTCGTAGAGCGGCTTCGCGCGCACCGGCTCATCGTCAAGGAAGGAGACTTCGAAGTTATAGCCGTGGGGCCGCGTAAAGCCGCCGCCCAGGGTTTCGTCCTTGTGATAGACCTGGCTGATGCCTTCGCCGGCCGTGGTCTCTTCGCAGCTAATCCAGGTGCCCCAGGGGGTGCGGCCGCCCGCGCAGTTGACGATAGTGCCATTCAGGGAGACGAAATCACGCTCCAGTAGGCGGGTTTCGGGGTCCACGATCAGGGTCGTCGTGCCGCCGCCGCCGCGCGGGTCGTAGGCGGTTTCCAGCGAACCGTAGGCACCCGACTCCTCGGGCTTGTTGCGCACCTCGTGGTTGCGGACGATGCGGATCTTGCCCCGGTGATTGAGGGTGGCCATGCCGTCGTGCGCACCGGGCGTGATGTAGCCATCCGACATCTTGTCGCCGGTGGCCCCGAACGCGGTGTACCGGAATCCATCCGGCAGCGCCAGAATTTCTTGGCCCGTGTTCTCAGCGGCGCGGCGGCGCAAAGCCCCGTATCCGACCTGCTCGTTCCCGTAGTCGCGGCGGAGGGCCGGGGTGGCCAGCGAAGCCCGCGTCAGCAATCCGGTAACGCCGAGAAGTCCACCTGCCAGGCTCGTCTTGAGAAGGTCGCGCCGATTGAGTTCCATGCGGGCAGTTTAACCACTTCCGAGCGTGGCTTTGATTAAGGCAAGGTTAGGACGGGGCCAATCTTAGGGGTAGAAAGGGCGGACTTCCACCGGGGCGCGGCAGGCCTTCGCCGCCTTTTGCCCCCAGGCCAGAGCCTCGTCCAGGTCGGCGCATTCCAGCACCCACAGGCCACCCATGTGTAGGGTGCCAGGCATGGTCGGGGCCCCTGTGACTTCGCTGCCGCCCGCCGGGATGGATCGGGCCTGGGCCACGGGCTTCAGCCCGCCCACAAACTTACGCACCCCCGCTGCGACCATTTCATCATTGAGGTCATCAATGTCGTGGCGCATGGCGTCGTCTTCCACAACGCTGGCTTGGTAATCGTCGGGGTGGTGGATGGCGACCAAGAACTGCGGCATGCCTCACCCTACCCGAGCCCGGTGCAAAAAGAAAAACTCCCCACGGCCCAGGCCGAAGGGAGTTTGGATTGAGGACTGAACCGAAGCTCAGGCCTTGCGGCGGCGGCGAGCTAAGGCGAGCAGGCCCGCGCCCAGCGCGATCATCGAAGCCGGTTCCGGCACCGCGGTCACGGTCAGGTTGTCGTACACCGCGAACAGCGTGTTGGCACCAATGCTGCCCGAGAACGGGTCTTGGTAGCCCAGGAACATGAAGCCATCGGCGGCACCCGTGTTCGCGTAGTTCGAGATCACGGTGCCGTTGAAGCGAAGCTCTACGTTGCCGGCGATCTCTTCGATTTCGACTCGAATCCACCCATTGCCAGCGGCGCCGACTTGCGGACCGTTCGGGAAGAGCGTCGGGAACGGAGCTTGAAGGTGGTCAATGCGAGCACTCACGCCATTGTCCATGTAACCGACGAAGTCACGGTTGTTCAGCACCGTAGAGGTTCCGGAATAGGCACCGTCACCCGAAATGTGATACCAAACGCCATCGGCACCCGTCTGCGTGGAGCCGGTGCGGGAGTTCGTGCCCACGCCATCCGTGTTGATGCCGAACATGGCATGCTCGGTCGTGTTCGTCAGGGGGGACGGCACGTTCATCCAAAGGTCGAAGGCCACCGTGATGTCACCGGTGAAGGTGTTCACGCCGCCCGCCGTCAGGTAGGCGTTGATGCCGTTGATGACGCCCGTTGCGCCCTTGTTGGTCTGCATGTACAGACCGCGAGTCGCCGACGCACTGCCCGGGGTGTTCGGGGCTTCGCCTACGCCGCGCGCACCGTAGTTGTCGCCGAAGATCACCGTATCAGCCGCAGAGTTCACCGAGATGACATTGAAGTCACTCGAGGAGCTGCTCGTATCGAAAGTGCTGGAATAAAGCGTGATGGCATAGGCCGGTGCCGTCACCGCCACCATCGCACCCGCGATCAACATCAGTTTGTTCATGGAATTTGTACTCTCGCCAAAATGGCCGTGCGCACATGCGTGCACAAAGCCGACGAAATCAGTCTAGCACTCCTAGGAAAAATTGCAGGCAAGTAGAACTACCAGGTCTTGGCTCTTGCGAAATCCTGAGACAACAACTTCTAATTTGCTTGCCTGAATATACTGGGGAGGTGCGTCTGTCAATGCTTGCCCTCGCCGCCTTGTTCGCTTTGCCCCTAGCTTCTGCTCAGGTGCAAAACCACGTTGACCCCCAAATGGTCATACGCGCTCCCGGCACGGGCAGCGATAGTGAAGCGGGCATTGGCGCCCTCATCCCCTGGGCCAACAAGCTGTGGGCCGTAGGCTACGTCGCCCACATCCGGGGCTCCGGGCTCGGCCTTTACCAGGTGGATGAGAACATGAAGTGGTCGCGCCACCCCGAGAGCGTGACCGGCACTTACGCCAACCGCTATATCCACTGGCGATCCAAGCAGGCGATCATCGGCCCCCACTTCATCAGCGAGGACGGCACCGTGCGGACCTCGCAGGAATTGGCCAAGCATCGGCTGACGGCCACCGCCGCGCACCTCACCAACCCGGATATGGTGTATTTCCTCACCATGGAGGGCATCCTTTTTGAGACGGATGTTCGGTCGCTGGCCTCCAAGCAGCTTTTCGATTTGACGAAGGAACTGGACTGGGCGGAGGGCGCCTACCTGCACTTTAAGGGCATGCACACCGGCCAGGGGCGCGTGGTGGTGGCCAACAACACCTTTGAAGAACCCGAACACCTGGGTACCCGCTACGCCGGCCGACTGGCCGAATGGGACGGCAAGGGCGACTGGGTGATTTTGGAGCGCAATCCGTTCATCGAGGTCTCCGGCAACCAGCGTTCGGCGGCGAATGACTACTATGGTTCACCCATGTACGCCGTGGGGTGGGACCGCGCGAGCGTGATTCTGCGGGTGCTGCATCGGGGCACCTGGACGCGCTACCGCTTGCCTTTTGGCAGCCAATCATGGTCGCACACCTGGAATACCGAGTGGATGCGCATCCGGTTTGCCCAGACCGAGCGACATCTGATGGACGCCTTCGGCTTGTTTTATGACCTACCGAATCTGGTTTACGGCGGGCGACTTTTTGGCGTGCAGCCCATCAGCCGCCACCTGCGCGTGACGCCGGACTTTGTGCACTACAACGGCTACTTTGTGATGGCCGGCGACCAAACTGACCATACGGTGGGACAGCCGCAATCGGGCCTTTGGTGGGGCAACATTGACGATCTCTGGTCGTTCGGCAAGCCGCAGGGCTGGGGCGCGGTTTGGTACAAGCAGGACATCGGCACCGATGAAACCTCGGACTCCTATTTGATGACGGGTTTTGACCAGAAGGCCGTGACCCTCATCTCCGAGCCGAACCAACCCTGCGTGGTGGATATCGAAGTGGACGTGTTGGGTGACGGGAGTTGGCGCCGCATCACCACGCTGAAGGCCGACGAGAACGGTTTTGCCACGTACTCCTTCCCCGCCGGATTCTCAGCCCACTGGGTGCGGGGCAGAGCCCGCACCACCACGGACAATGTGAGCTTGAGCTTTACCTACCTATAAACCCCAAGCTCACCATCTGGTTAGGCAAATCGCTTCAATCGGAGTGAGTTCAACACCACCGAGACGCTACTCAGCCCCATCGCCCCCGCGGCCAGCATGGGGCTGAGCATGCCCAGCGCGGCCAGCGGAATCATCACGGTGTTGTAAACGAACGCCCAGAACAGGTTGCCCCGAATGGTGCGCAGCGTAGACTGCGAGAGCCGCACCGCTAGAGGCACTAGCCGCAAATCTGACCGCAGAATGGTGATGCCTGCGGTTTCCATGGCGATGTCGGTGCCGTGTCCCATGGCAAAGCCGAGGTCGGCCTGCGCGAGAGCCGGAGCATCGTTGATCCCGTCGCCCACCATCGCCACCGCGCCGTTGCTTTGGTGCTTTTGCACAATTTGAGCCTTGCCTTCGGGGCGCACTTCCGCCTCCACCTCATCAATCCCGACCTGGTCGGCAATCACCCGGGCGGTCAGGCGGTTGTCGCCCGTCACCATCACGGGTCGCAGGCCTTGAGCGCGAATTAATCGGATGGCCTCGGCGCTCGTCTCACTGACGGTGTCGGCCACGGCGATCATGGCGTGCGCTAGGTGGCCGTCGTGCAAGACGAAGACAGTCTTCCCTTCGGCCTGGGTGGCGTGCACCTTATCCACCTGATCCGAGCCCAGGGCAAGGAACTGCGCGGTGGCCTCGGGGCTGGTGAGGTACCACTCTTGCCCCTGCACCCGGGCGCGGACACCTTGCCCGCGCAAAGATTCAAAGTCCTCCACCTCGGGCCACGCCAAGTTTTCCGCTTGGGCGGCCTGGATGACGGACTGGGCGATGGGGTGCTCGGAAGGCGATTCCACCGCCGCTGCCAGCGCCAGCAACTCCGCCCGGGGGCGCGTGCCCCACACGACGAAGTCGGTGAGCGAGGGCTTACCCTGCGTGATGGTGCCCGTCTTATCCAGCAACACCGTGCGGATGGCGGCGGCGCGTTCTAACGCTTCGCCGTCCTTCACCAAGATGCCAAGTTCGGCTCCCCGGCCCGTCCCCACCATCAGAGCCGTCGGGGTCGCCAAGCCCAGGGCGCAGGGGCACGCAATCACCAGCACCGCCACCGCCCGCATGAGGGCCACATCCAGCGAACGCATTTGCCAGAACGTGAACGCCGCCGTCAGCAGGGCCAGAACCATCACCACTGGCACAAAGACGCCCGAAACCCGGTCCACCATGCGCTGCATCGGGGCCTTGGAGCCCTGCGCTCGCTCCACCATGCGCACGATCTGCGCGAGCATGGTCTCCGCTCCCACCCGCTCAGCGCGGTAGGTGAGGCTGCCGGTTTGGTTGACCGTGCCCGCCGTGACGTGGGCGCCCTCACTCTTCTCGACCGGCTGGGGCTCGCCCGTCAGCATGGATTCGTCGATGTAAGTGCTCCCGCTGAGCACGGTGCCATCCACCGCGACTTTCTCGCCGGGCTTGAGGCGCAAGATGTCACCGGCCACGATCTGATCGAGCGGCACCACAGCCTCGGTGCCATCGGGGCGCAGCACCGTGGCCGTTTTGGGGGCGAGGCCCATCAGCATTTCGATGGCGCCGGACATGCGCGACTTGGCGCGGGCTTCAAAGTAACGCCCCAGCAGCACCAGCACCACAATGCCCGCCCCGACTTCGAAGTAGATGTGCTCGCTCTGCGCGTGGCTGTGCCCCCGGTAGGCGAGGAGGCCGTAGACGCTGTAGATCCACGCCGCGCCCGTGCCCACCGCAATGAGCGTATCCATGGTGGTGGAGCCGTGCCGCGCCGTCCGCCAGGTGTTGCGATAGAACTGCCGCCCGAAGTAGAAGATGACCGGGGTGGAAAGGAGGAGGAGGAGCCCGTTCACCCACTCGGGGCGCGGGTGCCAAATCATCGAAATCAAGATGACGGGGATGGCGAGGGCGGCCGCCCCCATGAGCTCGCGCCGAGCATTGTGGGCGTTGACCTCATGTTCTTTGTGATCGCTTTCCTGGGCATCGCTGGTTGCGCGGACGGGTTGGCGCAACTTGGCCTGGAACCCCGCCGCTTCCACCGCCTTGATCACCGTCTCAGGGGCGAGGCCCTGGTGATGAATGGTGCCAACGTGGTTGGCGAAGTTGACGGCGACCTCGTCCACGCCTTCGACTTTCTTCACGAATCGCTCGACGCGCGCCACACACGAGGCGCAGGTCATGCCCTGGATATCAATCTCCATGGGTTCAGGGGCGGTAGGAATTTTGCTCATATACTCTCCGGGGTATCTCGCGATCTTGGTTAGCGCATCAGGCGCGAGAGCGTGCTCTTGAGCTCGTCGAGCAAGTCTTCTTGAGACATGCACTGCCCTTCACCGTGGGCCGTGCCGGTCCCATGCCCCAGTATGCAGGTCTCGACGTGGGAGGTAGCTAGTTCCGCCCCAAACTGATCAAGCGCGGAGCGCACGGCACTGAGTTGCGTGAGGATGTCTACGCAGTAATCACCTTCGCTCACCATGCGGCGCAGGCCCCGCACTTGGCCTTCAATACGGGCGAGGCGTCGGTCTAAGGTGGCCTGGGTTTGCGGGCTCATACTCTCTATATACCCCTAAGGGTATACGAGCGTTCCCGGGACCCACCATTTCAGTGGTTAGTCAAGTTGCAGCCGGGATGCCCGCTGGGCCACCTCGTGCCGCGCCTCGTCCACAATTGCATCGGCGGAGAGCTCATCCACCCCCACTTCGGCTAGTGCAAACGACACCATCTCCAGCGCCGTTTCGAGTTCACCCAGCACCGCGCGTTGGACACTCGATTCGTTGAACAATCCGTAATCCGCCAGGCTGTGCGTGCGTACACAAATGGGCAAGTCCGGGCAAAGCGCCCTTGCCGTCTCGATCATGGCCCGGGTTTCCGAGTTGGCCGGGGTCGCAATCATCAACAGCCGGGCCGCCTCGATGTTGGCGCGGCGGAGGTCGCGCTTCTGGGTGGCATCGCCCAGCACCACGGGGGCACCATGCTCGGTGACTTGCCGGGCGATTTCTTGGTCGAAATCCACCACTACGTAAGGAATCTCAGCCTTGATGAGGCAGTCCTCTACAATGCGGCCCACGCGCCCGTAACCCACCATCACCACGTGGTCCTTGATTTCAAGCGGAGCTTGGGACAGGATGGCCGGTTCACTTGCCACGGATTCGTCGGGCACTGCCGTCTCGGATTGCTTGCCCCATTGCTGACCTTGTCGGCTCATGACTTGCAGCACCAGCGGGTTCACGGCGATAGAAAGCACCCCCACGGCCAGCACCACGCTCATAAGGCCTTGCGAGAACACTTCGTACTTCAATCCTAGGCCCGCCAGGATGAAGCTGAGCTCCCCAATCTGGGCAAGACTGCCCGCGATGAGCATCGTGCCGGGCCACGGGAACTTGAACAGCCGCAGGATGGCGATGGCCGCTAGCGTCTTGCCGAAGAGGACGATAAGCACGCCGATCGCCACTTGGAGTGGATATTTGATGAGCACCGACGGGTCGAAAAGCATCCCAACCGACACAAAGAACAGTACGGCAAACACCGTGGACAGCGGCTTGATTTCGGCCGAGGTCTGGTGCGAGAGTTCCGATTCGGAGATGACTACCCCGGCCAAAAACGCCCCTAAGGCCGGCGAGATGCCAAGGAGCTTAGCGGCCCCGAAAGCAATGCCCAACGCCACGGCGACCACCCCGACGGTAAAGAGCTCGCGGGGACCATTCCGAAAGACGCGGCCTAAGAGCTTGGGCAAGAGCTGGCGCCCCGCAATGAGCATGAGGGCGCCAAACCCCACGATCTTGAGCATCGTTTCGACCAAGACGTAGCCGAGGTTCGGGTTCTGATTCGGGTCGGCTTTGCCCCCAAGCTGCGAGGCCAGCACCGGCAACAGCACGATGGCGACGATGAAGAGGATGTCCTCCATCACCAGCCAGCCGATGGCCACGCGCCCGCCGGTGGATTCTGTTTCCCCGCGGCTTTCCAACGCGCGCAGCAACACCACAGTGCTGGCCACCGAGAGACACAGGCCGAACAAGAGGCTGGCCCCCCACGGGATGCCAAGCGCCATGCCGGCCCCCAGCCCAAGCAGCGTGGCGATCGCCATCTGAATGAGCGCGCCCGGCACCGCATACTTGCGCACTGCATTGAGGTCACGCAGGGAGAAGTGCAGGCCCACCCCGAACATGAGCAGGGTCACCCCGATTTCGGAGAGCTGGAACGCCACCGCCCCATCGGCTACAAAGCCGGGTGTAAACGGCCCTACGGCAAGCCCCGCTACGAGGTAGCCAAGCAGCGGTGGCAACTTGAGCTTGACGGCCACGAGCCCAAAGATGAACGCGAGACCCACCCCTGCTGTCAGGGCCGCAATGAGGGAGGTTTCGTGGGGCATCACCCTTTCGTACCCCTTTCGCTGGACCGAAAGTTTGCCCATTCTCCAATATCCCCAACCGGCTATCCATTTGGTTGAGAATTCTCCTTCCCTCCTCCAGGACTTCTCGGGTAGAACCCCTCCCATGACGCACGAAGAAGCCCTGGCCCCCATGGACTTAGCCATTTGGGAGATGAGCGAAGCCTTTGACGGCTTCCCTGCCGCCGACCTTTGGGTGCGCCCGCACCCTCGCTTACTCAGCGTGGGCGAACTGGCCGTGCACGTGGCTTTCGGCGAGATTCGGTGGCTGCATCCGGATTTTGAGAGCCCCCTCAACCAGCCCCGGGCGGGTTACTACTTGGATTCGGTGGACGACCCGCTCGAACTCCCCCTCAGCCCGACGGAACTCTACGACGAGGTGAAGCGCGTCCACGAGGCTTGTCGTGCGCAGATCCTGGAGCTTCGGCCCGATTTCGATGCCAAACTGCCCCGCCGGGATGACTGGACTTGGGGTGACACCCTGCAATACATGGCCTTCCACATCGCCTACCACACCGGGCAGATGTATTCGGCTCGCCATCTCATGGGCCACGAAACGGCGAACAACTAAGCCCCGCACAAGTACTAGGTGCTGCCGTCAGAATTGACGTTGAACAACCCAAAATTGTATAATTTCGTTGCGGACTGCGATAGCAGTACGGTGTTTTTATGAGAGGAATCTTCAAGTTCGGTGCCTTGGCACTCAGTTTCGGCGCTCTTTCCAGCGCGGCCTTCGCCGAGGTGGCTTTGACGAACGGGACGGGCACGTTCAGCCAAACCTTTGACCAACCCTGGCTCGCCAGCGAAATCATTGATAACGATTACACGGCCAACAATGGGTGGGCAATCTTCCGACCCGGCGTGGGCACCCTCGCCGAAACGGCGGTGTTCGAAACCGTCACCGATCTGACGGCGCCGGCGCTCTCCATTGACATGCATCAGCTGCACGGCAATCTCGGCCACATGGTGGGTCGGTTCCGCTGGTCTTACACCACGGACAACCGAAACGATTTTGCCGACGGCCTGCAATCCAACGGCGATGTCACGGCGAACTGGACTGTATTAACACCCACGTCCGTGACTGCCCCGGGCAGCATGACCTCCACCATTCTTGGCGATGGTAGCGTCCGCATGGGAGGAAACAACGGCACCGGGATATACAATGTGCTCTACAGCACGCCTGTTTCTGGCGTCACGGGCCTCCGCCTCGAAGTGCTCGAGGATTCTCTCCTGCCGTCCAACGGTCCGGGACTCTTCCCCACCAATGGCAACTTCGTGTTGACGGAAGTGGACGTGCAAGTCGTGCCGGAACCGGCGACCATGATCGCGATGGGCGCGGGCCTTCTGCTCGCCGCTCGTCGCCGCAACCGCCGCTGATGGTCGTGAGCCCGGGCTTTCCCTGTTCTGGGGAAGCCCGGGATTTTCTTTCTAGGCTGCTGTGAATTGAGCAGCCAATAAGCCAGCCACCGCCAACACCATGACGAAAGCGGCCGCCGCCGAACCCCGGCACCCGGACTTCTCGGGCAGGAATTCGCTGCGGTCGCCTTCGATTTCGGAGAAGTCCAGCGTGAACTCTTGGCCGGGGAAGGCCGTCGCCATCGCCTGCTCGATGATCGGGCGGGCGGCTTCCGCATCGGGCTTGTCCAGCAGGAAGCTCACGTCCATCATTCCCATGCCCGAACCCGAGCCCACGCTCTGGCCGATGCCCAGCGTATTCAGCTTGGCCTCCACCGCATCACGGACTTTGAGTTCCGCGCGGTTGGCAAAATCGCCCTCCACGTCCATCATCACGCTGGCAAGGATGAGCTTTTCGGGGGCGGTGCCGTCTTCCATCCCGTAACGCTACCCGCTTAACGCCGCGCGGGGAAACCCGCCCGCGCCACATCCGCCAGGATGCGATCCCGATCACGGGGGGCGAGCGTGGATTCGCGGAGCAGCGCCACCAAAATCACCCACTCGCCCGCCTTGTTGCGCGCAATGCCCACATCGTTGGTGGCCCCGGCCACGCCCCGGTGGGTAGAACTCGTGCCCGTTTTGTGCCCCAGGGTCCAGCCTGCGGGCACCCCGGCCCGAAGCCGATCCTGCCCGGTGACGGTGCGCTCCATCACGCCCAGCAAGTAGCGTGTGGACTTGGGGGAAAAGAGTTGCCCCTTCAGTAGCTTTTGCAGCAGCTTGGCCATGGCGGCGGGGGTGGTGGTATCGCGCGGGTCGGCCAGGTAGCGGGTGTAGGCGGCGTCCTTGTCAGCCTCCGAAACCGCTGCGTAGGCAGCCTCAATCACGTCCTCGTTCACAAATTCGGGCCGCCACGTGATGCCGCCAATCTGGGTTTGCAGGTCGCGTTCCTGCCGGTCAATGCGCATGCCCTGGATGTCGTGCTTGACGAGGAAGGCGTTGACGGCCGGCGGCCCGCCCAGCCGCCGGATGATGAAATCGGCCGCGCCGCTGCAGCTCTCGGTGACCATCAGTTCGATGCACTCGTCGAGGGTGATCTGAATGCTCTCCCGTCGGCCCAGGCGCTGGGTGATGGGCTGGTGGCTGAGGCTGAGATCGCTGCGCTTGAACTCAAAAGACTGGTCCAGCCGCCACTGGCCGCGGTCCACCTGCTCCAGGGCGGCCATGGCCACCATCAGCTTCATCACGCTTTGCAGGGAGAACTTGTCGTCCCGGTGGAGGTAATGCGCGCCCTGCGCCGTGACCACCGCCGCGCCCAGCTTGCCTTGGGAGCGGGCTTCAATCGCCGCGAGGAGAACCTCGGTGGCCGTGGGCTGGGCCGCCATCAGGAGCAACAGGGGCGTGAGGAACATGGGGAGAGGATACATGACGGCATCCTCCCCTTCATGCTCGAAGAGGACTCAAAAGCCCATGGAGTAGCCCAAAGTAATCCGCACGCCGCGCCGCCGCGAGCTCGACCCTGACCACAAATCTGCCTCCAGTCCGAAGTCGAACACGGCTTGCTCCGCCACTTGCTGCCGCAGCCCAACCCCCACCGTGCTGAACCAACCCTCGCCTGCCCTTCGGCTCTGCTCGAAGCCAAATTGGGCGACCAGCGTTTTGTCGAACTGCGTCGGAGCCCCCAAAGGATTGGAATAACCCACCAGCAGGCCCCACGCCAGGTCGCGTTCGCCTGGTTCAGGCTCGGTGGCAAGCGTAGCGTCCAGATTGAAGTGGATCTTGTCGTACTGTCGCAAGGTCGTGGATAGGATCCCGCGCATGCCCAACTCCACACCGGATTCGCCACGCTCCATCGGAACACCGATTTTCATCCTGTAAGCAAGAGCGGGAGACGAATTGATCTCTCTCTGGATTTGACGGAAGTGAGTGAACTCCAGCTCACCGGCCGAGAACCGCTGGTTCGCGCCCGCGTACTGCGGATGCCACGCGATACCCAAATCTTGATTCTTCGCGAACCCGTACTTGAATTCCAGCGCACCGACAGCGGAGTTGTTTCGACCCCGGCCTAGATTCCCTGTGACTCCCCACTCGATGGCTCGTTCCCCAAAGGCGATGCTGGAAGCATCGTCAAACCGGAGCGGTCGGCCCGCATCCACATTGTTGTGGTCGGTAGCTAGACCGAGGGTCAGTGTGCCAAGGATTCCAAGGCCCGCGGCGAGGCGTGTCGCGGTCACGGACCCACCTCACCATTTCGTTGATACGGGCTGGGGCGGTTGAT
Organism: Chthonomonas sp. UBA2785; assembly: GCA_002352215.1. Classification (GTDB taxonomy): domain Bacteria; phylum Armatimonadota; class Fimbriimonadia; order Fimbriimonadales; family Fimbriimonadaceae; genus JAHBTC01. Next base: position 7,124 of record DEIB01000019.1, on the reverse strand, counting down.
CCGACGGTAGGTTTCGGGCGTTCCTTCATTCCTTGTTTGCCACTCAGAGAGTGCGATGGGCTGTGCATCCTTGTAGTCAGGATTCTCCGCAATGTAAGCGTCAAACGCCCTTCGCGAAGTGAAGACTTTAGACCAATCATTGCACTCCGGGTGATCCGCTTTCACCTCAAGGAACACGATCTCGGGAAGATTCGATGTCCAGTTGCCGAGTTCGTCGGAAATCAGCACCAGGGTTTGCTTCGGGTCTTCCGTTGCGGCTCGGATGATGGCCTTGCCAATGGTTTCGGAGGCCATATCCCGTGCGCAGAGCATGCAGCGCACCATCATCGTCCACCCATTGGCTGAGACGGTGGCCCCCCACTCGTCACCGCTCGGCAACCGAATGGAGCAGTGTCCGCACTCCTCCATATTCATCCAGCCCATGCCGGACATATACATTTCGGATTCGGTCGCGCCCTTCATCCACCCCATTCCCGGCATCCCAAACGGGTACCGATGGTCGTGGAGCGAGTTGGCTTCCCCTTCCCCGGCGGTTTCACCCTGGTGGGTGGTGGCCAGCACTCGCCAGATGGCGATTCGGATCTGCTGCTTCTTTTGCACCTCAGTCAGCTCATTGGTGGCCAAGATGTCGTTCACGTTGTCGTGGAGCATGTGGAGGTTGTCAAACGAGTTGGCAATCTCGGGGAAGCGCTTGGCAAATCGAGGGCTGAGTTCGCCCGTCATTGGCATGAATTCGCGCTCGGTGTTGAAAAGCTCGGTCTCCCGGTACCTCTCGCCCACCACTTGGTATTGCGGGCCGTGGGTCTCCACCGGGGTCCGGTAGAGCATGTCGTAGTTCGCGGTTTGGAGCCAGTGGTAACCCCAAAACAGGCCATTGACCTTCGGATACTTCGTCCGGAATGCCCCCGAGTACGAGTAACCATCGAGCACCTCCATGTTCAAAGGAAGACCCGTGATGGCATAAGGCTGTTCGGAATAGAACTGCCAGATCCTCTCGATCTCGGCCTCCTTTTGCGCGTCGGTCCAACCACGATGTGCCAGCACACCAATGGTCTGGAAGTGGAGCGTGTGAGCCCAATCGAACACCTTTTCCAGCTCACCGTAGCGCCGCTTGAAAGTCGGCAATATGGCCCCCTCGTCGATCGGCAGGCGAGGCGGATTCTTGAGCACCTTGACGATGGAATCGTAAATTGGCCCTTCGAGCTTGTCCGCCTGCCCCGTCACGAGAGCTTCATAGGCAATCCCGTGCCCGACGCCCGTGCCATACATGTCGGCGGCGAACTGAGGCACGTTCCGGATGGACCAGTTATAGGGACCGGGCTTGTAGAACATGTGGTCGGCACCTCGGTCGTCCATCCAAGTGGGAAACACGGGAGGAGGCGCGGGGAGTTCACGGCTTGGCGCGTGGCCGCGATGATCTTGGCCTGATTGAGCCAGGGCCGCCCCTGGGAGCAATGCCGCCCCCAGGACAACCCACGAGAGGAGATTCGTCATTGGAAAGACTCCATGGAGCCGCATCCCCCGCTCCGTTCCTCAGAAGTAGAGCGGGGGCACGGCGGTTAGTTGGCCTTGGCGACCTCCGCCAACATCTCCTTCAGCGTCAGGGCCTTCGCGTTGGCCACATTGTTGGCGGCCACATAGCGGTCAAACGCGCTCTTGGAAGAGAAGGTGCGGGAGAGGCCCGCGCACTCTTGGTGGCGACGGAACGCATTCAAGAAGACCGTGCCTTCCGGAGCCGTCCAGTTCCCGCCGGTGCGCCGCACTAAAACGGGCTTGCCCGCCGCTTCGCTGGGTGCGTACACAATCAGGTCTCCGGTGAGCTTCTTCTGGTCGGCGAAGACGCAGTAGATGCATCGGTACTCGATCTTCTTGTTGCCGAATCGCACGACGACTTCGTTGTCCTTGGCGTTGGTGTTTTGCACCAGCTTCAGCTTGCAGTAGGGGCAGTCGGCCTCGTGGACGAGGGCCGGGCTCACGGCACCAAGAGTGCCGAGGGCGAGGAGAGAAGTGGCGATGATTAGATTTTTCATGGTTTTGTTCCTGTGGTTTTGGATTGGTTGGTGGAGAACTGAGTTCTCAGGTCAGGGTGGGCGTGGTTGCTCCTACTTGAGATCCACGCCGAACCCGAAGGTCTTGATCTCGTCTTGATGGCTGAACTGGGCGTAAGCCTTGTAGAGTCCGGACTTGGGGAATCGGGCCATAAATCGGAACTTGCCTTGCTTGGCCAGTTCCTCAGCTTCGGCGTCTTCCTTGGGATGGCTATGCACCACGGTTTGGCCGTCCTGATGGATGATCATCATGTGGCCCGCCGCGCCTAACCACGGTTTGGTATCCAGCACGGGCTTCCCTTGCACGTCGGTCAGTTGCACCTCAATGAGCGTGTTCTTGCCCTGCGGGATCGGCTGGTCCACCGGTTGCAGGCGGGCCGTGACACCCGAGACCGTGACGGGGCCGAGATTCGCTGTCAGTGCCTTATCCCAGGTGGGCGCTGGCCCCTTCGGCACGTTCACCTGAGCGATCAGGAGCTGCGAACTCTTGCCGGCCGGGGCCACGTCACCGTAAACCCAGTACTTGCCGGCCGCCGGGAACTTGATGGGCAGGCTCCAGGTGCCATCCGCGTTCATTTCGGGATGCTCGTGGACGAACCAGTTGAGGTCCTCGCTCGCAATCAGCAGGTGGAATTTCTTCTCGTGCACCACTTGGAAGTCCTTTTGCACGGCTTCCGCCTTGGTGTCCATTACTTGCAGCTTCAGGTCAACCGGCGAGTTGGCGTCGGCACTGGCGGGGAAGTCCACGACCTTCAGTTCGTAAGGCTTCTTACCAACGGCCTGGTCCGCGGGACGCTCATCCTTCACCTCGATAGCGAAGCGAACGGGGAACTTCTCGCCCGTGGGGAGCGCAAGCTCCAGGTCAATCTGATAGCCCCCGCCGTGCGGGAAGTAAAGGACAATGCCGTAGTAACCCGGGATGCCCTCGCGGTGAATCTCAGGCTTCTGCTCGGGCATGCCCGGCATGGACGGCATGGTCACGATGCCCGTGGCCTGGACGTTGGCGATGCCAAGGTTGCCTTCCACCGGATCCTTTTGGGTGGTGTCGGTCACCTTGAACTCGATGTCGATTTCTTCGCCGGCAAAGACGCCTTCTTCGGGGACGAGAAGCTCAATCTCGTACTTCCCGTTCTTGACGAGCGTGACCGGCGTGTTGGCCGCGACTTGTTGGGCAGCGGCTTGACCCTTGTCCGCGGAGGTGGCGGTGCCCTGCAGTGTAGAGGGCGCGCACCCTGAGAGCACCGAAATGGCGCCCATGGCGAGCAGTGCCAACGAAGTGGCCGTAAGTTGTTTCATAAAATTCCTGTTGAGTTGTTGAACGTGGTTGACGAGTCATCTCCGCCGGGGAGATGCAGGGCGTTCAGGCAACAGGAGGAGCACGAGCCGACTCGTGATCGAGTGCGACACTTTGGGGCGGACTGGAGTCTCCCGCGAAAAACTTGGGTGCGCCGATGCTCACCGGAAGCCGAAGGTCCTGCGATTCCGGCATCGTGGCCGGCCAATCGAACACAGGCCACGTCAACGAGATCGCGACGGTCGGCGGGGTGGCCTGGTCCATCGTGTCAATTTCTTGGCACGTGCCATTGCACTTGTGGCCGGCGGGCGACTCTTTGGATTCAGGCGCTTTGTGGCCACAATGGCCGGCGCTCGAGGTCGCCGCTCGGGCGGCCTGGGCGCATTCTTGGATGCATGCTACGGACGTCGCGAATCCGAGCGTTGCCTGCAAGAAGAAGACAATCGCCCCCAGAGTGAGGAGGATTCGGCGCGAGCGGTGGTGCATCGTCTGTTCCTTAGAACACTTTGGATTATGAACGAGTTCCCGGGCTGGGGCTAGGGGTCGCATCGGCGGTGGACGGGGCCGCTACCAGGAGCAACAAGGGCGCGAGGAACATGGGGAGAGGATACTGGGTTGGATGGAGAGGCTACTCCGCCTTCTTCCGACGAGGCTTACGGGCTGGCTTGTCTTCACTAAAGAGACTGGTCATACGCTCGTACAGGCCGAAAAGGTGCTCGACCCTCTCCGCATCACTGGCAAACCCGCTGGGACGATAGAGCTTATCCACGGCCGTGTCTAAGGCTTGGTGAGCCTTCCGCAAGTTGGCCGGCATCGCGACTGAGTCATAGAGGTCGGCTAACGAACTCGTAGTATGTACTGCACGGGCATCTAGAACCCCCTGTGCCAGCTTCTCAACATTTTCCCTCTGGTTAGCCGTCGCATCCGGCCAGGGATAGTTGTTGTAAACAACTCCGATTGAATACCTATAATCGCTTTTCAGCCGCCCTGCAACAGTCCTCATCCACGCCATGTGCATCCTTGATGTCAATATTCCAAATTCCCACGAACCCGCGCCAACAATGAGCCGAACTTGATCACTTGGAATAGTCGGAGGATTCAAAAATGCCATTGGCATGTACTCCCGCCTCTCACTTGAGGCCTGAGGCATTGCCAAGTACTTTACAGTTGGCTTGACGGTCACGTGAAACTCCCCTGGCACCTCTGCCAGCTTGCGAGTACCCTCGGCCGTACTTTTGCGACGGTAGTCTCTAACGAGGGACATGCGCCTTACAATTTCAGGCATCTGGCGAATCAATGAAGGCTCCACATCCCTAAGAAAGAGAATGAACCGCTTTTCGCTATGTATAAGCTCCCGAGCACCTACAAACGGAAACAGATATTCTCTTGCACTTGGCTCAATTGCCAAAAGCGCTGCCGCCTCTTCGTCATTAAATATGTAGAGTCCCTTATCAATTGGCTTTGAGCCGATTATCACTCGCGGCGCCTGGTTTATAGGTTCTGACTGCTCTACAACAACAGTGTGCGAACTGCTAAGACGAGACGCATCCAGCAGATACGGCGAAATAGCATCTACTATGGACTCAGTAGCAGTTCCGCGAATGTCGACGTAGCTGAAAAGACGCTTTCTTTTGGGCGCATTCTTTGCTAATGAGAGTCCTATAACGACAACATGAACATGCGCACGACCCACCGCGTCACTGCTCCATTCAAAGGTACGGTGAGCAAAAGTAATTTCAAGATGAAACTTATAAAACAGACTCGGCCACAGCTGCGCGACTTGCTCACCCTGTGTGATGCTATTGGTACTCACAAACGCGATTTGAGCACGAGTGCCCTGAATATATTCCGCAGCTTTGAAATACCATGCACAGACGAAATCCAGCGTCCCACCGCTCTTGCCAAGTCCAGCAATCCTACGGACTTGCTCTCGCTGCTGCACACTCTGGATTTTTGCCCCTAGGAACGGTGGATTCCCGAACACATACGAACACTGACTTGGCAGCAAGATATCCTTCCAATCAAGCTCCAGCGCGTCTCCGTGGACAATAGCAGGAGATTTCTTTAGTGGTATACGGGCGAATCCTTGACCTAGCGCTAGACTTAATCGGCTGTTCATTATGTGGTCCATCATCCACATTGCGACTTCGGCGATCCGCGCGGGAAACTCGTTGATCTCGATGCCGTAGAATTGATTTACGTCAACCCCGACTACTTGTTCGATATCAAGCACCAAGCTCTTGTCACGGTGAAGCTCGAGAATTGCATCGGTCTCTAAGTTCCGAATTTCACGATATGCGATGACGAGAAAGTTGCCGCATCCACAGGCAGGGTCAAAGAAAGTGAGGCTTTTCAGCTTTTGCAAATAGGCTTTCAGCTCTTGCTCACGCGTCTTTGTATGCTTCTTAGCCTTGATTGAACTCAGTTCTGCAGCTAGCTCATCCAAAAAGAGCGGACCAATTAGCCGCATGATATGGTTCTCTGTAGTGTAGTGCTCACCATGAGCGCGTCGAGCTGCAGCATCACCGCTCACATGCTGGAAAAGTGCACCAAAAATCGCCGGACTAATTGCATCCCAACTGAATTCACAGGCATCAAGAAGAAGGCTACGCATCTTCGAGTTGAAACTTGGCAAGCGCAAGTTCTCTTTAAACAAGTCACCGTTCACATGAGGAAACTTGGCAATATCCTCATCCAGGGCTGTCTCGCGATCCTTTTCATCAGTATCGAGGGTTTGGAAGAGCAGGGACAGTATTGGCCCGACATCGCTTCCATCGTCTTTCGTCCGGGTACGAATCAACTCGTCGAACATATCACGCGGCTCGAATATCCCCGTATCGTCCGCGAACAGGCAGAACAAGAGTCGGACCAGAAATCGTTCCAGATCATGACCCCGATAGCCGGACTGATATAACTCGTCATGCAGGCGCCCCATCAGCACACTCGCCTTGATGTTCACCGGGTCTTGATCCTTGAAGGTTCGCTTTTGGACCCCAAGGATGAAGGCAAACTTATCGATGTGCTTGGGTAGATCGACTAACTTGAAGCTGACTTGCTCATTATCGACAAGGTCGTACAGCTCGAAGTTTTGAAAGTCGCAGGCAAGGAGGTAACGGGGCAGCTCGTACTCCTTGAGCCCTGGGAAGTAGCCAAACGCTTGTTCCCGCGCATTGGCCAGGTTTCTACCGGCGCTCTTTTGCTCAACAATGAGCACACCCTTCCAGAACAGGTCAATGAAGCCCTGCTTGTCGCCTAGCTTTTTGACCGGTTCTTCGTATGACGCAACTCGCTTTCTTGAGATTCCAAAAATCTCAAAAAACTCGTTATAGAAGGTCTGAGTCTCGCCTCGTTCATACTTGGCGTCTTTCCATTCATCGGCGAAAATTTGGGCGCGCACCCGGATTTCGTTCCAACTTAGGCGACTCACGCTTCCGATGCTACCTAAGCGATTAAGGCGTGGGCGTGGCCTGCTTCATGATCGACTGGAGGTCGATGATGTACTGCCCGCTGCCCGAAGACACCTGCGGCAGTTTGCCATCCCACTTCTCGATCCACTCCCGCGCGATGACCAGCCCCCCGCCCGAGACCTTCAGCGCCTCCGCATTCAGCTTGGCGGCCTCGGCCGAACCCTGCGCCCGCGCCACGTCCGTCTGCTTTTGCAGTTCAGCCTGTTGCAGCACGTACTTCTGCTTTTCGGCCTCTTGCTGGGCCACCTGCTTGGCTTCGATCGCCTTATTGAACTCCGGCGAAAAGTCGAAGTTCACAATCGACAGCCCCTGCGA
>DEIB01000056.1 GCA_002352215.1 Chthonomonas sp. UBA2785 | reverse complement strand
AAAGTGTCAGCGGCATGGGCGGCCAACAGCAAAGCCCGCTCGGGAATCAAAAAGGTGGCCCATTCCGAGGCCGAATAGCCCGGCACGGGCGCTCGTTCCGCATTTTGCATGGGGTCATCACGCGGATCCAGTGCCCGCGCCAACCTTTATTAAAGGGGCCAAGTCGGCTTTTGTGACGTGGCCCTGCCGGGTCACGTCTCTCGCCTTGTCCGTAATTTCCTTACTCTCCCACGGCTTGGGAAACGCAATTTCCACTAGCATTTGAACTTGCTTTTAGTAAGAACAGTAGGTGAAAGCCAGTATATATACGGTTGGTGGCGGTTGAACTAGGGGGCTTCGAACTGGTAACGTGAAACCGTCGGCAGGTGATCTCTTTTGATTTCTGCCCTTTTAGAGAGAGATTCATGAAAAAGTTTCTGCTTATTGCTGCGTTGGCGAGCGTTGCGGCCGCTTCTCAAGCGACCGTCTTCTCGTTCACTGGCGGCTCCCTCACGCTGGATAGCGATGGGGCCCCTGCCCTTCAGAACTACAACGTAAGTGGCCTCGATGGAGCCATCGTTCGCGTTGAACTCCTGATGAACGGCGTCAGCCACACGTTCCCGGATGACATCGGTGCGGTGCTGGTGAACAACGTGGGCAACTCCGCCATCTTGTTCGACGGTCCGGGTGCCGGCATCGCCGCGGTCAGCCTCGATTGGCGCTTCGACGATGTGGATGGCGTGACCACCCTGCCGACGACCGGAGCCCTTTCAAGCGGGACGTTCCTGCCGGGCCAGAACCAATACAACGACATCTTCACCAACATTAGTGGCCCCTTCGGCACGACGATGGCCGGCCTGAACACCGGTGGCAACGGGACTTGGACGCTCCACGCTGAAGACTTCGTATTCGGCGACGTGGGAACGATCAACAGCACCGAACTCCGCATCACCACCGATGCGGTGCCGGAACCGGCCAGCATGATCGCCCTGGGTGCGGGCCTCCTCGCCCTGGCGCGACGCCGCCGCAGCAAGTAAGAGCCGATTACGGTCCGATCAAAGCACGGTCATCCACCAGGATGGCCGTGCCTTTTTTTGCCCGAGTTGTTGGCGGCCGGTCAGATGCGACTTGAACTTGAGAGAGCGCCACAAGGCGACAACATCCTCGTACCAAGGGGACACTCATTGTCCACACCCTTATACAGAATATGCCGCTGAACGTGGGGAAATTGCGGTATGAACGACATGGGGGGTGATACGTTCTTTCCCCCGCTTCGTCCGAGATTCCGATCATGCTTGTGTCTTGCCTACTTTTGGCCCAGCAGTCTGTGCTGGCCAGCCGGACTGTTCCGCCTGAGCCCCAGGCCAAGCTGGCCGCCTCGGTCAACGCCTACCGGCAGTCCCGTTCCCTCAGCCCCCTCACGCTCAACGAGAACCTCAACAAGGCGGCCCAGGCCATGGCTGATGACCTCGCCCGCACCGGCGATTTGAACCACGTGGATTCCCAAGGCCGCCAATTGCGTTCTCGGGTCGAGGCCGCTGGCTACCAAAACTGGCGGCGCATCACCGAGAACCTGGCGATGGGCAGCGAGACCAGCGACCAAACGGTGACCATGTGGGATGAGAGCCCGGGGCACAAGGCCGCCCTCAATCGGTCCGACATCACGGAACACGGCGTGGGCGTGGCCCCTGGCCCCTACGGCACCGTGTGGGTGTGGATCGGCGGCCGCCGCTAAGGCCACCTTTCCCCACCAGAATTTTGGCGGGGGGCTTCCTTTCCTGCCCCCCTTTCCGTTATATTAGTATGTAGACTTTTGTCTACTACCGCAATGACGCAGACACTCAGCCGGGACGACTGGCGCGAGATCTGTCTGGTGCTGAGGGAATGGGCCCGCGTGGACCAAGACCCCGGCCAGCAGTACGCGCCGCGCCCATCGCAAATTCAAACTCCCCGCCGCTTTCGGCAAGACCCACAGATTCTCCACTTCCGATTGGTCGAGGATTTCCTCGGGCCGCACGCCTCCCGGGCCTTGCGCATGCACTTGCGCACGGTCAGCCGCCTGGGCGAACTCGCCTGCTCGCTCCCCGTCCCCGAAACCGTGGCCGCCCAGCGCGACCGCGTGATCCTGGGCATCGCCGAAGCCAACCAAGAAACCCGCCGGGTGGAGCACACCCGTGCCGACTAGCCCCCACTGGGTGGAGGAGCACCGCGACTGGATTCGGGCGCGGCTGGCCCAGCGCATGCGCACCATCTATACGGCCACCGCCGAAGACCAAGAGGACCTGGTGCAAGAGGTGATGATCCGCATGTTGGCGCAACCCGTCCCGCCCCTGCCCCAGGCTTACCTGGGCCGGGCCATGAGCTGGGTGATCGCCGAGTTTGTGGCCAAGTCTCAGCGGCGCGCGCCTGCGCGCTTGCCCGAAGATTGGGCCGACCCCACCGCCGCCCGCGCCCTCAACTGCGTGGAATGGCGGGCCGACCTGGATGCCGCCCTGGCCACCCTGCCCGAACCGCACCAACTGGCGTTTTTGCTGCGCATGGTGGGCTACGGCGATGCCGAGATTGGGCAAATCATGGGGTGGTCGGCTGTCCGCGTGCGGAAGATGCGTCAGCGCTTCCGCCGCGCGGCGTGATGCCCAAAACCAAGGGGCCAAAACAAAAAATTTGGCTGCCCGACAGGGACTCGAACCCCGACTGGCGGTACCAGAAACCGGTGTCCTACCATTAGACGATCGGGCAGACCGTACTCCTCTATTATGGCCGTTCCGGCCTCGAACCTGACATCCCAGCGGGACCCCGCACCGACAAGGTAGAACCCCTCTCCATGCGCCAACGGGGACTCACCTTCATCGAGATCCTGGTCGGCGTCACCATTGCCCTCGTCCTCATTGGCCTCATCGTCACCTCTGCGCTCCGCGCCCGCGAGGCCGCCAAGGACACCGTCGCTCTCTCCAACATCAAGCTGGTGGGCTACGCGCATATCCTCTACGCGGCCGACAACGACGAGCATTTCCCCTACTGGGTGCCCCTCGCCCTCCCCGGTGGGGGTGCCGAGCAAGAGGGAGCCACCCTCATAGAAACCGAGGTCCAGCCCACCCGCTGGAAGCAGCTCCTGCTCCCCTACGTCGAAAACGGCAACCTCTTCTACTCCCCCGGCGACCCCTTCGCCAAAACCCGCACGCCCCTCGCCGGCACGCGCGGCCCCGCCAACTCCGAAGAAACCAGCTGGACCTACAGCGCCGCCGCCGACGGCCTAAAGGTGCTGCCTGATGGCGGCCTGCAGTGGACCGAAACCGAGGCCACCGAGGGTGTGCAACGCACCGGCCTGCCGCTCCTCATCGCCAACCTGGTGCACAAACCCGAGGAGAAGCCCGCTCGCCTGGTCACCGTCCACCGCCTGGGCGAGCGCGTGCCCGGCTGGAACCCCGACGGCAGCGTGCGCATGGTGGACCTCAGCCGCCTCCGTTAGCCCCTCCTAGACCTCTTGAAATGCTCCAAGTAACATGGGCGCATGAGTTGCGACTTTGCTGCCAGCTACGCCCTGTGCCGAGGCCGATTTGACCAAGAACTGGCCGACCTGACCGACGCCCAAATGCAGTGGCGGATGTATCCGGGTTCGCTTTCCATCGGCGAGATGGCCCTCCACCTGGCCGGGGTCGAAATCTGGTTCATCCACCAGATGAACGGGCAACCCATCCCCGCCGAATACCAACTCCTCGTCAGCTGCGCCACCGAGGGCGTTGTGAACGACAACCCCTTCCCCATCCCCGCCCCCGAGATCACCGCCGCCAAGGTCAAGGAAGCCTTGGCCATCGCGCGGGGCCTGGTGGATCCGGTGGTCAGCAACCCCACCGATGCCCAACGCGCCGCCACCATTCAAAGCGCGCTCGGACCCATCATTGATGGCACAGGCGCCTTGGCGCGCATCGCCTTCCACCCCGGCTACCACCACGGGCAGGCGTACCAAATGCGCATGCACCCGGATTTCCCGGCCTAAAAATCCCTCAAGACAAACAAGAAAACCCCCACCCTCAAAGCTCCTGAGGGTGGGGGTGAGTTGAGCCGTCGTTAAGGTTAAGCCGCTTGGGCCACCAGGACGGGGCGACTTTCTAGCACCAGCGGCATCACACTGTGCTGTTCGCACAAGTTCCGCACGTCGGTCCAGTCCATCTCATCGGTGATGTGGGCCTGACTCGCGTCGATTTGAACGCGTCGGATCCCATGGTCGGGCGAACTCAACCGGTGGCCCAATGCTTCCACGAGAAACTGAGCTTCCCGCGCATCGGATTCCCCGATCAACCAGCTCGCCATCACCGATTGACCCGGCGTGGTGTCCACAAGAATCATAGGGGCTTAGGCCGCCGCGTAGGCGACGTACTGCTCCTTGCCTTCCAGGACGGCCTGCAGGCGCTCGTCGATCAGCGAGTGGGCTTCGGCTTCCGTGCGGGCCACATAGGTCACGCAGGTCGCACCGGCAAACAGGCTGGCTTCGCGGGCGGCGTCCAGTCGATCCTTCACGCCAGAGTCCATGCGCGGCACCATGGCGTAGTCAAGAGTCACCGAGAAATGAGCCGGTCCCAAATCGATGAGCAACTCGCGAAACTCATCAAAGAACACGTCGGCCTCGGGGGCGGTCAGATAGCCACCAAAGCTCGCTTCGATCACGTTGCTGGTCGGATTCCAGTTCAGGATGTACATAGGCTCGTTTTTCCGTGCATGCCGTTGAGAACTCTCCCCTCGGCTTACATGATGCTTATTCAACACTTCAAAACAAAATTCGCCCGCACCACTACCGGGCACGGGCGAATCTGGTTCCCTTACTGGCTCGTAACTTGACTAACTAGCAATTCTTTCGCCGTTCTCGGTGACCAGCAGCGGGGCCTCGCCCGACTCCAGAACACCGTCCGGGATGATGACTTTGCGGACCTCATCGTTGCTCGGCACTTCGTACATCACTTCTTGCATCAGGTGCTCGAGGATGCCACGCAGGGCACGGGCGCCGGTGCGCCGCTTCAGCGCTTCCTTGGCGATTTCAATGAGAGCCCCGTCTTGGATCTCCAGCGACACGCCGTCCAGTTCAAAGAACTTGGCGTACTGCTTGACGATCGCGTTGCGCGGCTCGGTGAGGATGCGCACCAGCGCTTCCTCGTCCAACTGGTCCAGGGCGGTCAGCACCGGCAGTCGGCCAATGAATTCGGGAATCAAACCGAACTTGAGCAGGTCCTCTGGGTTTACATCGCGCAGGATGTCCTTCTTGCGTTCCGTCTTGCTCTGCGGATCGCTGCGGAAGCCCATCACGTTCTCCTTCATGCGGCGCTGGATAATCTCTTCCAGGCCCTCGAAGGCGCCTCCACAGATGAACAACACGTTGCGCGTGTCAATCTGCAAGTACTCTTGTTGCGGATGCTTGCGCCCACCTTGCGGCGGCACATTGGCGACCGTCCCTTCCAGGATCTTGAGCAGGGCTTGTTGCACCCCTTCACCGCTCACGTCCCGAGTAATCGAGGGATTGTCGCTCTTGCGCGAGATTTTGTCAATTTCGTCCACGTAAATGATGCCGCGCTCACAAAGCTCCTTCGCGTTGCGGCTATCAATGGCGTCGGCGGCTTGGTAGAGCTTGAGAAGGATGTTCTCAACATCCTCACCCACGTAGCCGGCTTCCGTCAGGGCCGTGGCATCGGCAATGGCAAACGGCACGTTCAGCATGCGGGCCAGGGTCTGCGCCAAAAGCGTCTTTCCGCTTCCGGTCGGCCCCACCATCAGGATGTTGCTCTTTTGCAGCTCCACCCCTTCTTCGCTGTCCGTCACGCGCTTGTAGTGGTTGTAAACCGCTACGGCAAGCGCCCGCTTGGCATGGTTCTGACCAATGACGTACTGATCCAAGAAGGAGACAATCTCCTTCGGCTTCGGTACCTTGGCCGGTTCGGCGATCGCGGCGGCCGAAGCCGTTGCGACGCGTCGTCCTGCGGTCGGAGAGCTGACTCCCGCCGCCGGAGCGTCATTGCGCCGGAGTGAGGTGCCCCCTTCCTGCGTGAGAATGTCGTTGCACAGCTCCACGCAATCCGAGCATACGGCTCCGTAGAGTCCCACAATCAACTTGGGGACTGCGTCCTTCGCCTTGCCACAGAGGCAACATCGGTCCTTCCATTCGCCAGTTTTCGCCATTACCGGTGATTCCTATCTAGGATTATCGTGCACCTGGGCGCAGAACTTTATCCACCAGACCATATTCGTGCGCTTCGTCCGCACTCATGTAGTAGTCTCGGTCGCAATCCTTGGTCACTTGCTCGGCATCCTTGCCCGTCGCTTTCGCCAAAATCTTCATCAGGGCGTCCATACTGCGCCCCGCTTCCTGCACGGCGATCTTCATATCGGCCACCGTGCCCCGCGTGCCACCGCTCACTTGGTGAATCATCACCCGCGAGTGGTCCAGCGCCGCGCGCTTGCCTTGGGTGCCCCCGGCCAGGAGTACAGCGCCCATGCTGGCCGCCATCCCCACGCACGTGGTCGCCACATCGCACTTGATCATCTGCATGGTGTCGTAGATGGCCAAGCCCGCCGTGACGGAGCCGCCCGGGCTGTTGATGTAAAACTCGATGTCCTTGTCCGGGTCTTCCTTTTCCAGGAAGAGCAGCTGAGCCACCAGGAGGTTGGCCACGTAGTCATCCACGGGCGTCCCCAGGAACACAATGCGGTCCTTAAGGAGCCGGGACCAGATGTCGTAGCTTCGTTCGCCCCGTGCGGTTTGCTCAATGACAAAGGGGACGGACATGTTGACCATTGGCTCGTGCTCGTAGTTCATGTTCTCTCTAGACGTCGGTAAATCGGCGGGGGATTCCTAGTCCCCCGCCGATTTACTTTTTGGCGTCCTTTTTGGCGGGAGCCTTCTTGGGCTTGGCTTCCGCATCATCGGCCTTCTCGGCCTTAGCCTTGGTGGCCTTGGGCTTTTCCGCCTTGGCTTCCGCCGCCGGCTCAGCCTTGGCGGCCTTGGCCTTCGCGGCCTTCGGCTTGGCACCACCTTCGCCGATGTTCGCCTTGGCGCGGAGCTGCTCCATCACCAGGCTATACATGGCACGGTAGATCACTTCGTCGCGGATGGCGTTGCCGTATTCGCGGGCAAAGGCTTCGATCTGATCTTCCGGCACACCATTCTCCATGGCGATCTGCAGGAAGTGCTTGGTGGCTTCCTGGTCCGTGATCTTCAGGTCTTCGGCCTTGAACACGCGCTCGATAATCACCGCGCGCTTCACGTGCATCTTGGCTTCTTCCTTCAGGCGCTCGACGAACTCTTCCACCGTCATGCCGTTGGCCTTGACGTACTCTTCGATGTTCGACTTGCGCGATTGGAGCTCCTGCTGCACGTCTTGCAAGCGGCGGCTCAGCACCTGCTCCCAAGTGTTGTCGGCCACTTCAATCTTGCTTTCCTGCGTGAGGTGCAACAAGATTTGCTCGTCTAATTCTTTGGTCGCCGAATCTTCATGCGCCCTTTCGAGTGCTTCACGCACCCGCGCCTTCAAATCCTTCACGTTGTCCACGTTCATGGACTTGGCAAAGGCGTCATCCAGGTCCGGCAGGCGCACGCTGCTCACGCTGCGCACCGTCACGTCCACGTCCATCTTTTGACCGGCCCACGCACTGGTGGAGTAGTCATCCGGGAATGTGAGCTTCACCGACTTCATCTGCTCGGCTTCCATGCCCACCAGGGCCTTGTCCAGGTCCTTGAAGGACTGACCCACTTGCACCATCATCGTGCGGCCCTCGCCGGTGTCGGTCTTCGGCTTCAGGTTCACCACGGCCATATCGCCTTCCTGAACGCCTCGGTCCGTCACCGCCTCGCGCTTGCCCGAACGTCCGCGCAGCTCTTCGACTTGGCGCTCGACGTCTTCGTCCGTGACGGGAACCACGTTCTTGCTCACCGGGATGCCGTTGTAGTCGGCCAGTTCCACAATCGCGGGCAGCGGCACCTTGGCCTTAAACTTACATTCGTACTTGTCCTCGTCAAAGGACTCCATTTCCACCGCGCCGTTGCCTTCCGGGGTCAGCTTTTCCTGTTCCAGGGCTTGCTGATAGGCGTCGCGCACCACCACTTCGGCGGCGGCATTCAGCAATTGCTCACGCGGGATCGCGTTGCGAAGCAAATGCTGGGGGGCGTGGCCCGGGCGGAAACCGGGGATACGAACGCGCTTCCCAAGGTCCTTATAGGCGCGTTGGAAACCCGCGCGAACAAGTTCCGGCGGGCACGAAATCGTAAGGAGAACCGTGCAAGGGTTGAGGTCTTCGCGCTGGACCGTCAGCGCCGACGTCGAGGTGCTCATGGCAGTGGTTCAATTTACCTGCTCGCCCGGGTTCCAGCCCGGTCCGTCCCCCTGGTCCGCCGAAGGGCCACAAAAAAGCAAGAAACCCCCGCACCAAATGGCACGGGGGTTCCGTTATCTAGGAGTTGAGATCGCTTAGAGAAGCGCCTTGATGGCGTTTTCCATCGCCGTCTTGCGGGCGTCGGCGTAGCCAACCCACACATTGCGGACGATGCCCTGCTTGTCAATCAGAACGAACGTCGGGTAGCCACCCGTACCGATCGTCTTGAAGTAAGCGTCGTTTTCCACCGTGAAGGTGTAGGTGTAGCCGTGGTCCGAAGCGTACTTCTTGGCCGGCTCGGCGCCGCGCGTGCGCTCACCCGCATTGGCACCGATCACACGAAGGCCGCGATCGAAGTACCGCTTGTGCAGGTCCTGCATAAACGGGCTGGCCGCCTTGCACGGGCCGCACCAGGTCGCCCAGAAGTCGAGCAGAACAACCTTGCCGCGCAGCGACTGGTTGGTCAACGTGGCACCGGTCGTGGTCTTCATGCTGAAGGCCGGGGCCGGCTTGCCCACGTGCTCCTGGCCGCGCTCTTGGGCCATGCTCATCGCAGAAAGGGTCAGAGCCGCCGCCGAAATCATCGCCACTTTGGTAATCGTGCGCATACAATGATTGTAACGTTTCATCGCTTCGGAACGGTTCCTCATGGCTAGGACCCCTCGCGGACCTTTCTTCAAGACCCAGCCACCGAGGCCAGAGCCCGGCCCACGCGCGCCACGATTTCGTCAATCGTCGCCTCATCGGTGACAATCGGCGGCGTAAAGCGGAAGGTGCGCTTGCGGGTTTCCTTCGTTACGATGCGTTCGGCCAGCAAAGCCTTTGTGACGGCCGCACTGTCCACGTGCTCATGCACTTCAATCCCCACCAGCAAACCACGATCCCGCACTTCCTTCACCAGCGGCGAGTTCAATGCCCGGAATCCATCAGCCAGGCGGCGCCCCAGTCGTTCGGAGCGGCCCGCGTAGTCGTGCACTTCCATTTCGGCCAGCGCGGCAATGCCCACCGCCGCCGCCAGCGGGTTCCCCCCAAAGGTTGAACCGTGGTCGCCCGGCTCAAGAATTTCCATCACATGGCGCTTGCCCACCGCCGCGCTCACCGGTAGCACCCCGCCGCCCAGCGGCTTGCCCACGGCCATCAGGTCCGGTTCGGCGTCTTCCCACTGCCAACCAAACTTGCGGCCGGTACGGCCGAAGCCCGTCTGCACTTCGTCCCAAATCAGCAGCATGTTGTGTTTGTCGCACAGTTGACGCACGCCGGCCATGTAGCCGTCCGGCGGGATGATGATGCCGCCCTCGGCCTGCAGGGGCTCGGCCAAGAAGGCGCAGGTGTTGGGGGTGATGGCGGCTTCGAGCGCCGCCAGGTCACCGTAGGGCACTTCCACAAAGCCCGGACCGAACGGACCGAACATCTCCTTGTACTTCGTCTCGCTGCTAAAGCCCACGATCGTGGTGGTGCGGCCATGGAAGTTGTCCGTGGTCACGATGATCTCGGCTTTGTCCTTCGGCACTCCCTTCACCGTGTAGGCCCACTTGCGGGCCAGCTTGATGCAGGTTTCGTTGGCTTCGGCCCCGCTATTCATCGGGCAGCTCATGTCAAGCCCGGTGTATTCGGCCAACGCCTGCAAGAAAAGCGCAAGCTCCGGCGAGAAGAACGCCCGGCTCACCAGCGTCACGCGGGTCAGCTGCTCTTGCAGCGCACGCACCACGGCCGGTGCCAGGTGACCGTGCGCCACCGCGCTGTAGGCCCCGATGCAGTCAATGTATTCGACGCCCTCGCTGTCCCACACCCGGGCACCCTCGCCGCGCACCACGTTCACGGGCAGCGGTTTGTAGTTGTGGGTGCCATATTCGTCGGCCAAGCGCATGGATTCCTCCGTGCTCATGGTGTCTAGCACCGCGCCGACGCCTGCGGTCGCGATTTGGTGCCAGGGAAACTTCGTTTGGGTGGGCATCTTTCGATTGTGGGGGCCCCGCATAGGGTTTGTGAACCCCTTTCAAAGAAACCCGGCCTATAGGCGGCCCTCAAGAACCCCGCAATTTTGCCAATTATCGAAGGGAGAGAGCGATGTCAGACGCACCTGCAGCCGAAGGCGGAAAGAAGAAAGGGGGCAAGATGCCCATGATCATTGGCCTCGTGGTGGTGATTGCCGCCGGGGGTTACTTTGGCCTTGCCAAGGGTAAAGGCGGAGAGAAAGAAAAGCCGAAGAAAGAGGCTCCCAAGCTCGGGGGCGTCACCGAACTCGGTGAATTCACCGTGAACGTAAAGAGCGGCGCGACCTTTATGCGCGCCAAAGTGGCGGTCCATTTCGACAAGTCGATTGACGCGACCCACGCCGAAGAGTACATTCCGCCCCTCCAGGACGTCGTCATTGACGTACTGTCTGACCAGAACGCCGACGAGGTGCTGACCCTCGAAGGCAAGCAGATTCTGCGCCGCCGTCTGGCCTACGAGTTCAACCACCGTATGCACCTGGTCCATCCGCACGAAGGTGAAGAGAAGGAAGAGGAAAAGGAAGAAGAGAAGGACGGCGAAGAAAAGGAAGGCGAGGAGAAATCCGACAAGAAGGATGAACACGCCGACGACCATGGCGGCGGCCACGGCAAGGGGCACACCCCCTGGCTGGACGAAGCCGAATGGCCGGAATTTGACAGCGACAAGGGCCCGATACTGAAGGTCTACATCACTGATCTCGCGATGCAACGCCAATAAGGCGATCCAACGCAAGGGCTGCAAAGTAACTTAAGAAAGGAATCGCCGGGAACCCAAATCGGGGATTCCCGAAGAAGACAACGCTCAGCGCCGCAATCCACAAGATTTGGATGGCGGCGCTTTTCTTTTCGCCACGCCCCCACACCAGCCCCAGGGCCGCCAAGCCCAACAAGACGTAAGGCGCGACATCGCACACCTGGCGATAAATCAAGAAACCCGAGCGATAGGCGGTGCGCCCGGGGTCACCGAGCTTCCCTTTCTCGAATTGAAACGCCCAGTACGGGGCATCCCGCCCGTTCAAGAAAGTCTCGTAGAGCTTGGCCGGAATCTTTGCCAGCCAGGCCCCGGGGTCGCGCTTGATGACCCCCACCGCCGTCTGCCGCGCCGATCGGTCCCGTTGGGGCTCGGGCACCGGCGGCACCTGCGGCAACAACGGCTGAGGCGGGGTGTAGCGCCCCTTGCCCATCGCACTGATAAGTAAGTTGTCGCCCCCGTTGGTGCTCACAAACGCGGGCGACCCCAACACCACCGCATTCCGAGCCGTCCACACCGTGGCGGGGAGCAAGACCAACCCCGCCAACAGCCACACCGGCCGGGTCACCCGATTCCGTTCCGTCAGCCACGCCCACACCGGCACCAGCAGCGCCTGCGGACGCACCAGCACCGCCAAACCCAGCAAAGCCCCCGCGCGCGGAGTGCCCCACGCCGCCAACCCCGCCAGGGTCAGCGCTACGTAGAGAGGCTCGCTAGCGAGGATGCCGCTATAGCCAATCCAAGCCGGATGAATGGCCAGCAACCCTGCCACCAAGTACGCCACGCGCTCCCGGCCACTCCACCGGAAAGCTAGCTGCCCGGCCGAGAAAATGGCCACCGCCACCAACGCCACATTCACCACCTGGGCCACGGTCACGGTGGCGGGTAGCAGCCAAAACAGCAAGGCCAAGAAGGCGGGATATCCCACCGGCCAGTAGGCCGTCGGCACGCCCTCCACCGCGTATTGCCCGGTGGTGCGCCACTCCCACGCTCGCTCGAAGTACCAATCGAAGTCGGTCACCGGCTGGGTCGGCACGAAGATCAGCCACAGCACGCGAACCACAACCGCCACGGCCACGATGCCCAGCAAGGTCCGCGTGAAGGTGGCGGCGGGGATCGTGGAGGGTTGGGACTCGGGCATTCGGCGCGTTTCCTCGCGTAGAGTACCAAGGAGTGGCTGCGCGCCGGCCAAGGAGATAGGAATGGGACACATCGTTATTGCCGGGGGCACCGGGTTCATCGGGAAGCACATCACCGAACAAGCCCGACGCCAGGGCCACGAGGTCGTCATCCTCTCGCGCAGCAACCGCACGGCGAGTGAGGGCATCCGGTACGCCCAGTGGGATGGCGAAACCCTTGGTGAATGGGCGCAACATCTTGAAGGCGCCCACGGCGTCATCAATCTCTCCGGGGCCAGCATTGCCAGCCCTTGGCGCGGAAACTACGTCCAAAAGCTCTACGATTCCCGCGTCAAGCCCACCACCGCGATCGCCCAGGCAATCGCCGCCGCCAAGAACCCGCCCCACGCCTGGGCCAATTCCAGCGGCATCGGCATCTACGGCGAAGGTGGCAACGCCACGCTCAGCGAGGCCTCACCGATTGGCACCGGCCCGATTGCCGACTTAGCCACCGCATGGGAAGAAGCCACCCGGGTGGCCGGTGAACTTCCCTGCTCCGTAGCCCTGATGCGCACCAGCATGGTGCTCGGCCCGGATGGCGGTGCTTTCCCGCCCATGGCCCGCGCGGCCAAGTTTGGCGCGGGAGGACCCTTCGGGGACGGTCAGTTCTGGCAGGCGTGGATCCACGTGGAAGACCTCGCCCGCATGTATCTCTTCGCGCTCGATCATCAACTCGACGGCCCGGTCGTCGCCTCCGCCCCCTCTGCCGACCGCAACGCCGACTTCATGGCTGCTCTCCGGGCCGCCGTCAATGCCCCCTTCGGCCTCCCGGCCCCGGCGTTTGCCCTTCGGGCCATGTGCAATCTCATGCATTGGCCGGAGGATTTCCTCACGCAATCCCAACGGGCGGTGCCTGAAATCGCCAAGGCCCGCGGGTTCGTGTGGGCGTATCCGCAAATCCGCGCCGCCATGCGCGCTTGTGCGTCCAGCTAACTTCACCCGGGTGAGGCCCCAAAATTCACTGTTATGGTCCCGAAATTTCGGGACTTTGCAAACAATCCCTGAATCTATACGAGAAGATACAGATTGAGGAACCTTCGTTGCAAGAACTTTCCGGCATACCCCTGTGGATCTGGGGCTCGTTTTTCGGGCTCATTCTCGGCTTTCTCGCCCTCGACCTGGGCGTCTTTCACCGTCACGCGCATGAAGTGAAAATGAAAGAAGCACTCACCTGGAGTGCAATCTGGATTGGCATCGCGTGTGCATTCGGTGCGGCTCTGTACTTCTACTGGCCCACCATTCAACCGAACAGCGCCTACACCCCGGCGCAGGCGACACAGTCGTACTTCGCTGGCTACCTGATTGAAAAAGCGCTGAGCGTTGACAATATCTTCGTCTTCCTGCTGCTTTTCACTTACTTCCAGGTGCCCGCGGCGTACCAGCACCGCGTCCTCTTCTGGGGCATCATTGGTGCGCTCATTTTCCGAACGATCTTCATCGCCGCCGGCGCGGCGTTGCTGGAGAAGTTCTTCTGGACGATGATCATCTTCGGCCTGTTCCTGATTTTCACTGGCATCAAGATGGTTGTGATGAAGGACAAGGAAATGGACCCGAGCAAGAACCCGATGGTCAAGCTCATCAACCGGATCATGCCCGTAACCAAGGAGTATCACGGCCAAAAGTTCTTTGTCAACATTGACGGCAAGCGCTGGGCAACCCCGCTCTTCGTTTGTCTCATGGCGGTGGAATTCACTGACGTGATCTTTGCCGTGGACTCCATCCCAGCCATCTTCGCCATCACCAGCGACCCGTTCATCGTGCTCACCAGTAATGTGTTCGCGATCCTCGGTCTGCGCGCCCTCTTCTTCGCTCTGGCGGGGCTCATGAAGCTCTTCCACTACCTCAGCTATGGCCTGGCGGCTATCCTAGTCTTTGTGGGCGGAAAGATGCTCTACAACTATATGGAGAAGGTGGTCTATCCCGAGTGGGCGAAGTTTGACGTCGGCCTTTCCCTCGGTATCATCGCGACGATCTTGATTGCCAGCATCGTGGCTTCGATCCTGAAGCCGCCCGCCAACAAGGATCACGGAGCGGCCGCGTGACCTGCCCCCGAGGATGTGGCATCCATCTGGCCATTACGGAGCGGATGGGGATTGAGATCGACTACTGCCCGCAGTGCCGTGGCATCTGGCTCGATCGCGGTGAACTAGAAAAGCTCATCGCGAAGTTCCGGGAGGAGGAGGCATTGCTCGAAAGGGCGGCGCAACCCAACCCGGTGCCGATGCCGGAGCCGCGCCCGCAGGCTCAGCCCCAAGCGCCCTACACGCCGCCTCCGGCCCAACCTCAACACGACCCGCGCTACCAGCAACCCTACAACCAGGGCGGGCCGTACGACAACCGGGGCCGCCACTACAAGGACTACGATGACGACATCTACTACCGCGATGAACACGGCAACCTGCGAAAGCGGTCTTGGTTCGAACGGTTGATCGACGTAATCGACTAATCCCTGGTCTTGACAAGAAAGAACCCCCGGCGGCCACCAAGCCCCGGGGGTTTTTCATTTGCCTCAGCCTTCTTCGCGGTGCGGGTTCGGCACAAACGCCCCGCCCCGGCACGCCTTCAGATAGTTCAGCGCGTGCACTTGGCCGGTCATCTCCAGGTCATCCCGGTAGACCGGGTCGTGCCACCCTTCAATGTCAATGCTGCCCTGCCAGCCATGCTTGCGCAGGATGGAGATCACGTCCGTCCAGTTCGTGTCACCAAAGCCCGGCGTGCGGTGAATCACGATGTACTCCCCGCAACGGATGCCATCCCGCTTGATCTTGTTCCAATCAATCTGGGCGTCCTTGCCGTGCAGGTGGAAGATCTTGCCGACCCACTCATTCAGCTGTGGCAGCGGGTCCACCAGCGAGACCATCTGGTGGCACGGCTCCCACTCCAGCCCCATCGACTCGCTCGGCACCGCGTCGAACATCATCCGCCAGGCCCGAGGCGCGTGGGCGATGTTCCACTTCGGGTGCATCCACGTGCCGCCCATGTCGCAGTTTTCAAAGGCAATGCGCACCCCTTCCCCTTCCGCAATGCGGGTCAGTTCGCCCCACACTTCGCGGAAGCGGTCCATGTTCTCATCCACCGGCCGGTCTTCCAGGGCGCCGGTGAAGCCGCACACCAACTCCGCCCCGTACTTGCGGGCATTGCGCAACAGGGTGGCAAAGGCTTCCCGCGTGGTGTCGTTCGTCAGCGGATTCCCGAACATCCCCAGGCTACTGATCACCGCCTGGTCACCGATGATGTCCCGCACCTGCGCCGCGTGCTCATCAAAGTTCGTAAACGGCAACTCGGCCCAGCTGTTGAGCTGATACGACTCGAACCCGTGGCCGTGAATCTGCGGGATGTACGAGACGGACTCCTTCAGCGGCACAAGCGTGCCAATGCGGATATCCGAATGATGAGTGCGGTCCATGCGTTGGGCAAGTTACCCGGCATACTAATGCGATGTCCCGCCCGGGGGTGTATCGCGACACTTGGTTTTGGAATGCGGGGCTGGCTTCCTATTGGTTCGCCTCCACTTTCAAGTGGTCCATCCTGCTGGCCTCTATCATCCCGGGGCAGGTCAAGGCCATTGTCCCGGCGGGCACGGAGAACAGTTCCTGGGGGCAGGTGTTTGCTATCGGCGCGCTGTGGGCCATCATCGGCCCCGCCCTCTTTGGGCACCTGAGCGACAAACTCGGTCGCCGTAAACCGTTCATTGCCGCCGGTAGCGCCCTCACCGTAATGGGGCTGGCCGTGATGGCTGATGCCTCCACTCTGGGCATGCTCATCGTGGGGTACCTGCTCCTCCAGATCAGCGACGACGTGGGCACCGGCCCCTACGGCGGGGTCATCCCGGCCGTGGTGCCCGAAGACCGACGCGGCTTTGCCAGCTCGGTCATGTCGCAGTTGCAGCTCTCCGCGCAGATCCTCTCCGCCGTCACCGGACTCATTCTCAAGGACCCCCGCTTTGTCTATCTCGCGGTCGGATTGGTGAATGTGACCTGCGCCGTCATCACGCTGACCGTGATGCGCCCCATCCAAGAGAGCAAGCCGGAGGTCAAGCTTGACCAACCCCGCGAAACCTTTGCCGAAGGCTGGGTGAAGCCCTGGAAATCCCCGGATTTTCGCTGGGTATGGATCACCCGATTTCTGGCAGTTGCGGGCCTCACCCTCATCTTAAACTACCTTCGCTTCTACTTTGAAGCCACCTACAATCAAGACGCCCAGGGCCGTTTGTTTATGTTTGGTCAACCGAAGTTTACGGGCAATGAATCTGTGATGGTTGTCATCCTATTCATAGCTGTTTTCGGGGCCATCGGCGCGGTGCTTTCTGCGCGCCGCATCGACAAATGGGGCCGCAAACGAGTGGTGCGGGGGGCGGCGCTCATCGTCATTGGGTGTCTGGCCGCCTTTGCTGTGGTGCGCGATATCGGCCACGCGCTCCTGTTTGCGCCCATCTTCGGCATCGGTTACGGCAGCTACTTGGCGGCCGAATGGGCGATGGCGATCGACGTCGCCCCCGACCCCGAAACGCTGGGCAAAGACATGGGCCTGTGGAGCAGCAGTCAGCCCACAGCGCAGTTTTTAGTCGGCAATGTGGGGTGGGTGATTGACGCCGCCAACCGCGCCCGCCCCGATTCCGGCTACATGGCCATGATCGCCATCGCCATCGTCTGCTTCCTCATTGGCCGGCACTGCGTCGGTCAAATCCAGGGCTCATCCTAGTTATCCACACCTGCATCGCTTCCCTGCCGCTATCATGAGGGGGAGGTTCAACATGATCGAAGACATTCTCAAGCAAGTCGGCGGCGCTTCCGGGCTCGGCGACAAGGCGGCCCCGCTGGTGCAGATGCTGATGCAGCACTTAGGCAAATCCGGCGCCGACCCCCAAGCCCTGATTTCCCAACTCGGGCAAGCCGGTCTCGGTGACCAACTCCAATCCTGGATCGGCACCGGTGCCAACCAACCCATCAACGGCGACCAGGCCGAACAAGCCCTGGGCAGCGACTTCATCCAGAACGCCGCCAGCCAACTCGGCCTCAGCCCCGATCAGGTGAAGCAAGCCTCCGCCGAAGCCCTGCCCGCCGTTGTAGACAAGGCCACCCCCAACGGCCAGGCGGATGACATGATCTCCGGCCTGATGGGCGCCTTGGGCGGCGGTGGTGACCTCGGCGCCATGGCCAAGGGTCTGCTGGGCAATCTCGGCGGCTAAGCCTCGCGGGGGCGGATATCATAGGAGGCGTGAAGCGGCGGGCTCCCTGGTTGGTCGCCCCGGCTCTCGTCTCCTGGTTCATCTGGATGCAGCGGGCGTCGGGCGCGGGGCTCCTCAAGGATACGGACACCATGGTCCTGCTCCGCCGCATCCGCGAGGTGCGCGACCCGCTCTACTGGTTCTCGCACGATTGGCCGCTGGAAAACCACTTCTACCGGCCCATCTCCACGCTCACTTTTGAGCTCGATAATCACTGGTACGGCAACAACGCGGCGGGCTACGGGGCCACCAATGCCCTGCTGGTCATCGCCACGGTGTTTGCCCTCTTCTGGCTGATTCGTGAACTCAGCAACCGCCCCTGGATGGCGGCCCTGGGTTCGTTCACCTTCGGCTTGTGGCACCTCTTCAATGCCGCCGATGTCCTCCGCGCGCCGCTCTTTGCC
This sequence comes from Chthonomonas sp. UBA2785, assembly GCA_002352215.1. Lineage (GTDB taxonomy): Bacteria > Armatimonadota > Fimbriimonadia > Fimbriimonadales > Fimbriimonadaceae > JAHBTC01. The sequence goes on along the minus strand of DEIB01000056.1, from coordinate 171,958 downwards.
CTCGCGGTCATCGGGGTCATCATCGGCATCGCCACCCGCCGGGCGGGCGGATTTGCCCTGGCCTGCGTCGCCACTCTGGCCACCCAGTGGGCCGGGTCGGCCTTCCCGCTCTACGGTGCGATGGTCGCCTGGCTCCCCGGGCGCACCGCCAGCACCATGGCCATCTTTGCGCTGGTTTCGCTGGCCGCCTACGCTCGCTACGAGCGGCTCACTGCCCCACGCATCCCGCGCCCGCCCAGCCCGCTCAGCCTCACCGTCACGCGCGGCACCGCCGGAGAAGTCATCCACCCCCGTCGCCGTCAAGTCGGTTGGCTGCTGCTCGCATATGCGGGCCTCGCCCTCGCTCTAGGCAGCTATGAGCAAGCCATCATGGTGCCGGCTCTCCTTCTGGGCCTCGCCATCTGGTTCAATTTGGGCGACGCTCGCCGCCCGCACTGGGGCATCCACGCCGGGTTCTGGGTGATGCTCGGCGGCTACTACGCCTTGCGCCTCGCGGTCTTGCCCACCACGGTCAGCCGATATCAGGATCAGCAGTTCCGCACCGGGCCGGGGGTCACCCTCAGCATCCTGGATTACGCCGCGCCGTTCTTTGCTCCGTTCAATGGCCTGTGGGCGTCGCTGCAGTCCGGCATCGAAATCCTCGTCATGCCCGAACCCTGGCACGCCCTCCTCATGGGGTTGGGTTTGCTGGGGTGCTTTTGGGCGTTGCGCACGTCGCGCGACCGCTGGCTCATCGCCTTCGGGTGGCTGGCCGCGATGTTCGCGTTCCTCCCCATGGCGTGGCTCAAGCACTTCGCGCACTATCACCACTTCCCCGCCGCCCTGCAGGCGCTGGCCTTTGCGGCCGTGGCCGGGGGGCTGGGCTCGGCGATTATGAGCGCAATTGGGCCCCGAGGCCTTCAAGCGCCGCCACGACCCGATCCCGCACCTGGTTCGCTTCCTCGTCCGTAAAGTTGCCGCCCTTGCGCAGTTGCAGGGCAATGGCCAGGCTCCGCGTCCCCGCCGGCAGTCGGTCGCCCTCGTAGACGTCGAACAGCCACATCGTCTCCAGCCATTCGCCCGCCGCCGCCCGCGTCGCCGCCTCAATCTGGGCGTAAGGCAGGTCCTGGCTCACCAGCACGCTGATGTCGCGCCGGGTCGCCGGGTGGCGGTGGATGGTCGTATAGGGCGCCTCGGGCAGGGCCGTGCCGTACCAAGCTTCCAGATCAATTTCGGCCAAGAACGTCTGCGCGGGCAACCCCGTGGCCGTCGCCCATTGCGGGTGGATCTGCCCCATCACGCCCCCCGACCAGCGCGCCGACCGCGTGGGGTGGAAGCGCCCATCCGCCCCGTCCAGGGGCTCCAAGTCCAGCGGCCGCGCCGCGTGGCGGGCCACCGCTTCCAGCACGCCCTTGAGGTCAAAGAAGTCCGCCGCCGGGGCTCCGTCCTTGCGCCAATCCGGTCCGCGCCCCTGGCCCGTCATCAGGATCGCCAGTTGCGCCCGCTCGGTCGCATCGGTGAACACGCGCCCCATCTCAAACAGGCGCAGGTCCTGCCCGCCGTTGCGCAAGGCGGCTTCGGCCAGGCCCGGCAGCAAGGAGTTGCGCAACACGGCGTGCTCCGGCGAGTGCGGGTTCAGCAGCGGCACTAAATCCGTCGCCGCATCCAGTTCGTGCGCCTTGCGCAGGGTGTGGCTCAGGCACTGATCCAGCCCCGCCCGAAGGGCGGCCTCGCGCACGCGGTCCTGCCAGCCTTCATAGCCGTGCGCCCCGCCAATCCCGTTGCTCCCGGCCACCGGCCACTCGGGGATGCGCTCGTAGCCGTAAATCCGCCCGACTTCCTCAATCAGGTCCTCCTCTCGGGCGATGTCAAACCGCCACGAAGGCGCGCCCACCCACAGACAGTCCTCTTCGGGCCGGGCCGTCACGCTGAATCCCAGGCCCATCAAGGCGTCCGCCGCCTCCGAAATCGTCACCGGCACCCCCAGCAGCGCCCGGCATCGGGGCAAACTCAAGTCCAGTTCGGCGGGTTGGTAGGTGAAGTTCACCACCTGCGCCGCACCCCCTACCGGCTTGGCCCCCGTGATCTCTTCTAGCAGGTCGGCAAAGCGGTCCAGGGCACGCACCACGCCCTCGGGGTCCACACTGCGCTCAAATCGGTAGCTCGCCTCGGTTTGCAGGCCCAGACGCTTGCGGGTGCGGCGCACGCTCTGGTTATCAAAGTGCGCGGATTCCAGCAAGCAAGAGGTCGTCGTCTCGCTCACCTCGGTGGTCGAGCCCCCCATCACGCCCGCCACTGCCACCGGGCCTTCGCCGTCGCAAATCAGCAGCATGCCAGGTTCCAGTTCGCGCTCAATCTCATCGAGGGTGGTCATCCTCTCGCCGTCCAAAGCCTCGCGCACCACAATGCGCTGGCCCTGCACCAAGGCGGCATCGAAGGCATGAAGCGGCTGCCCGAGTTCGAACATCACGTAGTTCGTCAGGTCCACCAGCAACGAAACCGGCCGCTGGCCCAGCAGTTCAAGACGCTGTTGCAGCCACTCCGGCGAGGGGCCGTTCGTGACCTCGGGGAACAAGCGCAGCGCGTACTGCGAACACGCTTGGCTCTCAATCTTGATGTTGGTTTGGCTCCAGATGTCGCGGTTGTCGCGGTCGCGGCGCGGGGTGTCCGCCATCAGGCGACTCAGCAGTTCGGTCGGTTCCGCCGCCGGATCCTTGGCCAAAATCTCGCGCGCCAAGCCCAGAATGCTCGCCCCATCCCCCCGGTTGGCCATGATGTTCACGTCCAGCACCGGCTCGCCGTTGATCTCGAGAATCTCCTCCAGCTCAAAGCCCGTCATCGTCAGCAGATCGCCCAGCGCCTCGGCGCTCAGGTCAGTCTTGACGTAGTCCTTAAGGACGGAGACAGGCAGCTTCACGGCCGGGAGTGTACCGGGCGAGGCTGGCGGCCCCGGCCCTCCTTCCCGAGCCCTCCCGCGCCGGGCGGGGTACCTTCCCCCTCGTGAGCCGCCTTCCCTCGTACCTGGCCGTTGCGGCGGCCGCACTGGCGCTCACGTCCACGGCCCCGGCTCAAGCATCCCCGCAGAACGACACCTTCTTCACCGCCGGCGCGGGCACCGTCACCACCCAAAAGTGGCTGGGCAGCTCGGACATCCGTCGGGGTGGCCAGTACTTCATCACGTATTCCCGCCCGGAACCCCGATTCGCTTTCCAAAACCACCCCGCCCAGTGGGTGTGGCACGCTTACTACCTCCCCACGCGCGGCGGCGCCCACTTCCAGGCTCCCTTCCGCACCAGCCACGGGTTCGGGCTCATGGCCTCCGCCCGCTACTGGAATCGAGCCCCCCAAAACCTCCCCACCTTCATCGAGGCGGGCTGGGGCGTGCACCTGCAGGATAAGTGGACCGACGACGTGGACCTGCCGCTCTCCAGCAGCCCGTTCATTGGCATGGGGGTACTGGTGGATATCGGCGGGCAGGAAGCCATCTTCGCCACCCGCCTGATCCACATCAGCAACGCGGGCATCGGCGCGCGCAACCGGGGCCTCAACGCCCTGGTGTTCTCCCTCGAGTTTAAGTTCTAATTCGAGCTCTAGCGGGCCGAGGCGTACCGCCGCAAGAAGCGGAGGTCGTTCTCAAAGAAGTACCGCAGGTCGTCAATGCCGTACCGCATCATCGGGATGCGCTCCACACCCAGCCCAAACGCAAAGCCGCTGTAGCGCGAGGAGTCAATCCCGTACCGCTCTAGGATGTTGGGGTGAATCAGACCCGCCCCGCCAAGCTCGACCCACTTGCCATTAAAGAGCTTGGGCGTGCTGATGGCATAGTCCACGCCCGGCTCCACAAACGGGAAGAAGTCGGGGCGGAACCGCACCTTTACTTCCGGGCCAAACATCGCCCGCGCAAACGTACCGAGCGTGCCCTTGAGGTGCGCCATGCTCACCCCTTCGTCAATCATAAAGGCGTCCACCTGGTGGAACGTGTGGTTGTGCGTGCGGTCCACGGCTTCGTTGCGGAAGGTGCGCCCCACCGTGAACACGCGCAGCGGCGGCTTGGTGGATTCAAAAACGCGCCCCTGCAAGGCCGTGCACTGGGTGCGCAGCAACACATCATCGCTGAGATAAAACGTATCCTGCGCGTCCATCGCCGGGTGGTCCGGCGGGTAGTTCAGGGCGTCAAAGTTGTAGCGGAACTCTTCCCGCTCCGGGCTCTCTTGGTAGACAAATCCCATGCCGCCCAGCACCCGCTTGATCTCGTTGGTGGTCTGCTGCAGCACGTGTTCGATGCCCACGCGCGGCTCGTGGCCGGGCAAGGTCACATCAATGCGCTCGGCGGCAAACTGCGCCGCCCATTCCCCTTCGCGCAGGGCTTCACGGCGGGCTTCGAGTTCCGATTCGATCAGGGCGCGGGCTTCGTTCACCTTCGCCCCGAACGCCGGTCGTTCCTCGGCCGAAAGCTGGCCGATCCCGCGCATCAGGCCGCTCACACTGCCTTGCTTGCCCAAATACTGAATCTCAATCTCACGGAGCGCCGCTGTGCTGGTGGCCGCGTGGATGACCGCGCGGGCCTCTTCAATCAGGGGAGTAATGGCGTCCATGACGGTGTTATTTTGAACGTGCGGGCTCCTTCTTCACCCGGGACCACACAATGACCGCCAGGATCACCGCCGCCACGAACCCCATCCACTGCCCCCGCAGGGCAAACCACCCTAACGGCACTAAGGGGAGCCACGTAAGGGCTCCCCAAAGGAGGGACCGGCGCGTGCCGGCCAGGCTCACCGCCGCCCATGCCATCGGCAGAAGCACGATCAGCATGGCCGACTTCAGCGGATTCACGATTCGTCCGTGGTCTCGACAACCTCAGAGGCTTCGCCCTCGCCCGCCACATCGCCTTCATCCGGGTCTTGGATGATGCGCGCGATGCTGGAGATCGAGTCGCCGTCCTGCATGTTGATCAGCTTCACACCCTGCGCCACGCGGCCCACCAGGCGGATGTCCTTGACCTTCACGCGGATGCCCTTGCCCTTGGCCGTCAGCACCAGCAAGCGGTCGTCTTCGTCCACCACTTCGGCGCTCACGATCACCCCGGTTTTGTCGGTCACGTTCATCGTCAGGATGCCCTTGCCGCCGCGACCCTGGGTGCGGTAGTCGTCCAGGTTGGTGCGCTTGCCAAAGCCGTTGGTACCCACAACCAACAGCGTCGAGCCCTCGCGGACAATGTCGGCGCCTACCAGGATGTCGTCATCGCCCAGGCGCATGGCTCGGACCCCACCCGCCGTGCGGCCTCGGTCGCGGGCCAACGTTTCGTTGAAGCGGATCGAGAGGCCAAGCTGCGCCACCAGGATGATGTCGTCCTCGCCGCGCGTCACCAGCACCCAGCCCAGTTCGTCGCCATCTTCGATGTCGAACGCCTTGAGGCCATTGCTGCGGATGTTGGAGAACTTCTCCATCGCCGTGCGCTTGATCTCGCCCTTGCGGGTGATCATCGTCAGGTAGCCGTCAGCCTTGATGTTCTTCACGCTCACCGCCGCCGTCACGCGCTCGCCCCCATCCATCGCGATGTAGTTGATGAGCGGCATGCCCCGGCTGTAGCGGGTGCTTTCCGGCAGGTCGTAGGCGCGCAGCTTAAACACGCGGCCCCGATCCGTGAAGAACAGAACGAAGTGGTGCGTGTTCACTTGGAACAGGTGCGCCGGCTCGTCATCTTCCTTGGTCACCGTCTTCAGACCCTTGCCGCCGCGCTTCTGCTGGCGGTAAGCATCGAGGCTAATGCGCTTGATGTAGCCATCGCGGCTGATGCTGATGATGGCCTCCTCTTCCGGAATCAGATCTTCTTCGCTAAAGTCGCCGGCTTCACGCTCGATAATGCGCGTGCGTCGCTCGTCGCCGTGCTTGTCGCGCATCTTGGCGATGTCTTCGCTGATAACGGCCGTCATGCGGGCTTCGTTGGCCAGGATGTCCATCAGGTCTTGCGCCGTGCGCAGGGCTTCCTTGTACTTGGCTTCCAGTTCCGATTGTTCAAGCTGCGTCAGGCGGCGCAGGGGCATCGCCAGGATGGCGTTGGCCTGCAGAGCCGACATATCGAACTCACGAATGAGTCGCACGCGGGCTTCGGCAGGGTCCACCGATTCGCGGATCGTGCGAATGATGCGGTCCAGGTTGCGGCGGGCAATCTGGTAGCCCTCGTTGAGGTGAACATCTTCCAGCGCTCGGTACAGGTCGTACCGAACTCGGCGCTCGGTCACGATGCGACGGTGCTTGATGTATTCATCAATGAGCGTCAGCAGCGGACTCACGCGCGGAGCGCCATCCACCAGCGAGAGCATGATGCAGCCGAACGTGGTGCGCAGCTGCGTGTGCTTCAGCAAGTAGTTCAGCGCCTTGTTGGGGTTCACGTCGCGGCGCAGGTCCACCTGGATGCGCATCCCGCGCTTGTCCGAGTAGTCCTCGACGGCCGTGATCCCATCAAACTTCTTCTGCTTGGCCAGGGTGGCAATCGCCGCCACCAAGTTGGACTTGTTGACTTGGTACGGAATCTCCGTGATGATGATCGCGGTCTTGCCGTTGTCCAGCGGCTCGATCATCGTCTTGGCCTGCATCACCACCGAGCCGCGCCCAGTTTCGTAGGCATCCTTGATCCCCTTCACGCCCATGATGAGGCCGTGGGTCGGGAAGTCCGGACCCGGCAGGTGCTCCATCACTTCCGGCAGTGTGGACTGCGGGTTGGCGATGCGGAACAAAATCGCGTTGCACACCTCGGTGAGGTTGTGCGGCGGCATGCTGGTGGCCATCCCCACCGCAATGCCCTGAGAACCGTTACAAAGCAGGTTCGGGAACTTGGCCGGGAACACCGTCGGTTCCATCGTGGACTGCAGGTAGTTGTCCGTCCATTCGATGGTTTCCCGCTCCAGGTCCTCCATCAGCTCCATGGCCAACGGGGTCAGGCGGCATTCCGTATAACGCATGGCGGCCGGCGGGTCGCCGTCAATGCTGCCAAAGTTTCCTTGGCCTTCCACCAGCGGGTAGCGCATGGAGAAGGGCTGCGCCATGCGCACCAAGGTGGGATAAACGACTTCGTTGCCGTGCGGGTGGTAATTGGCCGTGGTTTCGCCGGTCACCTTCGCGCACTTCGTGGTCGGGTTGCTGGGGGCCAGGTTGAGTTCCCGCATCGAGTACAAGATGCGGCGCTGCACCGGCTTGAGACCATCCCGCACATCGGGGAGGGCCCGCGCCACGATGACGCTCATCGCGTAGTTCACATAGGAACGCGATAACTCGTCTTCAATCTCTACGGTACGAACAATCGGATCTTCGGGCACGGTAACAACTTCCAGACGGAGCAAGCCCCGTTGAAGGTGTCAGAGTACCTCTGATCGAGACCTTCAGACGGGGCTCACTAGGTTCCTTTCAGGCAGAAAGGAGGTTATTCGGGGCGCTTCGGCGGGGTTAACCCCAGGTCCGCCCATTGGGTCGCATCGATCGGGCTCGGAGCGTCCATCATCGGGTCGTAACCTTGGCCCAGTTTGGGGAACGCGATGACCTCGCGGATGTTCTCGTCGTCCGTCAGGAACATCACCATGCGGTCAATGCCCGGAGCAATCCCGCCGTGCGGCGGCGCCCCCATGCTGAAGGCGTCCAGCATGTGCCCAAAGCGGCTGCGCTGCGTCTCCTCATCCACCCCAATCAGGCTAAAGATGCGCGACTGGATGTCCGGCTTGTTGATACGGATCGAACCGCTCGCCCATTCCGTGCCGTTCACCACCACGTCGTAGCAGTCGGCGCGCACGCGGGCCGGGTCGCTTTCCAAGAACTCCATGTCAGCGGCCTTGGGCGACGTGAACGGGTGGTGGCTGGGGTCCCAGCGCTGCTCGTCCGCGTTCCATTCCACCAGCGGGAAGTCCAGCACCCAGCCGAACGCCAGCTTGCGCTTGTCGCGCAGACCCAGTTGCTCGGCCACCATCAGGCGCAGACGGTTGAGTGGCTCGCACGACGCCCGGTAGTCATCGGCAATGAACGTTAGCAGGTCACCCGCTTCGGCGCCCGTGGCCTGGACCAACGCCAGCACTTCTTCGTCGCCGAGGAACTTCCCGATCCCCCCGCGCACGTGCAGGCCACCCGGCAGTTCGCGGCTGGCTTCGCTCGCGGCAGAATCCAGCGCAAACCAGGCGAGGCCCTTCGCGCCGAACTCCTTCACGTGGTCTTCCAGCGCCGTCACTTCTTTGCGGCTCAGCTTGGCCCCGCCGGGATAGCGGAAGCAGCGCACCGCGCCACCATCGGCCACCGCGTTCTTGAACACGGCAAACTCGCTGTCCTTCACCAGGTCGCTCACGGTCAGCAGGGGCAGATCAAACCGCAGGTCCGGCTTGTCGCTGCCGTACTTCTCCATCGCTTCGTCGTAGGTCAGGCGCACAAATTCGGCCACCGGCTCCTTGTCCAGGTCGAACTCTTCGATCAACCCGTTGATGACTTCACGCGTGAGGGCCTCGATCAAGTTGACGATGTCTTCTTGCTCAATGAACGACATCTCCAGGTCTAGCTGGGTGAACTCCGGCTGGCGGTCGGCGCGCTGGCTTTCATCGCGGAAGCACTTGGCAATCTGGTAGTACCGCTCCACCCCGGCCACCATCAGCAACTGCTTGTACTGCTGCGGCGACTGCGGCAAGGCGTAGAACTGCCCCGGCTCCAGGCGATAAGGCACCAAATAGTCGCGGGCGCCTTCGGGTGTGCTCTTGGTGATGATCGGCGTCTCGATTTCGAGGAAGCCGCGGGCATCCAAGAACTGGCGCATCCGGCGGATGGCCGAGGCACGGATGGCCAGCCGTCGGTACATCGAAGGGCGGCGCAAGTCCAGGTAGCGGTACTTCACGCGCAGTTCTTCGTTCACGCGCTCCATCTGGGCTTCGTCCGAAACCGGGAACGGCAGCGTCCCCGCCGGACCCAGCACATCGTAAGCCGTCAGTTCAATCTCGACATCCCCGGTGGGGATCTTCGGGTTGCGGTTCTTCTCGTCCCGGGCGCGCACCACGCCGGTGATGGCCACGCAGGCCTCGTGGCGCAGGTCCAGCTGCGGCCACTTCTCGGGGTCGGCACTCACTTGCACCATGCCGCCGCGATCGCGGATATCGGCGAACCATACGCCCCCGAGGTCGCGAATGCGGTGAACCCAACCATTGAGGGTCACGGTTTGGCCGAGATGTTCCAGGCGGAGATCACCCGCCGAATGAGTGCGCCGAGGGTAGCTCATGCGAAGGTTCGAGTCTACCGAGGCACGGGGGCCGCTCCCGGCCTGTCGGCAGACGCCTCGGAGCTGCCTCCGTTGAAGCCAAACATTGCTTTCCCCCCTGGAACGCAAGCTAACATCGAAGCACTATGGCTTTGCCCCCGCAGCAAAACCCCTATCCGCGGCCCGTGCAGCGGGAGCTCAAGTTCGACGTGATCAGCGAGGCCTTCAACGCCATGACCGCGAACTGGAAGGTCTTCGCCCTCGCCGGGGCCATCACCACCGGTCCGGTTCTTGTGATGGCGATTATCGGCTATATCATCATGATCGCGGTGATGATGCCGAGCATCATGTCCAACAACGATCCGTCGCCGTTCGTCATGCTCCCGGCGCAGCTGCTGTTCTACGTCTTGATGCTGGTGGGCTATGCCATGGGCGGCCCGGGCTATCTGGGCTGCGCCCGTATCGCCCTCGCCATCCGCCGCAAAGAGCCGCTCACCACCGATATGGCCAAGATTGGCCTGACCCGGATCGTGCAAGGCTCCATCGCGGGTGGGATCGTCTACGGAGGCGTGATGCTCGGCACCATGTGCTGCTATGTCCCCGGCTTCCTCTGGGGTGGCCTCTCCACTGGGGCCTATACGGCGATGGTGCTGGACGAGAACCTGGCGCCGATGGATGCGGCCAAGGAATCCATGGCCGTGATGAAGCCGCAAATGTGGATGGCGGCGCTGCTCTACTTCGTAGCGAGTTTGATCGCGAGCCTCGGGGTGATTGCTTGCTTCGTCGGCATCATCTTCACCATGCCCCTGCTGGCCATCATAATGGGCTTGTCCTACATGGACATGAAGTTCGGCATCGGCCAAAGCGACCGCGCCCTTGAGGTCGTGCCCCCCGTCTCTCAATAAGGACTCTTTAGGCAAACCCCATGGAACCGCAAAACCCCTATCCCCGCCCGGCCCCCAGCAACCCGCTGGATTTCAGCGTCATCGGAGAAGCCTTCAACTACGTGAAGAGCAATCCGGGGCCGTTCATCGTCGCCACTCTGCTGGCCATCATCCCGACGGGGGCGGCGCAAGGTCTCGTCCGAGCGATGCAGCCCACCGATCCGAATCAGCAGTTGGCATTCCTCCCAATCAACTTCGGACTGGGTTTTGCCGGGGCCTTCCTGGCTGGACCGGGCAACCTCAGCTTGGCGCGGTGCTTTGTCAAGGCGCGGCGCGGCGAAGCCGTCACCACCAACGATGCCACCTTTGGGTTCAGCAAGTTCTTGGCCGCCGGCCTGATGTCGCTCATCATTCAGGTGGCATCTCAGCTCGGCATCCTGGCCTGCTGCGTGGGAATCTTAATCGTGGGCGCTCTGCTCATGGGTTCCTATGCCGCCATGGCGAGTGACGAATCCGCCGGTCTGGGGGATGCCCTGATGAATTCCATCGGCGCGTTCAAGGATCACGTTTGGAAGGCCACCTGGTTCTACTTTGTGTGCATCCTGGTCATCCTCGCCGGCATCCTGGCGTGTGGCGTGGGCTTGCTGGTGTCTGTTCCGGTCGCTTTCGGGGCGATGACCCTCGCCTACCTCAATGTGACCGAGCGACCGCGCGTCGCTTAATGAGCTTGCGGGCCGGGGCTCTCTCCGCTTCGGCCCGCAAAACCCGTAGCCTTGCCGTGCCCCTAACGGCCCGCCGCGCCAACCATCCAGTCTGTGAGTTCCGCGACGTCTTGGATCCTGAGTGCGCAACCCGTGCCCGATCCTTGCCCGCCGCACATTCACCGTCGCTCCATCGTTCAGCTGCAAGAGTTGATCACGAACGCTATTGATGACCCGCAGGTCACCCGCGCCGAAATCGGCGAATGGTGGCTGCTCATCGCGGAGCACAACTATCTCATCGCCGCCTACGAGTTTGTGCCGGGGGCCGTTGAACGGGCTCTGGATTACGCCGGGGGCACTTGGCAGGCCGATCAGCGCGGGCGCTGCCACAACCTGGCGGGCATGGCCCACTTTCGGATGGATGCCTACCTTGAGGCCATTCCCTGCTTCGAGCGCAGTCTCGGAGAGAAGAGGAACGATGCCGCCGTGTGGCACAACTTGGGGCTGTGCCAGCTTCACCAAGGACAGCTTGAGCAAGCGGCCGAGGCCTTTGCCCACGCCATCGAGGCCGACCCCAACGACGCTTCCACATACCACCATTGGGGCATCGTCCTCTCGCGGCTGGGTGACTCGGAAGGAGCCATGCGCCGATTCCAGCAGGCGATCACCGTGGACCGCGACTACGCGCCCTCTTATCTCAACCGTGGGCTCCTGCTCCTTGAGAAAGGCGAGGTCAGCCAGGGTTATCGAGAGATCTGCCGGGCCGCCGCCCTGGAACCCAAGCGCGCCAAATACTGGAACTACCGAGGCCTGGCCCACATGGAGATTTGCGAGTTCCGCACGGCGCTGCTGGACTACAACCGGGCGATTGAGCTTGACCCGATGTACGCCCCGGCCTACTTAAATCGGGCGCTCCTCTTTGAGGCCACCGGCGACCCCGAAGCCGCCCGAGATTCCCTCATCAAGTTCTTAAGACTCGATCCGCACCACCAACACGCTCAGCGGCTCGTGGCAAGGATTGAAGCGGACCTTAACCGCCCAGACGTTCCTTTGTCCGAACCACCTGCAGCTTGAGCGCGGCATCTTCGGGGTGCGCGGCCACCGCCGCTTCCCACACCCGCAAGGCGTCGCGCCACATGCCCATGCGCACATAGCTGTGGCCCAGGTTGCGGTAGTTGTTGGCGTGCATGCGCGCCCCAAACTTCAGGCGCGGCTCCATAATCAGCGGGATCGCGGCGTACTGCCTCTTGTCGAAAAGGAACTGCGAGAGAAGCATCGCCCCGTCAGGCTCGTCGGTGTTGTCCTTATAGAACCGCACGTAGACGGCCCACTCTTCGCCGGGTTGCTCGGTGCTCTTCAGCATCCAGCCTAAGCTCGAAGCGGATTCGTAGTTCGTGGTGTCCATTTCGACCATGAACCGCAGATTCTGCTTGATGCGTGGAAAGTCGCCGCCCTTAAACCACACGTCGTTCTGCGCTTCTTGCCGCGAGGTTGCCGCCTGGATGACTTGCGCCACCTGGGCATCCCGTTCACTCGGCGCTTGGGCCGAAGCCAGCCCCAAACCCAGGGCAAAGCAAGAAGTCAGGACGAATTTCATGAGGTCTCATCCAATTGTCGGCGCATTTCTTCTTGCACCATCGGCGGATTCGCGCGGCCCTGGGTGCGACGCATCACTTGGCCCACCAGGAAGCCCAGCACGCCCTCTTTCCCGCTGCGGTACGTGGCCACCGGGTCCGGGTGCTCCGCAATCACATCGGCCACCGCTTGCCGGATGAAGTCAGTATCGCTGATCTGGGTTTGGCCTTCCACCATGCTCGCCGGGTCATCGCCGGTCATGTAAGCCTTCTCGAAGACCTCCTTAGCCTTCTTGCCTGTGATGGTGCCGTCGGCTACCAGCTTGGCCACCTTCACCAGAATCTCCGGCGTCATGCGCGCGGGCTCACGGCCCTCGGTGTCGCTTTCCACCCCCGGGATCACCGCCGCTTGGCCCGTTTCCTTCAGCAGGCGGGCAAAGTCGCCGTTCATCCAGTTGCACACGGCCTTCGGGTCGCCCCCGGCTGCCACCGCCGCCTCAAACCATTCCGCCCACGGGCGTTCGGCCGTCAGCAGTTGCGCGTCCTGCGGACTGAGATTGAATTCGTCTTGGTAGCGTTGCAGCTTGGCCAGCGGCAGTTCCGGCAGGGCGGCGCGGGCCGCTTCTACATCGGCTCGGTCAAAGTGCAGGGGCACCAAGTCGGGGCACGGGAAGTAGCGGTATTCCTGCTCCGATTCCTTGGTGCGCATCAGGTAGCTGCTCTCGGTGGCTTCGTTCCAGCCGCGCGTTTCTTGCGCCACCGTGCCGCCGGTTTCCAGCACCGCAATCTGGCGTCGCCGCTCGTATTCCGTGCCCAAGAACACGTTGCGGAACGAGCTAAGGTTCTTCAACTCGGTCTTGGTGCCAAGGGTTTCGCTATCCGCGCGGCGCACCGAGATGTTCGGCTCGCAGCGCAGGCTTCCCTCTTCCATCTTGCCGTCGCAGACGCCCAGATAAACCAATAGTTGGCGCAGCTGAGCGACGTACTCGCGGGCTTCTTCCGCCGATTCGATGTCGGGCGGGAAGTCCGTCACGATCTCCATCAGCGGCACCCCGGCGCGGTTGTAGTCCACGCCACTGCCGCCCCCAGGCAGGTGCAGAATCTTGCCGGTGTCTTCTTCCAGGTGCACCCGCTTGATGCCGATCCGCTTCGGCCCTCTGCTGGTGTGGATCATCAGGTGCCCGTGGTAGCCAATCGGGTTGGTTTCCTCGTACTGGCTGACCTGAAACCCCTTGGGAAGGTCGGGATAGAAATAGTTCTTGCGGTGGAACACCGAATCCACAGGCACCTGGCAGTTCAGGGCCAGCGCGGTGCGAAGCACCATCTGAATCGCCTCGCGGTTCGGCACCGGCAGCGCCCCTGGCAAGCCCAGGCATACCGGACACACGCGGGTGTTCGGTTCCCCGCCAAAGGCCACCTGGCACCGGCAAAACATTTTGCTTTGGGTGCGAAGCTCGGCATGGACTTCCATGCCCACGCTCAGGCGGTATTCAGACATCTTCCCGAGTGTATCTCAGGCACGCCCGCGAACTCAAAAGCCATGTACGAATGGGACTTCTCCCCGCCCGCCAATTTTTACTGAACAAAGGCAAAGAACCCTCGTCAATGCCTTCACGAGCATCCCTGCTAAAGCAGTGATCCCTCGGGAGACCAAAACCGTGAAACGCAAACAAGCTGGAATGGCCACCTCCGCGATTCTCTTCACCGCCCTCGGTGCCGGAATCGTCGGCGCCGCCGCGACCCCCGCGACCTTTGCCGCCTTGGGCAAGGAGCAGCGAGGGGCCAAGATGCAAGCCCTGAACCTGACCGAAGCTCAACGGGCTCAGTTCGATGCCCTGCGCAGCGAAGCCAAAGCGCTCCGCGCCAAGGCCAAGGACAGCCAGGACCGCAGTGCCCTGCGGGATGAACTGAAGAGCCTGAAGGAACGCGCCCAATCCATCCTCACGCCGGAGCAGAAGGCGAAGCTGGAAGCGATGCGGGCCGAAGCGCGTACCAAGCGACTCGACCGGATGGACGAGAAGCTCGGTCTCTCGGATGCCCAACGCGCCCAGATGGAACGGCTGATGGAAACCAAGCGCGCCCAATTCGAAGCCCTGCGCAAGAACGAAGCGATCTCGGACGAAGACCGTCGCGCCGAGTTCAAGGCCATGGCTGAGCGCTACCGCAGCGAGTTCCAGAACCTGCTGACCGAAGCCCAGCGCAAGCAAATGGAAGAGGCCCGCAGCAAGCTGCGCGACCGCATCCGCGAACGCATGGGCCAGCGACGTGGCGAAGGCCGCGGTGAACGCCAAAGCGCCCCGCCGGCCCGCCCGACCAGCCTGCACATCTAAACAACGACTTCACAGACCAAGAGATACACGTTGGGGCCGCTTCGCAAGAGGCGGCCCATTTTTTCTTTCTCACCCCGCGCCGAACTCGCGCCCCAGGCGCGTAAAATGCGGGGCATGACATCCCCTCGCGTCATCGTGGGCTGGCGCGAGCGCATTAGCCTCCCCGAATGGGGCGTCCACGACCTCGTCGCCAAGCTCGACACCGGGGCGCGCACCAGCAGTCTCCATGCGGAGGAACTCCAGCATCTCCCGGATGGCCAAATCCGCTTCAAAGTCGTGCTGAGCCGCAAGACGGGCCGCAGCCAGTGGGTGACCTGCACGCCCCTGCGCACCGCCACCGTCAAGTCCAGCAACGGGCAACCCTCCGAGCGCGATGTGGTGCAAACCCTCATCACCCTGGGCGGGCACACCTTCCCCATTGATATCAATCTCAGTTTTCGCGGACGCATGACGCACCGCATGCTCATCGGGCGGGCCGCGCTCGATTCTCGCTTCCTTGTGGACCCCAACCACACCTTCCTGCACAGCCCCCTCGCTCTCTAATCCCCATGCGCGTTGTCATTCTGTCTCGCTCCCCCCGCTGCTACAGCACCCGCCGCCTGCGCGAAGCCGCCCGTGTGCGCGGCCACCAGGTTCAGGTCCTCGATACCCTCCAGTTCGCCATCAGCATGGAGCAGGAGAATCCCGGGCTTCTCTACCGTCGCCGCCGCCTGGGCGAAGTGGACGCGGTGGTGCCGCGCATCGGGGCCAGCGTGACCACGTTCGGTACCGCCGTAGTGCGCCAGTTCCAGCAGATGGGCGTGTTCGTCGCCAACACCGCCAACTCCATCGGCAACAGCCGCGACAAGCTGCGCGCACTCCAGATTCTCTCCAAGCACGACATCGGCATTGCGCCCACCATGTTTGTCCGCAACCAAGCCGACATTCTCATGGCCATTGACCGGGTGGGCGGCGCTCCCGTCATCATCAAGATGATGCAGGGCACCCAGGGCGTCGGGGTGATCCTCGCCGAATCCAACAAAATCGCCGAGGCCATTGTGGAAGCCATGCAGGGCGCCAAGCAGAGCGTCCTCATCCAAAAATTTGTGGCCGAAAGCAAGGGCCGCGACGTCCGCGCCTTTGTGGTGGGCAACCAGGTGGTGGGGGCGATGCGTCGCGTGGCGCAGGGACAGGAGTTCCGGAGCAACCTGCACCGGGGCGGCAAGGCCGAGGCCATTGACCTGGAACCTGCCTACGCCGAAGCCGCCATCCGCGCCGCCCACATCCTCGGCCTGCGGATCGCAGGGGTGGACATGCTGGAAGGTGCCGACGGCCCCCAAATCATCGAAGTGAACTCAAGCCCGGGCCTGGAAGGCATCGAGAAAGCCACCGGCAAGGACATCGCCGGCATTATCGTCGATTACATCAACGAGCAGGTCGCCTTCCCCGAGCTCGACCTGCGCGAACGCATGACCGTCGCCCATGGGCACGGGGTGGTGGAGATCCAGCTTGGCCCCCATAACCCGCTCACGGGTCAGCGCATCGGCAGTAGCGGCTTAGGTGAGCGCGACATTCTCGTGCTGACCGTGGAACGGAACGGCGAGACCATGGCGGTGCCCGATGCCAACTTTGAGCTTCTCTCCGGCGACCGACTTTTGTGCTTCGGCGACTTGGCGGAGCTCCGCACCCTGGTTCCGCCCAAGGTGAAGAAGCGCCGCCGCCGCATCTGAGCGCTAGGCGCTGGGTTCCTTTCGCAGCGGCTCATTTGCCACGGCGGTCAGGATCTCGTCCAGCATCGCGATCAGCCGCTCCACATCTTCCGAGGTGACGTTCAGGTTCGGGCGCAAGCGGATGCTGCGCTCCCCGGCCCCCAGCAGGAGCAGACCGTGCTCGCGCAGGGCCGTGCGCACCACCGCCGCCTTGCGCTCCGAACTGTCCAGGCTAAACCCTTGGTACAGCCCCATCCCTCGCACGTTCAGTACGATGCCTTGGTGGCGAAGCTGCAGGGCGCGAAGAGCCCGGTTGATCTCATGGCCCATCTGGGCGGCGTGCTCAATCAGCCCATCGCGCTCGATGATCTCCATCTCGCGCACCACCCGCACCATGTCGGCCAGGGTGCCGCCCCAGGTGCTATCCAGCACGCCGACCTCTTCCAGCGGCTCCTTCATGTAGATCACGCCGGCCCCAAACTTCTTGCCCGTGGCCACCGCCAGCGGCGAGTAAGGCAGGTCAAAGTGGTCAATCGCAAACATGCGGCCCGTTGCGCCCAGTCCGGTTTGCACTTCGTCAAACGCCAAGGCCACACCGTGCTTGTGCGCCAATTCGCTCAGCCCTCGGAAGAACGATGGCAGCGCCATGCGCTGACCGCCCGCGCCTTGGATCGGCTCGACGATAATGCCCACCACTTCGCTGGCCATCTGCTGCAGCACCATGTCCAGCATGTCCAGCGCGTTTTGGCTGGCCCGCAGGTTCTCCGATTCCGTCTTGTCGGTGTCGAGCGCCGGGAACGGCAGCTTGATGTTGCCGCCGCTGATGAGCCCGTGGAAGTCTTGCGTCGCCACCGGGTCCATCGTTTGCGTCACGCCCAGGGCGTACACCGTGCGGCCGTGGAAGGCGCGATCGAAGTACACAAAGCGCCGGGCGGTGGGGGTGGTGCCGGCGGCGCGGTGCTTGCAGTTAAACCGCGACACCAAGTACTTCATCATGTTCTCCACCGCTTCGGCCCCGCTGTTCACCGCGTAAACCTCCAGGTGGTCGTTGCGCATGCTCTCGGGGGCCACCCGGTGCAGCATGCGGTAGTACGCCAAGCATTCCGGCGTCAAAAAGTCGGGGTTCGCCACCTTGTGCGTGGCCACCATGCCGAGCCGCTGCAGGAACTCGGGCTCCACCATATCCGGGTGGTTGTGCGCCAGCAAGCGCGAGCCGTAGTAGCCCACCCAGTCGAACAACTGCTGGCCATCCACGGTCTCCAATTCCATGCCCTTCCCTTTCGCGAGGTCGAGCACAAACGGGTACGGATCGTAGATCACGTAGTTGCGCATTTCGTCCAGCATCGCCGCCGAAACGGGGCCGGGAAATGCGGTGGCTTGCGTGGATGAAACCGGGGCCGTGGTCATAGTTACAATTGTGAGACGCCGAGTTCGCCCCCCACCGGGTAGAGCGTGACGTTTGGATTAGGTACAACCAGCCTATGCGGCGCGCGCTCGGCTCGTGGTGGTGGGTGGCCTTTTTGCTCCTGATTTGGGGATGTGCGGGGGCCACATCCGTCTCGACGACCCCTCCTCAATCCCTGCGGATTTCTCCTTCCACGGCTTCGGTTCGCATTGGCGAAAGCCTGGACTTCACGGCCTTTGCCGTGGGCGGCGAAGGTGTGGCCATCGAATGGAGCGCCAGCGCGGGCACGATCACCAGTGGCGGTCGTTACACCGCCCCCACCACGCCGGGCAACTACACGGTGCGCGCGCAGTTCGCGGGGGCTCCGGGCATTAACGCCACCGCCAACGTCGCCGTGACCGATGGCGTGACCGTGCGTATCACCCCGGGGGCTGGCCCCGTGATGGCCCCGCAAAGCCGCTTTACATTCTCCGCCGATGTGCAGAACACCAGCAACCGCCGCGTGAGCTGGGAGGCCACCGGTGGCACCATTGACCAGGACGGCCTCTTCCGCCCCGCCGGCGTGGGTGCCTACACTGTTACGGCGCGCAGCGAAGCCGATAACAGCAAGCTCGCCACCGTCAACGGCGTGATCGTCGCGAACCCCCGGGTGCGGATGAACTTCGGCACGCGCGGCGAGATTGTGATGAGCCTGGACACCTCCGCCGCTCCCAATACCGTGGCCAACTTTGTGGACTTGGTGAATCAGCAGTTCTACAACGGCATCATCCTGCACCGCTACGAAGTCGGCTTCGTGATTCAGGGCGGCGACCCGCTCACCAAGACGCTTCCCCTCACCGACCCGCGCATCGGCACCGGTGGCCCGGGCTACACCATCCCGTTTGAAGCCAGCCCCCTGCGCCACAACCAGTACGCCGTGGCCATGGCCCTCAACTCCGTGCGCAGCGACACGGCGGGCTCGCAGTTCTACATCACGCTAGAGCCGGAACCCAGCCTGGATGATGACTACTGCGTGTTCGGCAACGTCACCAGCGGGCAAGCCGTGGTGGACGCTCTGCGCCGGGGTGACACCATCGTTTCCGCCGTCACCGAGGCCCCGTAATGAACATGGACCCGAACCGAACCGTAATGGGCGGTGGCCCGCCGGTGGACCTGAACCGCACGCTGATGGGCGGCGGGCCGTCGCTCCAGGTCACCCAGACCATCGTGCCGGTGCAGTGCCCGGTGTGCAAGAGCTTCAATCCGCCCGGATTGATGGCGTGCAACGAGTGCGGCCTCATCTTTGCGATTGCGCTGGATGGCGATGCCTTCGGGGCGCCCAGCGTCCGCCTGCCCGTGCTGGTGGATGAAGCCGGCCGCGAGCACCCCATCCGCCCCGGGGCCAACCTGGTGGGCCGCAAGGGCGACATCGCCATTGACGACAACCGCATTAGCCGCCAGCACGCCCGCCTCACGGCCACCGATGATGGCTTTACGATCGAAGACCTTGGCAGCACGAACGGCACCAAGGTGGATGGCCAGCCGCTGGCCGTGGGTCAGGTTTTGAATGTGACGCCCGGCCAGAGCATTGAGTTTGGTGGGCACGTGGTACGCATCCAAGAGCCCGGCCAGGCCGCCCGCACCCTGATGCCGAGTGGAGGCCGCACCATGGCCATGGCCGCCGCCCCCATGACCCCGGGCGAAGACACCGTGCGCGCCTGGCTGGTGACCGCCAACGGCGAGATCCCCCTGCGCGAAGGTGTCCAGACTTTTGGTCGCCGCGACGGCAATGACGTGGTGGTGGCCGACCCGTACGTGAGCGGGTCGCACGGCACGATTGACCTCACCCCGGATGCCGTCTACTTCACCGACACCGGCAGCAGCAATGGCACTAGCGTGAACGGTGCCAAGCTCGCCACCGGGCAACGCACCCGCATCCAAGACGGCGACGAGATTCAGATCGGGCAGCTCACCTTGCGAATCCGCTATCGAGGCGCATGATGGAAGATATCACCGCCGATTACGCCGTCGAGACGATTGCGCCTGCCGCCGAGCTGAGGGTGCGCCTGCAAGTCCAGGTCGCGCAAAAGACCGACATGGGCCGGGTGCGCGAGAACAACGAGGATAAAGCCGAGTTCTATCTGCCCGACACCGATGCCGATGCCGCGCGCCGGGGCTCCGTGTTCATCATGTGCGACGGCATGGGCGGCCACGAAGCTGGGCAGATCGCCAGCGAAGTCGCCTGCAAGACCTGGCTGGACGTGTACTACGCTCACCCCAGCGAATCGGTCCAAACCGCCGCCCTGCAAGCCACGCTGGCCGCCAACCGCTTTGTGCTGGACCGCGCCCGCGCCAACCCGCAGTGGAAAGGCATGGGCACCACGCTCAGCGCCCTCGCCCTGGTGCAAGATCAAGCCGTGATTGCCCACGTGGGCGATAGCCGCATCTACCGGCTGCGCGGCGGCGAGATTGAGATGCTGACCCGCGACCACACCTGGGTGGAGGAGACGGTCTCGCAGGGCATCATGTCGCGCGAGGAAGCCGAGCGTCACCCCTACAAGCACGTGATTCTGCGGGCAATTGGCACCCAAGATGCCCTCGAAGTCGACGTATTATCCGACATCGTTTTACCGAATGATATTTACATGCTGTGTAGCGATGGCGTAACAAATCACGTTTCAATGGAGCAGATTCAAGAGGTTCTGAGCCAGCGCGGACCTTCCCCGGCGGCAGGCGAGCTTGTACGCATGGCTTTGGCCGATGGCGGCAGCGATAACGCCACCGTGCTGGTAGTGCACGTGCAGGGCCTCGAGCCCTTAGCTTGACTTTTGGGGGCTAGCTGCCCCCACTGCCCCCGGCACATCCATCGCGACGTGCGGGAAGTCCAGCCGGAATGTAGTGCCCTCTCCCAGGCGGCTATCAATCTGCAAGCGGGCATCATGGGTGGCGGCGAGGTCCAGCACCACCTTGGTGCCGAGGCCACTGCCCGCGCTATTCGCCCAAGAAGTCCGGGCCGAACCCTCTAGGATTTCACGCACGGTTTGCGGCGACATCCCCGGGCCACTATCGCTAATCTCCAGCACGTGGTAGTTCTGATCAAACCGGTAGTTCACGCGGATCACACCGTAGGTCTCCAGCTTGTCCGGGTGGTTGGCCTTCCACTCCTTCGGCACCGATTCGGCCACCGCCTTGATCGCATTGCCAACTAAATTCTCGACAATCCGCATGACGTAGAGGTCATCAAAGTAGTGCTCGGGAGCATCCGTGGCCAGGTCGTATTGGATAAGCGCGCGGGCTTCACGGGCTTGCGGCTCCATGAACTCGGCGGCCTCCCGCACGATGGCGGCAAAGTCTTGGCGCTTCTTCTTGGGCTCAAGGGGACGCCCGGCCGCGAGGTTATTCACCAGCCGTGCATAGCGGTAGACGCGGTCTGAATACGGCTCAAACACGTCCTCAAACGTGCCTTCAAGGAGTTGGAGATAAAGCCAGGCCTCGCCCGTCACGCCTTCGTCCTTCAGGGCTTGCTGCAACCCGGTCAGGTTCCGCCGGAACTCCGGCAAGAACGTCACCAGCACCCCGGCCTTGTTGGCCAAATCGTGGGCGGCACGCCCCATCCCTTCCAGAGCTGCCACTTGGCGGCGGCGCTCCATCAGGCGACTGTTGCTCACCGCCAGCGCGCAAATATCACTGATGATATCGAGCATCTGGAGGTCGGCTTCGTCAAAGTTGCCCTCGATCTTGTTGACTAACTGAATAACGCCGAGGGGCTCCGTGCCCGTAATCATCAGCGGCATAGTGAGCATGGACCGCACCGTCACCCCGGCCTTGCGCTCAAAGTCGGTGCGGGTCTGCACGCTGGCATTGGGGAACTCGTTAATCCGCGCGGTGCGGGCCTGGAAGACCTCGCCCGCCACCCCAAAGTTGTCCGGAATATCTAAGCGCTCGAGCTTTGATCCAATATCCGAAGGCAGCACGTGCTTAAACTTGAGACGCCTTGTTGAGGGCTCATGCAGGTAGATCGTGCCCCCCATCGCCCCCGCCGCCTCGACGCAGATAGCCAGGACGTCGCGGAGAACACTCTCCACGTCGTCAACGCTGGCAAGCTTATTTGCGGCTTGGTTCACAAGCCGGAGGAGGCGCATTTCGGTGGCCATTCGCGCGGGACTTTAGTCTGACATATTCAACGCGCGACCATCGCCTCGCGTTCCGGTCATCCTTGCCGTTTCCGACGCATTTTAACCAGTCCCCTTCCCTCGAATCCTCGTTTCCCGGGCTTTCCGCAGCGAATGGAGTAGAAAGAACAGAACACCATGAATGCCACTGTTTACGAGGCCCTGCGCAAAACCCTAGCCGAAAGTTACGTTCTGCTGATCAAAACCCACAACTATCACTGGAACGTGAAGGGTCCGCAGTTTGTGGCTCTCCACAATCTTTTCGAATTGCAATACAACGAGCTTTTCCTTGCGGTGGATGAATTGGCCGAGCGGCTTCGCGCTCTGGGTCAGCACGCCCCCGGCACCATGGCCGAATTCGCGGCGCTGAGCCAGGTGAAGGACGGCCAGGCCACCAAGGCCAGCGACATGGTGGCCGACCTCCGCGCCAGCCATACCCTCGTCGCGCAAACCGCCCGCAAGGGTGTCAAGGCCTCTGAGGGCGTTGACGATGTGGGCACGGCCGACCTCCTGACGGCTCGTAGCCAAATCCACGAGAAGGCCGCTTGGATGCTGGCCAGCATTCTAGAAGAAGAGGCGGCCCCCGCCGCCAAGACCCCCAGCGCGAGCCCGGCGGCTCCCGCCAAGAAGGCGGCAAAGCCTGCGCCCAAGGCCGAGACCGTTAAGGCAACAGCCCCCAAAGTAGCCACTCCCAAGCCCGCGGCCGCCAAACGACGCCGCGCGACCGGTTAAGCCCGGTCTACGGGTGGGAACTGCGAGGTGGCCACGCGCACGGTTAGCGCGTCGCCATCCAGTTCCCATTCCGCCTGTGGCACCAAGGTGTCGATCAGGTGGAACATTGCCGTGTTCGATTTGAACATCTCGCCGGTCAGGAACTCCACGCCCCGCTCCCGGGCCGCTTCGGCCATCCGCACCATCATCGCCCGGCCTAACCCCTTGCGCTGGAACGGGTCCACCACCACGATCGCGAAATCAGCGGTGTCGGGCGCCGAGAGAAACCGCACAAACCGCGCCGCCGCGTAGCCGCACCCGCCCTGGTTCTGCTCATCCCCTGCCACCAAGGCGAAGTGGTGAAAATGGTCCACTTCGGTGAGGTAGCGCAGCTCGCTTTCCGTAAATTCCTGCTTGAGTGTCAAGAACCGGCGGTAGGCCGTGCCCGGGCTCATGGCCGCCAATCCGCGCCGGAACGCTTCCTTATCGGTGGCGCGTACCAGCCGCAGATCCACCTCTTCCCCGTTCCGCAACCGAAGGCGCTCGTAGTAGTTGGAATCGTAAATCATCGGGGCTCTCCTTATCCTAACGCGCCGCCGCGCCCGAAGTGCGCGAAGTGTGCGAAACTGGGTGAATGTTCCGAACTTTGCGTGCCGGTCACTCCCCCACGGCGGACGTCTTGGTCATGGGCGTGTTCAGCGACCGCAGCCTGCCCGCCACCGCCGCTTCCGAAGTCTTGATGGCCTCCAAGCGCAAGGAGTTCTCCGGCAAGGAAGGCCAGTGGACCGAAGCCTTCCCCGCCAACATGCCGCGCATCTTGCTGGTCGGTCTGGGCGAGTTCGCCGCGTTCAATGAGAGCAAGGCCCGCGAGGCGGGTGCCGTGGCGGGTCGCCGCCTGGCGCAGGTGCAGGCCCGCACTGCGCAGTTCGAAATGGATCGCTGGGAAGACCCCATGTGGGGGCGCGCCCTGGGCGAAGCCCTCGGCTTGCTGGCCTGGAACCCCATGCTGTACCCCGGCGCGGCCGCCAAGCCCGATACCCGCCCCGATCTCACCGTCTTTTCGTCCAACGAAACTCTAGACCACGGCCTGGCCGACGGCATTGCCCTAGCCGAAGCCGCCAACTTTGCCCGCACCCTGGCCCAAACCCCGCCCAACATCGCCAACCCCGCCTATATGGCCGAAGCCGCCCGCGAAATGGCCGCCGAGCGCAACCTGAAGGTGGATGTGCTGAGCGACGAGTATCTGTTGGCGGCGGGCTATGTGGGCATCGCGACCGTGGGCCGCGCCTCCATCAACTCCGGGTGCCTCATCCGCATCGAATACTGCCCCGAAGGCATGGAAGACACCGCCCCCGTGGTGCTGGTTGGCAAGACCATCACCTACGACACCGGCGGCCTCAGCCTTAAGATCAGCGGGGCCATGGCCGGCATGAAGGTTGATAAGGCCGGTGGCTGCGCCGTGCTGGGGGCCATGCGCGCCATCGCCGACGTGGTGAAGCCCAACGTGCGTGTGGTGGGCTTGCTGACCGCCGCCGAAAACAGCGTGAGCGATGACGCCTACCGACCCGACGACGTGCTGACCTACAGCAACGGCGTGACGGTGGAAGTGACCAACACCGACGCCGAAGGCCGCCTAGTGCTGGCCGACGGCCTGATTTGGGCTTGCGACCGCGAAAAGGCCAAGTGCATTGTGGACCTCGCCACCCTCACCGGGGGCGTGGTGGTGGCGCTGGGCAGCACGTTCGCGGGCATTTTCAGCACCGACGATCAGCTGTGCCAAGACCTGACCGACGCCGGGCAAGCCACCGGGGAGCGTGTGTGGCGCCTGCCGCTGGACCAGGGCTACCGCGACATGATGAAGAGCAACGTAGCGGACCTGGTGAACTCGGTGCCCAACCGCAAGGCGCACCCGGTGCAGGGTGCCACATTCCTTTCGTTCTTTGTCAACGAAGGCACGCCTTGGGCGCACATTGACATCGCCGGGACCGCTGGCAACGACAGCGACAAAGGCATGTTCGTGAATGGCCCGACCGGATTCGGCGTGCGCCTGCTGGCCCGCTACCTCGAAAACCATGGATGAGGCCGCATTCGCCCGGTTCTCGTCCTGTGAGTACCTGGGGCCAGTGGTGGCGCGCTTCGGGCCGCTGGAGATGGGCCAGCCCGAGGAGCCGCTTACCTGTCTCGTGTCGTCGCTCGTTTCGCAGCAGCTGAGCGTCAAGGCCGCCGCGACCATCTGGGCACGGGTGGCCGAGCGCATCGGCGGCGAGCCCGTGGACCCGGAGCGCTTGCTCGATGTCTCGCCGGACGAGCTGCGAACCCTGGGGCTCAGCCGTCAGAAAGCGCGCTACGTCCACGCCGTGGCGCAGGCCTGGCTGGACCACAACTGGCGGGCGGATGACTGGTTCTCCATGCCCGATGACGAGGTGCGGGCGCGCTTGCTCCCCATCACCGGGGTCGGCCCATGGACGGTGGATATGTTCCTCATCTTCGGCCTGCACCACCCGGATGTGTGGCCGCTCGGCGATCTCGGCATCCAAAACGGTCTCAAGCGCCTGGTACGCCCGGATTTGACGGCGGGGGATATGGCGGAGCTGGGCGAACGCTGGCAACCGCACCGCTCGCTCGCCGCCCGGTACATCTGGAAGAGCCTGGACAACACCCCGGTTTCGTAGCCCCATGCCTCGTCCTCTCGTCCTCAGCACAGGCCGCTTGTACTTGGCCTACGACGCGCACTACCAACTTCGGGACCTCACCTGGCCGCACGTGGGCTACCCCAACCATATCAATGGGGAGCGCGCGCGCTTCGGGGTGTGGTGCGAGGGGTCGGTGGCGTGGACCGACGCCCCCGAGTGGACGGTGGCCATGGCCTACGAGCCCGGCTGCCTGGTAGGCGTGACCACGCTGACCCACCATGGCTGGCAGATTCGGCTGACAATCACCGAAGCCGTGGACCCTGAGCAGCCCTTGCACGTGCGGCGCATCGTGGCGGAGGATCTGGCCGGGCGGGGCCGCACCATTCGGGTGTTTTTGCACGCCTACCTGGAGATCGGGCAGAGCGACGTGGGCAACACCGCGTTCTACTGGGCGGCCCACGACGCCATCGTCAACTACCGGGGCGAGCACGCCTTTTTATTCGGTGGCCGAACGGAATCGGAGGGTCTCTCACAGTATTCAATGGGCATTGCCAAGTTCCAAGGGCTGGAAGGCACCTGGCGCGACGCGGACGACGGCGAACTGGGCATGAACCCCATCGCCCAGGGTTCAGTGGACTTCACCGCGCGCTACGATCTGGACCTCGCCCACGGCCCCGCCACGCTGTGGACCTGGATGCACGCAGCGCACCACATTGACGATTTGCAGCCCGCCCCGCCGGCGAGCGAGATAGAAAACGTCATCGAGCGCGCCCGCGCCTCCGGCCATAAATTTACATCTCATTCGGAGCCCAAAGGGTTCGTCTCCCTACCCGAATCCTGGCGCAAGCTCTACCAGCATTCGCTCATCATCATGCAGGCCAATTGCGACCACGGGGGCGCTATCCTGGCCGCCAACGACAGCGACATCATGGCCAGCAACCGCGCGCACTATTCCTATTGCTGGCCCCGCGATGGTGCGCGCATCGCCGAGGTGATGGACCAAAGTGGTCGCCCCGAAACGGCCCGCGCATTCCTCCTCTTTGCCCGGCACCTGGTGCGCCCGCACCGCCCGTTCTTCCTGCAAAAATATCGGCCGGATGGATGCGTGGGGGCCAGCTGGCACCCGTGGGTGCACCAGGGCCAGCCGGTGGTGCCATTCCAAGAGGACGAAACCGCGCTGACCCTTTCTCTCCTGCGCTCCCACTTCGATCTCACCCGGGACCAGCTCATGCTCGAAGACGTGTGGCAACACTTCGGGCGCGGGGCGGCCCAGGCCATGCTGGCCCACCGGGATGAGCGTGGCATGCCCCTGCCCAGTTGGGATCTGTGGGAAGAGCGCTACGACGTCCACGCCTTCACCACCGCCGCCGTGATCCGGGCGCTGGAGGACGCCGCCCACCTTGCCGCGCACCTCGGCGATGACTTCGCCCCCGCCCTCACGGAAGCCGCCCACACCATGCGGGTCGGGTTCGATGCCACATTCCTCGATCCCGAGCGGGGCGTCTATCTCCGCCGCCCCGGCGACACCACGGTGGATGCCAGCGTGCTCGCCGCCCTCCTCCACCTGGACACCGATCTCACCCAAACCGCCGCCCACGCCACTTACCAGATGGTGGTGGAGCGCCTCTCCATCCCCACGGCCATCGGTGGCTTGGCGCGGTACGAAAACGACTACTACCACCGGGCTTCGGAGTGGTACACGGGCAATCCCTGGGTCATCAGCACGCTCTGGGCGGCGCAGGCCGAAATCCGCCTTGGTCACCTCGATCTAGCCCGGCAAAGGCTGGATTGGTGTGTCCACCGCGCCACCTCCACCCACCTCCTGGCCGAGCAATTCCACCCCGAGACCGGTGCCCCCCTCAGCGTCTCGCCGCTTACCTGGTCTCACGCGGAGTTTGTAGGAACAATTCATGACTTCCTGCGCGCCACGGCGGTACCCTCCTGAGCCTATGCGTCCCGTCGTCTTGGGAGAGGGTTTCTGGAAGGAGCGCCAGCGCGCCCTGCTGGATCGTGGCCTGGCCCACCAGTGGCAGCAATGCGAAGAAACCCCGCGACTGGAGAACTTCCGCCGCGCCGCCCGGGGCGAAACCGCCGGCCACGAGGGCCGCAACTACGACGACAGCGACCTGTATAAGCTCAGCGAAGCCACCGTTTATGCCCTCGCGCTGGACCCCAGCCACCCCGTGCGCAAGCCGTTCGAAGATTTCGTCCGCACGCTCGGCCAGGCGCAGCAGGCCGATGGCTACGTGCACACTTTCCACCAGCTGGGGCGGCACGCGCCCCGCTATTCGCTGACGGCCGCCTACCACGAGCAGTACTGCCTTGGTCACCTGATCGAAGCGGGCGTCGCGGAAGCCGAATCCCTCGGCGAAGGCCCGCTGTACGCCGTCGCGAAGAAGGCCGCCGACCACCTGACGGAAACCTTCGGCCCCGGCCGCATGGACAAGCTCCCCGGCCATCCGGAGCCCGAGCTTGCCCTGGCCCGCCTCAGCCAATGGACCGGCGACGCTAAGTACCGCGAGCTAGCCAAGTGGCAAGTGCTGCGGCGCGGCCAGCGCCCTAGTCCGTTCGAACAAGAACTCTCCCAGGCCGATGTGCACCCGGCGTACCACGCCCTCTTCGCCCCTCGTGGCACCTACGAAGGCCACTACGCGCAGGATGATCGGCCGCTCATTGAAGCCGAAACCCCGGTCGGCCACGCGGTGCGCGCGGTCTATCTCTACTGCGGCGCCGTGGACGCTGCGCCCGAGGAGACCATGCCCACCCTCCACCGGCTGTGGGATTCCCTGACCCGGCACCGCATGTACATCACCGGCGGGATCGGCTCGGCGGGCTACAACGAAGGCTTCACCGAAGATTTCGACCTCCCCAACCGCGATGCCTACGCCGAAACCTGCGCCGCCATCGGCCTCGTCTTCTGGGCGCAGCGCATGGGCCGCGCTACAGGCCAATCCAAGTTTGCCGACGTGATGGAACGCGCGCTTTACAACGCGGTGCTGAGCGGCATGGACCTCACCGGCACTGGCTACTTCTACGACAACCCGCTGGAATCCCGGGGGGAAAAGGTGCGCAAGCCGTGGTTCGATTGCGCCTGCTGCCCGCCCAACATCGCCCGCCTCATTCTGAGCATCGAGCGGTACTTGGCCCGGGTGGAAGGCGACCGCGTCACCATCGAAATCCCCGATGCGATGACGATCACGGTGGCGGGCGGCCCGCAGTTCCGGGTGGAAACCGAATACCCCCACGCCAGCGAGGTCCACGTGGCCGTGGAACAGCCAGGCCACGCCACCCTGCGGCTGCGCATCCCGAACTGGTGCCGCGACGCCCGAGCCTCGCTCAACGGCGAGATGGTGAACGAGATCCAAGACGGCTACCTCACCGTCACCCGCGAGTGGCAAGCCGGCGACACGCTACGACTCGACCTCGCCATGCCCGCCGAATGGATGGTGGCCGACAGCCGCATCCCCGACGCCGCCGACCTGCTGGCCCTGCGCCGAGGCCCGGTGATCTACGCCTGGGAAGAGGCCGACGCCGAAGCCCCGCTTCACCTCTACCGCCTGGACCCCTCGCGCCCCGCCGAAATCAATCGCGCTGACCCCCACGGCCCGAGCCTGGTGGCCGCCGCCCGGCTGGAAAGCGACCACTGGACGCGCGACACCGCTTACGTGCCCTACCCCGGCCCGCAAGAAGCGCCTCGCCCCGCCCGCGCCGTAGCTGTCCCGTACTGGACCTGGGGCAACCGAGGCACCGGCGCGATGCGCGTGTGGATGCGCCGCGTCTCCAGCTAGCTCAGCAGCGCAATGCGCGCGCCCTGCCCCGCAAACCATTCGTAGCGGGGCACGGTTTCGCTCACCCGCACCGGTCGCCCCGTGCGCAGGGCCGCCAGCGCAATGTGCTCCATATTGCCGTTCGGGGCGATGTAGGCAAAATCGAGGCGGTAAGACAGCCCCGCCACCAAGCGGTCGCGCACCCGGTTGGCGTTGCGGTGGAACGAACGCAAGGGATTGACGGCGGAAAGCGCCAGGTCCGTCTTCGGGTCGAACTTGTAGCGCCACAGCCGCGCCGCCCGGAACGGCTCGTCACTCAAATCTTCGCCAAGCCCTTCAAACAGGCCGGTGTCCAGCACCATGATGCGCGGCGCGCCCCACCGCAGCGGCACCACCGCCGCCCGCTGGTAGGCCGGGGTGTTGTGACCCGCCACCAGCACCTCGCCCCGAATCACGCCATCCTCCGTCAGCCTTTCAATCTGCCGGGTGCTTTCATCGGTGCCCCCTCGGCTGGCCAGCACCGTAAAGGTCGGTTGGTGCAGCAGTTTTTGGTTACCGTACAGGAACAGCACCCCCGGCGGGTCGGGCTCCAGGTGCTCCACATGGTGAGGGTAGTGCGGGTCCGCCGCGGTCACCACGCCCACATTCATCCGGTCCAGCCGCTCCAGCAGTTCTTGGGCTTCGCCGCGCAGGGTAGCCCGTTCTTCGGTCCACCGGTTCGCCGCCGCCGCTCGCCAGCGATACTCTTCAATCAAGACCTCGGGCGTCAGGGTCCACACGTCCTCGTCGGTGCGGCCTAGCAGCTCGTGGCGCACCCAGAATCGGGTGATCGTCTTGCCACCCACCCCCGGGGCAAGGGCCATGGCCAAGGTCAGCAGGCGCCGGTCGCGGGTCATGCGTTCGCGAGCATGGCCGGGCTCACGGCCAGTTCCAGGGCGCGCACCACGTCCGCACCGCGCTCCTTCATCACGTCGGTCACCGCGCCGTGGTCAATGCCCTCGGGGTCCAGGCCGCAGCCGAGGTTCGTGACTACCGAGATCAATCCGTATTCCACGCCCGCCTCGGCCATGGCAATGGCCTCACTGGTGGCGGTCATCCCCACCACGTCGCCGCCCAGCATCTGCAGCATCCGAATCTCGGCGGCGGTTTCGTAGCGCGGCCCGTCCATCCCCACGTAGACCGAACGATCCGCGTGCGGCAAGCCCAACTCCTTCAGCGCCGCCCCAATGGCCGCACTCCCGGCAAAACACTGCGACATAT
Source organism: Chthonomonas sp. UBA2785 (assembly GCA_002352215.1). Classification (GTDB taxonomy): domain Bacteria; phylum Armatimonadota; class Fimbriimonadia; order Fimbriimonadales; family Fimbriimonadaceae; genus JAHBTC01. The sequence goes on along the minus strand of DEIB01000056.1, from coordinate 141,655 downwards.
CCACGTGGTTCACGGTGCGGTTGAACCCCGTCACCTGCCGCCCGGTGGCGTCAATGAAGTCGGTCACCACCGCTAGTGTGCCCGGCGCCCAGTCCACCCGCAGCGAACCCACCGCCGCCGTGGCCAGGCAGCGGCGCACGCCCATCAGGCGCAGGCCCTCGGCCATGGCGCGGTAGCCAATGCCGTGCGGGGGCGTCTTATGCCCGGCCGCGTGCCGCGCCACCACGATCACTCGTTGCCCTTGGCGATCTTGCAGCCAGCCTCGCATGGGGCCAAACGGGGTCGGCACCATCACCGCACGCCCGGGATGCGCCCGCAGAATCTCGCCAATTCCCGTCCCGCCAATGAGGGCGGCATCCGCCTTAACCATGCGCGCAAGGATACCGGTGGTGGATACTGAAAGCGCATGGCTCCTTCCATTCAATTCAATGGTGCCGCCGAAACGGTCACCGGCTCGCAACACGTGATTACGGTCAACGGCAAGCGCATCATGGTGGATTGCGGCCTCTTCCAAGGTCCGCGTGAGATCCGCGAGCGCAACTGGGAGCCTTTCGCCTTCGAGCCCCACGAGATTGACGCCGTGGTGCTGACCCATGCCCACACCGACCACATCGGCCTGCTGCCGCGCCTCATCGCAAAGGGCTACCGAGGACCGGTCTATGCCACCCCGGGCACCATTGGCCTGTGCAAAATCAGCCTGCCCGACGGCGGCCGCCTGCAGGAAGAAGAAGCCAGCTACCACAACCGCCACCAAACCAGCCGCCACAACCCGGCCGCCCCGCTCTACACCGAAGCGGACGCCTACGCTGCGCTCAAGCAGTTGGTGCCGGTCCACTTTTTCCAGCTCCATGATCTCCCCGCAGGTGCGCAGTTCCGGTTCTTGCCCGCCGGGCACATTCTGGGTTCGGGGTTCGCGGAAATCTACTTTGAGAGTGGCGAACGTATCCTGATGGGCGGCGACCTCGGTCGCTACGACACCCCGCTGCTCAAGGACCCGCATGCCTGCACCCACGCCGAATACCTGGTGATTGAGAGCACCTACGGCGACCGCTTCCATGCCGATGAGAACCCCCAAGACGTGCTCCGCGAGGTCATCCAGTACATCCACGAACGCCAATCTTGCGCGGTGGTGCCCAGCTTCGCCATTGGCCGCACGCAAGAGTTGCTGTGGCACATCCATGAACTCGAGCAGCGCGGCGAGATTCCGCACGTTCCCATCTTTGTGGACAGCCCGATGGCCAGCGCCACCACTCTGCTCTACAACGCGCCCAGCGACGACATGGACCCCGACCTGAAGCTGGATATCCAGGAGAACAATTCGCCGTTCCGAGCCGATATGGTGCGCTTTATTCGCGACCGCAACGCCAGCAAAGCCCTGAACACCAACGACGGCCCGCTCATGATCATCAGCGGCAGCGGCATGGCCAATGGGGGCCGCGTGGTGCACCACCTCCGCCAGCGCCTGCCGCACAAGGAGAACGTGGTGCTCTTCACCGGCTACCAGGCCGCCGAAACGCGCGGCCGCCGCATCCTGGAGGGGGCCGACACCATCTCCATCTTCGGCGACGAGATCCCCGTCCGCTGCCGGGTGGCCAAGCTCAATTCACTCTCCGCCCACGCCGACCAAAACGAGATCATGCGGTGGCTGGGGGGCTTCCAAGAGGCGCCTCGAAAGACTTTCATCGTCCACGGGGAGCCGGTGGCCCAGGCGACCTTGGCCGAACGAATCCAGCGTGAACTGGGCTGGGAATATGTGATCCCACACCACCAGCAGTCGTTCAGCTTGGGCTAAAAGAGAGTGCCCGGAACCTCGATCGGCACCACGGCGCTGGGGTCCTGAAAGCGCGGGTTCCCCATCGCTCGGGTCACGGGCCAGCACTCGGTGAGCTCATCCGGGGCGGGGGCCAGCAGGGCGGGGTTGGCCTCGCCGGGGCCGAGCCACGCCCCAAAATCGCGCTCGAAAATCCACACCGGCATCCGGTCGTGCAGTTGCCCTACCACCCCATTGGCGGCGGTGGTGAGGATGGAAAAGGTTTCGAGATAGCCCTCGGCGCGCTCCCAAATCTCCCAGATGCCGGCAAAGGCCGCGTACTTACGACTGCGTATGAACCAGGGCTGCTTGTCGCCTTTGTCCCCCGTCCACTCGAAGAAGCCGTCGGTCGGGACGAGACAGCGGCGGCGCTTGTACGCGGTGCGGAACGAGGGTTTCTCCGCCACCGTCTCGCTGCGGGCGTTGATCATACGGACGCCCGTGGTGTGGTCATCCTGCCACGGCGGCACCAGCCCCCAGCGCATCAGGCGCAGGTGGCGACCCTGCTCGGCGGTGCGCACCACCACCGGCACCGCCGCGTTGGGGGCGATGTTATAGAGCGGGGTGAGGTCCGGCAGGGGTGCGGTGAGCCCGAAGTTCTCCTGGATTTGGCGAATCCCAAACTGGGTGAATCGGGCACACATTAGTTCAGTACGGGCGGCTCGACGATCTCGTCCGAGCCACGATTTTCATTCTTACGCCGGAGGTGCTCAATGACTCCGCTTTCGGCAATTCTCTTTTGAATCCTCTCCACTTCGGCACGAACGTGCGGAGGGAGATTGTTCTTGGTGTAGACCGGGCTGCTCGCATCAAGCTTCGTAATCTCGATGAAAGGCCTCAACACATGAGACGGCGTGAGCTGAATACTCAGATACAGCCTCTGAATCGTACCAACTTTAAAGTGACTCCACTCAATTACGTCGGAAACTTCCTCACCCAATGCCTCGACGGTTCGATCCCAAGCAAAGTGCTCTATGTCTCTAAACCCGTAGGCTTCAATCACATCACCTTCAGTATCCACCGGAACAATGAGCATCCGTTCCTCGCCGTTTGGTTGAATGGAACCATCGAGAACGAAACCGAGGGGCCACGCTTCAGTCGGCTCATAGTGAGGTACTTTTGGCTTTGCAAGATCACCTTCTTCCCCCTCAAGTTCTGCCGCAATCAAGGCGTCTAAGCTTAACATTCTCTCCGAAGCGTCCCCCACTCCTTCAAAGGTATCCCAAGCATAGAACCTGATCAGGGCGCGCGCATCCTCACTCAGGGATTGAATGGGAACGTTCTCTCCTTTCTCAAGCTGACGCCTTTGTTCTAAACTGAGGCGATTCCAAAGTTGCCATCCTGCCTCCGTGTGATCCCGACTGCCCAAGCTGTCATTAGACAGTCCCGTGAAAACGGTGTACCAAGCCTCAGCCGTAGAACTCGGCGCATAAGGCACCCGTGAATCCGAAAGAGCCGCTCGCGCACTCGCTTCTGGCAAATCCCCGTTTTGACGGCCCTGTTCCAAGTTCTGCCTCATGGCCAAGCGATCCATCCGACTAAAGCGGGCAAAATGCGGCCTCTTCGCCTTGACGACAATGGCTCCCATTGACTCTACGAAATCGTTGCGCCGCCTCACCTGCGTATCAAAGTCGCCGACCGTTTTGGGCCAACTTGGCAGATGATCGTGCACCATGATATTCTGGTCTTCGGCATTCACCACCACGCTTCGTTGGTAGAACTTTGCCCAGTTATCCCAGGCATCTGAGATCGTGAAACTAAGGATGTCGTAAACATCTGGCTGATCCATCCAGGTCAGGAGTTTCGGGTACTTCCTAATAGTCGCTTCCCCGGCCATGTCGAACGTTAAGAGTTCCTTAGATTCATCCCTGAATACCAAGGGCGTACTGAAGGCAGGATCCGTGTTGACGGGCGGCGCCACAGCCTGTGATCGAGTTTCCGACCTTCGAAGGCTCTCAGCTCGTTGTCGCAGTTTTATCTCATCAGTACCCACCACAAGTCCTTTGCTATCCAAGATCACGACTTTCACAGTGGATTCATTCCGGCCGCTGGCAAACGGCAGAAATTCAAACGAAATTAGAACTTTCGCAGGGCTGCCAGGAGGATGCGCACCTGTTTGCATAAGTTCGGCCTGGCCAATCTGACGGAGAAACTCTCTCATGCTATCAGTCATCAGCGGATTCTCGCGCAGCACTCTCTGTACGCCTTCCAGCATCGACTGGTCGGCGGCAACGATCGCTTCTACTAGCTTCTCAGCTGACGCGGGCAACGGGTGCTGAGCGGCATTCGGAGAACTGCTAAACACAACCCGGTTAGGATAAGACTGCTTGAGAACAGAAATCGGCATCCGCCGAAGCAACTTGATCAACTCCGTTTCGGTAGGAAACACGCTCTCCGAATTGGCCACCAACTCCAAGTCCGCCAAAAAGGCATCCCGCAGGGCATTCAACTCCGCTTCCGCCTGGCGTCGGCGCTTGGCCACGTCCGGCTCCAGCACCATCGAACTCGAAGTGGTGCGCCACTTCGCATCCGCCGCCTCCGCAATCAGGTCCAGCAACGCCTGCTCCTCCACCCCTTTCACATTGATGTAGAGCACCTCGTTCCGCAGCTCATCATCCACCCGCAGGGTGCGGCCCGTGGCCGCTTCCACTTGCGGCATCAGCACGGGCAGCCGGGCCGCTCGACTATAGAAATCAAGGCCGTACCCCACACCGGCAAGCGCCAGCGCCAGCAGGGTGGAAACGACCTTCATGCGCATCTTTCGATTATGGCCGCGCTTCGCCGCCGCCCCCGAAGGCGCCCTCGGCTCCCATCATCTGGAAGAACCGCGCCAAGCCTGAATCCTTCAGTTGCGCATCGGCCTTCGAGATCTGATCCTTCAACGCCTGCGGGAAATTTGCGCGGGTGTAGATCTCACCCTTCGGGTCCACCTTCATCAGCGTCAGCGAGCCCGGAAGCTGGCACTCCGGCGACAGCATCACCTGGAAGTCCACCAACTGCCGCGTGCCCAGGCGGAACTGATTGAGCTGCGGCATGCCGCTCCCTCCGGCCGCAAATCCCGGCGTCTGCGTGATCATGTCGAACAACGCCAGTTCATCGCTGCCCAGCGCACGGATCATCTGCATGGATTCGCCCTGCGGCGTCACCGGCGCCACCAGCAGGTCCGAGGTGACGAACGGACGGATGAATCCGTTGTTCGGCAGGCCGGTGGCAAACATCTCGGTGGGTTCCAGGGACGCGTTGCGCTTCATCCCAAAGGCTCCGCTCATCCCGAACGTCATCATCGCAATGAATCGGTTCGGCCCCGTTACCGGCGGGCGCACGGGCTGCAAGGAGTCCGGTTCGTTATAAACGTAGTGCGTCAGCAACTCCGTGGCGGATTGCCCGAGGTTGCGGATCGGGAGATCCTGCCCCTGCAGGATGCTGGCCCGGTGGTTCGCCGAGAGGCGATTCCACAGCCGCATGCTGAACTCGTGCCCCGGCATCTGGCTGGCAATCAGACCATCCGTGCCCGCCCACTGCTCGTAGAACATCGGCATGCCTTGCGGCTCGGCCCCAATGGGTTTGGAATCGATATAAGCCGCCCAGGAATTCAAGTCCGGCACGCCGCCATTGGCATTCGAGCTATTGATGAACCCCTGGATGGCCGCCCGGTTCATCCGGTTGAGGCGGGTTTCGGTGGGGTTCTTGGGCGCGGCGAGGGTCACTCCGCCTTCTTCCGACAGCGTGTAGTTCTCGTCCAGATTGGCCTGGAACTGGTTCATCGTGCGCGGAGCCGCTTCAAAGAAGGTCGGCATCCAGCCCTGGCTGTCATCCAGGTAGGCCACCACATTCTTGTTGTGGTGCTTGGCCCAGGCATCCCAGGCGTCCGAAGCCATAAAGCTCAGCGGCTCGTAGGTGTAGGGGTTGTACGCCCACTGCTTCAGCTCTTCGGGGATCACCCGGTTCGTGGAGAACGAAGCCGCTGAGAAGTCCACCTGCAGGGTGAGAATCTTCTTGCTTTCCTCGCGGTATTCAATCACCGGGCTGTTGTCTTCGGGCGGCGGCGGGGGCGCGGCCCCCTCTTCTCCGGCGGCCCCTTCCTCAATCTCTTCCACGGGCACCACCCGGTAGGAGTCTTCTCCCCGGCGCAGATCCAAACTCGCCGTTGCAATTTGCGCCCCATTCTCATCAAACAGGCGGGCTTCAATCGAGTTGCGGAACGACGCCCAACTGCCGACGCTCGGGCTCATCACGATCAAAAGCTTGGCCGGGCGGGTCCGCACCGGCTGGGGTATTAAATCTTCCCGCTTGATGCCCAGGGCTTCCATGGCCGAACCCAAGAAGCCCATCATCATGTCCATTTCGCCTTGGCCCTCTTGGCTGGCTTCGGCCATCATGTTCTGCTGCTTCACCATGGCGTCCACCAGGCCAGCGGCCTGTCCGCGCAGGGCGTATTGCGCCCGGGTGGGGTTGCTGCTAAAGACGAGGCGATTGGGATAGTTCTGCCCAAACGCGGACTTGGGGAGCGCACGCAGGAGCTTGAGCAGTTCCATCGTCGTTTCGTCTTCGATGTCCTGCTTCAGACTTTCTTGGACGGCTTCAATATGCTCGCGGCGGTCGGCTTCCAGTTGTTCGTTGGCCAGTCGCTTGCGGCGGGCCGAATCCGGCTCCAGCGTCATCGTCTCGCCGGAGAGTCGCCACTTTGCATCCGCGGACTTGGCGATCAGCTCCATCAGCGCCTCGGCCTCCACGCCCTTCACGTTCACATAGAGGACATCGTTTTCAAGCTCGGGGCTCACGCGCAGCTGCTTGCCCGTCTCCGCTTCCAGCTTTTGAACCAAGGCCGGAAGGCGCGCGCCTCGGCTGTAAAAATCGAGCGCATAACCGGGAGCCACAACCCCCAAAGCCAAGACCGCGAGCAAGCACCGCATACTTATGTATTGACGATTGGCTTAGCGCGCAGGTTGCGACTCTTGCTGCGTGGCGATCTCGTCCCACCGCCGGAAGTAGTCATCCAGCGTGATGGACTGCCAGCCGCCCGCCGCCAACTCGTCCGTGATGCGCCCGATGGCCTGCGCAGTGTCCGGTTGGATATCGTGCAGCAGCACCACATCGCCAGGGCGCGGCGTAAACACCACGTTGCGATAAACCTTGTACGAATCCTTCACCGCGGTATCCCCGCTCGACATGGTCCAGATCACGCTGGGCATCAGGCGGTGGCGCGCTAGCTTGGCCGTCCAACTCTCGCGAATCCCATAGGGCGGCCGGAAAATTGTGGGGTATTTCCCGCAGGCTTTCTTGATCGCCTCCTGGGTCTTCAGGAGTTCATTCAAGCCCGCCGCCTCCGAGGGTTTGGCCGGATGGTTGTATGTGTGATTAGCCACCGTATGACCCTCATCAAAAATGCGCTTGACCAGTGCTGGGTAACGCGTGGCCCGCCATCCCAGCACAAAGAAAGTGGCCTTCATGTTGTGCTTCTTCAGGGCGTCCAAAACGATCGGGGTCAGCTTCGGGTCAGGGCCATCGTCAAAGGTCAAAGCAATGACCTTATCCTTGAAGGGGGCTCGTTTCGAGATGGTTTTGCCCTGGAACCGCTTCGGAATCTCCCAGTCCACCAGTTTCGGGTCTCGTTCACCCTCGCCGTAAACCTTGGTGGGGGGTGCGGTCGCCACTTCGGGCACCGGATTTGCGCTGACCTTGGGGCGCGATTCCCACACCCACACCAGCGACGACACGGGCATGGCCCGCGCCACCCCGACTCCCATCGCCAAAACAACCGCCATCCCTGCGCGCTTCATGTTCCTCCTGAAAGGCCAAGCGGGCAAAAGGTGCGTCGCGTTCGGTCTTCTTATTTTCCGACGTGCGGGGGGGCTGGAGCGTGTCGCAAGTGGTGGTCCAAATTGAAAATTTCCTCAATTTGTTCTGCGCTTAGTCGTGCCTTCACATCTTCGTCTTCCGTCACGCTGGTGCGGAAGTCGTGACCATCCCACGCCCGGGCCGCATTGCGCTGCGCCACCTTGTAGGCGGCCTCGCGGCTCATGCCCGATTGAATCAGGGCCACCATCACGTGCTCGCTAAAGACGAGATCGCCCATCTGGCGCAGGTTGCGCAACATGTTCTCCGGCATCACCACCAGCCCGGCCAGGATACGGTTGAGGCGGTGGACCATGAAGTCGGTGAGTTGGAACGTATCCGGGAACACAATGCGCTCCAGGCTGCTGTTGGTCAGGTCCCGCTCGTGCCAGGTCATCACGCTCTCTTGCATCGCGTGGGCGTTGGCGCGCACCAGGCGGGCCAGGCCGCACACGGTTTCGCTGTTCCAGGGGTTGCGCTTGTGGGGCATGGCGCTGCTGCCGGTTTGCCCCTTGGCAAAGGCTTCTTGCACTTCCAGGATTTCCGTGCGTTGCAGATTGCGGAGTTCGGTGGCGATGCGCTCTAGCGATCCCGCCAGGGTGGCCAGCACGTTCAGCACGTGGGCGTGGCGGTCGCGGGCGATGATCTGGGTCGAACTCGGGTCGGCACTCAAGCCCAGGCTTTCGCAGATCGAAGCCTCGAGTTCCGGCGTGACGTGCGCGCGGATGCCCACCGCTCCGCTCACCTTGCCCACCGCAATCTCCACGCGGGCCTGGGCGATGCGCTTCAGGCTCCGTTCCAGTTCGTTGCGCCAGCCTTCGCACTTGTGGCCGAAGGTGATGGGCTCGGCGTGGATGCCGTGCGTCCGCCCGATGCACGGGTGGTGACCGTGCCCTTTGTGCAGGGCGCTGATGGTGCCGCACAGGGTCTCCACCGATGCCTTCAGTACGTCCAGGCTATCCCGCATCATCATGCCGAGCGCCGTGTCAATCACGTCGTAGCTGGTGACGCCGAAGTGAATCCACCGCGCCGGGTTGGGCGTACCGTCGCCTTCGCTGCCCTCGCCAATGGCGGGCACGCCGCTCACGTTCTCGCTGACGTTGCGCACAAAGGCCATCAGGTCGTGGCGGGTGACTTCTTCAATCTCATCACATCGATCGAGATCGAACTTCGAACGCTCCTGGATCGCCTTCAGGTCCTCCGCCGGGATCACCCCCGCGCGGTGCCACCCTTCGCAAATGGCAATCTCCACGTCCAGCCAGCGTTGGGTCTTGGCTTGGCGACTCCAAATGGCTGTCATGCCGGGCGTGCAGTAGCGTTCAATCACGCCGGGAGGCTACCCGCCTCAATGACCGATATCGGAGCGGAAGTGCTTACCCGCAAAGGCCACCTGGTCCATGCCGGCGTAGGCGCGGGCGCGGGCTTGCTCCAGGTCATCGGCTACGGCACTCACGGCCAGCACGCGGCCCCCATTGGTCACCAGTTGACCGTCTTGCATCGCCGTGCCGGCGTGGAAGACCACCACGCCCTCGGGCATCTCGCCCAGCGTGATGGGCACGCCCTTTTGGCTGGTGGCCGGGTAACCCGCGCTGGCTGCCACCACCGTCACGGCGGCGGGCTCCGTGACCCGCACCGGAGGCAGGGCCTCACCTTGCGCAGCGGCCCATAGCAAGTCGCCCACGCCCTCCACCCGGCGCATCACGCTCTGGGTTTCGGGGTCACCAAATCGTACGTTGTATTCCAGGCAGTACGGCGAACCGTCCACTACCATCACTCCGCTGAACAGCACGCCCGAATACGGCACGCCTTTGGCCCGGAGGTGGTCTACAATCGGCCGCACAATTCGCGCTTCGGTCTCCTCCACCATCTCCGCCGTCACCCACGGCACCGGCGAATAGGTGCCCATGCCGCCCGTGTTCTCGCCGGTGTCGCCATCGCCCACCCGCTTGTAATCCTGGGCCACCGGCAGGCTGAGTAAGCCTTGCTCGCTCACCACCGTGAGGATCGAGAACTCGCGGCCTTCCAGAAAATCTTCGACCACCACCAGGCGTCCGGCATCCCCGAACTCCTCATCCAGCAGCATCCGGCTCAGGGCGTGGCGCGCATGCAGTTCATCGCCGCACAAAATCACCCCTTTGCCCAGGGCCGCCCCGCTGGCTTTGATCGCCACGTGCCGTCCGCTCGCAAACCGCTTGGCCACTTCCTCGCACGCTTCTTGGTAATCGGTGTGGATGGTGGCGGCGGCCGTGGGCACCCCGGCTTCCTCCATCATCTTCTTGCTCCAGGCCTTGCTGGCTTCCAGGCGGGCCCCCATGCCCCCGGGGCCGAAGGTAGGAATGCCCCGCTGCCGGAGCTCATCCGCCATCCCGCCAATGAGCGGATCTTCCGGGCCAATCACCACCAACTCGGGCTCAAAACCACGCAGGGCATCGCTTACGTTTTCAAACAACGGACCCAGTTGGCCAACTCCAGGGTTCCCCGGTGCGCCGGCAATCTCGTGGCCCTCTTGCGTCAGTCGCCAGGCCAGCGCGTGCTCTCGCCCGCCTCCGCCGACAATCAAAATTCTCATAGTTCCCTCCGGTACTCCAGCGCGCTGAGCAGGGTTGCGGTATCGGCGTAGTCCAACTCGCCCCCGATGGGCATGCCGTGGGCCAGCCGCGTCACGCGGATATCTAGCGGCTTGATGAGCTTGGCCAAGTAGAGCGCGGTCGCGTCCCCTTCCACCGTCGGGTTGGTGGCCAGGATCACTTCCTGCACGCCGCCGCTCATACGCGCCAGAAGTTCTCGAATGCGTAGCTGCTCCGGCCCCACCCCGTTCAAGGGATTCAGCAGACCATGGAGCACGTGGTAAACGCCCTTGTACTCGGCAATCCGCTCCATCGCCATAATATCGCGGGCCTCACTCACCACGCAGATGAGGTGCGGGTCACGCCGGCCATCGCGGCATATCTCGCACGTTTCGCCTTCGGCAATGTTCTGGCAAATGCTACACACGCCCAGCGACTCGCGCGCTACCGTGAGGGCATGGCTAAAGCGGCGCACATCCTCCAGCGGCATGCGCAAGACATGAAAAGCCAGCCGTTGCGCTGACTTCGGCCCGACCCCTGGCAAGCGCTCAAATTGCGCAATCAGTTCCGCCAGGGGGCGAGCGAATCCCATCCGGTCCGCTTAGAGGCCGAGGCCCGGAATGTTGGGCACGTTGCCCATGATGTCCTTCACGCGGGCATCGCGCACTTCCACGGCCTTTTCAAAGCCCATGCGCATGGTGGCGGTGATGGCGGCGCACAGGCCTTCCACGTCGTCCGGGTCCACCAAAGCCTTGTCGATCTTGAGGTCCACGAGTTCGCCGCGACCGTCAAACACGGCCTCCACGCCACTGTTGCGGATGTCAATCCGCTCGTTGCCCAGTTCGTCTTCAAGCGTCTGCGCACGTTCCATGGCCCCGCGCATGTTCGCCATCATGTCGCCCATGCCTTGGCCACCAAATCCCTTGGGAAGTTTCATGATTCTGATCTGCCGAATTCCCGCTGAATCTCTTCGACCAGCTGGTCACCTTCGAACACCGATTCTACCGCTCTCGTGGGCACGATCGGGGTGATGTCTGCCTCCGGTCCTCCCTCGGATCGGGATTCGTATTGGAACATGATCACGCTCTTGGCCCATTCCCGCGCAGTCTCTTCTACGGCAGCCACCGCTTTCGGCTTCTCCATGTAGCGCTGGAGGGTGATGACTTTGGGGAACTCCACCGTCCATTCGTTGCCGTTGATGCGAACGAGTTCGGTGCCGGCCAGCCACGCCCGCGCCTTGTCGTTCTTTTCGCTCCAGTGGGCCACCACCCGCCGCCAAATCTCTTGGGCCTGCTCCAATGTGCGGCCCGTGGCGACCGGGGCCACTTCCGGCTGGGCTTCCGGTTCAGGCTCAGGCTGCGCATGGGTTTCAGGTTCGGGCTTGGGTTCCTCTCGGGGCGTGACCACCGCCGCCTTCACCTCAGGCTCAGGGTTGCGGGCGGGCTTGAGGTCTTGCCGTAGGGCAGCGGGGCGCTCGCGACGCACCTCGGCTTCCATCTCGGGGGCATGCCGGGGCGTGGTGGAACTCGGCACCGGGCTCATGGCCAGGCGCACCATTTCCGATTCGATCCAGTGCCGGGGCAAGGTGACGTGGCCGACGCTCGCCAAGAACTGCGCCATGGCGGCCCGGTAGAACAGGATTCGGTCCATACCCAGGCGCCGCGCCATCGCCTCGGCCGCCGCCTCTTGGGTGACGTCCTTGCCACCCTTACTTTCCACGCCGAAGAGCGTGCGCGTGAGGTCAGCCAGCCGGTAAGTCAGGCTTTCCACCACCGCCTCGGCATCGCGCCCGCGCCGGAAGACCTCGTCCAGCTTCGCGTGAATCTCAGCGATGTCCTTGGCCATCAAGGCTTCCAGCAATCGATCCACTTCATCCGCCGCAATCAAGCCCAGTTGCTCGTAAACCTGGTTCAGCGTGATCGGCCCCTCGGCCGTCAAGATCGCTTGTTCCAGCAGGGTCAGCGCATCGCGATACCCGCCGTCCGCCATCCGGGCCAGCGCCGTCAGCGCCGCTTGTTCAATCTCGACCCCCTCGGATTCGGCCACAAACTGCAAGCGGCTCACCAGGTTCTCCAGCGAACCCCGGTGGAACTCATACCGCTGACACCGCGACCGAATGGTGGGCGGCACCTTCTGCAACTCCGTGGTGGCCAGGATGAACACCACATGCGGGGGCGGTTCCTCGATGGTCTTCAGCAAGGCGTCAAACGCGCTGGCCGAGAGGTCGTGGACTTCGTCAATGATGAAAATCTTGTAGCGGCAGTAGGCGGGCTGATAGCTACTGGCATCCACCACCGCCCGCCGGATATTGTCCACGCCGCTTTCGCTGGCCGCGTCCATTTCAATCACGTCCATGCAACTCCCCTGTGCGATCTCCACGCAAATCGGGTCGTCTTCGGGCGGGCTGCTCATCGGCCCGTCCGTGCAGTTCAGCGCCTTGGCCAATAGGCGGGCGGTACTGGTCTTCCCCGTGCCTCGGGGGCCAGTGAAAAGGTACGCGTGGCTGATCTTGCCCTGGTCCACCGCCTGCCGCAGGGTGCGGATGATGTGTTCTTGCCCCACCAGATCATCAAAGGTCTGGCTGCGGTACTTGCGGTAAAGGGCGGTGTAGGACACGGGCAAAAAGTGCGAAGAGACGCCGGGAAGGGTGCGTCACCCGATGGTTCGTCTTACCGTTGCTGCCTTCCGGCCCTGGCGGAGTTCGTCGCCCGTTCGTCGCGCAGTTCCCGGCCGTCAACCCTGGGGCTGGCGGCCGGAATTCGGGCGTCTCTTCGTCTCTTGTTTTACTCGGTTTGGGCCGACCGGGGTCAGCCTTCCACTCGTCGGGTGCCTGGGGTCACCAGGTCATCCTCTGGGTTGCGAACGCGCGGGGCCACGTAGTTCGGCGTCTTGAACACCGGAATCACGCCTTCCATTCCAAACTCGCCTCGTCGGAGAATCTGGTCGCGGGTCACTTCAGTCTTCCAGTAGATCACGCGCTGATTCTCGCGAATCTCGGTGTTGAGGAAGTTCGAGTCGGTCATCCCTTCGCCGTTGTAGCCGAACTTGTCCTTGATATGTTCCGGGGCCACGCGCGGCGTGTAGTAGAACTCCAGGATGTACTTGTCCTTCACGAACGGGTAGATCGTCGGGTCGCGGCTAAGGTCAATGGACTTGCGGAACCGGCGGTTACGCACGAACAGTTCATCCTGCACGTAAGTGAGGCCCACCGGAGCACTGAAGTTGTTGGCGTCGCCGCCTTCCCAATCCAGGCCCGCTGCCCCTGCGTTCGGGTAGTCAGCATCGCGGAGGATCATTTTCACGCGCGTCCCCACCGGGAACACGTTCCACGTCCCTTCCACCAGCATCACGCGGCTTTCGGTCACCGTTACGCTCGCGCTGAACTTCACGTCAAACGGCGGCTTGGTGTCGTAGTTGCCTTGGTCGTACCAGCCGTTTTCGCGGGCAAAGTAGCCGCGCTGAGTCAGGCGGATGAGCAGGTTGTCCAGGTTGCCTTCCACGGTGTCGCGCTGGGCGTAGTTGCTACGCTGGCTCTTGTTGCGCTCCATCTCCTTTTCGGCTTCTTCCAAAAGCTCATACCAGGTCTTGAGCGCGCCCTTATAGTCGCCAGCGCGGAGCTTAGCGTGGGAGAGCAAGTTGTGGCGAGCGGGCAGGATGTCCTTGCGCTCAGCGGCCTGCTCAAACCAGGTCACCGCCATCGGGAAGTTGTCCTGGATACGGTGGTACCACAGCCAGCCCGTTTCGTAAAACAGCTCGTAGGTGTAGTCGTTGTTGCGGGCGCCTTCTTCGCCAAACGCCACCGCGATCGGGATGTTCCGGCGGTCGGCGCGGTTTTCCTGGTCGGTGAAGTTATAAGCGATGTGCCACATCCCGGTGGCGTAGACGTCAATCTGCTTGGGGTCCAAGTAGGTGACGAGGCGGATGATGGGCAGGATCGAGTCGTAGTCGCCGTTATCAAAGAACGAGTCGGCGCGCACCCAAAGGATCCCGGCAATCATCTCGCGGAAACCCGCGAACGCAAACAGCAGTTGCTCACCCGTCAGCTGACCGAGGTCGGTGACCTTGGGCATGTAGTTCTTGCGCCAGAACGGGTACGTCTGGTTCATCTGGACAAAGCTGCCCACGAGCAGCAAGACCAGCATCAGCCCGTAAATCGGGCCGTTCACAAGCTTGCCTTGACGAGTCCACTTCATGTGTTAAACCTCTCGGCGGTCGAAGACGAGCATCGCGCCTAGCAGCAGAATTGAGATGTAAACCACGCCGTACACGGCCAGGTTCGTGTAGTAAATCCCTTCACCCACAATCTGCGCCCCGGAGTTGATGACCGAGTTCTGCACGTTGTACTGACCGAAGTTCGGCACGATCAACATGACGATCTGGGCGGCCACGCGCACGGCTTGCGGAAGCTGCTGGCTTTCGGCAATGGTTGCGAAGAGCGAACCAAACACCGTCCCGACCAGGTACACGCCACCGCTGAGGAAGAAGTTGACTACGGGCTGCACGAACGTGGAGAAGAAGATCGCCACGGCGGCCAGCAAGCACATCTGCACGAAGTACATCATCGCCACCCGGGCCAGGCTGGCCAGGGTTTCCACGTTTGGACCTTGGAAGGCCGCGAACACCGCGATCATCGTGCCCGTCATCAGCATGATCATCAGGCCGAGAGCCGAGACCGCGCCGAGGTACTTGCCCAGCAAGAACTGCCAGCGGAGCACCGGCTTACTTAAGATGGTGTAAATGGTGCGGCGCTCCACTTCGTTCGGGATCATGTAGACCGTCAGAACGATGGCAATGACCGCGCTCGAAAGCTGCAGCACGCCCAGGATGAGCGAGAGCAAAACGGTCTGCGATTGGCGGGCCGTGAGACCGTTCATCCCCGGTGCAATGACCAAGAGAAGCAGCGCAATCAGCAGGATAACGAGCAAAACGCGGCGGCGAATGGCTTCACCGAGCGTGGTTCGAGCAATAGAAAGAACTGCGTTCACGAGGATTCACCTTCTCCGGTCTTCACTTCTTCGACTTCCGTCGAAACGGTGCCGTCCGAGTTTCCGTCGGTCATGCGGCCGCGCTGGCGACCCTTGGCGGTGTCGTCTTCGGCCACGGCTTCGATAAAGAGGTCTTCCAGTCGCTTGCGGCGCGGGATGATGCTTACCACCTGGGCACCACCGTTTCGGAGCGCGTCAATCATGCCGTTCAGGTCGTCCGAGTCCGGCGCGTCCAGAATCAAGCGGCCGTCCTTAAAGCTCACCGTCCGATTTTCGTGGCGGAGGCTTTGGCTCACGGCATCGGATACTCCTTCCGCCGTCACTTCCACTCGGCCCCCGGCGAGGAGGTCGGTCAGGCGGCCTTGCGCCACCAACTGTCCCTTGTTGATGATGGCCACGCGGTCGCAAATGCGCTCAACGTCGCTCAATTCGTGCGAGGAGATGAATACCGTCTTCCCTTCTTCGCGGAACTGCAAAATGAGGTCGCGGATTTCGATGTGAGCGATGGGGTCGAGACCACCCGTCGGTTCGTCCAAGAACAGCAACTCAGGGTTGTTGATCAGGCTCTGCGCCAAGCCCACGCGCTGCTGCATCCCCTTGGAGTAGGTGCTCAGCGGTCGGTTCATGTCGTTCGCCAGGTTCACGCGGCGGAGGAGTTCCTTGCAGCGGTCGTTGTCCCGAATCCCGAACAGCGAGGCGTAGAACACCACCAGCTCCAAGCCGCTCATGTACTCGTAGTAGTACGGCTTCTCGGGCAGGTAGCTAATGCGCTTGTGGATCTCGATGTCACCCGCTTCGCGCCCCAGCACATTGGCCACCCCGGAGGATTGGCCGATGATGCCGAGCAACATCTTGATGGTCGTGGTCTTCCCGGCGCCGTTGGGGCCCAAGAAGCCAAAAATCTCGCCCGACTCGACCTGCAAGTTCAGGTTGTCCACCACGGTGTTGGATGCACCACCCCGGTGTTTGTAGGTCTTCACCAGATCAATCGTTTCGATCGCTAAGCTCAAAAGAGAATCATGCCTCCGCTAAGGGTCCGGGCGGGATTATAGCCGAGTCTGCACCGGGTGCGTTCGGCCCTTCCCACCGGGGGACGTTCCAATGTCCTCAACAATGGTCTTCGTCATTTCGTGCCCGGTCGGCGGCCCGCACGGCGTCCAAAAACGCCTGCATTTTTGCGGGGTCCTTCTTTCCGGGTTCAAACTCGATGCCACTGGCGAGGTCGACCATCACCGGACGCAAGATTCGCACCACATCGAAAATGTTGTCAGGAGTGAGACCACCGGCAAGAATGCACGGCACCGGGGACTGGGCGCGCACGGCCAAAAATTCTTCGGGATCGACGCGATGACCGGTCCCGCCGTAGGCTCCGGGGGCAAGGGCGTCCACCAGCACCCGCTGAACCTGGGCGGCCTGACCTTCCCACCCCGCAGGGAGCGTGCTGGGCCGCACTGTCCACCATCGTTCGGCCGCCACGGTGTGATGCGGGACGTCCACCGCTTGCACCACATCGCAATCGGCCATGCGCTCCGGCGCAAAGTGGCCGAAGACCAATACACGCTGGACCGGCGCCGCTCGGAACACCGACCAAATCTCCGAATCCGGACCCTGGAAACGGGAACTGGTTGGTTCCACCACAACCCCGACCGCATCCACACCATTCGCCAGCGCCCACTCCATGTCGGCGGGCCGGGTGAACCCGCAAAACTTTACGAGCGTGGCCAACCCATGACCTCTCGAACCCGAGATTCAATGTCCGGACTCTCGCAAAAGGCTGTACCGATAAGTACGGAGCGAGCCCCTGCCGCCGCCACCCGGCTTACATCCGCATGGTTCGTCAGCGCACTTTCGCTCACCAGCGTCGCTTTGCCCAGCAAGCCCGGCAGCACCGCTAGGCCAACTTCGACGGATGTCTGGAACGACTCTAAATCTCGGTTGTTTACGCCGATGAGCTTGGCCCCCGAGGCCACCGCCCGCTCCGCCTCGCTCGGGCTGTGCACCTCCACCAGCGCATCCATCCCCAAGGATTCCGCCAGTTCCCGGTACTCCCGGAGTGCACCATCGGTCAATCCATTCACGATCAGGAGCACCGCATCGGCCCCCATGGCCCGGGCTTCTTCGACGTCGTAGGCATCGACCACGAAGTCCTTTCTCAGTACCGGCAGCGACACGGCCGCTCGGGCCGCCCGCAGGTTGGCCTCGCTGCCCCCAAAGTGCTTGACGTCGGTCAGCACGCTCAGGCAATGGGCGCCCGCTTGCTCATAGGCCTGCGCCACGGCGACTGGATCGAGGTTCGGTCGAATCACAGCCCGGGTCGGGCTCCCCGGTTTCACTTCGGCAATCAGCGAGACCGGCGCGGTGGCCTCCACCAAGGCTCGGTGGAACCCGCGCGGGGCGTCCGCATCGCGGATCATCGCTCTCACTTCATTGAGAGGGCGGGCCGCCATGCGCTCGGCCAAGCTCTCACGTTTCTCGGCCAGGATCTGATCCAGCAAGTTCATTCGGTCGCCACCAGTGCCTCAAGAGCAGCAAGCGCCGTGCCATCACTCAGCGCCTTGCGCGCCATCTCCGCTCCTTCCGCAAGATCCCGAGCCACTCCGGCCAGCACCAGGGTCACGGCGGCATTCGGCACCAGGGCGGCCCCAGCCACGGCACCACCTAAAGCGTCTCGCAGGCGCTGACTGGCTTCGGCCACTGAATCCGCCGGGCCATAAAGCGACCGATCCAAAGGCGACATCCCAAAGTCGGCCGGTGTCCATCGCCCGCTCTGCACGGTGCCGCCCTCGACCCACATGTACGCCGTCGCACTCGTGGGCGAAACCTCATCCATCCCGTCCGCCGCATGCACCACCGCCGCCCTCTCCACTCCAAGAAGAACCAGTGCCTGCGCCATCGGCTCCAGATAAGCCTCGTCGTAAACGCCCACCAGCCGATAGGGTGCCCCTGCCGGGTTGCTCAGTGGCCCCATCAGGTTGAAAATCGTGCGGAACCCCAGTTCCTTGCGCACCGGCCCCACCGCCTTAAACGCCGGATGATGGTGCGGGGCAAACAAGAAGGTGACCCCCGCCGCCTCCGTTTGGCGGCGCATGAGGTTCTCGTCGGCGTCCAGCCGCACGCCCCAGGCTTCCAGCACATCCGCACTCCCGCAGGTGCTGCTCACGCTTCGGTTCCCGTGCTTGGCCACCTTAGCGCCCGCCGCCGCCGCCACCAGGGCCGCTCCGGTGCTCAGGTTCAGGCCGGCCGGGCCACCCCCCGTGCCGCATGTGTCCACCAGGTTCGGCGTCGCCAGGTCCACGCGGACACTGCGCTCCAGCACGGCCGCCACGCCCCCGGCCAGCTCCGCTCCGGTGTATCCCTTGCTTCGCCAGGCTGCCAGCAAAGCCGCCCGGCCCACATCGCTGGTGCTGGGGTCCAGTAGATAGCGAACCGCATCGCCCGCCTGCTGCGCCGTCAGGTCGCCCCGGTTTAGCAGTTGTTCCGTTAGCGAGTTGCCCACTTCCGCCCCATTCGTCCAAGTTTACTGCGGGCCTCGGTTGGACTCGGGTAACTTTGAAGGGCGTATGGGCGATTACTTGCCGGTGGTGTTTTTGGTCGCGATCGCGGCGTTCTTATGTGCCGCCATGGTGACCCTCTCTTGGGTGCTCGGCCCCAAAAAAGTCAGTAGCTATAAGGAATCCCCTTACGAGTGCGGCGTGGCGCCGCTGGGCGACGCCCTCCAGCGCTTCCCCATCAAGTTTTATTTAGTCGCCATCCTCTTTGTCCTCTTCGACATCGAAGTGGTGTTCCTGTGGAGTTGGCTGACGGTCTTCAAGACCGCGCCGCTTGATTTCAAGCTCTTCACCGGGGCGGTTGTGGCTGTCTATATGGCGCTGTGGATCCTGGGCGACGCCTATGTCCTCAAGGTCGGGGCCGTGGACTGGGACGATGCCACCAGCATTGCGGAAGAAAAGTACGAGGGTGCCAGTTTTGGCAACGCTCCGGTCCGAACCGTGACCCCGACGACTTCCGGCGCGGAGGGCACGATCTAACATGCCGTTCCCGGTCGTTGATAACCGCCGCCTTGATGTGGCGCGACTTCAAGAAGATTTGGGCGCGGCCGTTCTGGCCGTGAAGGAAAACCGTGGCGACACCTATGTAATGGTGCAACGTGACGCCATTGTGGATGCGCTGGCGCTGCTACGCGACGACCCCGAGCTGAATTACGAATACTTCGCCGAGTGCGTGGGAGTGGACTATCTCACCTGGCCGCACGCCCGCGACCTGGACACGCGATTCGAGGTGGTTTACAACCTCTATAGTGTCGAGCATGGCGAGCGGCTGTTCCTGAAGGTCGGCGCGAACGAAGGCGAACCGATCCCGACCGCCAAGCACATCTATTTGGGCGCGGAATATCCGGAAAAGGAGATTGCCGACCTCTTCGGCATCGTCTTTGAAGGCAACGAACTAGTCGGTGAGCGCTTTATGCTTCCTGACGATTGGGTGGGCTTCCCCCTGCGCAAGGATGTAGGCTTGGGCGGTGAGGACGTGGTGTTCCACGAAGGCACCACTGGCCCAGCCGTGGAAGACCTGATGATGCCCCACGCTGGGGAGTCCTTTGAAGGTCGCACGGGCAGCGAAGACGTCAGCGGCCGCTAAGCGCGATTCATCCTCTCCACAACCCCTCTCGCCATGCGGCGGGAGGGGTTTTTTTGCGCCTGCAACCTCGAGCCCGACGAGTTCCCAATCAAATTTCAAATCTTCATAATAGGACTTGAGGCCTACTTCATGAATGTGCCAGTAGTCCTGGCTTGGGACTTGCGGGTACTTTCCCCACACAAGCCAGGACCAATGGACCTACGTTGGAGAGATTTGCGTAGACCAGGGAACTTGCTTGAGGCTGGCAGAAATGCCATCCAAAACCATCATTCAAGGAGAACTATCCAAAATGACTCGTAAGGCGTTTACGCTTATCGAACTGCTCGTCGTGATCGCAATCATCGCGATCCTCGCCGCCATCCTCTTCCCGGTCTTCGCCCAAGCGAAGGAAGCCGCTAAGAACACCGCCCTGCTCAACAACACCAAGCAGATGGGTGTCGCCGCCAACATCTACAGCGCGGACTACGATGACCTGATGCCGGCCATGGGCACGGTTGACGGTGCCAGCGGCACCGAATGGTGGAAGACGGGCTGGCAGCACACGGTTCAGCCGTACATGAAGAACATGCAGATCACGGAAAACCCGAAGCGCGATAAGCCGACGGGCACCGGTGTCTTCCTGGACTTCAAGCGCATGCAGCACTTCGCCATGCCGGCTCGCGCTGCCACCAGCAACGTGGCCACGGTTCGCACCAACAACTACTTCCAGGGCGTCCAGCTTGGTCAATCCACCCGATACGAAGGTATCGCCGGTTTCGGTGGCCCCGCTTCGGGCACGATCCCCTGGCCGGGCAGCTACGGCGCTCCGAGCTACAGCAACACGCAGATTGAAGACATCTCCAACACCGCGCTGGTGGTGGAAGGCTCCAACTGGGATGCTTGGTTCTCGCTGATCGGTGGCGACGGCGCCACGCTTGGCCCCCTCAACTACTGCGTGCGATGGAACCCGGCTGACTACAACGCCAACGGTACGGCCTTCAGCTACTCGATCACCACGACCACCAAGGTTGAGCAAGGCCTGAGCGGTCTTAAGCACGGCGCCGCCCTGTGTGCGGTTCCGCGTGGTCGCACCACCTACTCCGCTGCGGACTCCAGCGCCAAGAGCGTGAACTTCCGCCAGCACTTCTACCAACCGACCCCGAGCGTGAACAATCCGGCGATCTTCACGGTCAAGGGCCTCAACCCGACCGGCATCTAAAGCCAGCAAACAACAAATCGGAGAAAGAGGGGCACGCCGCTCTCGATTGGTCTCCAGGGCGAACCCCTCGATCTCCACTAGGTTCCCAGAAGGCAACTTCTGGGGACCCGTTTGAACTTATATAGGTCTTTAGGCCCACACTTACGGACATGGTCCGGAAATAGCGTGGGTAAATTGCACTACGTCGAAAGGCCCGGTTAGGGCCCTACGGCCTAGCTGAAATGAGTTCGGAAACGGCTCTGGTTCAGCGCAATTATCAAGGAGACCAATCCAAAATGACCCGAAAGGCGTTTACGCTCATCGAACTGCTCGTCGTGATCGCAATCATCGCGATCCTGGCCGCCATTCTCTTCCCGGTTTTTGCCCAAGCGAAGGAAGCCGCTAAGAACACCGCCCTGCTTAACAACACCAAGCAGATGGGTGTGGCCGCCAATATCTACAGCGCGGATTACGACGACCTGATGCCGGCCATGGGCACGGTGGACGGTGCCAGCGGCACCGAATGGTGGAAGTCCGGCTGGCAATACACCACCCAGCCGTACATGAAGAACCTCCAAATCGTGGAGAACCCGAAGCGCGATAAGGTGACGGGTGCGATTCCGGAGTACGTGATCTTCCAACGCTCGCAGCACTTCGCCATGCCGGCTCGCGCCGCCACCAGCAACGTGGCCACGGTCCGCACCAACAACTACTTCCAGGGCGTTCAGCTCGGTCAATCCACCCGATACGAAGGTATCGCCGGTTGGGGCGGCCCCGCTTCGGGCACGATCCCCTGGCCGGGTGCTTACGGTGCCCCCAGCTACAGCAACACGCAGATTGAAGATATCTCCAACACCGCGCTGGTGGTGGAAGGCTCCAACTGGGATGCTTGGTTCTCGCTGATCGGTGGCGACGGCGCCTCCCTTGGCCCCCTCAACTACTGTGTGCGATGGAATCCGGCCGAAGCGAACGCGAACGGTACGGGCTACAGCTACCCGATCACCACGACCACCAAGGTTGAGCAAGGCCTGAGCGGTCTTAAGCACGGCGCCGCTCTCTGCGCGGTTCCGCGTGGTCGCACCACCTACGCTGCTGCGGACTCCAGCGCCAAGAGCGTGAACTTCCGCCAGCACTTCTACCAACCGACCCCGAGCGTGAACAATCCGGCGATCTTCACGGTCAAGGGTCTCAACCCGACCGGCATCTAAAGCCACTGTCGAGCGATGCCCCCCGGCTCCAGCCGGGGGGCTTTTTCGTGCCCGCAGCACTTTTTTGTTGAATTCGCAACGAGTTCCCGTGAGTTCACCAGAATCGTTTTAACGGGACTTTTTCCTTGAGTTGCGTTTACAGACCACCAATTTGCCGTGGTATATTGGGTCTATAGGTCTAGCTTTGGCCCGATTTCCTGGGAACAGGAACTTCCAAAGCTCAGTCTTATGGCCCAGCGAGGAAGTTGAGTTCCAAGCTTGCCTGCCGCGCTGGAATTGAAATCATCTCAAGTGAGAAAACTTATGAAGCGAAAAGCATTTACGCTGATTGAACTGCTCGTCGTGATCGCGATCATTGCGATCCTTGCCGCCATCCTCTTTCCGGTCTTCGCCCAAGCGAAGGAAGCCGCCAAGAACACGGCGCTCCTCAACAACACCAAGCAAATGGGTGTGGCCGCCAACATCTACAGTGCGGACTACGATGACCTGCTCCCCACCCACGGTGATGGCGCGGGCTACCAAGGCGACCTGGATGACAAGATCGGCTGGCAGTTCACGGTTCAACCGTACATGAAGAACCTGCAAATCGTCGAAAACCCGAAGCGCGACAAGCCGACCGGCAACGTTGACGAAATCGAGTTCAAGCGACTCCAGCACTTCGCCATGCCGGCTCGTGCCGCTGCGGCCACCAACGCGACCGTGGTTTCCCAGGGTCACTACCGCGGTACCCACCTCGGTAACGTGGTGCGATACGAAGGCGTGGCGGGTTGGAGCCCGAGCACGGCTCAGTGGCTCGCCATCCCGGGTGCCCCGTCCTACAGCACGACCCAAGTCGAAGACATTTCGAACACTGCGCTGATCGTTGAAGGTTCGAACTGGGACGGCTGGTTCTCGCTGATTTCCGGCGACGGCGCCTCCCTTGGCCCTCTCAACTACTGCGTCCGCTGGGTGCCCAGCAACTGGAACGCCAACGGCACCGCCTACAGCTACTCCATCACGACGACCACCAAGGTTGAGCAAGGCCTGAGCGGTCTCAAGCACGGCGCAGCCCTTTGTGCGGTTCCGCGTGGTCGCAGCACCTACACGGCGACGGACTCCAGTGCCAAGAGCATCAACTTCCGTCAGCACTTCTACCAGCCGACTCCGAGCGTGAACAACGCGACGATCTTCACGGTGAAGGGCCTCAACCCGACCGGTATCTAATCAGTTCCTGATTGACACCACACGAGCCGCTCGACCTTCGGGTCGGGCGGCTTTCTTGTTTCTCCCGGCATTCTTGCGGGGCAAAGCCAGCCTCAATCTAGGACCTTTGGTCTTTTTTCCCCTTCTGGTCATTTGGCGGTAACGCGCTCCGATATTTCAACTCTCACCGACCTCGTGTCGCGCGCTCTGCTTGCAGGGCTGCAATCTTATTGGAGACTATACAAATACCAATGACCCGAAAGGCGTTTACGCTCATCGAACTTCTGGTGGTCATCGCGATCATCGCGATCCTCGCCGCCATCCTCTTCCCGGTCTTCGCCCAGGCGAAGGAAGCCGCCAAGAACACCGCTCTGCTCAACAACGTGAAGCAGATGGGTGTCGCTGCCAACATCTACAGCGCCGACTACGATGACCTGCTGCCGACCTTTGGCGACGGCGCGGGCTATCAGGATGACCCGGACGACAAGATCGGCTGGCAGTTCACCACCCAGCCGTACATGAAGAATCTGCAGATCGTGGAGAATCCGAAGCGCGACAAGCCGACCGGCACCGCTGACGAAATCGAGTTCAAGCGACTCCAGCATTTCGCCATGCCGGCTCGCGCCGCCGCTTCTTCCGTTCCGACGATCGTGGCCCAAGGCTACTTCCAAGGTACGCACGTGGGTTCGGCCACGCGCTACGAGGGCGTCGCTGGATATAGTCCGTCGGCTGTTCAGTGGCTCACCCCCGCAGCCGCCCCGTCCTATAGCACCACGCAGATCGAGGACATCTCCAACACGGCGCTGATCGTGGAAGGTTCGAACTGGGATGGCTGGTTCGCCATCTTCAATGCCTGGACCACCACGTCCGGCCCGCTCGGTAGCTGCGTCCGCTGGAACCCGGCGAACTTTAGCGCCAACGGCACCAACTACAGCTACCCGTTCACCACGACCACCAAGACCGAACAGGGTCTGAGCGGTCTCAAGCACGGCGCTGCTCTCTGCGCGGTTCCGCGTGGTCGCACCACCTACACGGCTACGGACTCCAGCGCGAAGAGCGTGAACTTCCGTCAGCACTTCTACAACCCGGAACCGAGCGTGAACAACGCCGCCGTCTTCGTTGTGAAGGGCCTCAACCCGACCGGCATCTAACGCCGTTCGTCGCATAGCCAATTCCACCGCCTGGGCGTTTTGCCCGGCGGTGGTTTTGCCTTTGAACCTAGGTGGCCAAGCTGGCTAGTTCCCGACCCCGGCCAATTACCAGTTTCCGGGACTTTCGTCGTACCTACTGTCCGATTTGGTCAATTTCTTGTGGGTATATTCCCGTGCCTCGCTGGGCGGTTTGACCCCGAAAATATTTTCGGGAACAAATCAAGCAGTTCCAGCGTCCGAAGGGAGACGGAAGGTTAACCCACAGTTAATCCGACGTATCCCTCACGGGAAACCATTATCTGGAGACCAATCAAAAAATGACTCGAAAGGCGTTTACGCTCATCGAACTGCTCGTGGTGATCGCCATCATCGCGATCCTCGCCGCTATCCTCTTCCCGGTCTTCGCCCAAGCGAAGGAAGCCGCTAAGAACACCGCCCTGCTTAACAACACGAAGCAGATGGGAGTGGCCGCCAACATCTACAGCGCGGACTACGATGACCTGCTCCCCACCATGGGTGATGGCGCCGGTTACCAAGGCGACCTGGACGACAAGCTCGGCTGGCAGTTCACGGTTCAGCCGTACATGAAGAACCTGCAAATCGTCGAAAACCCGAAGCGCGACAAGCCGACCGGCAACGTTGACGAAATCGAGTTCAAGCGACTCCAGCACTTCGCCATGCCGGGCCGCGCTGCCACCTCCCCGACCGCTGCGATTGCCACCCAGGGCTACTTCCAGGGTACGCACGTCGGTTCGGCCACGCGCTATGAAGGCGTTGCTGGTTGGAGCCCGTCCACTGCTCAGTGGGTGGCTTCGGTCGGTGCCCCGTCCTACAGCACCACGCAAGTGGAAGACATTTCGAACACCGCGTTGATCGTGGAAGGTTCGAACTGGGATGGCTGGTTCAGCACCCTCGCTTGGAGCGCCACCGCTGGCCCGCTCAGCAGCTGCGTCCGCTGGACCCCGTCCAACTGGAACGCCAACGGCACCAACTACAGCTACCCGATCACCACGACCACCAAGACCGAACAAGGTCTGAGCGGTCTCAAGCACGGCGCCGCCCTCTGTGCGGTTCCGCGTGGTCGCACCACCTACACGGCGACGGACTCGAGTGCCAAGAGCGTGAACATGCGCCAGCACTTCTACAACCCGACCCCGAGCACCAACAACCCGGCGATCTTCGTGGTCAAGGGTCTCAACCCGACCGGCATCTAACTCTAAGTTAGGTTCCAAAGGCCCTGCTCCGACAAAGTCGGGGCGGGGCTTTCTCTTTTCCGGTACCCTAGAACCCAGCACATAAGGCCATGAGTAGCGACCTCTTTATGCCCAGCACGGAGACGATCTTCACCCAGGAGAGCGAAGGCACGATGATCGTGAATATGGGGCCCCAACACCCCAGCACCCACGGCGTCCTCCGCGTGATCTGCGAACTGGACGGCGAGACGATCGTCAAGGCCAAATGTGTGATCGGCTACCTCCACACGGGCATGGAGAAAGAGGCCGAATACCAGACTTACCACAAGTGCGTGGTGATGACCGACCGCATGGATTACCTGAATGCGAACGGCAACAACCTGGCGCACGCCCTGGCGGTGGAGAAGCTTCTGGGGATCGAAGTTCCCAAACGCGGTCAATACCTGCGCGTCATTTTGGCCGAGCTGAGCCGCCTGGCCAGCCACTGTGTATGGCTCGGTACGCACGCATTGGATATGGGCGCGATGACGCCGTTCTTCTACATCATGCAGCAGCGCGAAATGGTGCTGGACATGTTCGAAATGTTCTCGGGCGTGCGCATGATGCCGAGCTGGATTGTCCCCGGCGGCCTGCGCGGCGACATCCCCGATGGCTTTGAAGTCAAGCTCCGCAACTTCCTGGAAGAGTTCCCGAAGGAACTCGGGGTGGTGGAAGATCTGCTTGTCAACAACCCGATTTGGAAGGAACGCAGCACCGGTGTGGGTGTTCTCACCGGCCCCGAGGCCCTCGCCCTCGGTTGCAGCGGCCCGATCGCGCGCGCCAGCGGCGTGGCGTGGGACCTGCGCAAGAGCAACCCGTATTGCAGCTACGAAGACTTTGATTTCTTGATCCCGGTTGGCCAGCACGGCGACGTGTACGACCGCTTCCTCGTCCGCATTGCCGAAATGAAGGAGTCCTGCAAGATCCTCCGCCAGGCGATTGACGGACTTCCCTCCGGCCCCTATAACACGCTCGATCGCAAGGTGTCCCCGCCGACCCGTAGCGAACTCGATACGAGTATGGAAGCTGTCATCCACCACTTTAAGCTCTACACCGAAGGCTTCCGGCCGCCGGTGGGCGAAGCCTACGGTTGTGTGGAAGGCTCGAAGGGCGAACTTGGCTTCTACATCGTCAGCGACGGCACCAATCGCCCCTACCGATGGCACGAGCGACCCAGTTCATTTATGAACCTCAAGTCGCTGGAAGTGATGGCTGAAGGACGCCTGATCGCGGACGTCATCGCCATCATCGGCTCGATTGATATCGTGCTTGGTGAGATCGACCGCTAAGCCTCCGCATCAATCTGTACTTTTTTGGGCATTAGGGTGGATCGGACTGCACAGTTCGGTCCATTTGTCCGTATGATGTAGCTAGGATGTCCATCCTCAAGCGTATTGCTTTGTTCGTTATCGTGAACATCGCCGTGATGATCACGTTCACGTTAGTCATGGCCTTGTTGGAAGGCTTCGGAGTCAAGCTCTCCGGAAGCCTGGTCTTCGATGCCGTCGTGGCCGTCATCGTTGGTTTCTCCGGGGCCTTCATTAGCCTTCTGATCAGTAAGTGGGTCGCCAAGACGTTCATGGGCGTCAAGGTTCTGAACCCCGGAGCCAACCTCAACGGCTACGACCGCTGGCTATTGGACACGGTGCACGCTCAGGCGCGAGCCGCCGGCCTCAAGAAGATGCCGGAAGTCGGCGTCTACGATTCGCCGGAAGTCAACGCCTTCGCCACGGGGCCGAGCAAGAGCAACTCCCTCGTTGCGTTCAGTTCGGGCCTGCTCTCTCAGATGAGCCAGGACGAAGTGGAAGCGGTCTCCGCTCACGAAGTTGGCCACATCGCCAATGGCGACATGGTCACGCAGACGCTCATTCAAGGCGTCATCAACACGTTCGTGGTCTTCTTCGCTCGCATCATCGCGCGGGTCGCAGCCTCGGCCGTGAGAGAAGAAATGGCGTTCTTGGTGTTTATCGTCGTGAACATCGTGCTGCAGATCGTGTTCGGCATCCTGGGTTCGCTGGTGGTGAATGCGTTCAGCCGCTACCGCGAGTACCAAGCCGACGCTTTTGCGGGCCGCATTGCTGGTCGCGACAAAATGATTGCCGCCTTGCGCGCCCTGCAGCGGAACAGCCAGGCGATTGATACGCGTCACCCCGCCATGGCCACGATGAAGATCTCAAACCACCCCGGCTGGGCGCTGCTCACAAGCACGCACCCGCCGCTGGAAAAGCGCATCGAAGCCCTGCAGCGCGGCCAGTAAGGCCCCGCTCGCCACAACCAACAAACCCCTCTCGGACCTTGTCCGGGAGGGGTTCTCTGTACATTCCCTTTGTCCTAATTCGGAAGGCTGGCAACTCCATCGGGCCGGTGCCCCCAATTCCGACCTCCGAACTGCGTAGAATAGGAACGTGAGCGAGTTGATTCAGTTGGGTGCCCAGCGCCCCAAGGCCCCGGCCCCCGACCAACTGGAGTTACGTTTCTCGGACAAGGCCATCGCCGAACTGGACGCCCTGCGGACCCACTACCCCACCGAGAAGGCCTGCATCCTGCCCGGACTCTGGATTGCCCAGCGCGAATACGACGGCTATCTCAGTCCCGCCGCCATCGCCGAAGTCGCTCACCGGCTCCACCGCAGTTACGCCGAAGTCGAAGGCGTGGCCACGTTCTATTCCATGTACACCACGGCCCACCAGCCGGGCCGCCACATGATTGAAGTGTGCACCTGCCTGAGCTGCCACATGTGCGGCGCTTACCGCATTGCCGATTACCTGGAAGCCAAGCTCGGCGTGAAGCTGGGCGAAACCACCCCCGACGGCGTCTTCACCATCCACGAAGTGGAGTGCCTAGACGCCTGCGACCGCGCCCCGGTGCTGCAGGTTGGCGACCAATACGTTGGCCCGGTGACCGAAGCCGACATTGACGCCCTGCTGGACCGCCTGCGCAACGAGGATAGTTCTGCCGTGGTGCAGCTCGCCGATAGCATTGTCCAAGTCCACCTCCGCGATACGGAGCGTGCAAAGTAACCATGGCCGAATACAAGCTCCTTCTCGAACACACCGATGTGCCTGAGTACCGCACGTTGCACGGCTACCTGGCCCGGGGCGGCTACGCCGCACTCAACCGCGCCAAGGGTATGGAACGCCAGGCCATCATTGACGAAATCAAGACCAGCGGCCTGCGCGGCCGAGGGGGCGCGGGCTTCCCCACCTGGATCAAGTGGAACGGCATTGAGAAGGAAAAGACCCGCCCGCACTACCTGATTTGCAACGCCGACGAAGGCGAGCCCGGCACCTTCAAAGACAAGCAGCTGATGGAATCCACGCCCTTCTTGGTGATTGAAGGGATGACCATCGCCGCGCTGGCCACCCAGGCCGATGCGGGCTACATCTACATCCGAGGTGAGTTTGTGGATGCGGCCAAGTCTCTCCGCGCCGCCATCGACGAAGCCTACGCCCACGGCTATCTCGGCCAGAACATCCTGGGCACGGGCCTCAATTTCGACCTCTACCTCCACATGGGGGCGGGCAGCTACGAATGCGGCGAAGAAAGCGCCCTGATGAGCAGCCTGATGGGCGAGCGCGGCATGCCCCGCCTCAAGTTCCCGCACGCGCCCCTACCGACAGTGGCCGGGGTGTGGGATCAGCCCACCATCATCAACAACGTGGAAACCTACGCCGCCGCCGTGCCGATTCTGGCCAAGGGCGGCGAGTGGTACGTCACCCTCGGCGCCAACACCAAGAACAGCCGGGGCACAAAGATCTTCAGCGTTAGCGCCCACGTGAACAAGCCGGGCAACTACGAGATCGAGTTCGGCACCCCGCTCATGGAATTGCTGGACCTGGCCGGAGGCATGAAGGGCGGCGCCCTCAAGGCCTGTGTGCCGGGCGGCTCGAGCGTGCCGATGCTGAACGCCGAGGACTGCCAAAACGCCATTCTTGCCTACGAAGAGCTATGGGAAACCGGCTCCATGGTGGGTAGCGGCGGCTGTATGTTCCTCAATGAGCACACCTGCATCGTCAGTTACACCTGGCGCACCGCCCAGTTCTACGCGATGGAGAGTTGCGGCAAGTGCACCCCGTGCCGCGAAGGCACCAAGTGGATGCTGCAGATTCTGGAGCGCATCCTGCGCGGCAATGGCCAGCCCGGCGACATGGACCTGCTGATGGAAATCACCAAGCAGATTGATGGCCGCAGCTTCTGCGGACTGGGCGACGCCGCCGCTTGGCCGGTGGCCGGCGCGATCAAGAAGTTCCCCGAGGAGTTCGAGTACTTCATCAAGAACGGTCGCAGCATGGTGGATACGCCCGAAGCCCGCGCCATGGCCCCGCGCTGGGCGCAGCGCGCCTTCTCCGCGGTCTGACCTTCGTTTCATCCTTCCCCCTTGCAAAAAAGTGCATCTGGGGGAAGGATCATCGTATCATAGGGCACATGGGCCGCCGACAACTGCCTCTCATGCTCAGCCTCAGCGCACTGCCGCTGGCACTGGCCTTAGCCATCCCGAGTTCTTCCCAACCGCCGGTTGACCGCCAAACGGTAACCACCTTCAACGCCAACGTCAAGCCCATCCTCCAGCAAAGCTGCGTAGGCTGCCACCGCCAAGGCAACGCCAAGGGTGGCCTGGACCTGAGCACCTACGAAAGCACCATGAAGGGCGGCGTGACGCCTAAGCATGTGGTGGCCGGCAAGCCGGATGAGAGCGTGATGCTCCGCCGCATCAAGGGCCTGGATAACAAGCCGCGCATGCCCAAGGGCCAGGCTCCCCTCAGCGCTGCCAAGGAAAACATCATCCGCAAGTGGATCCAAGACGGAGCCAAGAAGGGCTAAACCGGCGCTGAGTCTATGAACTTCAAAGGTTGGAATCGGCACTTGCTGTGGCTGGTGGCGGCGGCCCCGTTTGTCAGCCAGACCTGGCTTCAGGCCGCGCCTACCCCGATCGTTGCGGCGCGTGAGGAGATTCCGACCTTTGAAAAAGATGTCCTGCCCATTCTCAAGGGCCACTGCACCGCCTGCCACAACCCGGATACCAGCAGCGCCTTCCTCGACTTGACCACCTATGAGACCACGATGGAAGGCGGCCAGGCCGACAACAACGTGGTGGCCGGCGACCCCGAGGCCAGCAACCTCATGCGCCGCATCCTGGGGCATGGCGGCAAGCCGCAGATGCCCCTGGGCTTTGCCCCGCTGAGTCCGGAGAAGACCGAGACCATCCGCGCCTGGATCAAGGCCGGCGCCAAGCCGACCCCTGAGGGTGTGGACCTACGGCACTGGGCGTACGTCCCTCCGCAGAAGCCGAGCGTTCCGGAAGGCGCCCACCCTATCGACTACTTTGTGGGTAAAAAGCTGGCCGAACAAGGCCACTCTTTCTCACCGGAGGCCTCGCGCACCACGCTGATTCGGCGGCTTTCGCTGGACCTCACCGGACTCCCCCCGACCCCCGAGGAAGTGGACGCTTTCTTAGCTGACACCCGCCCCGATGCCTACGAGCGTGTGGTAGATCGTCTGCTGGCCTCGCCGCAATACGGCGAACGCCTGGCCCGCATGTGGCTGGACCTCGCCCGCTACGCCGACAGCAATGGCTACGAAAAGGACCTCGGCCGCCAGAACTGGGCGTGGCGCGATTACGTGATCAAGTCGTTCAACGCCGACAAGCCGTTTGACCAATTCACCACTGAGCAGATTGCCGGAGACCTGCTGGACGCGCCCACTCGCGAGCAACTGATTGCGACGGGTTTCCACCGCAATACTATGCTGAATGAGGAGGGTGGCACCGACCCGCAAGAGCAGCGCTGGCAAGTGCTGGTGGACCGGGCCGCTGTAACGGGCACCGTGTGGATGGCCAGCAGCACCGGGTGCGCCCAGTGCCACGACCACAAATTTGATCCGATTTCGCAGAAGGATTTCTACGAAACCCTGGCCTTTTGGGAGAGTGCGGACGAACCGCTGCTCGCCCTGACCCCGGAAGAAGTAAGCCCTTACGTGGAGCGGATCAAGAAGCGCGAGGAGTTCTTGCTTTCGTCCCCCGAAAGCGATGCGCGCAAAGCCGCGCTCGAAAAGATCAAGAAGGAGCGAGAATCGCTGGAGAAAGCGACCACCCTTGTTCTCCAAGAATCCAAAGAGCGCAAGCCCGAGACCCCCATCCGCGAGGGCGGGGTTTACCTGGCTCCGGGCGAGGTGGTCCCCGCCGGAGTGCCGGAAAACCTGGCCCCGTGGCAGCCAGAAATGCCGCTCAATCGCCTGGGTCTGGCGCAGTGGCTCACCCACCGCGATAACCCCCTCACCGCCCGGGTTACCGTCAACCGAATTTGGGAATTGATCTTCGGCCTCGGCATCGTCAAGACGCCCGGCGACTTCGGCACCCAGTCCGAGGCTCCCTCCCACCCCGAACTCCTCGATTACCTCGCCGTAGATTTCCGAGATCAAGGCTGGAGCCTCAAGAAGCTGATCCGCACCATCGTGACCAGCCGCACCTACCGGCAATCCAGTGCGGTGACCGACGCCATGCGCGCCTGGGATCCCGACAACCGCTACCTCGGCCGCGCCCCGCGCTACCGCATGGAAGCCGAGATGATCCGCGACAACGCCCTCTTCGTGAGCGGTCTGCTGGACCTCTCGATGGGCGGACCGAGCGTGTTCCCCCCGCAGCCCGAGGGCATTTGGGACAACCCCTACAGCGGCGACCAGTGGATCACCGACCCCACGAAGGATAAGAACCGCCGTGGGCTTTATACGTTCTGGAAGCGTACGGCCCCGTACCCCAGCTTCCTCACCTTTGACGCCACCAGCCGCGAGGCGTGCACCGACGTACGTGTGCGCACCAACACCCCCTTGCAGGCGCTGGTGCTGATGAACGACCCGGTGTATCTCGAGGCCGCCGCGGCCCTGTCCGCCCGGATGGATGGCGAGAAGCCAGAGGATCGTATCCAAGAAGGTTTCCGTCTCGTCCTTGCCCGCACACCTAGCAAGGAAGAACTCGAAGTTCTCAAGAACTACCAAGCTCTGCAGGCCAAAGTCTTTGCCGCCGCCCAGCGCGAGGATGCTGAAGAAGCCTCCTGGCGCATGCTGGCTAGCCTGCTCCTCAACCTCGACGAGGCCATCACCCGCGAATAACGCCCCCAGGAACCCAAGACCGTGAACCAGAACGAACTCGACGAAATCATCTTGAAGGACATCACGCGGCGGCACTTCTTCCGCATGACGTCGTACGGCATCGGCACCTTGGCGCTGGGTTCCCTGCTCAATCCGGCGGCCCTGGCCGCCCCGCCCGTGGCCACCAATCCCTTTGCCGCGCGGGCGCCGCACTTTGCCCCCAAGGCCAAGCGCGTCATCTTTCTCTTCATGGCGGGGGCGCCTTCTCAGCTCGACCTGTTTGACCCCAAACCCAAGCTCAATCAGCACGACCGCGAACCGATCCCGGAAGAGATCATCGAAGGCGAACGCTTCGCCTTCATCAAGGGCACGCCCAAGCTATTGGGGTCCCCGTATGAGTTCAAACAGCACGGACAGAGCGGCCACTGGATCAGTAGTCTGATGCCGCACACCGCCCGCGTGGCAGACGACCTGGCGTTCATCCACAGCGTGCAAACCGACCAGTTCAACCACGCCCCGGCGCAGATCTTCTTCAACACCGGGCACCAGCTTCCGGGCCGCCCGAGCATCGGCTCGTGGCTGCTCTACGGTCTCGGCACCGAGAGCCAAGACCTCCCCGGCTTTGTGGTGCTGGTGAGCGGCCAGAACAATCCCGATGGCGGCAAGGCCTGCTGGAGTAGCGGCTTCTTGCCCTCGCACTATCAGGGCGTGGAGTTCCGGAGCAAGGGCGACCCGGTGCTGTACGTCACCGACCCCGATGGGGTGGACCGCACCTCCCGCCGGCACATGCTGGATGCGCTGCGCGAGATGAATGCCCTCAAGCTGAGCGACCACGGCGACCCCGAAATCGCCACCCGAATCGCCAGCTACGAGATGGCGTACCGCATGCAAGCCAGCGTGCCCGAACTGACCGACCTGAGCGACGAATCGCCGGAAACCCACGCCATGTACGGCACCGAACCCGGCGCGGTGAGCTTTGCCAACAACTGCCTGCTGGCGCGGCGCATGGCCGAGCGCGGCTGCCGCTTCATTCAGCTTTACCACTGGGGGTGGGATAGCCACGGTACCAACCCCGGCGACGACATCATGACGAGCCTGCCCGAGCGCTGCCGCCAGGTGGACCAAGCCTGCGCGGCGCTGATTGCCGACCTGAAGCAGCGCGGCATGCTGGATGACACGCTGGTGATTTGGGGCGGCGAATTTGGCCGCACGCCCATGAATGAGGAGCGGGATGGCTCGACGTTCTTGGGCCGCGACCACCACCCGCGCGCGTTTACGATCTGGATGGCGGGGGGCGGCGTCAAGGCCGGACTCTCGCTAGGGCAGACCGACGATCTGGGCTACAACGTGGTGGAAGACCCCGTGCACGTGCACGATATCAACGCCACGATCTTGCACCTGATGGGTATGAACCACGAGCGGCTGACCTACAACCACCTGGGGCGCGAGTTCCGCCTGACCGACGTGCACGGCCAGGTGATCGAAAAACTCATCGGGTAGCCTTCGGGTCCGTTCCCGGCCGTAGCTCAGTGGATAGAGCGCTTCCCTCCGGAGGAAGAAGTCGGAGGTTCGAGTCCTCTCGGCCGGGCCATTCTAAGTGGTCCCATACCGAACAAATGGGTGACACTTTGCTTTGCTTCCCCGTCGTCGATTAGGGTAACCATGCGGCCATGACCGACACCTCGCACCACGACGCCAAGATCGCGAAAATGGTTTTCCGCTCCGTTTATCCGCACTACGTGAAGAAGGTGGAAACCAAGGGGCGCACCGTGGCGGAGCTCCACGAGGTCATTACCTGGCTCACGGGGTACGACGAGGCCGCGCTCCAGCATCACCTCGACAATGACACGACCTTCGAGGAGTTCTTCGCCGGGGCCACGCTTAACCCCCATGCCCACCTCATCACCGGCACGATCTGCGGGTATCGCGTCGAAGAAATCACCAACAAACTCACCCAACAAGCCCGGTATCTCGACAAGCTCGTGGACGAGTTAGCCAAGGGTCGGAAGATCGATAAGATCCTTCGCACTGCGCTCTCCCCTTAACTCATAACCATCTAACAACCGTCAAACAGCGTAATAGCAAGCATTAGCTTTAACCCCGGACAATCCCGCATCCTCTGGAGTAAATATTCATCGTATATAGTACTCATGGACGAACAACACTCCAGTAGCATCTAAGCCGCTGTTAACATCATCAATTGTTATATCCACGAAGCTTCTGCAGCCTAGGAGAATGCCTGAAAAAAGCGTACGTTACAATTACTAGCAAAAAAACACCTGCAGACCGGAACACACCTTGCGTCGAATCCATCCCCATCCTCGACTCTAGATACAATACGCTTCTATCTGGCAACAGCAACCTCACCTGAGCCACACGGTCAACAATAAATGCTCCGCCTTCAGCCTTAGGTCTCTCTGGCCTAGCTTGAACAAATGGCGATGCCGCTAAACCAACGATCTGACCAACATTCGCCTGAACTTTTGCCCCATCACTAACAGCAGAAGCCTCATCACCTGGGAAGCTGCCAGATTGCACCTGAACCAATGGCTCCGCTAAAAACCGATCATTACTGCTACTAACACCCACTAAGAAAGCAATGTTCAGAAAAAATAGTGAACAGACAACAGTTACAACTCGGCCACCGCGTACACCTTGGCCCATAAGCAGAAAAGAAAAGACCCTACCCAACGAGCTCCAAGACCTCAGGGTTGAAAGCAAATCTCTGCCTTGCCAATGTAGAGCGATTCGATCTGCAAGATAATGATCTCCACTCTCCCGTGACTGCTGCTCTAACTGATTGTAAATCGACTCATTTCTCGGACAACCTGCTAGAAACATCAACTTACCTACAACCTCCTGCCGCCTACGATACGCCGACGCACCTCTCCTTACTGGAGTCTCACGCTCAAACAAATTCTTATTCCGAGCCAGATACGTCACTGCGGCGCTAAAAGCAAATAGAAGCCCAACAAAGACCACACCAGGAGCTTCCGAACGCACAAAAACCCCAGAACTACGAAAGAGAATTAAGCCGGAACAGCAAGCCCACACAGAAAACCAAAACAGCGTTCCCACACACGTGCTTGCAAAGAAATCTGTACCGAACATACTCCCATGGCCCGCTGGACGTCTTGCATTAATCACAAGCTGATACCGCCTAAGGACATCAGCTACCTGGTTCCCACAGAATTGAACATCAAACTGACTTGCCTTGAGCCCCTCCACTTCAAAGAGATGAGAGTTTACAGTATGCTCCACTCGATAGCAAGCAAGCAACACTACTGAGATACACGCTACCCCAACGGCTACAGGAACAGCCAGTGGCTCCGCGACGGTACTAAGCTTCAACATATCTTGCCCGTCAACAACACCATAAATCACGAGAAATGCCACAACGAACCAAGCCCACCATGATGCCATCAAGGCCAAAACTGCCTTAGCATACTCAAGCCCAAGACCATTGATGCCTCGTACTCTCCAAGATGATCCATTCCCCACCGCTTCAACGCCAGATGCAAGCTCAAAAACAACATTTCTAACCCGATATCGAGCCACTCGACGATCCTGGTCACTAAGTGACACCCTAAATCGACCTCCAACAGAAGCATCCTCAAAATTTATCAATGGCCTCTTTGACTTTCTTGAATCTGCTAAGTTCGCTGTCACCTCATGGTCGTCGAGTACTCTACTGCCCTCGCTTCCGACTGGGTACATCCTGATTCCATGCTCTCTAAAGGACACATCGACCAGTTCTACGTCACCTCCAACTCTAGAATGAGGGAGTCGAATGCAACATTCTCGATTGTGACGTCTGCCAGGACCAACAATTGTCTGTGTCTCCATTTGAAACTTACTATCAAACGGACTAGCAAGAATAGAACCCCTGACGGATGTGCCACTTCCGCTCCATCCCGATGCTAGTACGGCTCCATGAAGGTAAATATGTCCGCCAATTTTCGCATTTGGGGTAAATAATGCGGCTTCGGACGTATTACTATTCCGAAGACTCAACTGCCAACCAGCTCCAAGACCAGGCCCAACACAAGTAAATGTTGACGCCTGATGTGCGGTCCTAGGCAAAAATCTTTGTAACAGTACATCTCCGTCAATGATCGCATGCCCAGCATAAATGCCTGTGCGAATGATTGCGCCTCTAAAATCAATACTACCGGCAATTTTAGAGTTACTCAGAATAACACTGAACGCACCTAATAAACTGTCCTGTGCTGGACCGATGAAGCAGGATACATATCTTTCGTCTTCCGTACCTGGCATCGGATAAAAGTCGTCACTTGCTTCCTGCAAGCGACTTCCCGATCGGTCAATAGATCCTAATCCAAGAAATCCGTCAATTTCTGCAGATTCGCAGAGAACCCCCCCTTCCAAGAATGCACCTCGGAAGTCAGCATCTCCTTTTAGTCTAACTCCGTTCAAATGCAGTGACGCCCTCTCGTGTTTATCCCAATAGCCCTGCCCAACGTACGTTCGCCTTTCAGCCGTACCTTTAAGAGCATCTACCCAACTAGATATTCCGGATATATCGCCTTCAATTTTTGCGTTCTTAGCAGTTATTCCGTTTGAAAGAAAGGCTCCATGGAAAAGGACGTTACCCCCAATTTCGGATGCTGACAGACGCAGACTGTAAATTCTACGATTCGGCCCAGTAGCTGCTCCAATAACAGTTCGATTGCTTTCATCCCCTGATAGGAACACATTGCCTCCAATTGATGATCCCATGAGATTAACACCCGACTGAAGATGAGCGCCGGCAATTTGGAACGATTTTCCGAGCTTTAAGTTTTCAGCATGAATGCTCACCGCGAATTTTGGGGAATGTAATTTCATGACGCCAATACGAGTTGGATAAAACTTAGATTCGGCGGTAAGCTCTTCGGTATTAGCATTCAGCGGCGATGGTTTTGAAGTGGCATCGAATCTACCAGCGATAGTTGCCCCCGGAAGCCTGAGACCTGACAAGAGCCTCGCCCCAGATAGTACAAGGTCACCGGCAATACTGATCGAATCGAGTTGCACTTCTCCACTTATATGTGTGATGCCAACGTTAGGTGGTATCTCGTCCCAAAGCTTTTTTGCTTGCCAGCCAACATAACTCGATAGGCCGCACGGGTCCGAATTTTCAGGCCAGGACATTCTGAAATGACTTGGCTTTACCAAGACTGAGAAGTCAAAAAGATCTGAATAGGCATCAGGTTCATCGGGAAATCGTAATTCTGCCCGAAGTGTCACCCCATTGCTTTCATGTGTAAAGTCCCTGATGGGTCCAATTGTAAACTTAGGAATTAATCCGTACCCGAAGTCATCTTGATTTTTCCAATCGAGTCTATATCCGTTACCAAGTATTTCGAGTTGGATGTGTCGATTTGGGTCTCTATTATAGTTCCAGGAACGAGTTAGTGTGTTCTGATGTGCAAGGCGTAGGGCAGCATTGTAGGTTTTTTGATCACTCTCCCGCATTAGAGAATGGGATTGTCTCAAAGCGGCTTCAGAACGCTCGATCCACTCGGCCTTTCTAGCGGATATTCCGAAGTCACTTCTAAATGCGCCGCGATATGTCGCCATGCGAACTCGTAGAATCTGAGAAATCTCAAGTGTAAATTCCCCATCACATCCTTCAACTGGTTCAGACGACAAGTCAAGACCGCCTATGCTAGCAAATCGTGCATCAAGTTGTCCGTGAATCTGAGTGCCTTGTAATAGCACACCCCCTGTCACATTAGCCCGAGTGAGCCAAAGGCCGCATAATATCTTCGTAGGAAAAAGTGTCGCGGGATCAACAGTCATTAAGGTCGCATTTGCTGCATCTGTAGAGTTAATCGGCATTGGATCCGCATCTCTCGTTTGTGGTTTCCAAACCTGTGCACTAAAAACCCCGCCAATTCTTGAGTTTGAGAATACTGCTCTGCCCTGAATAGTAACTCCTCGTAAGAGGACGTCTCCACCTACAACGACACCGTGTGCGTCAAGGTCATTCCTTATAGTTGTGTGGAGAGCAGTTGTTGTTGGGTCCATTGGGGTTTTTCTTCGAACCTTCAGTGATCCACCAATTCTGGCTTGGACGAGACTCAGTCGCTCGACAGTGATTCCATCTACTTCGATTGAAGCACCGATCGTAGAGTCAGTCAGATCTAGCTGGCCCCATGTACTAAGAGGTCCGTGAGTCGCATCATTTGTGCGGCGCAAGCGAAAGCCACCGCCGATTCTTGCCCGTCGCATCGTAAATTTAGCAGTTAAGAGCTCTGCCTCATTTTGCGCTACGGATGGTAAGTTGCAATCTTGGAATGTGATGGTTCCATTACAGCGACAAGCATTGAGGCTAATTTGTGAGAAGGTTTTGCCGGCTATATTTAGGTCGCCATCAATGTAAGTTTCATCAAGAATGAGTTCAAAGGGGCCAGTGCCGTTCAACTGAGAGAGTATAAAAGTGGAGTTTAATCTTCTTCTTGAGAGGTCGATTAGTGGCATGTATTGAAAAGATACACCGGGCTCGGACATTTTTGCAATGGTTCGAATTTCGAGCCGGTAGCCCCGCCTAGTGCCCCCCAGCAGTCCCACCCCGCGCGACACGTCACCCCAACCTAGCGTAGGCTCAAGGAATGGCTTTGGCCGCAGCCCTCACCAGCCTCCGCGAGAACTGGAGACAATCCATTCTCAGCGCGGTGGGCGTCGCCATTGCCAGCATCGCCATCCTCCTCCTGGTCAGCATCGGCCTCGGCGTACAAAAGGACATCTCCTCCCAGGTCGAAGACCTCGGCGTCAACATCCTCATCGTAGTTCCCGCCCGCGTCGAACTCGGCGGGATGAACTTCAACCCCAACTTTGGCGGTCAGAGCTTCCTCACCGAAGCCGACGCCCAGAACCTCACCACCATCGCGGGGGTTCGCGAAGCCGCCACCCTCACCTTCGCCGGCGGAGGCCTCAAATACGGCGACAAGTCCGCCTACCCCTTCACCATCGCCACCACCCCCGAGTGGTTCGCCATGCACAAGGCGGAGATCGCCGAAGGCGCATTCTTTGGTCCCGGCACCACCACCAAGGACCCCATCGTCCTTGGTTCCATCGCCAAAGAAACCCTCTTTGGAGACCAAGACGCTCTCGGCAAGATGGTGCGCCTCAGCGACAAGGAATTCGAGGTCATCGGCGTCCTCAAAGATCAAGGGGAAAGCGAAAGCATGTTCAGCATGCAGTCCTTCGCCAACGTCGCCTACATCCCCTATCAAGATTGGAAAGCCAAGCACCCCGACGCCCAGATCGACCGTATCATGGTGCAGTTCGATCCCGCCACGGACCCCAAAGTGCTCGTCCCCGCGCTCGAAAAGAAGCTCGGCGAACGGCTGGACTACCAGCAGTACAGCGTCCTTACCCAAGAGGACCTGCTCGGCCTCATCTTTAAGGTGATGGGCGTGCTGGGCACGCTGGTGGTCGGCCTCACTAGCATCGCGCTCTTTGTCGGCGGGGTCGGCATCATGACGGTCATGCTTATGTCCGTCAACGAGCGTCGGGTCGAGATCGGCATCCGCCAGGCCTGCGGGGCCACCCGCCGAGATATCTTCCGGCAGTTCCTTATCGAGGCCGTGCTCATCGGTCTGGCCGGATCATTCGCGGGGCTGGTCGTCAGCGCCCTGGTCAATACAGTCCTCGCCTCCACCACCAGCATCAAGCCGCTCATGACGTGGGGCACGGTGGCGCTCGCGTTCGGGGTGGGAGTCGGAGTGGGCGCGATCTTCGGGGCGTGGCCGGCGCGTCGCGCGGCCAACCAAGATCCGGTCGTCAGCCTAAGAAATCTATAAGGTCACTGGCCGTGCACGCTGCACGAAACCCGAGTGTTGCCGTCGCCCAGGGTGTAGACGCCGTGTTGCGGGCACCGAGGAATTTCCTTGATGTAGGTGGGCGCGAGGTCGGTCATGTCCGGCACATCCGCCGGAACCGCTCCCGTCGCCGCCATCCACTGCGCCTTGGCATCGTTCAGTTTGCTGCGATTGGCTTCGCAGGCCCGTTCATGGGTGCGCTGGCGGGTGTATTGCCAGGCGGGCACGGCGATCATCGCCAAGATGCTGATGACCAAGACCACAATCATGATCTCGATCAGCGTAAACCCTCTCTTCTTAAACTGACGATGAACCAGCAACCCTCTTGTTATTGGTTGCTGGTGTAATTTCCGTTAGGGGTCATTAAAAAGATTGACAGGCGACCCTAAGCGTTCGGGTCGCCAGCCTTCGCCACAAATTCCGCCAGGGTCATGGCTCCCAGGTCGCCATCTTCGCGGCTGCGCACGCTGATGGTGCCGTTCTCCACGTCTTGGTCGCCCACCACGATCATGTAGGGCACCTTTTGCTTCTGGCTCTCGCGAATCTTCTTGCCCAGCGTTTCGCGGCGGGCATCCACTTCCACGCGCCACTTAGGCACGGATTCCACGGTCACCGGGGCAAACTCGAGTTCGTCCTCGGTCACTTCGCGGGCCGGGACAAAGCCTTGCAGGGCCTCGGCAATCGCGTAGGCGTAGCCGTTGTGGCGGTCGGCAATCGGCAGGATGTTCACCTGCACCGGCGCCAGCCAGAACGGGAACGCCCCGGCGTATTGCTCGGTCAGCAGGCCAATCATGCGCTCCAGCGAACCAAACGGCGCGCGGTGGATCATGATCGGGCGGTGGCGCTGGCCATCCTCGCCCACGTATTCCAGCTCAAAGCGCTCGGGCAAGTTGTAGTCCACCTGCACGGTGCCCATCTGCCACTCCCGGCCCAGGGCGTCCTTGATAATCAGGTCCAGCTTGGGGCCGTAGAACGCCGCATCCCCCGGGCTGACTTCGAACTCCAGACCCAGATCATTGCAGGCATCCACAATCGCCTTTTCGGCGGCCACCCAGTTCTCGTCGCTGCCCACGTATTTGGTGCTCTCCGGGTCGCGGGTTCCCACGCGCACACGGTATTCGCTCAGGCCCAGTTGCCGCAGCACCACCATCATCAGGTCCACCACACCCTTGAACTCGTCGCCCAGTTGGCTGGGGGTCACAAAGAGGTGGGCGTCATCCTGCGTAAAGCCGCGCACCCGCAGCATGCCCGCCAGTTCCCCGCTCTGCTCATAGCGGTACACCGTCCCGAATTCGGCCAGGCGCACCGGCAGGTCGCGGTAGCTGCGCAGGTCGCTCGCATAGATTTCGATGTGGAACGGGCAGTTCATCGGCTTGAGGATGAACACCTCGTTCTCGTCGTCCTGCATGAACGGGAACATCTTGTCGCGGTAGGTCAGGATGTGGCCCGACTTCTCATAAAGGCGCTGGCTGGCAATATTGGGCGTCACCACCGGCAGGTAGCCCCGGCGGCGCTGCTCGTCGCGCAGAAAGTCGTTCAGCGTCTCGCGCAGGGTTGCGCCCTTGGGCAGCCACAGCGGCAGGCCCGGCCCCACCTTGTCGCTAAAGATAAACAAGCCCAGCTCGCGGCCCAGCTTGCGGTGGTCGCGCTTCTTGGCTTCTTCCAGGTTGTGCAGGTACTGGTGCAGGTCGTCCTTGGTCTCAAAGGCCGTGCCGTAAATGCGCGTGAGCTGCTTGTTCTTCACGTCGCCGCGCCAATACGCCCCGGCGATGGACATCAGCTGGAAATGCTTGATCTCGCCCGTGGCCTCCACGTGGGGGCCCCGGCACAGGTCAATAAAGCGGTGGGCGTTGCCCTGCTTGTCCGTGCCCTGCTGATCGTAAAACGTGATCGGATCACCCTCGGGGATGGCGTCCAGCAGTTGCAGCTTGTATTCCGCCACCTCCGGGCCGCTCCCCAGCGTCGTCTCTTCCAGGATGATGCGGCGCGCATCCTCGCGGTCTTTGGCACTCACCGCTACGATGGGCTGGTTCAGCTTCGCCAACTCGCGCATGCGCTGCTCGATCTTCTTGAGATCTTCCTCGCGGATGCTCGTCGTAGTCTCCACGTCGTAATAGAAGCCGTTCTCAATCGGCGGGCCGATCGCGAGCTTGACGCCCGGATAGAGTTCCGTAATCGCCTGGGCCATGAGGTGCGCTGCACTGTGGCGGAGGCGATAGAGATAAGATTCTTCGTACGACATGAGCTTGGAGAAGGAACCCCAAGGATACCGCTGGAACCGAACCCGCCCCGGGTTCGTCTTACCAACCGTGCCTCAACCCAAACTGATGGCCCTCGCCTGCCTGGTGGCGGCATTCCCGGCAATGAGTTCGGCGGACATTCAGTCCGACGTGCGGTCCTGGCTGATGGACGATTACGTCCGCGCCAACCAGGGTGGCCTGGCACTGCGCCTCACCGGCACCCGCACCGTGGGTTCCAATGTGGTGAACCTGTACGGCACGCTGGCCTTCCGCATCATTGAGCGGGATGGGCGATTTACGGCGCGGGTCGAGACCAACTACTACGAAAACGGCGTGCAGGTCCAGCGCGTGGTGGGCGACGGCCAATACTTCTTTGCCTACGATGTGGCGCGCAATCGCTACGTCTCGGTGCCGTACGGCTCCGTGGACACCCCGACGCAGCGCCCGGACCACGTGTCCCGTCTCTGCCAAGCCTTGCGCCGCAATTCATCCGAAGGGATGGGCGCGCTCGCCCAGATCGCCGAGGACATGTACATTCGAGGGGCCGTGAAGTGGCAACCGATCATGCCCACCGCCAGCCTGAGCCTGGACCCCATGGATCCGCTGGTCGTGCGCGCCGATGCCACTACCCCGGTGCCCAGCCGCACCACCTATGTGTTCCGCCCGGTGGATACCGAACTCCAGCGGCTCAGCGAGATCCTGCACCTCGCGGACAACGGTCGCCGCCGCGATGATTGGCGCATCCAGGTCTGGACCGGCGAAATCTTTGATGACACGAGCTTCGTGTTCCGCCCGCCGGTGGGATCGCAGGCCGTGACGTCCGAACGCGGCTAACCGAGCCGCCGATCCATGTCCTCCCACACCTCTTCCGTGGGGGGACCGATCACCAGGCACTCGCCGGCCCATGCCGCTGCCCGCCCCGCGCCGCCTAACTCGCGAATCTGTTTCGTCAATTCCACGGCCGCGGATACCACCCGGGCGTGACGAGAAGGAGGCAAAGCCGCCTGCCACTCGGATTCTGTGAGACCGGCCACCCGCCACTGCCACCGCCCGGGGGCTAGGCGCTCCCACACCTCGGCGTCGTGGAAGCCTTCGGCCCCGTCCACCCACAGCCAGGGCTGACCCCCTTCACTGGGGAAGGGAGTCAGCACCCGAGGCTCAAAAGGGGCGCGCCACCTCATCCGCTGCGCGGGATGAAGGCCGCCAGCGTCTGCGCCAGACCCTGCGGTTGGTGGGTTTGCATCAGCACGCGCCCCGGACCGGACATCACGGCGACAATGCCTTCACCGGAGGTGAACGAACCCAACAAGGATTTCGCGGCCTTCTGCAGTTGGTAGCCCATGCCATCTTCAAACGCCACCAGGTGACCGGTATCGATGATGTAGCTCTGCCCCGCTTGAAGTTCGATTTCGCGGATCGCGCCGAAGCTATTCACCAGCACGGTGCCCGCACCACTGGCCCGCACCATAAACACGCCCTCGCCGCCAAAGAAGTTCTTCATGTTAGCGGCCGTGCCGAGTTCCACGCTCGGGTCGCTGGCCAGATAGGCACCGCTGGTGATCATCCAGCCCCGGCCCTGCAGCGTCAACGCTCGGACTTCGCCCGGCGTTTTGGGAGCAAAGACGACTTCACCCGGTCCGTGCGTGGCCGTGAACATGGTCTGGAAAGCCGATTCCCCACTCAGAATTCGACCAAACATCTTGCCCAGTCCCCCACTTTGTGATTGCATCTCCACCGACGGCGACATCGAGGCCATCGCCCCGCTCTCCGCCCGCACGCTCTCGCCTTGCTGCAACAAAACTCGGGCGACGGCAAAGCTCGGCCCGTGCATGATTTCGTAGTTCATGTCGTTGTCATTATCTCCGTTCATGAGACCCTTTTCAACTAGGACTGCAAATCGTTGCGCTCGCAATTCTTGTAGAGTGAAGTGAAGTGCAATCCCCAGGAGA
Organism: Chthonomonas sp. UBA2785; assembly: GCA_002352215.1. Classification (GTDB taxonomy): domain Bacteria; phylum Armatimonadota; class Fimbriimonadia; order Fimbriimonadales; family Fimbriimonadaceae; genus JAHBTC01. Next base: position 96,772 of record DEIB01000056.1, on the reverse strand, counting down.
GGAAGAGAAACCAATACTTGAGAATGAGCACCGGGTGGTATGGAAGCTGGCCGGCCCCGCCGTGTTGCTCAACATTCTCCAAACCATCAACGGTTTCTTAGACACATCCTTCCTCGCGCGCATTCAATATCAGGGCAAGCCCGACGAGGCGGCACTGGCTGGGGTGGCCTCCGCCAGCGCTCTCATCTTCCTCTTTTTCTCGGTGGGATTTGCCCTCGGCACCGCACCGACCGCCATTGTCTCCCGGGCCTTTGGCGCCGGGGACCACGATGAAGTCAAGCTTGCCTCCCGCAAGAGCGTCGGGTTCTCCCTGCTCTTAGGGTTGATTGCGGTGGGCTTGGCGCTGCTGGTGGCCCCGGTGGCCCGCAACTGGTTTGCCCCGGCCGACGCCCCCCGCGTGGGCGAAGTGATGGTGCAGTACCTCAGCGTGTTTGCCCTTAGCTTGCCCGCGCTTTACGTCATCCAGACCATCGCCGGATCATTCCGGGCGATCGGCGATGGCAAAAGCCCGCTTTACATCTCCAGCGTGCAAATTGCCCTGCACGTCATCTTCAACGTTTTCATGATCTTCCCCACCCGGGTTTGGAACGGCATCACGCTGCCTGGCCTGGGCTGGGGAGTGACCGGGGCCGCTGCTGCTATGGCTGCCAGCGCATGGCTGGCCGCCGTGGCCTACCTCATCTTTGCCGCCCGCAGTCCGCTAGAGATCAAGCGACCCGAGTGGCCGGAACTGCCCTGGGTCAAGCGCCTCTTGCGCCTCGCCGGGCCAGCCTGCGGCATGGCCGTGGTGCGCGTGGGTTCTTTCGCGTTGCTTCTCATGATTCTCAAGCAGGTGCCGAACGCGGAGCACGCCCTGGGCGCCATGCGGGTGGGCATCAATATTGAAGCCGTCGCCTTCATGCCCGCGTTCGGGCTCATGATTTCGGCGCAGGCCCTGGTCGGCCAATCCCTCGGAATGAAGGACCCCGATCGCGCTCGCCGTTTAGGCTGGCTATGTGCGCACCACTCAGCCGCCGTGGTTGGGTTCGTGTCCATCCTGTTGGCGGCTTTTGCCCCGCAGGTCGCGAACGCGATGCTCGAAGGCCAAAGCCAAGAAGTCATTCACATCGCCGTGATGTACACCTACATCATCCTGGCCACCGAGGTGCTGTTCTCCTACGGCATGGTGCTGGTGGGGGCGATGCAGGGCGCGGGCGACATGGTGCGCCCCTTCTGGCAGACCGTCATCACGCTTTGGGGAGTGCGCCTGCCGCTGGCCGCTTGCCTGGCCTTACCCGCCGGCTGGATCCCGGGCATGCCGGGCTGGGCACTGGGCGCCACCGGGGTGTGGTGGGCCATGTCCGTTTCGCAAACGCTGAACGGATTGATGGCGATGTATCAATGGAAGCAAGGCGCCTGGCAAGCCGCCCGCGTGTGACGCCTTACTTGGCTAACGCCGACTCGAAAATCTCGAGGAACCGATCCGTAATGCGCCGGATATCGAAGGTCTCTTCGGCGTAGGCGCGCGCGTTCCGGCCCATTTGCTCGCGGCGGTTGGCATCCTGCGCCAGTTCCATTCCGGCGCGCACAAAGGCTTCCGTATCGGTGGGGGGCACCACGATGCCCGCTTCTCGCCCCGCCACAATGCGTGCAGCCAAGTTCTCCGGTGGCACGGCAAGCAACAGCGCCCGACCGGCACACAGGTAGCTCAGCACCTTGCTGGGGACGCTGAAAACCCCCGCATCCGGCTCCAAGATGGCCATCAACACATCCGCCGTGCCGAGCACGTTCTCCAGCTGCTCAAAGGGCTGGAACGGCAACGTCTTGAGGTTGCCGAGGTTCAGTTCTTGCGCGCGCTGGGCCACAAATTCCAGCCCCGCCCCGCCACTGATAACGATCACCTGCGCCCCCGGCACGCTCTGCAGGGACTTCGCCATCTGCACCAGCAATTCGGGGTTGTGCTTCATGCCCAGGGTGCCGCTGTAGACGTAAGTCAGCCCCTCGCTGGCCCCCTGCGCCGCCGCCCATTCGTTCTGGCGCGGCTTCACGCTGATTTCATCTAGCACGGCCCAGTTCTCCACCACGTGGATGTTCTCAGGCTTCACGCCGGCGGGGAGGTGCGGCCGGAAATCTTCGCTAATCACCACCACCTTGCGGCTGCGCTCCAGCAGGCGGTTCTCCATGCTCTGGTAGTACTTGCCGATCGTGCCGCCGACCACCGGCACCTTGCGGCGCAGGATCCGCACCGCCGCTTGACCGATCAGGTCTTGCACCCAAAACAGGAACGGGATGCCCGCTTGCTCGCAGTGATCCAAGAACATGCGCTGGGCGTCCAGGGGCGTATTGCCGCTCAGCACCAAGTCCGGTTTGAACTCGCGGATGACCTGGGTGGCGCGGCGGCCGTGCTCAATCTCACCGGCCCGGCGCTTGCGCAGGTTGCCCTTGTCAATCGGCTGGTCGAGCTTGATGGAAATCAGTTGGAGATTGTCCGGGTCGTCGGCGCGGCGTTCGTTCGGGCCTTGGGGGGTCAAGAAGCTCGAAGAAAAGACGTGGGCGACCTCGTGGCCCCGCCGGGCCAGTTCGCGGCTGAGGGTGGAGGTAAACGCGTGGCCGCTAAAGTCGTGGATCAGAATTCGCATCAGTCAGTCAGGGCCCGCCAAGCCCGGAGGGCACGGGCATGCCCCCGCACATTGTGGACCCGCAAGATTCGTGCCCCGTGGGCCGCCGCGAAAAGATTGGCGGCCAGGGTCGCCTCTTCCCTCTCGCTGGTCGGCAAGGGTTCGGCTTCGGAGCCCAGGATTCGGCCCAAGAAGGCCTTGCGGCTGAGGCCGATCAGTACGGGGTAGCCCAAGGCCGTGAATGCGCCCATGTGGCGAAGCAAAGCGAGGTTGTGAGCGGTGGTTTTGCCGAACCCAATGCCCGGATCCACCCACACGTCTCGCACCCCGGCCGCTTGCACGAATTGGGCTTGCTCTTCCAAATAGGCCGCGACCTCGCCCACCACGTCGTTGTAGCTCGGGTTGTTTTGCATGGTGCGGGGCTCGCCCTGCATGTGCATGATGCACGCGGTGGCCCCGTGCCGGGCGCAAATCTCGCGCAGTTCGGGGTTCTGGAACCCCGTCACATCGTTCAGCACCTCGGCCCCAGCGGCCAGGCAGGCCTCGGCCACCGCCGGCTTGGTGGTGTCGATGCTCACCCGGATGCCATCAGTGCACAGCGCCTGCACCACCGGCACCACGCGCTTCAATTCTTCGGCTTCGGTCACGGGCTCTGCGCCGGGGCGGGTGCTTTCGCCGCCTACGTCCACCAGGTCCGCCCCGTCGGCCACCATCTGCCGCCCCGCCGCCACGGCCAGTAATGGATCGAGATGCAAACCCCCATCGCTGAACGAATCAGGCGTGACGTTCAGGATCCCCATCAGCGCCGGGCGGCCTTCGGGCAACACGAGGTTAAGCTCCCTTGGTGGCCAGCCCGAAGCGGGCGTGCAGCGCCGAAACGGTGCGCCGCAATTCCGATTCCGGGATCAGCACACTCAGTGAGAAGTCCGCGTCACCGGTCTGTAGCACCGGCACTTGCTCTTCGGCCAGGGTGTCCAGCACCGTGCGGAACAGGCCCGGCTGGGCCAGGGCTTCCCGCCCCACCACGCTCACCATCGTGCAGCCTTCAATGCTCGCCAGCCGGATCACGCGGGTCTCGCCCAGCGGCTTGAGCAACTCCACCTGGGTCTGCGTCTCGTGGCTCGGCTCGTCGCCCACCTGGAGAATGGCAATCTCATTGGTCTCGCCACGCAGGGGGATGACCAGGCCATCGAACAGCAACATGAACAGCCCATATTGCTCACGCGGCACCGCAAAGCCGAAGCTCGACGGGCTCAGGTTGGTCATGTAAAGATTGAAGGATTGGCGGCCCAGAGTGTCATACATCACCTGCATCAGTTGGCGCCGCGCCGACTCCGGCAAGTCCTGCAAATCCGCCTGCAGATACACCAATTTGCCCGAGTGCGTCACGCCCGTTACCGCCGCTGTCTCGGCGTGGTCGCGGGTGGTGATCTCGGTGCCCGGGTGGTCACTAAAGGTGTTCTTCACCCACAGCGGGATGCCGAAACGCATGGCAATCTCTGCCGCCCGCGGGTGTAGCACCTTAGCGCCCAAGTGGGCGATCTCAGCCACTTCGTCGTAGCTCACGCGGCCCAGGGTGGGCGCGCCCGGCACGAAATCCGGGTCCGCCGACTTCACCCCGTCCACATCGGTGTATATCTCCACGCGCTCGGCCCGCAAGGCCGCGCCCAGCGCCGCCGCCGTGGTGTCGCTGCCGCCCCGCCCCAGGGTAGTCAGTTCCGCCCCCGGAAGCTTGCCATCCGTCCACACACCCTGGAAGCCGCACACCACCGGGATTGCGCCCCGGCGGCTCACTTCCATCAAGCCGATAGGGTTCACGCCCAAGATGCGCGCCCGGCCGTATTGGCCATCGGTGCGGATGCCCGCCTGCCCGCCGCGCATCGCCATCGCCGGGTGCCCCAGGCTCTTGAGCGTATGCGCAAAGATCACCGACGAGAGAATCTCGCCGCAGGCCATCATCAGGTCGAGTTCGCGCACGTCCGGCTCCACCACCGGGTCAATTTCGCGCAGGAGTTGCACCAGGGTGTCGGTGGCGTAGGGTTCACCGCGCCGGCCAATGGCACTCACCACCACCACGGGCTGGAAGCCCTGCTCCTTGCAACTGATGACGCGCAGGGCCGCCGCATTGCGCGCTTCCTTGGTGCGCACGCTGGTACCGCCGAACTTGAGGACCACGTACTTCACGCCGCGCCTCCCGAGTTGGCTTCGCCCAGGTCTCGCAGGCGTGCCGCGAGGGCTTCGGCTTCCGAGTCCGGCACTACGATGAGGAGGCGGTCGTGAGAGTCGCCCAGGTGCTCAAGTTCGACACCCGAGCGGATTACCTCCGCCAGCACCCGCGAGATCAGGCCTTCTTCGTCGCGCATGTTCACCGCGTGGATGATGAGGAGGCTGCGTTCGGCATGGAAGCTGGTGTGGTAGCCGTGCGGCGTGAGGCACTGCTCGACGGCCACCGCGCGGCTCTCCGAGACGACAAACGAGAGCCCCGTCGGGGTCAGCTTGAGGAAGTCAATGCTCACGCCGGCATCGGCAATGTAAGCCAACACGCGGCGGCGTGACTCGGCCAGCCCGCCCGTGAGCTGCGAGATGTGGACCCGCACCAGCCCCGGCCGGACCTCGACCCGGTGGATGCCGCGCGGTTTCTCAAATTCGGTTTCCCCGGCCAGCAGGGGCACTTCATCGCCGAACGAGTAATCGCGGCGCAGGGGTTCGGAGATCGGGGTGAAGTCGCTCAATTCAGCTCGCCAGGATTCGGTCCACTTCGGTCCAGATTTCGGCGGGCACTTCGCAGCCCGCCGCGCCGACATTCTCTTCCAGTTGCTCGATGCGGGTGGCCCCCACAATCACGCTGCTCACATTCGGCTGGCGCAGGCACCAGGCCAGCGCAAACTGCCCCAGCGTCAAGTCCACTTGGGCCGCCAAGGGAGCGAGTTGCTCCACCTTGCTCAGCACTTCATCGCGCATCAGGTTCGCCATAAACTGGTTGCTGGTTTCGTCCGCGCCTCGGCTCCCCGCCGGTGCACCCTGGCCTGGCTTGTACTTGCCGGTGAGGATGCCCTGGGCGAGCGGGCTGAACACCACCTGCCCCAGCCCCAGCTTCTCACTGGTGGGGATCACATCGGCCTCAATATCGCGGGCGAACATGTTGTAGGGCGGCTGGTTGCTCACCGGCAGCGTGCACAGCCATTCGCGGCTGGTGCGGACAACATCTTGAATCTGGTCGGCCGACCACACGCTCACGCCCCAGTAATGCACCTTGCCCTGGCGCACCAGGTCGTCAATGGCGCGCACCATCTCCTCCATCGGGGTGTCCGGATCGTAGCGGTGGAACTGCATCAGGTCCACGTAATCCATCTGCAGGCGCTTGAGGCTGGCGTTCACCGATTCGACAATGTGCTTGCGGCTGAGGCCCCGGTCGTTCACGCCATCCGACATCGGCCAGAAGCACTTGGTGGCCACAAAGAGGTCTTCGCGACGAATCCCCTTGACGGCCTTGCCCAAAGAAATCTCGGCTTCGCCCCGGTTGTAGACGTCGGCGGTATCGAAGAAATTCACCCCGAGATCGAAGGCACGCCTCACGATCGAAGCCGTGGTGTCATCCGAGATGGTGCGCCCGTGGGTCAGCCACCCGCCGAGGCCCACTTCACTTACCCGTACGCCGCTCCGACCGAGCCGCCGATATTCCATGCCCCGAGGTTACCGAAGCGGGGCGGGTTGAACTAGGAAGAGGGGACTTCGAGAAGGAGCGCGGACCGGAATTGACCGACCACACGGAGGTCCCCTGAGCGATGGGAATCCGCCAACAAACGCCTCCACTTCAAATCCAGATTCTCGTTCATCGCCGCGGATTCCTCGGCGGAATACGGCATTCCCCCTTCGATCAATCCGGCCGCCTGCAACCACCGCTCGCGGTCCTCGCGGGCCCAGAACCGCAAGGCCACATAGACGTGGGTGACCTGGTTGTCGCGCAGGGTTTGCCGATATTCGGGGCCGGTTTGGGCTTTTTCGTGATTGATAAGCATGCTGTGGCCGGGGTTGGCCCACATGTAATCGCGGTCCAGCAGGAACCCGAACACCTCGTCGTAGAGCGCGATTTTTGAGTCCGCCGGGAGCTGATTGAGGGTGGGGGCATCGGCGGCAAACGGCACCAGGGCCTGCCGGTATTCGGTGGGCGAAATCTGCCCGCTGACTACGCGCAGTTGATCCTGCCCCTGCATGTTCCAGATCATCCCCATCGTGTAGATGGCCTGCCCGAAGAGGGCGGCCGCCAGCACCGGCTGCCACTTGCGATCTCTGAGGAGTGGCGCGGCGGCCAGGGCAATGGGCGGGATGAGAAAGGCGAGGTAGCGGCTTTGCTGGCTGAGCGCAAACCAGCCCAGCATAAGGATGGCCACGCCGGCGAGGGCGGCGCGGCCCGGCTTATCCGTGCGGCCACTCGCCCAGGCGGCCACGGCCAACAGGATGATGGCGAAGCCGACGGCCCCGGTTGGGAAGCCTCCGCCCTCGGTTTGGCGCGGGTTAGTGTAGCGTCCGGGCTGGTACGCCAGGCCGAGGGTGGCGTGCCCCAGCGCGGTGGGCTGCTTGCCCACCCCGAACGAGGCCTGCTCATTGGCATAGATATCCGCTCGCCACTGATCCCAGCCGCGCCCGCCGAACGCCGAATAGAAGAACGGGAACACCGGGTTGCCCGTGAGGGCGGCATTGCGGATGAAGACCGGCAGGGCGAAAGCAAGGGCCACGGCCCCGATGAGGAGGGCTTCTTTGATTCGCTTTTGGCGAGCCGCGGCCACGAGAGCGACGGCGGCACCCGCGAGGGCCACCTGGAGGCCCGTGTACTTGCTGGCAAGCCCCAGCCCCATCAGAGCGGCGGCCACCCACCAGGGTGCGCGATCTTCTTCCTTGGCGAAGAAGTGGAGCATGAGATAAACGAGGCCAAGGCCCGCCCACGCCCCGTGCAGACCATCGATGTAGGCGGTGCCTGCCTCCCACGCCACCACCGGCGCGCCCATCCAGAGGAGAACGCCCAGCCACGCGGCACCGGCACTGGCAGTGCGCCTTAAGAGCCCGAAGAGGGAGATCGCCCCCGCCACCGTGCCCCACAGCATGTGGGCCTTCGCACCGGCCTCTCCTAACGGCCAACCGATGAGATAAAGGCTATCGGCAGCAAATGGGAAATAAGAGTGGTGAATGAAAGGAATCGGCGCGATGCGGCCCTCGGATATCCACAACTTCGGGACGGCCAAGTGGTACGCTAGCGAATCCCATTCCGTTGTGGGGGCCAGCACGCCGAACAGCGCCACAACAAACAACAAAGCCGCCACAATCATGGCGAAAAAGCCCATTCCTTCTGGTTTGGTGATGCTGAATGGAGGGCGAGTTTTGGCGGCGGAGACGACCCCGGCTGCCAGCAAAATGATGGCGATCCAAGGGGCCAACGCCACGCCGCCCAGGTGCCCAACCAGGAACACCAGCGTGCCCACGATGCCCATCCCCAGCAGCGCCCCGAGGCCCCAGATTTCGGCCGGATCGAGGTGATTGGCCTTGGCGTGCAGTCGGGCGCCCACTGCCCAGCCCGCCATGATCCATAGCAGCCCCATCAGAATCACGCCCGCCATCCCGGCCAGTATACGGTAGCCTGAAAGCCATGGGGCGACTCGCGCGGATCTACCAAGTGTTCTGGCGAAGCAGCCTGGTGCGCGAGCTCGAGTTTAAGGCGAATTTCTACGCCAAGATGCTGGAAAACGTGGTGTGGGCCGTGTTCTTCGCCATCGTCGTCAGCATCCTCTATTCGCACACCAAGAGCATCGCGGGCTGGACGAAGGGCGAGGGCTTTGTGCTAAGCAGTGCCGCGTTCTTACTCATTGCCACGTTCAATGCTTTGTTTTCCTCGGTCAAGGAGATCCCTGAGCATGTCCGCCGGGGCACCCTGGATTTCATTGCCGTGCGCCCCGTGGATAGCCAGTTCTGGGTGAGCCTACGGCGATTTAACTTCAACGAGATCGGGGCGATCTTGGCGGGGATCGGCATGCTGATTTACGGCCTGAACGTGGATGGGATCCAGCCCGCCCCGGGCGACTGGGCGGCGTTCGCTTTCTCCCTGTTCTGCGCCGGAATCATCTACTATTCCATCGACTTCGCGATGATGACGCTGGGGATCTACTTTGTCCGCGTGGACAACCTGTGGGTCTTGGGCGACACGATGATGACCATTGCCCGGAACCCAGTGGATATCTATGGGCTGGTGGCGCAAAGGTTCTTCTTATACGTCCTTCCTATCGCTTTGCTGGGCACCGTACCGGCCCGGCAGCTCACCCGTGGCGCCACCGTGCATGACCTCACTCTAAGCTTTGCGTGGGCTTTGGCGTTGTTTGTGGGCTCACGCCTCTTTTGGCGGCACGCGTTGCGGGCGTATTCGAGCGCCAGCAGTTAGCCGCCGAGGCCGATGAGCGACTGGCCGCGCGTCCCTTGGCCGAACGGGCTACCGCCCGGAAGCGCCTTGATACGCAGGAATAGGCCGACCTGCCGGCCGCTGCGGAACCCCACCCGCGAATCCGAGAACTCAAACACCATCTCCGCGCAGTGCAGGTCGTAGATCAGCTGCCATTGCTGCGAATCGAGCTGTTTGGTGTATCCGTTGTAGTCGAAGAGGGCGGCCGCCGTGATCTGCCCCGCGCGGAACCCTTCCACGATCGCATTCACCCCGCCCCATACCGACCTTCGTGCGTCGTACCGGGTGCCAAGTGTCAGGCGCAAATCACCTTGCTGGATGATGGCATCGAGGCGACCCTGGTTCCAAACGGATGAGAACGTATCGTAGTCAATAAACAGCCGGGCGGTGAGCCCCGGAGGGGCGAGATACTCCGCGCGAATCCCGACCTGTTGCCAAGGCGTAACCCCCCGGAAACCCGAATAGAAATCGTAGCCCGTTTGCACACCTAGGGAGGTACGGGGATCAATTTGATAGCTCGCATCCAGACTAAGGGAGTCTGCTCGTCCGGTGCGGTCGGCCTGGATGGGAGTAAAGCCCACGGGCTTGAGATATCGGTAGGTTAGATTCAGACTCGACTGTGTCCCAAACTGATACGAACTACGGATATCAGAGCGCAGAACGTATTGCGCCGTGTCGTCACTATAGATTCCTTGTTGGAGACGCGTTTGATAAGAAGTGCTGAGCGCGCCCACCCGGCGAGAACCCGAAATTCCTGAATCCAAGAAGAACCGAGAGATCGGTCTTTGCCGCACCGGATCGCGCCACTCGCCCAGACTTCCCTGAATATCAAACCTTAAACCCGTACTCGCTGGAAACCAACCCAAACGATCGCCATCTGACTTAAAGCTGAGAATTGGCGTACGATCCCGATTGTTGTTGAAGTTTCGTGATTCACTGATGGGGATGCTTCGTTCGTAAAGGAGTTCCGCATCCACGGCACCCAGATTCTGCTGAGCGAGGAAGCGCAGGTCCATCCGCTCACTCTCCACGGCACTTGAGACCCCGCGGCTCTGGCTTCGATTCCAGGTCAGGTTGATGTCGGTAATGAGGCCACGACCACCCCGCGTGCGCTGGTCTCGACGGGAACTCCCGACTCCCCATGTGCGGCGATCTCGAAGAGAAACGGACTCGGCCACGGAGCTAAAGCCCGAGGTTGAAGTGCCCGTCCGGTAGCCAGAGAGATTGAATCCTCCTTCGGCGTAGTTGGCGCGAAGGCTTGTGGTCGTGGTCTCCGGAGCAAACGCATAGTTGTTCCGCAAGAAAAGACCATCAAAACTAAGATTCCCTCCCCCCAGCTTGCCGTTATAGTTTTGGCTGGCCGTAAGTGAAGGGCTATTTCCAAAAAGCGAATAAACGCGGCTGGTGCCACTATTGTTGGCATACTCCGCCCCGATGCCAAATCCGAGTTTGCTCATGGCATCGGCCAGAATGTCTACCACCTCTCGGCTGCCGACCGGCGTGGCAAATCGCGACTTGATAAAGTAACCCTCGTCGCGGCTTTGCCCGATGAGCGGCAAATAGCGAGGATTACTGTTTTCTAAAAGCGGGATGGTGAGAGCCGGAAGCTTGAGAATGGTGGAGCCCAGGATGTTGATTCTCGCGCCGCGCAGAATGATTCGATCAGAGGGAAAGATCTCGATGCGGTCAGCGCCAATATGATAGTGAGGGCGCCCGTCATTGCACGTTGTGCATTGTCCCGCAATGACAAAGTAACCGCGTTCGTTGCTCTGGGCCTCTCCGGCACGAACGAAGAAGTCATCGGTGACTCGCCCTTCAAACCAACTTGGGCTTAGTCGAAATCTCGCATCGGTCAAGTTCGTCCGTTGAAAACGAAGGTCAGCGGAGATACGCTCGGCCTGGATGTCATCTCCGGCGCCCTCCACGCGGGCTCCTCCAGCAATTTCGACCCGGTCATTGGCCTCGTCAATGATGGCCGTCTCCCCGGTGATGTTCCGCTCGCCAATCTTGACCGCCGCGCCATTCGTCAACCGAATCAGCTTGCCGCTCCTCTCGACCGAGCCTGCCCGCTCAATGCGGATAGGCGGCGTGCCTCCGGATGGCGGCGTAACCGGCTCCCCTTCTGTCTTGGGCGGCAGGCTGCGAATAGCGGCGCTTAGGGCCGTGCCGTAGTCCACGGCCGACCCCAAGCAAACCCCAAGCAAGGCCAAGATAAGAACAAGATTTCTCACTCGTTCCGCCTCGAAACCAGCACCGCAATCAATAGGAAGATCGCATTCGGCAGCCACGCCGAGACAATGGGCGACGCCCACCCGTTTCGCCCCACGATGTCCTTGCAGATCACATAAATGTTGTAATAAGCCAGGACCAAACCGAAACTTATCAGCACCCCGCTAAAGGCCCCCATGCGCGCAAATCGAATCGAAGTCACGGCCCCGGTGATGGCAAAAATCAGGCAGCTGGCGGGCAGGCTGAACTTGACGTGATAGGCCACCTCCAGTAGACGCGTGGTATCCCCGCGCTCCCTCGCCTGCGTGATGGCCTGGCGGAGATCCTCCGCGTTCATCTCCTCGGCCATCGGCGCGCCAAACAGGTCGGCAATGCGGATCGGTTCGTTGATCCGCAGCGGGTCCTTGCTCTCTAATACGTGAATCCTATCGCCGTCAAAGATACGCACTTGCGGCTCTTGTAATGTCCACACTCCGCGGGCGTAGCTCCCCACCTTGCTCCGGTAAGTCCACTCCTCATTCGGATTCGGCCGCTCGATGGCCAAGATGTTTCGAAGCTGGACCGAGCCATCAGGCTGGCGGATGACAGACTCAACCTGAACCGTGTAGCGGTCCAGCTTCATCATCACGTTGCTGGTGAATTCCGGCGCCGTGCCCAGCACGCCCACTTGCGCCTGTACCTCTCGGTAGCGCTCGGCGGACCACGGGATGAGCCGCTCCACCACCATCCAGTTCGCCACGGTGGTCAGCAGTCCCACCACCACCACCGGCCACAGCACCCGGCGCACCGGCACCCCCGCCGCGCGCATGGCCGTGATCTCATTTTCACGCGTTAGGCGAGACAGAGCCAATGACACCCCTAGCGTCACCCCCACCGGCAGTGTTAGGCTCAGCCAGCCCGGCAACTTGAGCAACACCAGTTGGGCCACCATCACCTGCGGGATATTCGCGACATTCAGCTCTTTAAAAATGGCAATGACATCATTGGCCATAAAGAGCATGGCAATAACAATCACCCCGGAGAAAAGCGGCACGCCCATCTCCCGCCAAATGTAGCGATCGAGCTTCCTCATTTGGACTCCCCGCCCAAACGAAAGGCACGCATTAAGAAATAAACTCCCGCGGCGATTTCTAGCACCACAAGCCCCACCACCACCGGCACCGGCAAAGCCGCCCCGGCCGTAATGGGAATGAGAAGAACCACCACCACCCCGGCCAGCCAGGTGGTCACCCATCGGTTCAATTTCAGGTTCGGATTGAACGCTCCCCGAGCGGCCAGGGCCAAATAGGGCGCCCCGCAACCCGGGCAAAAGGCGCCGCCCAGCCCCACCATTTGGCCACAGTTTCGGCACGCAATTTCGGCGAAGTAGCGAGGATGAATCCCCGATTCTTTCCACTTCGTAATCGCGGCAATCTCCCAGCGAAATTGATCTTTTGCCCGCCCGGCTAATGCTTTATCCGCCAGCGCCACGGCGTGCCCCTTTAGGTTGCAAGCGTACGCACATTCTGCCACCTTAAACTGCATCACGGGATTCGTAGGATTGCGGCCAAGATGGTCATATGCGTTCTCCAAAAGGTCAACGTTCAGCTGCGAGTGCTCGGTGGCTCCCTGCACGATCCGCACCACCGGAAAGGCGATCGTGAGGAGCACCATTGCCCCAAAGACGATGACGGAGAGAGTGGGGTTCGCCGCCGTCGTCACAAAGTGACCGAGTCCGATCCCGGCGAAGATCAGGCCAAAAGCAACCGGCGGATCGAGTTCGCCATCAATCCCAGATCGCACTCCAAACAGCACCCACGCCAACGCCACCGGCCAAACAAAAATGGCGGAGGCAAAGGCATTCGGGTTCGCCTGAACCCGGGTCAGGAACCCCAACAGCTCCAGGTCCATCATGGCGGCGGCGCGGCCTTCTTTCCAATTTTGGGCTCTTCACCCTTGCGCAATCGTTCGAAGTTCGCGCGATGCTTCACGATAATGTAAACCGCCACCAGCACATAAGCGGCCGAGACGGCCGGCGACAAACCCAGCATGAGGGCCGCCACGGCCGCGCTTGCCGCCCCCACCACACTGGAAACACTGACGTAGCGGGTCAAGGCCAAGCAAACCAGGAACATCCCAAAGCCAATCACGCCTCCCAGCCAGGCCGTTCCGAGCAAGGCCCCGAGGCCTGTGGCCACTCCCTTTCCGCCCTTGAATCCCAGGAACGGACTCAGGGTATGACCAACAATGGCCATCAAGCCTGCATAAAGCGCATGGTCCTGCGGTAACAGTCCGGGCACATAACCAAAGCCCTGTTGATCTGCCAGATACTTGGCGGCCAGTGCTGGCGCACTGCCTTTGGCCACATCGAGGAGAAATGCCATGATCCCCGGGCCCCAACCCACGTTGCGCACCACGTTCGTGGCGCCCGGGTTGCCACTCCCCATCTTGCGAATGTCCACCCCAAAGGCCAGCCCCATCCACACGCTAAAGGGCAGAGATCCGATCAGGTATGCCCCCAGCAACACGCCCAAATAGGTCACCATTCTTGCAATCTCCGCACGCCCTTGTCGAAGATTTCCCGTACGCGGGTTTGGCCATGCTGAATTTCCTTCAGCATCGCATTGCCACCCTCGTACTTCAATACTTCGGCTAAGGCATCTAGTTTATCTGGGTTCTCCGGCACCACATCGGCATCAAAGGCCAAGCATGCCAGCGCCATCCGCAGTCGCTGCCATAGCCGGTAGGTCAGTCGAAGCTCGTTCACGTCCTCAGGAACCAAAATTCTTGAGTTCTCAAGGCTAGCCAGTTCCGCTTGCATGCCATTGGCCACCGGGGGTCGCCATCCGGGTTCCTTCATCATGGCCAAGTGGACCAGCCACTCCACATCGTCGGTGCCGCCTGCCGAGTGGCGCAAATGACGCTTCCAATGGTGCGCCGGCACGCGCTCGGTCTCAATGCGGTGCTTCATCGTGAGGAGTTCTTCAAACTCCTCGCCGGTTAAAGGCTTGGCCAAGAGGTCTTCAATTTCTGGCAGGGCTTGCGGGGCCCCTCCGATGGGGCGGGCACGGGAGAGCGCCATCCGCTCCCACGTCTCTAGCCTCTCCGTGCGGTATTTGCGGAAAGATGCGACCGAAGATGCCAGCGGGCCACTCCGGCCCTCGGGGCGGAGGCGCAAGTCCATATTGAGCGGGGCTCCCGCTTGGCGCACCGTTTGCACCCTCGCCACCAGTTGCTCCGCCTCTACTTCTTGGCCCCACACCCACAGGTCACAGTCGGAGAATAACCTCATGTTCCGCCCCGCAAAACTCCCTAAAGCGATGACCTCTAATCCCCCTTTGTGGGCAAAGAACCACTCATCTAAGACCTCGCTCCACTCCTCGCCAAAGGACGTCTCCAGCAGCAGCGCCCGGCACGCTGCCAACAGCCAGGCCCGGCGCAGAGCCGGAGCCGAACCATCCCGCATGCGGGGCTTCATTTCCTCGAATTCGCCGCTGATCAACCACTCAGAAACCACCGGGTCTTGCCCCAGGTAAGGCATCAGCACGGGCGCCATGCGCGCCAACCAGGTCACGCGGGTCAATGAATCGCGATTCTCCCGCAGAGACTCCGCCCACCCTTCTCCGCTCAGCGCCCCCAGCCACGGGTCCGCCTCACGGGGCCACGGAGATTTGCCCGCCACCTCTCCTCTCCGGCCCAAAATCGACAGATAGAGTTCACGGACTTCGACTCTCGTTCGCTCCACTCGGTCGCGAAAAGCGGCTCCGTCCGGCTCGTTCATGCTTCGGGCCAAGGCGGTCCAGGCGGCATCTTCTGCCGGTAACACGTGAGTTTGCAGGTCGTCGCCCATCTGCAGGCGATGTTCGATCTGCCGGAAAAACACATAGGCTTCGGCCAACCGCCGGGGTTCATCCGATTTCAGGAGGCCGAGTTCCGCGAGGGCGCCCAAAACATCCAGGGTGGAAAAGCCTTGCAATGCCGGCTCGCCGTAGCCGTGCAGAAGCTGGAGCATCTGGACCGAAAACTCGATATCTCGAATGCCGCCCGGCGAACGCTTTAGGTCGTTATCGCCCTTAAAGTTGTCCAGCTGCACCCGCATCTGCATCAACTCATCCACCACCCACTCCCCCCGGGCCGGACGGAACACCACCGCCTGCCGCAGCCCTTGCCAGCGCTCCGCCTCCTCTTGCGTGCCAAAGATCACACGGCTCCGGATCATGGCCAACTGCTCCCAGGGTTCAGCGTGGTTCTTAAAGTAGGACTCGACGGCCCGCCAGCGCATGCAAAGGGGTCCGCTCCGGCCAAAGGGGCGAAGCCGAGTATCCACACGATAAAGCGCCCCGCGCCCCATGCGGTCGCTCAGCGCCCGGCCAAGGGCCACCAAAGTTTTGTTCACCACCGTTTCGGTGGCTTCATCCAAGTCGTCCGGGATGACGTAGACCAAATCAATGTCGCTCGATAGGTTGAGTTCATGCCCACCTAACTTGCCGTAAGCAACGATGGCTACGGGAAACTCGCCGCTCACGCCGTGGCGCTCTCGAACCTCCTCCCACACGACTTCGGCGGCGCACCTTACCAGCCCCTCGGCCAATTCGCTCAATGCGGCCCACACCTTGGGCGGCGACCAAATGCCCGTCAGGTCGTGCACCAGGCAACGTAGCACACCCCGTTGCTTCACATATCGCAGCCGGTCCAGGCGGTGGGAATAGGAAACGCTGGCCCCCACCAGGCGCCGCGCGGTGGCATGCGCGTCATCGGCGGTGATGGGAAACATCCATTCTTCGGGGGAGAGCACCAGCGTGCCAAGTTCAGGGTTCTGAACAAACACTTGCGTCCAGTACTCGCTGGCCCCGAGCAGGCGCACCACCGCTTCGCGCCCCAAGGGGAAAGTCGCCAGACTCTGCAAAGTCAGTTCCGGCTGGCTTTGCGAGGCTAACCAGCGCTCAATCCGAACGCGGGCCACGGTGGGGTCCGGCGCCCACGCCTCCCATTCCTGGGGAGTCACCACCGCATCCAAGCCCTTCATCCCACCCCCTGGCGCGGGCACATGGCGGCCACCACACATTCACCGCATCGAGGTCGGGGCGCCCGGCACACCATGCGCCCGTGCTGAATCAGTAGCGAGTGATACGCGAAAGCGAGCTCACCCGGCACCACCTTCAGCAGTTCATCATGCGCCTGGTTGGCGGTGGTTTTTGGGCCAATGTAGCCCAGGCGCATGCTCACGCGGTGCACATGGGTATCTACGGGAATCACGCCCTTGCCGAACCCAAAGCACAGCACAATCGCCGCCGTCTTCGGTCCGACTCCGGGCAAGGTCTGCAGCCACGCCATGGCCTCGGGCACCGGCATCACCCGCAGAGGATCGAGCGTGTAGCTCCCAAATGTCTCCGCCAAAGCCCGCAGGCTGCCTACAATGAACTTGCCTTTCTGGTTCGCTAGGCCCGCCCCTTTCACGATCTCTGCCACGCGTTCTGGCCCGGCGGCCACCACATCTTCCCACTCCGGCAAGGTGGCGCGGAGCAAGGTAAACGCCGGAAAACTGTTTGCATCAGCCGAGTGCTGGCTGAGAATGCAGCAAATCAGCTCGTCCACAGGGTCAAACCGATTGACGTAGCGGGGCATGCCGTAGCGGGCACCTAGGGTTTCTGCCAGGGCCCGGACGTCAGGTGGCGACCCTGCCTGGCGGGTACCCTTACCATTGCGTAAGGGAGCTTTTTGTGGGGCCACGCCCTGAACTTACCTCCGTAGAAACGCATATTATGGGAAATCGCAAGTGCGTTATCATGGCGGGAGGGTCGGGCCAACGGTTCTGGCCGGTTTCTCGCCCCGAACGACCGAAGCAGTTTTTGCGTTTGGCCGACCCGGAAAAGTCGCTCCTTCAGCAAGCGGTAGAGCGCGCCGAAGCCATCGCTGGGGCCGGTAATTTCGTGGTGCAAACCACGCCCGGTCTGGTCATCCCTAGCCGCCGCGAACTCCCCGAACTTTCCCACGAACAAGTGGATTCCGAGCCCATCCAGCGCAACACCATGGGCGCGATTTTGTGGGCCGTCGCGCGCCTGATTTCCCAAAGCGAAGACAATTGGCGCGGCATCGAAATGGCCGTGCTAACCGCCGACCACCGCATTGAACCGCTAGATGGCTTCCTCAAGACCGTTGACGATGCCTTCGTCATGGCTCGCGAGCACAAGGCGATTGTCACCATTGGCATTGAGCCCAGCCGCCCGGATACGGGCTTTGGCTACATCGAAGTCGGCCAAGAAGTGGCACCGGGCTACATGGTCAAGCGGTTCCGAGAAAAGCCCAATCGCGATACGGCCGTCGGCTTCCTCAAGCAAGGCGGATTCTTGTGGAACTCCGGCATGTTCTTCTGGACGCTCGATACTTTTGATCGCTCCCTGGAGCAAGCGGACCAAAGCCTGCACATGGCCCTCCACCGCATCGTGCAAGCTCTGCGGGCCGACAACCACGCCGAGGCCGTCGCCATCTTTAGCGAGATTGGCAATGACCCTGTGGACATCGCGCTGGTGGAGCACAGCCGCAGTGTGGCCGTGGTGAAGGCGCAGTTCGATTGGGATGACCTGGGCACCTGGGACAGCATCAACCGCAGCCTGCCGAGTGACGACTCTGAGAATGTGGGCATCGGTCGTCTGCGGGCCGTCGAATCCAACGGCAACGTCATCTACAACGAAGTGGACGGCATGCGCGTGAATCTGCTAGGCGTGGAAGACATGGTCATGGTGGTGACCGAAGACGAGATCCTGCTCTGTCCTCGCGACCGCAGTCAGGACGTTCGCCGACTCACGTAATCGCGCACCTGCGCTCGCCAATCATCCCCAGTGCTCAACAGGCCGGGGATGTTTGCGTTTTGGGCCGCTTCCAAGTCGGTGTCTCGGTCGCCCAGCAGAAACGAGTGCGCCCAATCAATCGCAAAGTCCTGGCCCGCCACTTGCAGCATGCCGGGCTGGGGTTTGCGGGCGGGGCAGGGGTCGCCGGGGAGATGCCGGCAGTGGTAGATCGCATCCACCCGGGCATGGGCCAACACCCAATCATGCAGGGCCAGCACCTGCGGCTCCGTCGCAAGGCCGCGCGCAATCGCCGACTGATTCGTGACAACGATCACCCAGTAGCCCTGCGTCTTCAGCCATTCGATGCCCGCCCGAGCCCCGTGAATCCAATGCCAATCGCGGACATGGCGCACATAGCCAAAGTCCACATTCACCACGCCATCCCGGTCAAGGAAGGCGGCCGGACGCAACGGGCCCGCCGGTCGGCCATAGCGGGGACCATCACAGGCACAGTGCGAAAAACGAACATGCCGCCGATACCGGGAGGTATCAGCGGCATGCATGGTCTTGTCCGTCCGGTGCTTAGCCCTTGGCCAACCGGGCACCGGCGCTGCGGTCCTTGTTGATGACCAAGCCGAGGACGTTGGCGTGAGCGTAGTCCAGCATCGCGACCGATTCGCGCAGGTCGCTCTTGCTCGGCGAAACCAGGTCCGTGACAAAGATCACCGTCGGCACGTGCGTGACGAGCGATTGGGCGTCGGCATAGACGAAGCCCGGCGCCGTATCGAACACCAAGAAGTCGGCCTTCGACTTCAACACTTCGATTAGCTTGCCCATGTTGGCCGAACCCAGGAGTTCGGTCGGGTTGGTGACTCGTTCGCCCGCCGTCAACACTTGCAGACCCGGGGTCGCCGTTTCTTGCAGCACTTCGTCCAGGATCGTCGGGTTGAGGGCGGCTTCGGAGAGGCCCTTCTCGTCCTTCAGGTTGAACATCTTGTGCAGCGACGGTGCGCGCAGGTTGGCATCCACCAGGATCACCCGCTTGCCTTCCAGAGCGAGCGCCACCGCAAAGTTGGAGGCCACCACGGACTTTCCTTCCTTCGGTCGGGCACTGGCCACCACAAAGGCACCCACGTTCTCTTCCGCCGTTGCGAGCAAGACACTTGATCGTAAGAGCCGGTAATTTTCGAACGCACGGGCACGAGCCGGATCGGAAATGACCGGAGCCGCCGTTCGGGCGCGAATCGGGATGCGCGCCAGCACGTCCTTCTCGGTGACGAACGTCGCGTTGTCCGCCGAGTTCACCTTGTCCTGCGCGATGTCAATGGAGATCGCGATCAGGGCGCCTAAGAGCAGACCCAGCACTGCGCCCAGCAGCAGGTTCACCGGAATGTTCGGGCGAATCTTGCGGGCCGGCTGAGCCGAGGTGATGACTTCCACCGGGGTGGATAGTTCGTTGTTGCGCAGTTGCAGTTCGTCGCGCGTCGCGGTCAGGCGGCGCAGACTTTCTTGGCGCTCTCCGAGTTGGCGACCGAGTTCACTGATCTTGGCGACCAGCGGCGTGAGCTGATCCAGCGAAGACGTTCGCTGAGACACGGCCGATTGCGCTTGGCTCACCTGGGCTTCCAGGGATCGCACTTCGCTCTGGGCGAGGGCGACCTGTTGCTTCCAGTAGTCCACGTTCGGGTTGCGCGTATCTTCGCGGCGCACAAATTCGCCCTTCAGCGAGTTCACGCGCTCCTCTTGTTCGCGGATGCGCTCGTCAATGGCGCGAATCTGCGGGGCATCTTCAAAGAAGGTCACCAGTAGGGCTTCTCGTTGCGCCTTCAGCGTGTTGAGTTCCTTTTCTTCGGCTTCCTTTTGCTCGATGTTTGTGGTCGTCGTAGTGGTCACGCGGTTGGTGCCACCTTCGGCCTGGGCGGCTTGCTGAAGCGCGGAGAGGCGGTTGCGCGCGCCGTTCAGCGAGCCAATCAAGTCGTTCAGTCGGTTTTCAGCGGTCGCCTTGGTTTGAGATCGCACCCCGGCTTCCGTGCTGAGGTCCACCACGCCGGATTGGCTTCGGGCAGTGGACAGGTCCGTTTCCAGCTTGGCCACCAGACGAGCTTCATCGGCCAGTCGCGCATTCACAAACTGGAGGGAGCGGCTGATGCGGTCGCGCTGTTCGGTTTCACGATACAGGCGGTACTGCTCAAGGAAAGCGTTGGTCAACTGGACGGCTTGCTGTTCCTGCTCGGCCACCACGCTCAGTTGGACGATCTGAGTGGTACCGACCTGGTTCACGCGGACTTCGGGCAGTTTGTCGAGGTCCGCAGCCGTTTGCGGCGCTTGCAGACCGGCCTGGTCCAGCGCCCGATAGAAAATCTTCGCCCCTTGGAGGAGCTGCATTTGGGTGAGAACGTCAAGGTCCACCACTGGGTCGGTGATCTGATTCACCGCACTGTTCGGGTTCACCGCGCGCGTCGCCTGGGTGGTCCCTTCCAGTCGCATTTGCGCGAACGAGAGGTAGCCCGCGCGCTGGTTCATGGTGTACAACCCCGCCGCGAGCAAGCCCAGGAGGAACAACCCCAAGACCCACCACTTTTGGCGCTTAAAAACGCCTAACAGGTCCTGAAACGTCAGGTCGCTCAGGCTTGCAGTCAGTGGCCGTTCTCGTCTCATCTTTATCGTCCAGTTTTCACGGGAAGCACGTCATGCCGCAGGCACGAACATCCCATTCCCATATTCGGCATAGTCTACCTACCTCATCAGGGACGCATTTGGAAGTCCAAACGTCGCAAGGTCTTACTTCCCCGTAAATCCACGATGGGCCGCACGTCATAGGATATGGAAGGTGGGAAGCATGGCGAACCGCGTCTATGGCGAAACGATCTCACGGGCGGTGGCTCGAACGGTCGCCCTTTCCACTGTGCTGGCGGGGGTGATGGCGATGTCCCCAGCCCGTACTGTCTTCTATGTTGCCCCTTCTGGCAATGACTCGTACAACGGGTTGTCGGCCACCTACACGGGGGCGAGCGGACCGAAGCGAACGATCAATTCGGCGCTGGCTGAAATTCGCAACCTCCGTCAAACCAATCGATTGGCGCCTGATGGAGCCGAGATCGTGGTGCGACCAGGCACTTACAGCCTCCGTGAGGATCGAGTCGATATCACGTCGGCCGATAGTGGCACCGCAAACTCACCGTTGATCATCCGCGCGGAGATCACGGGGACTGCCATTTTGGACGGAGCGCAGCGCGTCACGCGTTGGGTGCGCCCTTCGCTGACTGAGCTTGAAGTCCTGACGCCGGAAGCCCGCCAGCGAGTCTACGTCGGATTGTTGGACCAGCGCGTGTTCCCCAACCTCGGCCAGCTTGAGGCGTGGCAAGCCCAAAACGAGAATCACACCAACCGGCTACCGACAGCCCCCGAGGTCTTTGAAGGCAACGAGCGCATGAACCTCGCCCAGTGGCCGAACACCGGCACGGGCGCGGCCGTCACCGGCATTAGCCCGAACAACACGCGCGATATCCCCGCCATCACGGCCAACCTCACCGGTTTCCGCACCCCGTCGGGCACGCCCGATGTGTGGACGGTAGGTGACTACACCAAGCGCAGCTTCCACGAGAACATGGAGCGCGTTTCGGCCTGGAATCCGCAAACCGGCGAAGTGGTCTATGACCTCACCGGACCGGACAAGGCGTTCGGTTCGCGGCACCCGGAGAATCAGTACCCGGAAAGCCACCCCAACTACGTTTCGCGCGTTCGCTTCGTCAATTCGTTGTACGAACTGGATAGCCCGGGCGAGTACTACATTGATCGCACCAATCGCAAGATCTTTGTGTGGCTCAACAATCCGGACAACCGCCGCAACGTGGCCATTTCCCTGGTCCAGGGTGGAATCGTCAGCATTGACAATGCCTCGCACGTCACAGTGAAGGGCCTTGTGCTCCAGCGGGGCCGCCACGACGGCGTCCGCGTGACGGACAGCCGCAACATTACGGTCGAAGACATGACTGTGACCAATGTGGGCGCCGCCGGCGTTCGCATGCTCGCGAGTTCGGATAGTGTGGTGCGCCGCGCCAACATCACCGAAGTGGGCGGAACTGGGATCCACGTAGAGGCGGGTGACCGCGCCACTCTGCGATCTGGCAACGTCGTTGTGGAGCAAAACGAGATCAGCCGCACCGGCCGCGTGCAGCGCTTCTGGCGCCCGGGCATCCACTTGAAGGGTGTGGGTCTGGTCGCGCGCAACAACTACGTCAGCGACTTGCCGCACTCGGCCATCACGTTCGACGGCAACTTGCACCTCATTGAAAAGAACGTGATCCGCAACACGGGCCAAGATGCCACCGACACGGGGGCCATCTATGCCAACCATGACTGGACGGAGTGGGGCACCCGCGTGGAATACAACGTGATCGAGGGCCACGCCCGCCGCATGGACTCGGCCTTCTTCAACCCGGCCATCTACCTCGACGGCGCCTCTTCGGGCTGGACGATCAAGGGCAATGTCTTCAAGAGCTGCGACGTGGGTGTCTTCGTTCTGGGCGGCCACAACAACACGATCGTGGACAATGTGGCCTCCGACTGCTACGCGAGCCTCCTGATCTACGCCTTCGAGTCATCCAATCCCCAGGCCTACTTGGCCGGTTGGCGAACGTTGGCGAGCCGCGCCCCCTACAGCAGTTCGGTTTGGCAAACCACCTTCCCGGGCCTGAGTGCCCTGCTAGCCCGCCCGGACAGCGAGCTGATGATCCCGCGCAATAACGTGGTTCGCAACTTCGTGACCTTCCAATCCCGACGCGGCTCCCTGCTGACGGGCAAGTCTTGGTGGGATAACCCGGTCCTCATTACGCCGTCCGTGACGGCCACGAATGAAAACCAGGTGACCGGGATGCTGACCACGCGAGATGCCAGCATGTTCGAGAATGCCTTTGCCAACGACTTCCGGCCCCGCGCCGGGACGCCGGCCGCCGAACTCGGGTTCAGCCCGGTGGCGCCGAACCAAGCCGGACGCACGGACAACTCAACGGTTCTGCGCTCTAACGCGCGCGTCGGCTGGTAAAGCGACCTTAGCTCGCATCATCAACCGTCGGGGCTCCCGGGCCTCGGCGGTTTTTGATATTTTTGAGGCTCTCATAAAAGGCCCTTGGGGAAAGTAGTGCCCGCCAGAATTCGATGGGCGACTCATCGATGACCCGGAACGCCCGCGAGGTGACGTAAAGGCATAGAATGAGCTCGTTGATGAACCAGGCCGCTGCGGCCCCTTCCAGCCCCCACCACCGCGAGGCCAAAAACACCGCGATCAACATGAATGCCTGGAATGAGAACACGATGGCCCCAAGACGCGAGCCCTTGTTGATGCTCATGGGCACGATGTAGCTCACGCTCCAGATGCTGTTTAGCACGATGGAGCCCGCAATGAAGGCATACACCACCGGCTGGAACTGCAGCTTTTCCCCTTGCAGCCACAGGCGGTAGACGGTCGGGGCCGCCAACGCCATCGCCCCAGTCACCAGCAGCGTGATCCAAAACGAGATGCGGCTGGCCTTACGGTGCAGCAGGCGCGATTCGGTGATTTCACCCCGGCCCAGCATGCGAGCCAGTTCCACCCACAGGATGTTCGAGAACGCCCGCGAGATCTGCGACGCAAACCGGGCCAGGGTCCGCATGGAGGAGTAATTCGTGGCAATGGTGGCCGACGCCATCGCCTGGGTGATGGTGGACTTGGTCCCGTCGTTCGCCACCACTTGGCTTCCCACGGCCGCGCTATAGCCCAGCCCTTCTTTCAAAAGAGGCCAGGGCAGGTCTTTGAAATGAAAACTCGGCCGGCGAGGAATCCAGGGCACCACCATGCGCAGATTTACATAGGTGAAAGCCAGGCTGATGAATTTGCCCAGGGCGTAACCCACGCCGTACATGGCCACCGACTGCGTGAAGTGAGCCATGGCCAGCCCGCAGGCTACTTCGACGATATTGAGAAGGGTGATGACAATCAGGCCGTAAGCGTATTTGTCCCCCGCGCGGTAGCCCGCATCCATCATGCCGGTGTGCTGGGCAAAGAACGCCGCCAAGACCAAGCCACTGGCCATGATCGCCAGGTCGCGGGAGGCCACCAAGTCGCTTTGTACGAAGGATTGCCACGGCACAAACTGCACGACCCCCAGCAGGGCAAGCAGCCAGGGCACAGTGACCAGCCACAGCAGGTTCCATCCCGAGTTGTAGAGCGAAACGGTACGGTCGCGGTCGCCTCGGCCTTCGGCCATAAGCATCTCGTTCCCAACGGATTGCTGCACGTTGAGCGCTTGCAGACTCAGCACCATGTTGATGGCGATCATCTGGTTCCAGATGCTCATAGAGTCTTCGCCGAACCAATGCCGGAGAAGCGGCAATTGCGCCAGTTGAATGACGATTTGTGAGAATTGGCTGACGCCGTTGGCCAGTAGGCCCGTGCGGAACGCCCGCCGGGGAGCCGCCGTCATACCGGTTCACCGCGGGAAAAATCCACTTCGCGCCAACGCACGGTCCAGTTTATCTGTCCGCGCTCAGATTGGCCTCAGTCTTGCGGTAGGTAGACTCAAACTGATGGCAAACATTCTCTACGTTGGCCCCGACGCGGTCGGTTCGACCAGTCGCCAACGCCGGAATGTGCTTGAATCTCTCGGCCATCAAGTCCGCAACGTAAGCACATCACCCCCCGAGGGAGCCTCTTCCTTAGTGCGACGTGCGTACGACATCACCCAATTTCTGCATCGCCAGGGGCGCACCAAGCGGGTGCCCGGTTTGGTCCCCGATTTCCAGGCTCAAGTCTTGAAGGCCGTCCGGCAGGACCCGTACGACATCCTCTGGGTGGATAAGGGCATTCTCATTGCCCGCGAAACTTTGGAAGAAGCGAAGCGGATCCGCCCCGATTTACTGGTGGTGGGGCTCGTCCTGGACGCCATGACCATGCCGCACAACCAGACGCGAGTCTTCACCCAGGCGCTCCCGGCCTATGATGTGATGATTACCAACAAGTCGTTCGAAGTGCCTTTCTACGAGTTTCGGGGCGTGAAGCGGACGTACTTTATGGACAACTGCTATCACATGGGCACCCACCGCCCGATGACCCTGACGGCCGAAGAGCAACGACGATTTGGCGCAGACCTCAGCTTTGTGGGCGAGCACGAATGGCAGCGCGAAATCTCCATCTACCGCCTCGGCGAAGCCGGACTCAATGGCCTGGTCATTGGGGCCTGGCAGGGTTGCCGCCAGCACGAGAACTTCCGGTACTCCTTCGAGCGGGTGTGGGGTGACGATTACGCGAAGGCCATCTGTGGCTCCAAGATTCAGCTAGGATTCCTCCGCCACATCAATCAAGACACCCAAACCACGCGATCTGTCGAGATCCCGGCTTGCGGCGTATTCATGCTGGCCGAGCGGTCCGACGAGCACGAAGCCTTGTTCGCCGAAGGCAAGGAAGCCGCTTACTTTGATTCGGACGAAGAACTCGTCGACAAGGCCCGTTACTACTTGGCGCATGAAGATGAACGCGCGGCGATCGCCCGCGCCGGACACGAACGCTGTGTGCGAGATGGATACAGTTACCGCGCGCGATTAACCCGGATCATGGCGCAGATCGATGCCGATTTCGGGCGTTCGTTTACTTCTTCGCCTTGATAGCGGCTTCGGCCACCGCTAAGAAATCCCGAACAGAACCTTCGACGCTAAAGTGCTCCTCGAAGCACGGCCGCGCTTGCTGGCTCATGGCCTCGCGTCCTTCCGCTCCCAGGCTTTCCCAGTCGCGCAGAAGTTGGGTGGCTCCCGCTTGCGTATCGGGCGCCACAACGCCCGCTTTCGCCGCGATGACTTCGCGCCAAATATTGACCTTGTCGCTAATCAGCGTGGGCTTACCGGCAGACAAGGCTTCGGCCACCACAATGCCAAAGTTCTCTTGGTGGCTGGGCAAAACGAAGGCCTCGGCGGCCGCGAAGGCCCCCCATTTGCGTTCACCCTTCAGCATTCCCGGCCACACAATGCGATCGGCCACGCCCGCCGCCTGAGCTTCACTCCGCAGGGTTTCGATCCAATTCACTTGGTCCGGGCCGGCAACCACTAGCATCACGTCGGGGTTCTGACCATAAACCTCGCCGAATGCCCGCACCAGCAGGTCACACCCTTTCTTGGGATGGACCCGGCTAAGGAACAAGAGCACCCGCTTGCCTTGCAATTCCGGAAACTCTTGCAAGAACGCTGCCCGCATGGCATCGGCATCGCCCACGATGCCCCGCGTGCCGTAGGCCACCACTTGCTGGCGGAAGCGATAAGGACGGAAGCGGTTCTTGGCCAAGCGGCGCTCTTCCTCGGTGGTGAACATCACCGCGTGGGCGCGTTCCAGCACCGGCGCCAAGAAGCGCGGCCAGTAGATCATCTTCTTGAGGCGCTTGAGCTTGTTCTCGTCGAACCACGGGTCCAGCATCCCGTGCGTCCAAACCACATAGGGGGTGCGAGAGTTCTTAAGCCCCGACCCCATCGACGCCACGCCTTGCTGCCAAATGCCGTGGCCACTGATGAAATCAAACTCGTCCGAGTGGGCAACCAGCCAGGGCGCGAGGTCGGCGCAGTGCCCATAAATGCCTTGCCCCGGGCCAAGGCTCACTAAGTTGAGGGGAAAGCCGTCGGCATAGGCGGGGTTCGGGCCGTCCAGCGCCACCACCGTGACCTCGTGCCCGAGTTCTTGCAGCCGCTGGCCGCGCTGCAAAATGCCTTCGATCGGTCCCCCTTCTTTGGGGTCAGCCGACCGGATGACATGGAGGATTTTCATGGGCGGGTGTCAGGCGAAACCACACGCCCCATGCCCCGTTGACGCTCGTAAGCGTAGGGAGCCTCACGGGAGCGGCGGGTCATCGTATTGGCAAAGAACACGAGAAAGCCGGAGAAAATGGCATACACGATGATGTCTTGAAAGAGGAACACAATCTGAGCCGCAATGGTTCGTTCGGCAAAGACCTGGGTGGCCTGATAGATGATGCCGAGACCGAGGATGTTGCGCGAAAGCCCGTCCCCAAAGAAGAAGCCCAAGAACAGCCCGTAAGTCACCATGATGAGGAAGGCGGTGAGGAACACGCACCACCAGCCGTAGGCGTTGAACGCATCCGCCACGAAGCCCAACGTAATTTGGGTGGTGAAGTCCGTGGGCCCGACCAACCCAATGGCTTTCTGGCCGAGGTCGTTGGCGGTCCCGATCACGGGCTTGTTTTCGTTATTGGCAAAGCGTGGGATGACCATCGCCCAGCCGTGATAAATACGTCCGCCACCGTCGTAGCCTTCTAGGTTCGTACGATAGACCACGCTGGAGACCCAGTTGATGAGTGCGTGCCGCTCTTTGAGGTTACTGGCCTCGCGGAAGTAGTGCGTGCGTCGCTCATCTTCCGTCACGACTTGGGCGTCTTCCACCTCCTTCTTGCGGAACTTTTCGGGCTCCGTGATAACTTCGGTGAAGACCTTGGCCATGTTGGTCAAGCGCTCGCTCTGGGTACCCGTGCGGACTTCGTTACGGGCGTAAAGGGCGTAAGGCGAGAGCACCAATTGGAAGAAGAGCGCCAGGCCAATGATCATGCCGTACTGCTTGAACTTGAACTGGAAGCCAAACATGTGGGCCGACAGCACCAGGGTGACGACCGCCCACACCATTTCTTGGCGGACGGCAAAAATGATCCCCCCGGCGATGGAGATTAAGACGCTGATTACGTTGGTCCAGTGCAGCCACTTCTTGCCGTTGCTCTTTGTGATGGCGTAGGCAGTGCCAAGGACGATGGGCAGGTACTGAATGAAGTGGAACTGGCGTAGCGGACCAATGATGCCCCCGACGTACAGGCCACCTTCATCGGCCACCCCAAATCGGTTCACCACGTACCAGCGCACCGCCGAAATCACGAGCAGGATAACGGCAAGGATGAAGAGGCGGTCCTCGGTCGGCTTCAGCACAATGAGCGGCTTCGCCTTACCGATACGCATGATATCGATGAAGAAACTGCCACAAATGAGGCCAAGGAACGCGACGTTGTAGATCTGCAGCGTCTGCACAGGCACATACATGATCTCGTCGGCCGGCTGCCAGTGCAGCACCTTCATCACCATGGCCGCGCCAATGTGCTGGACAAAGAACAACAGCAAGCAGCACCCGAGGACTGAAGCCACCCCCTTGGTGCGCGAGAACACGATGCCAAATTGGATCCAGAGCAGGCTCATCCAGAGGGTGAAGTCAAGACCGGTACCCGTGGCGAGTTGGCCGACGATCACGAAAGCCAACAAGATAAGGTGAATCGGCCAAAACCAGCGCATGGCTTTGGATTCACTCTTGTTGGGCGTATCTCGGATGACCGTCGTGCTCAATAGGTTCTATTCTCGGTGCTTTCTTCTCGTCTCAAGACTCTTTCCAGAGCTTTGTGAGTGCTTCGGCGAGTTGGTCGCCGTAGGTTTGCCAGCCCGCCAACCGCTGCACCCGCGCCAATGCCTTCTCGGACATCTCGGCGTGGAGGGAACGGTTGCTGGCCAGCAAGGTCATTTTGTCACAAAGACTGTCCGGATCGCGGATCGGCACCAGAAATCCTTCCTGACCTTCATCAATCAGGTCAAATGCTCCGGTATTCGTGGTGGCCAACACCGGACATCCGCAGGCCATTGCCTCGGCGAGCACCATACCGAATCCATCCTCCACGCTGGGCAGCACCAACAAGTGACTGGATGAGAATAACTGTCTGAGCTCGGAGACGTTCAGTTTTCCGCGAATGTGAACATCCGAACGCCCCTCGTATTGGGAAATGAGCGGCCGGATATCTTTGCGGACCGAACCCACCATGTGAAGCTGCTTACCGGGAACATCGAGCTTGTCGAAGGCCTTGAGCAGGTGCGGAATCCCCTTGCGATACGAAATCTGCCCGGCAAAAGCGATGCGAAACTCGGAATCACTCGGCTTGCCTTCCGGATAGAAATCTTTAAGGTTAACCCCCAAAGGGACACACGCCACTCGCTCCGGCGTGAAACCCCGTTCCAAAAAGGTGTTGCGGGCAAACGTGGAAGGAGTGATGATGAGATCGGCTTGCCGGTACTCCTCTTCTTCCCTTGCGATGATGCGCGGGTCCACGGCGAGGCGTTTCACCCCGTGCTCTTCGTATTCCCGCTGAATCAGTTCGTATTGAGTGCGAATGTGCGAGCAAGGCCGGTCGCAAACGTACTTCATGCCCATGGCCTGGGCGCGCGCGCCGGTGGCGACCCCCGCCGACGACATCACCATCACCACGTCAGCCTTGGGCAATCGCTTGGCCACAAAACGGTCAAAGCAAGATGAAGAGAGGTACTCGAGCAGGAAGTGGAAGCCGGTAAGGGGCTGCCCTACCAAGTCGTGCGCCACGTAGGGCACGCGCCACATGGGATACGTGGTCACCCGATCATCCGGAGCTTCGGTCCACCCGATTTTGGCTCGCGGGTATCCGGCAAAAAGATGCTTTAGTAAGCCGCGCTCGTGCAGCATGCGAGCGGCGTGAATGTAGTGAAATTTGCCCGACGTACTGATAACGACTTGAGGGTGATTGGGTGTGATTTCCTCCCTCATCATCGCATGCCTAAAGAAATTTTCGGGCTGGCAACAAAGTGCCTGAACCCAAGGTGCTGAGAATACCTGCTGACTGCGGGCATTCTCAGCATCCTGGAAGGGTTAGATTTTGCCCTGGCTCGTCCGCTCGACTTCGTCGATGTAAGCCGCCGCAAAGGCGTCCAGATCTTCCTTCGAGACATCGTAGATCGAGATGAAGCGATAGAACGAACCGGCCTGCGGCTTGCCACTCTTGAACTCGCGAGTGATGAAGTCCCACCACATGGCATCGAAAGAGTCGTAGAACTTCTTGTCCGGACCCTTGAAGGTGAACAGGGAGATAGCCGAACCCCTTTCCTTATGGTTCATCTCGATGTACTTCACCGGGATTTTGCCAAACGTCTTGGTGTCGATGGTGCGAAGTTCGATCTTCGAGAATTCCCAACCTTGACCCTGGAAGCACCACTGCTGGTCGTGGAACGAGTCGCTATCGTCGCTGGCGATCAAAACGGCATCAATGCGCTGACCAGCGTTGTTCTCGTAGACCCGCGAGACTATACCGAAGGGCTTCAGCATTTCGTACGTGGTCTCGTCCATCTTGTAAGTCTGCATCGGGTCAGAGTCACTCTTGACGTACCGATACCCGGCCACCTCTTCCTGTGGCATCAGTTGCTCCACTTGGTCCTCCGTCAGACGCTCATAGCCCGTGATCTTGGAGCGGAAATTGGCCAAGGCCCCGACGGCCAAGAACAGTGCGATAACGACAAAGATCTTCTGCTTCATGATTTCTTCTTGAACTCCAGGCCCTTAGTGATGAGGAACAGCAAGTAGAAGCACAAGGCCAGGGCGATGTAACCGCTGTAATCGTGGAAATCGTGGCCCGCCTTCTCGCCGTATTCGTTGCCCACCATGCCGATCATGGCGATGCGGACGCCGTTAATGAACACGGACAGCGGAATGGCGATGGTGGCCAGGATCAAATTCGCAAAGAACTGCAACCGCGAAATGATCATGAAGAACACCACGGCCGCGCTGATGGCGATCGTGGTCTTAAGGCCACTGCACGCCGCCGCCACAAACAAGGTGAATCGATCGAGGTTGATGGTCACCGAGTCCGTCCGGAACGGATCGAACCCGAGGACATCAAGAATTTGGTACGCCACTTCCGTGCTGACCTGCTGCAAGGGCAAAGTCGCCCGGTCAATCACTCGGTCCAGAATCGGGAAGCCGAGAATGAGATACGCAATGGCCGGAGTCAGCGCCCACGCCCAGCGCCAGCCCGCCACCAGCACGACCGAAAGCCAAATGGCGGCGATGCACAGCACGCTTTGGATGAACGGCTGCTCCAGCCGCATGCTCATGGCGGCGGCGCCCAGCACAGGAACGAGACCAATCAGTGCCACCCAAGTGCCTTTCACCGGGATGTCCTTGATCTTCGGCCACATGGTCCATACCAAGAAGCCCGAACAAAGCGGCACCAGCAGGCCATGGGCGTAGTGGCTGTCCATGTCCATCCACTGCCGCCAAACCAGATTGAAGAACGGCAGGAACGCGAAGATCAGCGCCCCAATGGCCAGCATGACGAGCTGGAATTGGGGGTTACGCCCCCAAGACATCACCTCGTCCAGTGAGAGGCGGCGATCGTCCGCCTCCACCGCTTGTTCCGGTGGGGTGGTCGTCTGGACTTCGTTCAGTACGGCCTCGGTTTCCATAATCTCACTGCCTCTCCTTCAACCTTCGTGCCAAACGGAAGGTTCCCGGCAAGTGACCCAAGCCTTAGTACGCACCCTTTCGTTTGAGGATGGCCCCGAGGGTGCGGCCAATAATGCGCAGATCTTGCCGGATCGATGCCTCGTAATAATACTGGCGATCTAGCCGCACGCGTTCTTCGAATTCCAGTTCACTGCGCCCTTCGCACTGCCAGAGTCCCGCGCAGGAAGGCTTCATCCGCAGATAGAACTCAATGCTGTCTCCATAGCGCTCCCATTCCGGCGGCAGGATGGGGCGCGGCCCCACCAGGCTCATTTCGCCCTTCACCACGTTCAGCAATTGAGGCAATTCGTCAATGCTCAGGCTGCGCATCTTGTCGCCAAAGCGGATGAGGCGAGGATCGTTTTTCAGCTTGAGGTTCTTCTGGTACTCGGCAAACAGCACCGGGTCGCGCCGCAGCACTTCGTCCGCATTCCGCACCATGGTGCGGAACTTGAGCATCCGGAAGCGCTTGCCATTGAGGCCCACACGCTCCGACCAATAGAACACAGGGAAACCGTCCCCGGTGATCACGGCTAGAGAAGCCAGAAGGAAAACGGGGAAAAGGACGATCAACCCTATAACGCCGAGGACAATGTCCAGGCCGCGCTTCATAAACCGGTACGAAGGTTCCTCATACCGGGGCAGGCGTTCGGGCGGAGTCATGCCCGTCGCGCTTGCCTTCTCTATCGGAATCACGGTTTCCCCCTGCTGTTGGTGCCCTGCTCTCAAATCAACCGAACCTCGAAAACCGTCCAACTTAGTTTTCGGGGAAAAGCGCCACCTTCTCTAGACGGAAAATGTCGGACGCTTGTTCACCGATTATACTAGCGGGGCCTGTTTCCACTTCGTGCGGAATCGCGCTCTTAACCGCCCGTGAACAAAGCCTCCGCCCTGCTTCGCCTGACCCGACCGCGCCAGTGGACCAAGAACCTGCTGGTGTTCGCGGCGATTTTGTTCGCCGGGCAAACGGGCAGCGCTGCCGCCTGGCAAGCGGCGGGGTTAACGTTTGTGGCGTTCATCTTTGCCAGTGCCAGCGTGTACGCCATCAACGATGTGCGCGACCGCCACGCCGACGCCGAGCATGAAAAGAAGCGCCATCGCCCGGTGGCCAGCGGACTGGTGAGCCCGGGCACGGCCCTGGTGCTGGCGGCGATCTTGGTGGTGGGGGCCTTGGCGTTGGGCTTCAGCATCAATAGCGCCACCCTCGCGGCGGTGGCGAGCTACCTTCTGCTTCAGTTCGCCTACGTTTACAAGCTCAAAACGGTCGCCCTGCTCGATGTCTTTGTGGTGGCATCCGGGTTTGTCATCCGGGCCATCGCGGGTGGCACGGCCATCTCGGCGCCGGTCTCGGGGTGGCTCCTGTTCTGCACGGGCGCGCTCGCACTGATGCTCGGCACGGCCAAGCGCCGGCAAGAGTTCCGCAGCGAAAAAGGCCACCTCACCCGGGCGGTGCTGAAGGGGTATTCCGAGAAGGCCCTGGATTCGCTCGTCGTGTTCAGTGCTACCCTCGCCGCCCTGGCCTACGGGATTTACGCGCTGGAGAGCCCCACGGGCCAGCAGCATCCGATGCTCATGGCCACCACCCCCTTCGTGTTGTTTGGGATTGGGCGCTATTTGCTGCTCGTCTTCGGCCAAGAGGTCGGCGAAGAGCCCGAAGAAGTCCTGCTGCGGGACCCCGCGATCATCCTCACCGTGGTCGGTTTTGTGGTCTGCGCCGCCTGGGCCCTCAGCACCGGGGTCGCGCCCGGTAGTCCCTCAGGCCTTTCGGTTGGCCCATAACTTGCCGTTATTGGAGTCAAAGGTAGGGTAACCCCTGCGGAGTACAGGAAGTTTTATGAAAGTCACGGTCATCGGTACAGGCTACGTTGGTTTGCCCACCGCTCTCGTTTTCGCCGACCTCGGCAACGACGTGCTGTGCGTGGACAAGGACGAAGCCAAGGTAGCGATGCTCCGGGCCGGCCAAGTGCCGATTTACGAACCGGGCGTCGAAGCCCTGCTCCGCCGTTCCCTGGACGATGGGCTATTTAAGGTCACGCCCAGCACGGATGAAGGCATGCAGCACGGCGAAGTGGTGTTCATTGCCGTGGGCACCCCGCAGGGCGATGATGGCGAAGCCGACCTGAGCGCCGTGTGGGCCGTGGCGCGCGATATCGCCAAGTACATCTGCCACTACACCATCATTGTCACCAAGTCCACCGTGCCCGTTGGCACCGGTGACCGGATCGAGCAGATCCTGGTGGATGCCGCCGTGGACCGCTCCATGTTCGATGTGGTGAGCAACCCCGAGTTCCTCCGGGAAGGCACCGCCCTCCCCGACGCCCAGCACCCGGACCGCATCGTGATTGGCGCGGACAACCAAGCCGCCGCGCACAAGCTGATGGAGCTCTTTGCGCCGTTGGAAGCCCCGGTCATCATCACCGACCGCCGCAGCAGCGAGCTCATCAAGTACGCCAGCAACACCTTCCTGGCGATCAAGATTTCCTTTATCAATGCCATCAGCCGGATGTGCGAAGAGTGCGGCGCCGATGTCTCTGCCGTCGCCCGGGGCATGGGCTCCGACCCGCGCATTGGCAACAAGTTCCTCCAAGCCGGTCTGGGTTGGGGTGGTAGCTGCCTGCCCAAGGACGTGGCCGCGCTGAACAAGATCGCCGCCGACCTGGGTTACGACTTCAAGATGCTGCAGGCCGCCGACGAAGTGAACGAGCAGCAAACGCGCCACTTTGTGCAACGTCTGTCGGACCGCATTGGCGGATTCCAAGGCAAGACCATCGGCTTGCTCGGCCTGGCGTTCAAGCCCAACACCGACGACATCCGCGATGCCAAGTCGCTGGAAATCATCGAAATGCTCAAGGCGGAAGGCGCGACGATCCGAGCTTATGACCCCGCCGCCGCTGAGAACGTGCGCGCGATCCACCCGGACATCACTTATGTGAATTCGGCGCTGGAAACCGGCCAAGATGCCGACGCGATCATCCTGGTGACGGAGTGGAACGAGTTCAAATCGCTAGACCTCACCCGCCTCGGCCAGATCATGCGCCGCAAGCTCATTTTTGATGGTCGCCGGGTGTTCACGCCGTACCAAATCGAACGAGCGGGGTTTGAGTACGTCACGGTTGGCGCGAAGGGCTAACCGCTAGAATGGATCAATGATCCACGAACTGAAGAGTCTCCACGAACTCGAGCAAGTGCAGCCGCAGTTCGTGGAGACTTTGGCTTCGGCGCGCCATGTGCTGGTGGCCAGCCACCTCAATCCCGACGGCGACGCCATCGGATCTTCCCTCGCCATTTCGTTCTTTTTGGACCAACTGGGGGTGAGCCACGAGGTGCTGAACCACGACCCCGTACCGGATAACCTCCTCTTCCTCCCCGGCACCGACCGGGTGCGCCAAGCCCCCGAGAAGCCCGATGCCGACCTCGCCATCGTGCTGGACCTCGATGAGCCCTCGCGCATGGGACGCGTGGCGCCCTATCTGGAGGCGGCGGACCGAATGATCGTGGTGGACCACCACGTACCCAAGGTGCGCCCTGGCCATATGCGCATCGTGATGGAGGAAGCCCCCGCGACGGCCGCGATTCTGGCTGATCTCCTGATCCCCACCGGCAAGGTTAACGCGCAAGTTGCGGATAATCTTTTAGCCGGAATCCTGACGGATACGGGCAACTTCCGCTTCCCCAACACCACCCCGCACTGCCTGAACCTGGCCGCGCAGCTGATTGAATTGGGCGCAAACCTGCCCAATATGGCGGAGCAAATCTACCATTGCGTGCCCCTGCCGGCTTTGCGCCTGCTCGGCTGGGCTATCACCAACCTCAAGGCCACGCCGAATGAGGACCTGGTGTATGTCAGTTTGCCGCTCTCGGTCTACCAAGAACTCGGTGCCCGCGAGCAAGACACCGAAGGCATTGTCAACGAACTCCTCAGCACCCGCCACGCTCGCATCGCTTTTGTGCTGCGCGAACGCAAGCCCGGCGTGATTCGCGGGAGCCTGCGCTCACGGGGCAACCTGGATGTCGCGGCTATCGCCAACCAGTTTGGGGGCGGCGGCCACCGCAACGCGGCCGGAGTGACCTTCGAAGGCTCGCTCCAAGACGCCGAAGCCCAACTCGTGGAGGCCGCGCAAGCGTGCTTGGCATCCTCCTCGTAGATAAGCCGATCGGGCTCACCAGCCACGATGTCGTCAGTCGCGCGCGGCGCGTGTTCAGCACCAAGCGTGTCGGCCACGCGGGCACTTTGGACCCCCAGGCCACTGGCCTCCTGGTGCTGGCCGTCGGTCCGGCCACCCGGTTCTTGCAATATCTGCCATTGGAACCCAAGGAGTACCTTGGCACCATCACGTTCGGCGTCACCACCAACTCGTTTGATGCCGAGGGCGAGGTCACCGGCACCCAGCCCGTCCCCGCTAACTTAGAAGAGCTGATCCACGAGCATCTGCCCAAGTTCCGGGGCGAAATCAGCCAACTTCCGCCGATGTTCAGCGCGGTGAAGAAGGCGGGTAAGCCGCTTTACACCTACGCCCGCAAAGGCGAAGAAGTGGAGCGCGCCGAGCGCCGCGTGGTCATCGACACCTACGATATCGTCAAGATCGATGGCCCCCATGTGGACGTAAGGATCGTCTGTTCTGGTGGTACCTATGTGCGTAGCCTCGCCCACGATCTCGGCCAAGCCGTGGGGTGCGGGGCGCACCTATCGGCCCTCCGACGCACCCGAATCGGTAAATTCAGTGTAGAAGAAGCACGCGTCATCGACGATTTCGGTCCGGAAGACTTGTGGTCGCTCGACCAAGCCCTGCCCCCGATGCCGGTGGTGAAACTGAATGAAGGACAACTCCGCCACATCCAACACGGACAGCCCGCCCGACTCCGGGAGACGCCGATCCACACGCACGTGGCTCTGGCCGATCCAGACGGTATGGTGGTGGGCGTGGGACGTGTCCACGGGGAATTTGTCCATCCGGAAATCGTCATCCCCTTCGACGCACTCTACGAACTCGAATCTGAGTCTCTTTGAGCCCGTCGAATCCCGCAAAGAACTAAAAGGCCACCTGGGATGGTGGCTGGCGTGGCTGGGGGTCACGCTGCTGGCCGTATTCGTGCTCAAACCGAGCCCCGAAGGCCACGGCACGCACACCCAGCTTGGTTTGCCGGCGTGCGGGTCGGTGGCGTTTTTCGGGCGGCCTTGCCCCGGCTGCGGCCTCACCACGAGTTGGACGGCCACCTTGCATGGGCAGCTCGATACGGCGTTCCGCGCGCATGCCCTCGGCACTTTTCTCTATCTGGTGTTCACCTTTTCGGCGTTCGCATGCTTGGTGGGCTACCTCACGCAGCGCCGCTTCAATGATCGATACCGGCCGGTGGCGGTGATGTTCGCGCTCTCGCTGTTCAGCCTGGTCATCTACGGCGTCATCCGGTTCTTCTTGGTGAAGTATCCGGGCCAAGGCGCCCTGCTCTAACCCTCAGTGGGCAAAGATCGAAGGCGTGCCCCCGGTGTGCCAAAAGAGCGTCCGCCCTTGGATTTCGCCGCTTGCAACGAGCGCCTCTAGCCCCGCGAAGGCTTTAGCGGAATAGATCGAGTCCAAGAGAATCGCCTCCTCGGCGGCCAAGGTGCGGCGTGCTCGTTCCCCTTCGGCGCTCGGCACTCCGTAGCCTTCCCCCGCGAACTCAAATCGAATGTCCACATCGCCTAAAGGGGAAGCCACCCCAAAGGTATCGCACACCTCCCGCGAGAGCCGCAAAACATCATCCCGGTTCTCTTCCTCGGGGTCGCAAGAGATGCCGATCACCCGGCAACCCGTGCCCTGCAGGGCCGTGGCCAGCCCCGCCAGGGTGGACCCGCTGCTCGTCGCCGTTACCAAGTTGTCAAACGGCATGTCCAGTTCCTGCGCCGCTTGCCAAAACGCGTACGCCCCCTGCGGCGAACTCCCCCCAATCGCCACCTGATACACCTGCTGCCCGGCGTGGCGCAGCCTCAAAGCCAGCTCATCCGCCGCCGCAAAGAGGTCATCCCAACTGCCATCGGGCATCACATGCGACACCAGCCCAAAGAGCTCGTTCAGCACCATATTCCCGCCCCCGTGCGGCCCCGGTGAAGCGGGTTTGCCGTATTCCGGCTCGTAGGGCAGGTGCATCATCACCGCCTCGCACCGCACCCCGATCATCCGGCACGCCGCCGCCAGTTGACGCACAAAGTTGCTCTGGGTGCTCCCGCACGTCACCACCACCTCGGCTCCACTGGCTTGGATCTCGGGGACCAGATATTCCAGCTTCCGTCCCTTGTTGCCACCACCGGCAAAGCCCGTCAGGTCGTCCCGCTTGATCCACAACTCCACCCCCAGCCGCGCACTGGCCCGGGGCAGCCGGTGGCAGGGCGTGGGCAGGCAACAGAGTTCAAATCGGGACGGAATCATTGCGTTCCTATTCTACGTGCGTTAGCATTAGTAGCATGAAACGGAATCGCGGTCGCCTGTGGATCTTCATTGGGGTGCCCTTGGCCGCGGCATTCTTCATCTGGGGCTTGCCGATCGTGCAGACGGCGAACGACTTCCGCAAGGCTGGTTTCTTCGAGAAGACCAGCAAGACGGAATGGGACGCCGACGTGCGCGGCAACCTGGAAGCCCTGCACACCGCCCTCCGCCTTTATATGGATTCGGAGAGCCAGCTTCCCGCCGGTGAGGGCTGGATTGACGCCATCGAGCCCCGCCTCCGCACCGCCGACCTCAAGGAAGGCGAGGCCGAGAAGAAGCTCCACGACCCCAGCGCGGGCGAGAGCAAGTACGGATTTGCCTTCAATAAGGCGATCAGCGGCAAGCACTTTGAAGATCTCCCCGGCGACACGGTGGTGCTCTACCAAAGTCAGCAAAGCCAGCGGAACGCCGTAGGCGACCCGGCGCAAGATGCCCGGCCCGAGGGCTTAGGCATTTGTGTAGATGGGCAGGTGCGACCCGTTATCCCCACTCCAGACCAGCCATAATCACCCGCGTGGGGTCCGATGACGTACCCTACAGGTGGACCGATGTCGGTAATTCCAAGCGCAGATACCAAAACCCGTCTCGATTTCCTTCGGCTGATGATGACCAGCCGCGAAGGCGACCGCCGTGAAGGCATTTTGCTCCGGCAGAGCAAAGGCTGGTTCCAGGTCAGCGGCATGGGCCACGAGGCCGTGGGCGCACTGGCGCTGCACCTCCGCGAGGACGACTGGATTTACCCCTATTACCGCGACCGGGGTCTGATGCTGGCCCGCGGGCTCAGCACCTACGATTTGGCCCTCGCCTACTTCGCCAAGCGCGATAGTAGCAGCGGCGGCCGCCAAATGCCCGGCCACTACAGCAGCGCCGAGCACAACGTGGTCAGCGTTTGCACCCCCACCGGGGGCGGCCTCATCCCCGCGGCCGGTACGGCCTGGGGCGTGCAACTCGATGGCAAGGACAGCGTGGTCATTGCGACGGTGGGCGACGCCGCCATGCGCCAGGGCGAATTCTACGAAGCCTGGGCGTTTGCGGTGCAAGAAAACCTCCCGCTCATCCTCATCATCGAGGACAACAAGTACGGCATCAGCACCCCGACCGAGAAGTTCATGGCGCTGAACATTGACGGCATCCTGAGCCACGACCGGGTGCGCAAGATTGACGCCCGCCACTTTGACAAGGTGTACCAAGAAGGCGGCGAGATCATCCGCCAGGTGCGCAACGGCGGTGGCCCCGTGATGATTTGGGCCGACCTGGACCGCCTGAGCAGCCACACCAGTTCGGACGACCACCGCGTGTATCGCGACGCCGACGACATCGCCGCCATGGCCGACCGCGACCCGATCAAGCTCCTCCGCGATGACCTCATCCGCGAAGGCGCCCTCACGATGGAAGCGTTCGAAGCTCTGCAGCAAGAGATCATCGAGAGCGTGGACGCGGACTACCGCCGCGCCGAAGTGGCCGAAGACCCGCGCCCCGAGGAGTACATGCTCCACATGGACGGCGACCCGGTGGCCCCCACCCGCCCGCCGATGGAAATGGGTCCGCAAACCATGGTGGAAGCCATCGTACGCACCTTCGACCAGGCCCTCAACGCCGACCAGGACATCATCTTCTTTGGCGAAGACATCGAAGACCCCAAGGGCGGCGTGTTCGGCCTCACCAAGAGCCTGAGCGACAAGTATCCGAAGCAAGTCTTCAACTCGCCGCTGGCCGAAGCCACCATCATGGGCGTGGCCGTCGGTTTGGCCACCTACGGCAAGCGACCGGTCTTTGAAATCCAGTTCATCGACTTCATCACGCCGGCCTGGAACCAGCTGATGTCGAACGTTAGCACACTGCGATGGCGCACGTTTGGCAAGCAGAAGTGCCCGATGACGCTCTACGCTCCGTACGGCGCTTACCTGCCGGGCGGCTCGCTGTGGCACAGCCAGAGCATGGAGGGCGGACTCGCCCACGTGCCAGGCCTCAAGATCGCTATCCCGAGCACGCCGGAAGATGCGGCGGGCCTGTTCTGGACGGCCATCCACAACGACGAAACCAACATCATCCTGGTGCCCAAGCACATCTTCCGCAAGCGCGTGGATGTGACCAACGTGGAGCCGATCCCGTTTGGCAAAGCCAAGGTGGTGCGCGAAGGTAGCGATGTCACCATCGTCACCTACGGCAACACGCTGGAACTCGCCCACGAAGCCGCCGACAAGCTGGCCAGCGAAGCGAGCATCGAGATCATCGACCTTCGCACCGTGGTGCCGTGCGACTACGCCACCATCGCGCAATCGCTCGAGAAGACCGGCCGCCTGGTGGTCATCCAAGAGGACGTCAAGACCTGTGGCTTCGGCCAAAGCATCATCAGCGAAGTAACGGGCAACCCCGACACCTTCAACCTGCTGCTCGCCTCGCCGCAACTGGTGAGCCGCGAGGATGTGCACATCGGCTACAACCCGATCTACGAATACGCCGCGCTGCCGGATACGGACCGCGTGGTGGATGCCATTCGCCGCACCCTGAGCTAATCCCGCAACGGGTAACAAGAAACCCCCGGGGCCGCAAGGCACCGGGGGTTTTTCTTTGCCGGAGAAGGCGGACTTAGAACTGCTGTTCGCCTTCGAGGGCCGGGCTTTGCTGACGGCTGAGGCCCGATTCTGAGTAGCTGCCCGTCTTGGGGTGCTTCGGATCTTCGTGGAGGAAGAAGCCGAAGAGCGCGGCAATCCCAATGAGGCTGATCGCTGGGAACGCAATCTTAGCGACCTTGGCCATGGCGTTCTGGCTGCTTTCGCTCACCGTGATGCCCCACCGGATGCAAAAGTTCCACAGGCCGTAGGCGAAGTGATAGGCACTGGCCAGAATCCCAATGATGTAGATGGCAAGGATGAGGTACGGAATGCCAAACGTCGGCCCCGCTAGCTTGTCGGCCCAGTTGTGATAGTAGTTGACCGACTCCTGGCCCTTGATGGTGCCGAGCACCGAGGTGGAAGCCACGTGGTAGATCAAGAACAGCATGGCCACGATGCCGGAAACGCGCTGGAGTTGGTAGTAGCGGTTCTCGCGGTACTTGCGGTTCTGTCCGACGTAGTTCGTCAGTTCACCCCGCGAGGCAATCACGAACCCATACAGCGCGTGGAAGATGATGGACCCCCAGATCACGCCGTACTTCAGCACCCAAAAGACGTGCACCGGAATGCTTTCAAAGAAGTGAATGACTCCGTTGAAGTATTGCGGCCCCGCCAGCGAGAAAGAGTTCAGCGTGAGGTGCTGAATCAGATAGAAGCCCACCGGGATCACCCCTGTGAGCGAATGAAGCTTGTGCAGCGTGTAGTTTTCGCGCATGCCGTCCTTGTTGATTCTACTCAGATATGCGGCGGTGGTCAGCGTGGGTTCAGGACGCCCCCGGCCACCCCGTCGTGCTACCGGTAACATCCGGGCGATGTCCGCGATTATCGAAATCACTGCCCGCGAGATTCTTGACAGCCGAGGAAACCCCACGGTTGAAGTTGATGTTGTTCTCGAAGACGGTTCGATTGGCCGTGCCGCCGTCCCCAGCGGGGCCAGCACCGGCGCGTTTGAAGCTGTCGAACTCCGCGACGAAGATGAAGGTCGCTACCTGGG
Organism: Chthonomonas sp. UBA2785; assembly: GCA_002352215.1. Taxonomy (GTDB): domain Bacteria; phylum Armatimonadota; class Fimbriimonadia; order Fimbriimonadales; family Fimbriimonadaceae; genus JAHBTC01. Next base: position 55,361 of record DEIB01000056.1, on the reverse strand, counting down.
CAAAGGTGTCCTGCAAGCCGTCGAGAACGTGATGGAAACCATCGCTCCGGCGCTGGAAAACCTGGACGCCACCGAGCAAGAACAGATTGACGGCATCATGCTCAATGCCGACGGCACCGACAACAAGAGCAACCTGGGCGCCAACGCCATCCTGGGCGTGAGCCTGGCGGTAGCGAAAGCAGCGGCAGTCAGCGCGGACCTGCCGCTCTTCCGCTACGTGGGGGGCGTGAGTGCCCGCGTGCTGCCGGTGCCGATGCTGAACATCCTCAACGGGGGTCAGCACGCCGACAGCAACGTGGACTTCCAAGAATTCATGGTGCTGCCGGTGGGCGCGGAAACCTTCAGCGAAGCCGTGCAGATGGGCGCCGAAATCTTCCACAACCTCAAGAAGGTGCTGAAGAGCAAGGGCCTGAACACCGGCGTGGGCGACGAGGGCGGCTTTGCCCCCAACCTGGAATCCCAAGACATTGCCTTCGACCTGCTGATCGAGGCCATCGATCGCGCGGGCTACAAGGCCGGCGACAACGTGTGGCTGGGCATTGACGCCGCTGCCACCGAGTTCTACAAGGACGGCAAGTACGTCTACAAGGACGGACGCTCCCTTTCCGGAGCGGAGCAGGTGGAGTACCTGACCGCGCTGGTGGATAAGTATCCGATTCTCAGCATCGAAGACGGCATTGCCGAAGACGACTGGGATAGCTGGAAGGCGCTCACCGACGCCATCGGCGACCGCTGCCAACTGGTGGGCGACGACCTGTTCGTGACCAACGTGTCGCGCCTGGGCCGCGGCATTGCTGAGCAAACCGCCAATTCGATCCTGGTCAAGGTCAACCAAATCGGCACCCTCACCGAAACCCTTAACGCCGTGGAAATGGCGCACCGGGCCGGTTATTCGGCGGTGATGAGCCACCGCAGCGGCGAAACCGAAGACGTGACCATTGCCCACCTGGCCGTGGCCACCAACTGCGGGCAGATCAAGACGGGTGCCCCCAACCGCACCGACCGCGTGGCCAAGTACAACGAGCTTCTCCGCATCGAAGAGAATCTCGGCATGTCGGCCATCTATGCGGGTCGCGGCGCGTTCTCGCGCTTCGCCAAGCGCATGGCGCAAGGCTAAGCGCATAGGCCCTCTCAGCTCCGGAGTTCCTTGTCGAAAGGCCTCCGGAGCTTTTCTTTTGCCAGAACCACGCTTTCGCCTTGGGACCGATGCCCGAGAGTCCCTGCCTCCCTTCCCCTCCGCCCCGGAGCCCTTCGGGGGGCCTTGGGTACGCTCCCCTTAGGAACGCGAGATGCCAACGACGCCCTCCGCTAAACCGCTCGACCTGAGCGCCGCTACCGTTCACTTTAACCGTCCTGTTCCCGTGCTCGTGGAAGATGCCCTGCGCCGCGAGATCGGCGTGCTGGCGCACAACGGGGCCCTGGTGGCCTACACCGGCAAGTACACGGGTCGCACCCCCAAGGACAAGCACGTGGTGCGCGATGCGAACTCCGAGCCGCATGTGTGGTGGGAGAACAACCAGGCGATGTCGCCCGAAGAATTCGATGGTCTGGTCCAGCTCGCCCAGGAGAAGCTGGCCGGCCGCACCATTGACGTGGTGGATACCATCGGCGGCGCCGCCGCTGAGCACCAACTGAAGGTGCGCTTCTTGGTGGAAAGCCCGTACCACGCGCTGTTCATCCGCCAAATGCTGATCCGGCCGACGGCCGAGCAACTGGCTGACTTCGAGCCGGATTGGACCGTGGTGGACCTCGGCACCGTGAAGTACGAGCGCACGGTGGATGGCACCGACCGCGATGCGGTGATTGCCATTGATTTCAGCCGCCGCATGGTCATCATCATGGGCACGCTTTACGCCGGCGAAATGAAGAAGTCGGTGTTCAGCATCATGAACTACATCCTGCCGCTGAAGGGCGTGATGAGCATGCACTGCTCCGCCAACATCGGCAAGGATGGCGACACCGCCCTGTTCTTTGGCCTGAGCGGCACCGGCAAGACCACCCTCAGCGCCGACCCCGAGCGATTCCTTATCGGCGACGACGAGCACGGCTGGGACGACAACGGCGTGTTCAACGTGGAAGGTGGATGCTACGCCAAGTGCATTGACCTGAGCCGCGAAAAGGAACCGGATATCTGGGATGCCATCCGCTTTGGCGCGGTGCTGGAAAACGTCGAGATGACCGACGCCCGCGTGCCGATGTACGAGAGCAAGAAGTTCACGGAAAACACGCGCTGCGCCTACCCGCTGGAGCACATCAGCAATGCCGTGTTCCCGAGCGTGGGCGGCCACCCGCAGAACATCATCTTCCTGACCGCCGACGCTTTTGGCGTTCTCCCCCCGATCAGCCGCCTGAGCCCGGAAGAAGCCATGGTGCACTTCCTCAACGGCTACACGGCCAAGGTCGCGGGCACGGAAGCTGGCGTCACCGAGCCGCAAATGACGTTCAGTACCTGCTTCGGCGCGCCGTTTATGACGCTTCACCCGAAGGTGTACGCCGACCTGCTCCGCGCCAAGATTGCCGAGCACGGCAGCAAGGTGTGGCTGGTGAACACCGGCTGGACCGGTGGCCCCTACGGTGTGGGCAAGCGCATGGACCTGAAGTACACGCGCGCCATGATCACGGCGGCCCTGGCCGGGCAACTGGACAACGTCCGGTTTGAGCGCGAGCCGGTCTTCCAACTAGAAGTGCCGACCTCCGTGCCGGGTGTACCGAACGAAGTGCTGATGCCGCGCGAAACGTGGGCCGACAAGGACGCCTACGATCGCCAAGCCAACGACCTGCACGCCAAGTTTGTGGCCAACGCCGCGAAGTTCGGCCTCTAAGCTCGCAAGGGCGACAATCTCACGAGATCCCGGTTTCGGCCGGGGTCTCGTTTTCTTTGGTGGGGCCGCCTTCGGACGGGGCCGGGTCATCCAGGCGCGGCGGACGGGCCAGGGCCAGCCCGGCCAGCACGCACACCAGGCCGATCCACTCCCCTGCCCCCATGCGCTCGCCCAGCACCAGCCAGCCCAAAATCGAGGCCACCGGCGGGATGAGATACTGAGTCAGTCCGGTGCGGGTCGGACCGACATCGGCGAGACCCTTGTAGTACGCCCAGAACGCCCCGAACCCGGCCACCAGGGCGAGATAACCCAGCGTCCACCAACCCGTAAAGTCAATGCGTTGCCACTGGATCGCCATCATGTCGTCCCAGCCGTAGGGCACCACCAGGAGCATGGCCGCCGGGATGCCCACCGCCAGCATGGTGAAGGGGCCAACCTCGCCCAGCACGGGCTTCGACATCACGACGCTCACGCCCCAGCTCAAGGCACTGGCCAGCAAGAGGAGAATGCCCAGGAGGCTTCCGTGGCCTTCACTGAGCGCATTCACGCCTACCAGCGCCACCCCGATGCTGGCAATCGTCAGTCCGGCCACCAGTCGGGGGGAACCCTTTTCGAGCTTCAGCCCCCACGCCAGCAAGATCGCCACCAAGGGCGAGAATGAGATGATGACCGAGGCCGGCCCCGCCCCGGCCATGCGCATACCCTCCATGAACAGCACCATATAGATGCCGCTGGCCACAAATTGGGCGAGCATGCTCTTCCACAGCATCGGGCGCGAGATGCGGAAGCGGCTCTCGTGCCATGCGGCAATCGCAAAAAGGGGCCACATGATGAGGTAGCGCATCACCGTGAGCGCGGCGGGGGCGCGAGCGGGGTCGAGCACCGGCTCGAACGCCTCGTAAAGCAGCTTAATGACGGTGAAGTTGAATCCCCACGCGAAGACCACGAACAAGAGGGCGGGATGAAGAAGAGATCGCCAGGCCCGCATGGATTCCAACGAGTAAACCTTCATCGGTCGTTACAGAAAGGGGTACACCTAGCGCGGAGTTCATCATGAACGAAGCCATCCGCAAGCTCGAAATGGAGATTTACGAGCTGAAGCAGCAACTCTCCAAACTCCGAACGGAGGCCACGCCGGAACCCGTCGCCGACTACACCTTCCAAACCGCCGACGGCGACGTCACCTGGGCGGATCTCTTCGGCGACAAGGAACACCTCTTCCTCATTCACAACATGGGCGAATCGTGTGATTACTGCACTCTTTGGGCCGATGTCCTGCACGGATACCTGCCGATGCTGGAGCAAAAGGCCAGCGTGGTGCTGGTGAATGGCGACTCCCCCGCCATGCAGCAAGCTCAGTCCGCCAAGCGTGGGTGGCGGGTGCGGTGCGTCACGGATACATCAGGCGAATTCACCGAAGCCATGGGGATGATGAAAGACGGTCACCGATGGCCCGGGATGTCGGCTTTCCATCGAGGAGCGGATGGCGCCGTCGTCCGCACCGGTGTCACCCCGTTCGGTCCGGGCGATGACTTCTGCCCCGTGTGGCCCGCGTTCGACCTGCTCAAGGGCGGTGCCGATGGATGGGAGCCGAGCTGAATCCCCTCTATAATAAGGTCATGCGGCTCTGGATTCCGGCTTCGGCCCTCGCTCTCCTCGTCATCGGTTGTGGCGGCCCGTCCGTCCAGCAGGACGGCAACAAGACGACCATCAACACCCCCGAAGGCAAGGTGGAAGTCACGAACAACAACGACAAGGACAACGCGTCCATGTCGGTCACCACGGACAAGGGTACGGCGACCTTCGACACCAAGGAGCAGGTGGATATCACCAAGTACGGCCTGAAGGCGTACCCCTCAACGTTCGATAACAAGGACGATGCGGGCGGCATGGTCATCACCACGCCCGAGGGTGAGCAAGCCACGATGATCTACTGGACCAAGGACGACCCGGCCAAGGTTTTCGAGTTCTACGGTTCTCAGCTCACGGCCGACAAGTCCGAAGTGAAGGACGCCAACGGCGGCATGGTGGCCGGCAAGACCTCCACTGGGGCCAGCGCGGTCATCATGATCCAAAAGGAAGACGCGGGCACGCGCATCGGCATCACAGCCGGAACCGAGAAGAAGGGCTAAGCCCGCGCATAACGTTCCATGAGCGCGGGCCACGTCCCGCGCTCGATGGCTTCTCGAATCTCTTCCATCAGGCGGGCATAGAACGCCAAGTTGTGCAGGGTGGCCAGGCGCGGGCCCAGCGGCTCTTTCGCCTTAAACAGATGCCGCATGTAGGCCGCCGTGTACCGTTCCGTGGCCGGGAACACGCTCCCCGGGTCGGCGGGAGCGTCTAGGCGTTCGTACTTCTTGCCGGCAATGTTGATGCGGCCCTCAAGCGTGTAAAGGCAGTGGTGGCGGGCCATGCGGGTGGGCAGCACGCAGTCAAACATGTCCATGCCGGAACTGACGGCATGCAAGATGTCTCCCGGGTGCCCCACGCCCATTAGATAGCGGGGCTTATCCACCGGCAGGCGCGGCGCATTGGCCGCCACCACCGGCCGCTGCATTTCCGTGGGCTCGCCCACACTCACCCCGCCAATGGCAAATCCATCGAAGGGCAACGACGTGATGGCGCGCAGACTTTCTTCGCGCAGGTCCGGGTGCACACCGCCCTGCACAATCCCAAAAATGGACTGGTTCGGTCCCCGGGCATCCAGGTTGCGGGGCGCCCACAGGTGCGTCAGGCGCATCGCTTCTACCGCTTCCTCTCGGGTGCAGGGGTAGGGCGGGCACACGTCCAGCGCCATGCTGATGTCCACTCCGAGGGCGGCCTGAATCTCGATGCTCCGCTCGGGCGACATCCGCATCTCGCTGCCATCCAGGTGCGAACGGAACGTCACGCCTTCATCCGAGAGCTGCCGCTGGTGGCTGAGCGACATCACCTGGTAGCCGCCGCTATCGGTGAGGATGGCCCCGTGCCACCCCATGAACTTGCCCAGCCCGCCCAGCTCCTTCACCACCTCTTCGCCGGGCCGCAGGGCCAAGTGGTAGGTGTTGGCCAGGATGAGCGTATAGCCCAGCGCCTCCACGTCCTCTGCCTGAAGCGTCTTGACCGTGCCCACCGTGCCCACGGGCATAAAGCAGGGCGTCTCTACCGTGCCGTGCGAGGTGTGCAGGCGGCCGCGCCGAGACCCGGTGTGCGGGCAGGTGGCCAAGAGTTCGTAGTGGACAGGCATAGCGGGGGCCGCCCCCGAATGTACCGCGAGCCCACCATTGGGGCATGAAAAAGCCCCCTGCCACCGGGGCAGAGGGCGGGTAAGGGTGATCCTGAGACCGATTAGGAGGCGGCGGCCGCCTTCTCGCGGGCCATCTTCAGAGCATTATTGATCTCTTCGATGAGTTCCGCCGGGAGGTCCATTCCCTTCAGCATGGTCACGGAGCGCTCGAGGGCCTTGACGGCACCCGCCGCGTTATCGCACTCCAGCAAGGCCAGACCCGCAAAGTAGAGGCTGAACGGATCAGCATCGCCAGTATGGTTGGCAATGCGCGCCGCGATCTTGCCGATCATTTCCTTATTGGCTCCCGGGGTTTGCGAGGCATTGAGGCAGAAGAACGCCAGGTTCGAACGACCTTCGGGGCCGGATTCGAACATTTCGTTGACCGTGCGGCGGAATCGCAGCGGCTCCCCGTCCATGTAGAGCTCCAGCAGGGTCATGGTGCGCTGCATATCCATCTGAGGATCGCCGCCACTGTCGGCATTCATAATTTGCGCCCGACCGGCTTCGCGGTCACCACCGCGGTAGAGCTCCGCACCTTGCTCAATGGCCGCCGTGAAGGCGTCGGCCTTGGCCGTCACCGCACGCTCGGCCGCAAAGGCGGCCTTGGAGGCGGCGAGGTCGAACGTGCCGTTCACAACTTGCTCCAGGGGCTCGTCCATGTTCATCGGGTGGCCAATCCACTGCACCACGCCATCCTTGATGATGAAGGACGCCGGAATGCCGCGTTGGCCTGCCGCCTGCATCCAGGTCTCGGCCATGGTCATGCCTTCATCGCGGGCCACGTTGTAGCTCATCTTGTCGCCTTGGCCTTCCACGAACTTCTTGACCAGAGCGGAGATGTCGTCGCCCTGCTCCCACACGCTCACACCGATCACGGTCACCTTGCCTTCGTGCTTCTTGGCCAGCGAAGAGATGTGCGGGATGCTCTGAATGCACGGACCGCACCACGTCGCCCAGAACTCGACCACGAACACGCCCTTCGAGAGGTCCGTCACGGCTTTGCCCTTCACAAATTCGGCCACCTTGATCGGCGGTGCCGGTTCACCCGGGCCGAGGCCTTGGGCCGAAGAAAACGCTGCCAATAAGGCGATAGCGGATGCGATCACTGCACGCATATCCACATTATAAGCGGCAAAGGTGACTTTCTATGACCTATGGCAATTGATAAATGTGAATATAGTGCCCCCGAAACATGAAAGTGCCCCGACCCAAATCAGGCCGGGGCACTTCTCTTATGGCCAGGCACTTACCAAGCGGGCTTGACTTTGCTACGAGCGTCGTCAGCGGCTTTGTTCAAGTCCGTGACAAAGGCGGGCGGATACTCACCGGCAGCCGCATAGCCTTGAGCACGCTCGAATGAGCGCAGAGCCGCTTCGGCGTTCTCACTGCTCATGAGGGCCATGCCCGCGTAATACAGCGCAATCGCATTGGTCTCGCTGCTTTCCCCGGCGATCCGCTCGGCGATCTTGCCCAGCAGCGCCTTGTTGCTGTTGGCTTGGCGGGAAGTGTTGTAGCAGAAGTAAGCGAGGTTCAGGCGAGCCGAACCGCCTTCAGCGAACATCTCGTTGGCCAGGCGGCGGAAGCGCAGCGGCTCGGAGTTCACAAACAGGCCCAACAGGGTCATGTTGCGTTGCAGGTTCAGGCCCGCATCGCCGCCACTATCGGCGTCCATGATCTGCGTGCGCCCAGCTTCCATGTTGCCCTCGCGGTAGGCCTTCGCCCCGGCTTGGACAGCACCCATGAAGGCCGCCATCTTGGCTTCGGCTTCCATTTCGGCCTTGAAAGCGGCCTTGGAGGCTTCGAGGTCAAACGTGCCGGCAATGACTTGCGCCAGGGGCTCGTCCATGTTCATCGGGTGGCCAATCCACTGCACGATGCCATCCTTAATCACGAAAGCAGCCGGGATGCCGTTTTGACCGGCGGCCTGCATCCAGGTTTCAGCCATGGTCATGCCTTCGTCGCGAGCCACGTTGTAGCTCATCTTGTCGCCCTGGCCGTCCACAAACTTCTTGACCATGCCCGCAATGTCGTCGCCGCGCTCCCACACGCTCACGCCCACCACGGTGACCTTGCCTTGGTGCTTCTTGGCAAGCTCGGAGATGTGCGGAATGCTGACAATGCACGGTCCGCACCAGGTCGCCCAGAACTCGACCACGAACACTCCCTTCGAGAGATCCGTGACGGTCTGACCCTTCACAAATTCAGCAACTTTGATCGGCGGAGCTTGAACGCCCGGGCCGAGGCTTTGTGCTGATGAAAACGCTGCCAACAAGGCAACTGCGGATGCAATCACGCCACGCATAAACTCATTATGCGTGGCGCGGTCATTTCGTTGCCATATTCGCCAAAGTTTCCCGGGGGGAACTTCAAACGACGGACTTAGAGAGTGACGAGTCGGCCCCCTTCCTTGCTGCTGGTGACGGCCGCGTAACCCACGCGGTGGCTTTCCATCGCGTCTTCGAGCTTGGTTACCAGGAACGAGGGGTCATTACGGACCACCGCTTGCGCCCAGTCGGCCGTCATGCGTTGGTCGCCGCCGCCGTGGCCGCTCAGGTCTTGGCCCGTGGCTTCCACGTCCCAGCGGATGCGCTTCTCGTCGTTGAAGGTCGCCACGTCCAGGTAGCGCTCGTCGCCCACGATGTCGCCCTTGGTGCCCATGATGCGCGTGCGGCGGCCGCCGTAGCTCGTCATGGCTTCCATGCTGAAGGCCGCCGTCGCTCCACTTCGGTAAAGCATGTTCACGACTTGGTGGTCGTTCACCGTGTTGTCGGCCTGGTAGACGCACTGGCCGTATTGGCCTCGGCGCAGCTTGGACCGGATCGATTCTTCGCTGCGGTCCGGGGTTTCGATGTGGTGGGTGCCCCATCGCTTCTTGTTGACGTAAACATCCTCGGCGTGATAGATGCACGATTCTCGGTGCGGGCATCCATCCATGCAGAAGCGCGGCGCGCCCGCCGGGGCATTTCGCTTGTGGAACGTGCGCAGGCCCCCAAAGGAGCTAACCGCTTTCACCGGCTCATCCATCCACCAATTGATCAGGTCGAGATCGTGGCAGCTCTTGGCCAGCAGGCTGGGCGTGGCCAGGTCTTCGCGCCGCCACGGGCCGCGCACGTAGGAGTGTGAGAAGTGCAGGTGCCAAATCGGCTCGATGTGCTGCACGCTCACCACGTCGCCGATCATGCCGCTCTCGATTACGGCCTTGATCTGCACGTTGAACGGGCTGTAGCGCAGCACGTGGCACACGCCTACGATGCGGCCCTTGGCCTGGGCGAGCTTGAGGATGTCGTTGCACTCCTTCCAACTGGGAGCGATAGGCTTCTCCAGCAGGACGTCGTAACCCATTTCCAGCGCGCGCATGGTGGGTTCGTAGTGCATCCGGTCTTGGGTGGTGACGATGACGGCATCGGCAAACTTCGGCCGGTCGAAAACGTGCTCCCACGTCGTAAAGGTGTTGGCCGCTTCGATCTTGTGGTTATTCACGCAGGCCGTGCGGCGGTATTCCAGCGGCTCGGCCACGCCGACGATCTTGAGGGTGTCGGGCATCTGGGTGGCGTAATAGCCATAGAGTCCGCCGCGCCCGCCGTGGCCTAGGATGATGGCCGTGCAGGGGCGAGGCGCCGCGCCCAGCGCGGGGCGGTTGGGGGCGGGGAGCACGCCGTTTTCTTGCAGGGCAAAGAGTTCGCGCCCCGGGAAACCGAATGCAAGGGAGCCCGCCGCAATCCCAGCCCCGGCCAAAAGTTCGCGTCGCGTTACGTCAGACACGGCCCTACTATAACGATTCGAACCCGAAGAATGAAATGTTGACGAAATTGTCTTATTTCATCTCAGCGTTCCGCCCGCCGTAAAGCAAATGAGGGTCGAAGCCATCCTTCGATGACTTCAACCCTCTCTGGGATCTGCCTTTAACTTACGCCTTGCCGGGGATGCCGGGCTCGGTCAGCAACGTCGGGTCCAGAACCTTGGCCAAGGTCGCCTCATCCAGCAAGCCCTGCTCGCGCACCACATCCGGGATCGACTTCCCTTCCTTCAGGGCGGTCTTCACCACATCAGCGGCCGTCTTGTAGCCCACATAGGCGTTGAGCGCGGTGGCCAGCGACGGCGAAATCTCGGCGTAGTGGCGGCAGCGGTCCTCGTTGGCAGTGATGCCCACCACACAGTTGTCCACAAAGGTGTCAATCGTGTTGGTCAGGATCTGCAGGGCGAACTGCGCGCTAAAGGCCATGCTCGGCATCATCACGTTCAGTTCCAGCTGACCCGCCTGCACGCACATATCAATGGCGTGGCACTGGCCCAGCACCTGGAACAGCACCAGGTTCATGTTCTCGGCCATGCTGGGGTTCACCTTGCCCGGCATGATGCTGGAGCCCGGCTGCACAGCGGGCAACACGATTTCGGCGAGGCCCGTGAGCGGGCCGCTGCACAGCAGGCGCAGGTCGTTGGTGATGCGAGTGAGTTCCAGGCACAGCAGGCGCAATCCGGCCGAGAGCGAACCCATGCAGTACTGGCTTTGCATCGCCTCGCGCAGGTCGTCGGTGCACCGGAAGTTGATGCCGGTCTTTTCGTTCAGCGACTTGACGAGTTGGAAGCGGTAGTCAGGGTGTGTGTTCAGGCCCGTGCCGGCGGCGCTGCCGCCAATGCCGAGTTCCTCCAGGTCGCGGGCGGCGTTCTCCAGCGCGCCCACGCAGCGACGCATGCTCACCGCGTAGGCCGTGAACTCCTGGCCGAGGCGGATGGGCACCGCATCTTGCAGGTGGGTGCGGGCCGACTTGAGGATGTGGTCGAACTCCTTGCCCTTGGCGGCAAAGGCATCTGCCAGGCGGTTCACCTGCGGGATCAGCTCGCCCAGTAGCATCCGCGACATCACGCGCATGCTGGTCGGGAAGGTGTCGTTGGTGCTCTGCCCGTAGTTCACGTGGTCATTCGGGTTCACCTTGCTGTAGGCGCCCTTGGTGCCGCCGAGGATCTCTTCCGCGCGGTTGGCCAGCACCTCGTTCACGTTCATGTTAAAGCTGGTGCCCGCACCCATGTGGAAGACGTCCACCGGGAACTGGTCTCGCAGCTGACCCGCCAAGACTTCATCGGCCGCCTGGATGATGGCGCGACCCACTTCGGCGTCCAGCAAGCCCAGGTCCGTGTTGGCCACCGCCGCCGCCCGCTTCACGTGCACAAAGGCTTCGATCATGCGCGGGTGCTCGGTCAGTCCGCTGATGCGGAAAAGCTGGCGACTGCGCTCGGCCTGGCTTCCCCAATACGCGTCGGAGGGGACGTGAACGTCGCCCAGACTGTCCTTTTCGATGCGGGTGCTCATACAGATTTGAGTTTAGGCGAACCCTTCCCCACCGCTTGAGACAAAATGGGCCATGAGCCAGTTTTCGTACCAAGCCCTCTCCCCCGAAGCCATCGCCGAGGCCCTGTCCGGCGTGCCCGGATGGGCCGTGGAAGGCAACAAACTCGTCCGCACTTGGACGTTTGAGAGCTACCCCCAAGGGCCGGACTGGGCCGTGCGCGTGGGCGAATTTGCCGAGGCGCTGAACCATCACCCGGACATCCTCATCGGCTATTGCCGGGTGACGGTGAGCACCACCACCCACGACGCCGGCAACCAGATCTCGGAGATGGACTTCGAACTGGCTCGGCGTCTGAATGCGGTGGGATAGGCCTTTGCTAAGGCTTAATAAGCCTTCGCGAAGATCACGCGGCGGGCACTGGGCGCGCCCGTGAGCACGCACGTGCCCGGCGTTTCGTCGGCGGGGTCCAGCGGTACCTGCGGGATGCACCGGATCGTCGCCTTCGTCATTTCGCTGATGCGGTCTTCGGTTTCCTGCGTACCGTCCCAGTGGGCCAGCACGAAACCGCCCCCGCCTTCGCCCGAGAACTGCGCGGCGAACTCATCCCAGGTGTCCACCCGGTGGATGTTGGCATCGCGCATGGCGCGGGCCTTATCCAGCAGGGCAACCTGCATAGCATCCAGTTGCGCCACGATGCTTGCGGCGGCTTCGCCCACCGCCACGTTCACCTTTTCGTCCTGGTCGCGGCGGGCCGTGATGACGTGCCCGGCTTCCAGGTCGCGGGGACCCATTTCCACGCGGACGCACGCGCCCTTCAGCTCCCAGTCGTTGAACTTGAAGCCCGGGGATTCCTTCTCGCGGTCGTCCACTTTCACGCGCACGCCCTGCGCCTTCAGGTCACCGGCCAGTTGGTCGGCGGCTTGCAGCACGGCCTCGCGCTGTTCGCCCCGGCCAATGGGAATGATCACCACTTGCACGGGCGCGAGCTTGGGCGGCAACACCAGGCCCCGGTCATCGCTATGCACCATCAGCAGCGTGCCAATCAGGCGCGTACTGACGCCCCACGAGGTGGCGTACACGTATTCGAGCTTTCCTTCCTTGTTCTGGAAGGTCACATCGAACGCCTTGGCAAAGTTCTGGCCCAGGTGGTGGCTGGTGCCCGCCTGGATCGCGCGCAGATCTTGCGTCATCGCCTCGATGGTGTAGGTGTGGTCCGCACCGGCGAACTTCTCGCCGTCGCTCTTGATGCCCGCAATCACCGGCACCGCCATCCAGTCCTCGGCAAAGGTGCGATAGACATCCAGGATGGTCAGGCTTTCTTGCTCGGCTTCTTCATAGGTGGCGTGGGCGGTGTGTCCTTCTTGCCACAGAAACTCAGCCGTGCGCAGGAACAGGCGGGGACGCAGTTCCCAGCGCATCACGTTCGCCCACTGGTTGATCAGCAGGGGGAGATCGCGGTAGCTCTGAATCCAGTTCTTGTAGCTATTCCAGATGATCGTTTCGCTGGTCGGTCGGATGATGAGCTCTTCTTCCAGCCGCGCATCGGGGTCGACAATCACCCCGTTTTCCGAATCCTTCAGGCGGTGGTGCGTTACCACCGCACACTCCTTGGCAAAGCCATCCACGTGCTCGGCTTCGCGGCTAAGGAAAGACTTCGGGATGAGCATCGGGAAGTAGGCGTTCACGTGGCCGGTCGCCTTGAACATATCGTCCAACGCGCGCTGCATGAGTTCCCAAATCGCGTAACCATGCGGGCGGATGACCATGCAGCCTCGAACCACAGAGTTATCCGCCAGGCCCGACCGCTTGACGAGGTCGTTGTACCACTCGCTGTAGTTCTCGTCGCGGGGAGTTATCCCGAGTTCCTTGCTCATCTGAAGGGCTAGTTTATCCGGCGGCGGTGACGCGGGGCCGTGACGGACCACGCTCCGCCCGGTGCCAGGCCCAGGCCAGCACGGCGGCTTCAAAGATCTGCCCCGCCAGGATGGCGACCGATGCTCCTACCAAACCCGGCCACTGCAGCCAGATGCTGGTGACGAGGAACACCAACATCGAGGTGACCCCGGCGAAGATGGCATAGAGCCGCGACATGGTGCGCCCCACCCGCGTTAGCATCCCCCGGTAGAAGCTCATCACCCCGTTCAACAAGGGCAAGAGGGTGGCCATGAGGATGACCGGTAGTGCCCGCGCTGATTCCTCCGGCGACGACTTGAGAATGCCCTGGAACACGGCATGCCCAATGGGCGGCACGCTGAGAATCGCCAAACCTAGCGATAGCGACAACCCCACCGTGAGGCAGAACCGCCACAGCACGGGGGCGTCTTCGGCGCGGTCACCGTGGGCGATGACGAGTTCAGGCAGCGCATAAGTCGCGGCGCGCATAAGCCAAATGAGGTTGAAGGCGAGCGTCCACGCGCTTTGGTTGGCCACCGGGTCGGCGCTGCGGCCCAGCGCCATGCTAATGGCGGGGGCTGAGAGCATGATGACCAAAGTGGTGGCGGTTTGGGGGGCGTGGAACCGGGCGATCTCACCGAATGAGAGCGCCGGACCTGTGGGTTCCTGCCGCATCAGTTGCGCCACGGCCGGTCGCGCCGCCCAGTGGGTAAAGGCGGTTTCGGCGATGACTGAAATGAGAAGCGCCCACGCCACGGCATGTAGCCCCGGCAAGCCCAGACCATAGGCGCCACCGGCCCCCACCGCAATGAGGACGACAATGCGCAGCACGGTGCCCACGCCGATGGCGCGGGTGAGCCCGGACCGGATCATGAACCCGTGGTGGCACCGCCGCCAACCGATGAAGGCCGCCCAGAACAGCATGATCTGGAAGGGGGTGCGCGAGGCTTCCACCACCGCCGCCGGTTGAGAGAGCCACTGCGTGGCAATGATGTCGAACAGCGGGGTGAACCCCACCAACCCGTTCAGCACAATGGTCACCCCCATGGTGAGGAGGCAAAACTGCCGGAGCCGGACGACGTTGGCGGAATTGCGGCTGAGCGCCGTGGACGTGCTGAGGAGATCGATGACCGGACTCTCGAAGAATAGCGCCAGCGCCATCACCAAATAGAGAGCCGCCTTCGCGAGCTCGAAATCCGGCAAACCATTGAGGATACGGTTGAGCGCGGGCTGCTCCAAAGCCATGAAAACCCACGAAAGCGCCAGGGGCGTAAACAGCCGCGCCAAGAGAGGGGTGTTTAGGTTGGTGGAAGCACCCGGCGTCAAGCGTTAGGCTCCGCCCGGAAGGCATGCCAAGCCACTAAGGCCCAACTTGTAATCAAAAGTACACCCCCAATGGGGGTAATCGCCCCGAGCCAACGCGGTCCGCCCAGGGCCAAACCGTACACGGTTCCGGCAAAGACGATGACTCCCGCCAACATGAGCGCGGGGATACGCCGGAGTTCGAGTCTTGAACTCAAAATGCCGCAGAAAACGAGGCCAAGACCGCCCCACATCTGGTACGTCTGTGCCGTGTGCCACTGGGCAAGGGCGTTGGCAGTGAGGGTTTCCTTGAGTTCGTGGGCCCCAAAGGCACCTAAGGCGATGCCCAGAGCCACCACCACGGCACCGACACCCACCCAACGCATGGAACTAGTTTGGCGACTCACCTCGTTCTTACAGTAGGGCGAACCAACTGCAAAGTTGGCTACGTCCTGCACGTATCGGGGTCTTGACTCCGGCAAAAATCACGGCTGGCTGGGTAGGATAGAGCATGGTGACGAGCCATGCCGGTTCGGTGCCAGGCCAACGAGAAAGGTCATAGTATCGCAATGAAAAAGCTATTAATCAGCGCGCTGGCGACGCTTGGTGTCGCGAGTGCCTTCGGGGTTCAAGGATCCTACGTCGCGGATGAGATCTACGTCAAGTTCGCGAACTACGCCAATGGCCGTCCGCTGAGCGCGACGATGAAGAAGTTCATCCTGAGCAAGGTGGGCGCCGAAGAGAAGGCATTCTATCCGCAGATCGGATGGAGCCGCGTGAAGCTCAATGCCCGTGGCAATGTGGAAGCGGCCGTCGCCACGCTCAATAAGGAGCGTTACGTACGCGATGCCGAGCCGATTTTCATCCGCCAGTTCAACGCGACCCCGAACGACCCGCTTTACGTCAACCAGAAGTGGCTGAAGCCCATCAACGTGGCGCCGGCGTGGGACCTGTTCAAGGGTTCTGACCAAGTGATCGTGGGCATCCTCGACTCCGGCACGGAACTGGACCACCCGGACCTGGAGAACAAGATTGTCCCGGGCGAAGACATGGTGGACCTGGACGGTGACCCGTCCGACACCAACGGTCACGGCACGGGATCGGCCGGGATGGCCGCCGCTGACACCGATAACGGCATTGGCGTGGCGGCTCCGGGTTGGAACACGCTTATCATGCCGATCCGCGTGGGCGACTTCGGCATTACCCACTCGATCGAAGGCATCCTTTATGCCGCCGATGCGGGCTGCGACATTATCAACATGTCCTACGGTGGCGGTTTCCGCCAGCAAGCCGAGCAAGACGCCATCAACTACGCCTACTCTCGCAACGTGATCCCCATTGCTTCTGCGGGCAACAGCAACCTGGAAGATGTGCAGTTCTATCCGGCGGGCCTGGATAACGTGGTTTCGGTTGGTGCCAGCGATGACAACGACAATCGCGCCAGCTTCTCCAACTATGGCGACTGGGTGGATATTGCCGCCCCGGGCGTGAACACGCTCACCACCGAACTTGGTAAGACCTACGGTGGCTTCGGTGGCACCTCAGCCGCTGGCCCGGCCGCGGCCGGTGTGACGTCGCTGGTCCGTGGCTACGCCCCGGCCGGCACCACGAATACTCAAGTCATTGACTGGGTGAAGCAAGGCTGCGATGACATCGGCGACTGGATCACCCATGGCCGCGTGAACGCTCTGCGCTCCCTGCAACTGGTGCCGAAATTCGAAGATCGCAACTACGCCATCATCGGCATGGAAATGCTGTTCGGGACCAACACGGCGGGCACGTCTTCGGACCTCGCCAACCTGGATAGCAGTGTGGCCATGTTCGCCGCCGCCAAGCAGCAAACCATGCGCAGCCCGGCGACCTTCACCGCTCTGGACTTCGACCTGAGCGCGGACGCCAGCCAGATTGACGAACTCAAGGTGACTCTGAACGCCTTTGTGAACGCCAATAAGGTCACGCAGATGATCTATGTGTGGGATCCGAGCCTGAACCGATGGCGCTTCGTCCGGGCCTTCCCGGTCAGCACCCTCTCGGCCAGCGTGGACAACGAAGCCAAGATCAGCAACGCCCAGCGTTACATCGATGGCAACGGCCACATCCGCATTGGCGTGCGGGCGTTCCAGCCGTTCGGTTCGGTCAACGAGTCCTTCAACTTCGTGATCGACCGCGCCATGATCAGCGCCAAGCTGCTCATCAACTAACCTCTCGCCTTTCTAAGGCGCGAACCCCTAGCTTGCACGCGATACGCAGGCTGGGGGTTCTTTTTTATGCGGGTTCAGGGTTCAACTTTTTGCTTCATTCTTGGTATGCTGGGCGGCACTGGGTGAAGTGCGCCTGCGCCAAGCCCGCATCATCATTAGGAACTCCCCATGAAGAATCTGCTTCTGACCGCAATGCTCACCCTCGGCGTTGCCTCTGCATTCGGCATGCAAGGCAGCTACGTGGAAGACGAAATCTACGTGAAGTTCGCGAACTACGCGAACGGCCGACCCCTCAGTGCCACGATGAAGAAGTTCATCCTGAGCAAGGTGGGCGCCGAAGAAAAGGCTTTCTATCCGCAAATCGGGTGGAGCCGGGTGAAGCTGAATGCTCGGGGCAATGTGGAAGCCGCGGTGGCGACGCTCGAGAAGGAGCGCTACGTGCGCGACGCCGAACCGGTGTTCTTGCGACAGGTCGTCGCGACACCGAATGACCCGCTCTTTGCTCAGCAAAAGTGGCTCCTTCCCATCCAGGCTCCGCAAGCCTGGGATCTGTTCAAGGGCTCGGATAGCGTGGTCGTGGGCATTCTGGACACGGGCGTGCAACTTGACCACCCGGATCTGGAAAACAAGCTCGTCCCGGGCGAAGACCTGGTGACTTTGGACGGCGACCCGTCGGACGACCACGGGCACGGCACGGCCGTCGCGGGTCTCGTGGGTGCCGAAACGGATAACGGGATCGGTGTGGCCGGTACCGACCAAAATTCGTTGCTCATGCCCCTCAAGGTTGGCAGCGGCGGCATTTCGCACTCCGTCGAAGGCATTCTTTACGCCGCTGACAATGGTTGCGACGTCATCAACATGTCGTACGGCGGTTTCGGCCGCAGCCAAGCGGAGCAAGACGCCGTCAACTATGCTTTTGCCCGCAATGTGGTTCCGGTGGCGGCTTCCGGCAACAACGGTCTGAAGGACGTGATCTTCTACCCGGCCGGTCTCGACAACATTCTCTCGGTCGCGGCCAGTGATGACAATGACAATCAAGCTGACTTCACCAACTACGGTGACTGGGTGGACGTGGCGGCTCCCGGAGTTGCGACCCTCTGTCCTTCCTTGGGCTCTGGTTACGGCAAGCCGAGCGGCACCTCGATGGCGAGCCCGGTTACGGCCGGGGTAGCGAGCCTCGTGAAGGGCTATTCGCCGGCGGGCACCACGAACGTCCAGGTCATTGACTACATCAAGCGCGGCGCGGACAACATCGGCGACTTCATTAAGGATGGTCGCGTGAATGCCAACAAGTCGCTCCAACTGGTGCCGAAGTTCGAAGATCGAAACTACGGCATCGTGGGCATGGAAACCCTTATGGGTACGCACACGGCCGGCACGGGTAGCGACCTCGCCGCCCTGGATAGCAGCGTGGCCATGTTTGCTGCGGCCAAGCAGCAGACCATGCGCAGCCCGGCGGCGTTCCAATCTCTGACGTTTGACGTTAGCGCTGATGCCTCGGCGATTGACGAGCTGAAGGTCACCCTGAACGCCTTCGTCAACGCCAACAAGGTCACTCAAATGATCTACGTTTGGGACCCGAGCCTGAACCGATGGCGCTTCCTCCGGGCCTTCCCGGTTAGCACCCTCTCGGCCAGTGTGGACAACGAAGCCAAGATCAGCGGCGCCCAACGCTACATTGATGGCAACGGCCACGTGACGATTGGGGTGCGTGCGTTCCAACCGTTCGGCTCGGTGAACGAGACGTTTAACTACGTCATGGACCGGGTCGGCATTTCGGCGAAGCTCCTCATCAACTAAGCTCAGCTAAGCTGACGATTCGTCCCCGCTCTGGACCTGATTCCAGACGGGGACGATTTGTTTTCGGATACAGTGAATCCATGCTTCAACCGCCGTTGCCGAATCCGGGCCGAATCCTGCGCGACCTCATGGCGTCGGGCACGGTGGTGATGCCCGGTGCCTACAATGCCCTCACCGCGCGTTTGGCCTGGCAGTGCGGAGCCAAGGCGGGCTACCTCAGCGGAGGCGCAATGGCTAACGCCCTGTTGGGAGCCCCCGATATCGCCCTTACCACGCTGGATGAGGTCAGTCGCACGGCGGCGCAGGCGTGCCAGGCCGCGCCCATCCCGCTGATTTGCGATGGGGACACGGGCTTCGGTGAGGTGTGGAACGTGCGCCGCACCATCATCGAATTTGAACGCGCGGGGCTGGCCGGTTTGCACCTTGAAGATCAAGTCTCGCCCAAGCGCTGTGGCCACCTCGGCGGCAAGCAAGTCCTCGAAACCGAGGCGATGAGCGAGAAGGTTCGGGCGGCCGTGGCGGCCCGCCGCAACCCTGATTTTGTGCTGATCGCCCGGACGGATGCCTACGGCGTCGAGGGGATTGAGGGCACCATTCGCCGCGCCCAGGCCTACATCGAAGCCGGTGCAGATGCGATTTTCCCAGAGGGTTTAAGCTCTGAGGTGGATTTCCGCACCGTGCGGAAAGAGCTAGGCAGCACACCTCTGCTGGCCAATATGACCGAGTTCGGACGAACGCCCCTGTTCACTGTGCAGCAGTTCTCAGATTGGGGTTATCAGATGGTGATCTTCCCCGTCTCGGCCCTGCGGGTCACGTTGTTTGCGGTGGAGAGCTTCTACCAAGATTTGCTGGCGCAAGGCACGCAAGCCGAATGGATGGAGCGCATGATGACCCGCGCGGACCTCTACAAATTGGTCAATTACGAGGAGTACGAACGCTCCGACGCCGCCTGGCGCGACTTACGTTAAGTCCCCTTACGTTAAGTCTTCGTCGTCGTCGCGGTACATCGCGTCGTCGGGCATCGGCGTCATGTACTCGTCGTTGCCCAGCATGGCCTGCACCTGCACTTCGTCCACCAGAATCTCGCGGGGGCGAGAGCCATCCTTGGGGCCGACAATGCCGCGCTCTTCCATAGCATCCAGCAGGCGCGAGGCGCGCTGGAATCCCACCCGGAACTTACGCTGCAGCATGCTGGTACTGGCGGCATTGCGCTCCACCACCCAGGTCACGGCTTCGGCCCACAGCGGGTCGTCGTCCATCCCAACACCGCCTCCGGCTTCACCGCCGCGTTCGCTCCCGCCTTCGGCCACTGCAATGGGTTCCAGCACGTAGCGCGGGCCTTCCTGCTCGCGCCAGTGGCGGCACACCGCCGAAATCTCGCTTTCGCTGACATAGCAGCCCTGGATGCGCATGGGCTTGTGGGCACCAATCGGGCGGAAAAGCATGTCGCCGCGCCCGATCAGGTCTTCCGCACCGCTGCTATCCAAAATCGTGCGGCTGTCAATGGCACTGCTCACGGCAAAGGCGATGCGCGAGGGGATATTGGCCTTGATGAGGCCGGTAATCACGTCAACGCTGGGCCGCTGGGTGGCGATGACCATGTGGATGCCAGTGGCGCGGGCCAACTGGCCAAGACGGCAAATGCTGGCTTCGACTTCGTTGGCCACCTGCATCATCAGGTCGGCAAGTTCGTCAATCACCAGCACGATGTAAGGCAGGCGGTCTTGATAGGTGGGGGCCTTCTCATTCCAGCCGTCAATATTACGCACGCCGGCTTCCTTGAACTGCAAGTAGCGGCGCTCCATCTCGCGCACCAGGGCGCGCAGCACCCCGGCCGCCTCCTTCACGTCGGTCACCACCGGGCACATCAGGTGCGGCAGACCGTCGAAGAGGCTGAGCTCCACCTGCTTGGGGTCAATCAGCACCAGCCGGCAATCTTTGGGCGTATTGCGCAGGATGAGCGACATGATGAGCGTGGCGAGCCCGATGGATTTCCCGCTATTGGTGGCCCCACCCACCAGCATGTGCGGCATGCGCGTGAGGTCGGCGTAGAGCGGTGCCCCCGCCACGTCCTTGCCCAGAGCCACCAGGAGCTTCTTCTCCTGGTCGTGGAACTCCAGGCTTTCGCACATCTCGCGCAGGGTCACGGGGTGGCGATTCTTGTTCGGCACCTCGATGCCGATGGCGTTCTTGCCCGGGATGGGGGCCTCCACGCGGATGCTGGGGGCGGCCAGGCTCATGGCGAGGTTGTCGCTCAGGTTCGTCACGCGGTTGACGCGAATGCCGGGGCCGACGCCGAGTTCGTAGCGGGTGACGGTCGGGCCGGTGGCGACTTCCATCACCTGGGCGTCCACCCCGAACTGCTCGAGCGTGCTTTCCAGCACTTCGATGTTGCGCTGGACCTCCTTGGGGTCGCGCTTGGCCTTGGCCGAGGGCTCCGTCAGCAGCCCCATGCTGGGCAGCACATAGCCTTCTTTGGGCATGGGGGCTTCGTCCGCCAGCTTGGGCAGCGCATCGGCGTCCTTCGTAGCCGGGGCGGGACGACGTGCACGGGCTGGGCGCGGGGGATCCTCGTCCTCCTCATCCATCGCGGCCGGGATGGGGCGACGGGGGCGGGCGGTTGTTTCAATCGGCAGTTCTGCCGTACGCCGGCGGCGCGGGGCTTCGATGGGTTCGTCTTTTTCGGCTTCCTCCGGCTCAGGGCGCGGCCGCATGAGCAGATCCTTCACCGGGAGGTCCACGACCAAGAGCAAACCGATAAGACAAAGCGTAACCAATGCCACTGTGCCCCCTTGGCCGAACAAAGTGCTAAACATCCACCCGCCGATAGCGCCCACATAGCCCCCGGTGGTGGTGGTCGCTTCGGGGTCAAAAAAGTCGCCTTGGATCGGGCGGGCCATCAAGCCCGTTACGCCCACCAAGAGAATGCCAAGCCCCCAAGCCAGGCGCGGATGCGCCACATGCGTTTTGCCCAGCAGGAGACGCACGCCGCCGATGATGAGCAAGGCGGGCACCACCCAGGCCACCGGACCAAGCATGACGCGCAGGCCACCGGCAAGGGAATCGCCAAGAATGCCCGAGGAACCGAGACCGAGCGCGATGCCGACAATGACGCCACCCCCCACCATACCGAGCCCCCACGCATCAACTGTGCGGGGAGATGGTGCGGGTGCCGCCGGGGCCATCTTTACGGCCGCCTTTGTGGGTGTTCCCTTCCGAGTTGGACCTTTTCGCAAAACCTGCCCTTCCTTGGGCATACGGAGATTTTACCAGGTTGGTTGAGTTCAGAGTTTAGCGGACGGCCATGACTAAGCCGAGCATGGCGATGCAGATGATTAATGCCGTGCCCCCGTAACTCATGAGCGGGAGCCACAGGCCCACCACGGGCGTCACCCCAATCACCATGCCAATGTTGGCAATGGTGTGGAAGGCCAGAACGCCGAGCACGCCCATCGCCACGTTCCTTCCCATGGGATTCTGAGCCGAACGAGCGATAAGGAGCATCGTGAAGAACATGCCCAAGAAGGCGAAGAGCACAATGGTGGCCCCGAACAAGCCAAACTGCTCGCCCACGGCGCTATAGATAAAGTCTGTCTCTTGGAACGGTACATAAGCTCCCCGGGTTTGCTCACCGTTCATAAAGCCCTCGCCAAACACGCCGCCATTGGCAAAGGCAATCGCCGCCTGCGTTTGTTGGTAGGCGTTGCCCCCTTCTTCCGGGTTCACCATGGCCACCAAGCGCTCCTTTTGGTAGCCCAACAACAACGTGCTGGCGAGCAAGGCAAGACTCACGAAGATGAGAAGAATATGCCTCCACTTCGCGCCACTCGCGACGGTGATGACCGCCCAGATCACCATGATGGACGTGGCCCCGCCGAGGTGGGGCTGCAAGAAGATGAGCGCCGCGATGGGCAGAGTGTGCAGGAGCGATCCAAACACGGAACTCAGCTGCTTAGGATCACGGTCGGGCTTGGACCAATACGAAGACAACGTAAGGATAAAGAGAACTTTTGCCATCTCAGATGGCTGAAATTGAAGCGGCCCAATGTCAATCCATCGCGTCGCGCCGTTCCGTTCATCGCCAACGAAGAAGATTGCGATCAGGCTGAGAATGTTGATGCCGTACAGCACCGGCACAAAGTGAGGCACCGCGTCGAGCCGGATCCGGCGGCAGCCCACAAAGGCGATGGTGCCAACGGCCAGAAAGAGAATCTGCTTGCTAAAGAAAGATTCGGTTCGGAACTTCTGGATGGCGTATAGCGAGACCAGCCCGAATAGAAGCACGACGAGCGCAAACCCCATCACCCATAGGCGCAAGTGCCGGGGGCCATCCTCTGAACCCAGAGTGCCTTGGCGCATGCCGGGCAGGGCGGTCGTGCTCATGGAGACTATTTGGCGGCAGGTTCGCGGGCTGAATCCGCCCCGAGTTCACGGCGGACGATTCCGTGATCGCGGACCAGCCAAAACTTCAGCGTGCGTTCGCGACGGTCTTTGTCGTCCACCTTCATGGTGAGTTTGATTTCGATGCGCGCGGCATCAAATTGGCCGCCCACCGTGTTGATGCGCTCCGGTGTGGCTTCAATGGTCGCTTCGCCCTCCACTTCGGTGGGGCCCGTCTTCCACTTCCCCTTCCATTCGGAGGTACGCGGGGCCGCAAAGGGCAAGGGCGCCAGCATAATGGCAGGCTCGAAGGTCTCGGAACGCGTGCCAATGAATTCCAGCCCATTGACACTGACTCGGTACCGCTCTTCGTCCACTTCCTGGCCATGCACCACAAAGATCAAGCGGCGCACATCGCCTTCCTTAACGAATTTCGTTTCGACGGGGATGGGTGTGCCGGCCAGCACGAGCGTGGCTTTCGTGTCCTTGAAATCATCAAAGCCGAGTTGCCGACTATCCGTGACGGAAAAGTCAGCCGGAGCCTGGCCCGTAGCCTGGGGTTGGCACGTGCCGGCGAATGACGCGAAAAACGCCAATGCGCCGAAACCCAGTGCCACCCGCCCGTTCATGAGATTCTCTACTCCGGCGCGGACTTAAACGCCGTCAGGGTGCGCGATCTTCGGGTCGTATCGCGGCCAGTTTTCACAGTCTCTTGCATCGAGACCAACCCCACTCCCTTGGCGTAGACCGCTAACTGCGTGACGCTGAGCAGCAAATCTCCCTGGCCCAGCTTCATCTCCATGCGGATCTCAATGGCCGGATAATCTTTGCCCAGCACGTTCACCGAAGCAAGGCGGCGGGCCGTGCCATCCAGCACCATGCGCTCGGTGGTGCCAGACATCGGCACCAAGCCGTCGTATCCAAACTTCTCGCTCTCGCCCGTGGGCACAACGAGGATGGGATAAGGTTCCACAATCGGCTCGTGTCGCGAAAGCGCACCGACGCGAATCTCCCGATCATTGACGATGTAGAAGGTGCGGCCCATGAAGCCTGACCGCGTATCGTAGGTGCCGATGGTCGGCATCATCACACCCGGCCGCTTGTCCTCTTCCCTGGTGTCTTCAAACTCCTCCTTCTTCACCTCATATTCACCTTCGGCGCGGTCTTGCACCTGCAGGTTCAGCCGCTCGGCGGTATCGGTGTAATTCCACGTGGCCCCCTTTTTGAGGGGGAAGTAATCCGTAGCGACTTCCGCCGCCTGGGGGGCGGCGACTAAGGACGAAGCGAGGAGGAGCGAAATCATGACTTCGGAAGAACGAGGTTCATCACCATGCGAGCGTTCGGCTCATTCGGGTTCGGCATGTCCAGCTTGACCATTCCTAACCCTTTCACCAGCCAGGACTTTGCCTCGCCAGTCACGGTCGAACCCGCCCCTTCAGCGGGAGTGCTCTTCATTGTGTAACGGTTGACAATGACCAGGGCTTCGTACTCCTTGCCATCCGAAAGCTTGATCTTTTCAATCGCCAGGGCTTCTCCGTTCATCGTGGCCTTCACCACGGTGCCATCGGGAATCGTGAGGTCGAAGCTCGAAGTCCACTTCTTACCCGGGGCCACATCGGACGGAAGTTGCAGTGCGGGCTTCGAGAGCTCGCCGCGACCGACCGATTCCGTGTAGATGCCATCCTTGCGGATGACCACGGTTTCGCTGCCCAGTTGCGCCAGTTCACCGGCGCGGACAACGTCCACGCGGGCTTCGCCGTTCTCCACGTTGAGGATGCGCACCCGTTCGGTGCCTTCGCCCTTCTTGTCCTCGCCCCAATTGGTTTCGAAAGTTGATTCGCGGCTACCCGTCATGCCGTAGTATTCGGCCGCGGCAGTTTTGAGTTCAGCGGGCAGTTCGACGGAAGGTTCAAGTTCCGTCTTGCTGTCCGTCGTGCTCGTGGTCTCCTTGCCGGGCTCGGTCGTGCCGCCTTCCGGGGTCGGGGCAGGAGCGGCCGGTTGACAGCCACCAATCAGCAGGCCCAAGGCCAGCAACAGAGTCCAACTTTGAAAGCGCTTCATGACTTCAAATCATAGTCCTTCAGGCGAAGCGTTTGCACGATTCGGACGCCAGAAGGCTGAATGACCACCTGGCGAAATCGGACCATGCCCACACCCGGGGACCAAAAGACCGTGCTGGTGCTCGCCACAAACGGGGGCACCGTGGGGAGACTGGAGGAGAGTGCGGTGGTCGAATCGCCCGTGCTGCCATCCGTCGTCGCACCATCGGTGCTCGTGCCTTCCGTACCGGTGCCTTCCGTGCTGGTGCCTTCGGTGCTGGTGCCTTCGGTACTGGTGCCGTCGGTGCTCGTGCCTTCTTCGCTCGTGCCCTCCGCCGGTTCGCTCGGGGTGCCGCTCGTGGCCGTGGTCACGTCGGTTACGCCCGCTTCGCGGAGCTTAGACAGAGCCGCGCTCAGGCCTTCCACATCATCGCCGCTCGCAGGATAAAGCAACACGGTTTGCGTGCTAAAGGCCGGCATAGTGCCACGCTCGGTGTCCACTTGCTGCGGACCAAGCGCCGTGTGCCGAACGATCATGCGGCGAACCGGGATCGTGTTGTTTTCGGCATTGCCCGCCGGCAGCGGTCCCGTGGTGATGAACTCCTGTTCATCGCCTTGCTTCAGCGCAAAAAGCAGCGAAGGGAGTGCAGGCGAGTAGTTCAATAGATCGCGTGAACCGGCGGTTTGATAGATCCCTTCCGAGTTCACCATCCAGCCACTGCGGTCGGCCTTTTGCTGGGCCGCATCTTCGGTCAGCTGCCCCGTTTCGGGGTCCACATCGGCTTCTCGAATCACATGGATTTCGGCGCGGGTTTCCCCGCCCTCGGTGGCAATGCGTTCCACCCGGAGCGTAATGTCTTCGGTGTTGGTCTGGCTCTGGCCATTGGGAAGAGTAATCGCCACCTGGCTTTCAAAAGTCCAGGAGTTTCCTTCCTTCAGCGGGAAGACGTTGGCCTTGTCCACCGTGGCGAGGTCCACCGGCTTGACCTCCTCGGCCGGCTTAGGGGAGTAGCCCGAGCTTCGGTTGCCGCATCCGACAAGACCGAGGGCCACCACGACAAAAAGGGGAGAAGCTAAGCGTGCGATCTTCATTTTGATTCCGAAGGTTGGGTTGTACGTGTTGTGGTCAGTCGGTTGATGTCCTCAACCGCGTCGGCGGCGAGTTGTTCGGCCCCGACACCACGAATGGTGACGTTCTTCTCGGCAAGTTCTGTGCCAATACGCGGGGCGGCCAGGGCCACACTGTTCACCATAAACAACAATTGGAAGCGCGGATGTTCCCGGCTGAACTTCCACAGTCGCAAACGTCCCTCCTCCGTGAGGTTCAGGCGGATGTCAGTGACAGGCTGATTGTTGCCGCCATCGTAGGTGGATTTCGAAGCCCCCGTGATCATCTCGTCATTCACCACCACAAAGGCATTCTCCAGCACCCGGTACGGTTTGGCCGTGAGCTCCTTGATCCGAGCTTCGCTAAAGCGACCACGCAACGATTGGAGCAAGTCCTCTTTCTGGGCCGGGATGGGATTGCCGTCCTTGTCCGTAAGTTCGCCACGGGTCCGCTTGATCTCTTCCGCGTAAGTGGCCTGCATGGCCGCATCCGTGAGAAACTTCTCGGTGAGACGCCGACCCGCGCGCGAGGCAAATTGGCTATTGAAGGACTCGCGGTAAACGCCTTGTACCTTCGTCTCGGTGCCGCCGACGTTGTATTCCATTTCAAACGGCACCTCGATAATGATGCCGTCAATCAAGCGATCCAAGTCCAGGGTCGGCAGCGGCTGACCATCCAGGGTCATCGAAAGCGCTCGCTCAAGTTTGGGCTTGAGTTTCGCGTCGCCATTGATGGCGCGCTCGAGTTGGTCCTTCGTCCACACCTCTGCTTCCGCCGGGAATTCGCCTTCATTCACGTCGTTCAGGCTCATCACCAGCTTGCCAAGGGCGTCCCCATTGCCCTGCAAAGCCCCCAAGAACTCTCGGATCAAGAGTTTCTTCTTGGTGATGACGTCGTCTTCGTTCATCTCGGGCGCATCGAGATCAGAGTCGCTGAACTCGGCCAATTGCGCGACCTGGTTGCTGACGATGATGCCGAAACCCGAGCCGGGGTTTACAGCCACGATGTTCACGTGCCCCGGCTTGATCGGGTTCATCTGGAGGTTGCGGAGTTGGAATTCGCCAAAAGCACGCCAGCCTCCGTAGCCTACGCCGACGACGGCGAGGAAGCCAATGACCAAAGCGGGCGTTTTTGCTTTCATACCAACTCTCGTGGGTTCAACATTTTACCGGGCCTGAGGGTTCCCCACCCGGACACTCTCAGTTACCTGGCCCGAGGCAAGCGGCAAGGTAGGATTACGGCGATGCGGGTGGATGAATTTGGCCAGCGAGTCCGAGCCGAACTAGGCAAAGCCGTAGTCGGACAAGAAGACGCCATTGATCTGGCGCTGATCGCCCTTCTCGCCAACGGGCACATCCTCCTCGAAGGTCTCCCGGGCTTGGCCAAGACGCTCTTGGTGAGGTCGTTAGCGCTCACTTTGAATTTTGAGTTCGGCCGCGTGCAATTCACGCCCGACCTCATGCCGAGCGACGTGCTGGGCGGCAACGTCTTCGACCCGCGCACCGTCGAATTCACCTTGCGCAAGGGCCCGATTTTCTGCGGCATTCTGCTCGCCGACGAGATCAATCGAACGCCCCCCAAGACGCAATCGGCCCTGTTGGAAGCGATGGAAGAGCGCGCAGTGACCATTGATGGTGAACGCCATGCCCTGCCAGAGCCGTTCCTCGTCTTTGCCACCCAGAACCCGATCGACTTCGAGGGCACTTACCCCCTGCCCGAAGCCCAACAAGACCGTTTCCTCTTCAAGGTCGTGATGACCTACCCGGACCAGGCCGAGGAACTGGCGGTGATGCGACGGTTCCACACCGGATTCCGCGCCACCAAGCTGGAAGATGCCGGTTTGACCCCGGTGATTGGCCCGCAGGACTTGGCCGCTCTGCGCGAGCAAGTGAATGCGGTAGTCATTGAGGACAAGATTTTCGATTACATCTACAACATCGTCAGCGCCACCCGAGGCAGCCGGCAAGTGCAGGTAGGGGCTTCTCCCCGCGCTAGCCTTGCCCTCGTCGCCACGAGTAAGGCCATGGCCGCGCTGCGGGGCCGTGACTTTGTGATTCCGGATGACGTGAAGTCACTGGCCGTGCCCATCCTGCGCCACCGCGTGCTGCTGCGGCCGGAAGCGGAAGTGGAAGGGATCGGCATTGAAACCGTGCTGAAGACCCTGGTGGACGCCCAGCCGGTGCCGCGCTAACGCCTGAATCCATGCGCGTTCTCGCCCCCTATCGCCGCCACGGTGGAGCCGTCAAGATGGCTCAGGCTTGGCAGGCCGCTCTGGCCACGCATGGCGTAACCCTGGACCTGCTGGATGTCTCCGAGTGGATGCCCGAAGAAACCGGCCGCAAGGTGGACAAGGCGGTGAGCAAGCAACTGAAGGAGCGCGCCAAGGGCTACGACCTGGTGCACGCGCTCTCCTACCGCGTGGCGTGGGCGTGCGCCGAGGCGTTCTACATTCGCAGTCCGTGGGTGTACACCGCCTACGATGTACCGGCCACCCTTCACAGTGAGTTTATTGACCGCCTGAACGCCGCCCGCGCGGGCATCTGCAGTAGCCGGGTGGTGCGCAAGTCGCTGGATAGTGCCGATGCGCTGAACCTCACCGTCTTGACGCCGGGGCTGCCCACGGCACCGGAGGATGCCCCCAAGGACCGAGCCCTGGCCCGGGCGCGCTTTGGCATCCCGGAGAATGCCTTTGTCTTCTCGATGGTTGGACGATTGGCGCGGGAGCGAGGGATGGCACGCATCATCGAGTCGTGGCGCGGGGTACGAGTTGGCGAGCCCACGAGCTACCTCTTGATTTGTGGAGAGGGACCGGATGCCCGCTACCTGCAACGACTCGCGCCGGATTATGGGCCACAAATCCTGATCGAAGAAGACTTTGCCGCCCGGTGGGCCGCTTATACGGCCAGCAGTGTAGTGCTGGTGGCGAGCGAGATTCAGGGTTACAGTTGGCCCGCCGCCGAGGCCATGATGATGTCCCGGCCAGTGGCGGTACCCAACGAAAGCGGCCTGGAAGACATGGTGCTGGTGGGCGTAAACGGATGGCGCCACGACCCCATTAGTGACTGGACCGACACCATGCTGACCATTGCGAGCCGCCCCGAGCAAGCCGATGTCTACGGCCGGGCCGCCCTGCGCGAAGCCAGCCACCGCTATGAGCTGAACGCCAGCGCCGAACGACTCACGCGTATCTACCGGGAAGCCCTAGGCGAATAGACCCGATGTCGATTGCGGCAGGATTCTAGGGTCTATGCTGAAAACGGCAGGACACCACGGCCGGTGGTAACGGAGGACGGTGCACGGACGCACCACCTGTCATTTCTTTCCTTCACCTCCCCCCTTTTGGCATAGAACTTGCCCACAATCGTCTCTACACCCCGCGTGGAGAAACTGAGATGAACCCCCTGTGTCTTGTGGCTTGTGCCCTTCTTGCCCCGTCGCCCACGGCTCCGGATGCCGCTAACGGCGTCTTGATTCCGCTGGAGCGCGAAACCTACGTGCGGCAGGTGCCCTTCACCTCCTACCGCCTGGGCGCCTATGCCTTGGGCTATGAATTCCGCAAGGCCGACATGACCTATGTAGGCGACGCCCAGGCTCCGGGTGGCCGCCGCGCGGTGCTTCGCCTTCACTTCACCAACCCCACCGCCCGCAACTCGTTTGACATCATCCAGACGACGCGCAGCGGCGCCCTAACGACTGAGCAATCGGTGCGGCAAGTGCTGAAGCTCAAGACTTTCGAGATCCCGAACGACGGCACCATGACGATGGTCTATCGCCGCGCAAACAACGTGGAAATCGGCTTTGTGGGCAGCATCATCAGCGGGCCCTCGGCGCAGCGCGTGCTGGATGCCATGACGCCCGCCCCGCGTAACTAACGCGAGACGGGCGCCTGCTTCTGATTTCGGTCGGCTTACTTGGGTAGCCGGGCGTTGACGGCGTCCCAGTCAATGACCTGGACATAGGCCTCGATGTACTTCAGACGGGCCGTCTTGAAGTCCAGGAAGTAGGCGTGCTCATACACGTCCATGGCCAGGAGCAAGGTGTGGTTCCAGGCCGGGAACGTGTCTTGGCTGTCGCCGATGTAGGTGTGGACCCGCTCTTCGTCGTGGTCGTAGCCCAAGAACACCCAACCGCGACCGGCCATGCCCGTCGCCTTCCAATCATTCAGCCAGTGATCGAAGTTCCCGTAAGCTTCGTTGATCAGGTCGCCCACCGCACCGGTGGCCGGGCCGCCTTCGCCGCCGATGGTTTCGAAGTAGACGTTGTGGTTGATGTAACCGCCGTAGGCAAACGCGTAGTTCACCTTCAGGGCGCGCATTTCGCTGTAAATCTGGTTCGCGGTCGCCGGATCGATGTCCATTTCGGGGAGCTTCGTGCGAATCTCGTTCGTCTTCCGGGCGTACCCCTGCCACAGGGCCAGGTGGGCGTCGTGGGTGGCCTTACTGATCCCCACTCGTTCGGTTGAATACACCTTGGCCGCATGGGCTTCGGGCACGGTCACAAGTTTCACTGCCATAAGGGTTCCTACGCCATCATTCTACGGTAATCCGCAGGAACGAGCCCTTCTTCAGGCCCTCTTCTTTCAGGGCCAGACGAATTGTGGAAAAAACCCTAAGAATCAAGCCACATCTGGGGCATCTTGGGTGTAGCATGAAAGTAGGCCATGACGGAAGATATCTTTGAGGCTCTTAGTCACTCGCCCCGCATCGTGGAACGCATGCTGCGGGTTTTCCCAACCGATCGTCTGGACGACAAGATCCCCGTGGCGGATTTCTCTCCGCGACAGGCGGTGGCCATGCTGGCGGATGCGGAACAGGTGATCCTGGATCGTATTCGTGCGGCGCACAACAAACCCGGCACCATCATGGAATGGTACGATGCCGAATCTCGCAAGGACGAGCACCACTTCGACGATAAGAACGTGTTCCACGAGGCGGAGGTCTTTGAAAGCCGCCGCCAAATGACGCTGGCTTATCTCCGTGGCCTCTCCCACGCTGACTTCGACAAAGAGATCCAGTTCACGGGTCGCGAAGCCTTCACCATCGGCGAGTACCTCTCGCTGGTGCTGGCCCACGATATCGAGTTCATCGGTCACCTTTCCACGTTCCTCGCGACGGAAGTCGCGACGGTTTCTTGACCGGAACGTCGTCCGGAGATGCACCTCTACCCTCTGCGGGTGGGGGTGCATTTCTGTTTGCCGTGCTTCCTTCTCCGCTCGGCCCGGTGCGGGTGACCTGGGGGGTGCAAGGCCTGCGGAGTCTGGCGTGGACGGACGAAGAATTGACGGCCGTGCCCGCGGAGATGGCGGCCTTGGCCGCGCAATGGGAAGCCTACTGGGAAGGCTCCCTGCGCAGCTTTGATGTCCCCCTCGAACTGGTAGGCACCGAGTTTCAGCGGCGCGCGTGGGCCTTGGTTTGTGATATCCCTTACGGACAAACCCGCACGTATGGAGAGCTTGCTTTGCAATTGGGGGACCGAAACCTCAGCCGCGCGGTGGGCGCCGCCAATGGCGCCAACCCCGTGGCCGTGCTGGTGCCGTGCCACCGCGTGATTGGCAAAACGGGTGGGCTGACGGGCTACGCCTACGGCCTGGACCGCAAGGCCCGATTGCTGGCCCACGAATCCGGCGAGCGCTCGCTGTTCTAAACTAGCGGCAACATGCCACCACTCGTTGGGGCCTTCTTGGCCGCCCTGCTGGCCGCCATCGGCAACGCCATTTTCACTTACGGCAACAAAACCGCCCGCGCGGAAGATTCGCCCTTCGGCTTTGTGCTTCTCACGTTCCTCATTTCAGCGGCGGCAATGGCGGCGCTGATGGCCTTCCAGCCGCCTCGCGACCCGGTGTCCTTTACCAAGGTCAACATGGGTCCGGCCCTTTGGGCGGGCATCGGCACTGCCATCACCTACGTGGGGTTCTACATTCTTTACAGCAAGTTCGGGGCGTCGTTCTACGTGCTCTACGGCATGTTGGCGATGCTGACTACGTCCATCTTTCTGGCCATTGTCATCCTGAAGGAGCGGTTCAACTGGTCCATCGGTGTCTCCATCGGCCTGGCCGGGGTGGCCTTGGGCTTCTTCCTCTATGGCCAGCTGATGAACCAAAGAGCCGCCGAGGCCCTCACGGCCCCGACGGCTCTGGCGGGCGAACCCCCGGCTTAGCGCCCCTTGAACAGGCCGCCGAGAATGCCTCGCACCACTTGGCGGCCAATTTGGCTGCCGGCGGCGCGCATGGTGCTCTTGAGGGCAGCTTGAAGCGGGTCATCAGATCGCCGGCGGGTGGTGCCGCTGGATCGCTGGCGCATTAGGCGTTCCTCTTCCTTGCGGCGCTTCTCTTCTTCCTTCATCGCGGCCATGCGCTGGGCTTCTTCTTCAGCGGCTTGGGCGGCTTCGTTGGCGCGCTTGCTCAGCACCTCGAAAGCGGATTCGGGATCGATCTCGCGGTCGTATGTGGCGCCCACTGGGCTGGTGTTCATCACCTGCTTGCGTTCTTCCGGCGTGGCCGGGCCAAGGCGCGAATGCGGCGGCCGAATGAGCGTGCGCTGCACGATGTTGGGCGTGCCCTTGGCATCGAGCGTCGAGACCAGGGCTTCCCCCACCCCAAGCTCGGTGATCACTTCCTCGGTCTTGAAGTTCGGGTTCGGGCGGAAGGTGTCCGCCGCACTCCGCACCGCCTTCTGGTCGCGCGGGGTGAAGGCGCGCAGGGCGTGCTGCACCCGGTTGCCCAGCTGCCCCAGCACCGCATCGGGGATGTCGAGCGGGTTCTGGGTGACGAAGTACACCCCCACGCCCTTACTGCGGATCAGGCGCACCACCTGCTCCACCTTTTCCACCAGCGCCTTGGGCGCATCGGTGAAGAGCAAGTGCGCTTCATCAAAGAAAAAGACCAACTTCGGCTTGTCCAGGTCACCCACTTCTGGCAGTTCTTCGAACAGCTCGCTCAGCAGCCACAGCAAGAACGTGGCGTAAGTTCGCCGGTTGTTCATCAGCTTGTCGGCGGCCAGGATGTGGATCATCCCTCGCCCATCCGGAGAGGTGCGCAGCAGGTCGCGGATGTCCAGCGCGGGTTCGCCAAAGAACATGTCCGCCCCTTCTTGTTCCAGCACCAGCAACTGCCGCTGGATCGCCCCCACGGTCGCCCCGCTCACGTTGCCGTATTCGGCCTGAATCTCCTTGGCGTTCTCGCTGAGGAACTGCAAAATCGCGCGCAAGTCCTTCAGGTCCAGCAGCAGCAGGCCGTCATCGTCCGCCACGCGGAAGGCAATGTTCAGCACGCCCTCTTGGGTTTCGTTCAGGTCCAGCAGGCGGCTGAGGAGGAGCGGCCCCATCTCGCTGATGGTCGTCCGCACGCGGTGGCCTTGCTCGCCGTAAAGATCCCAGAAAATCGTGGGCGAAGCCGCGTACGTCAGCGTGCCCAGGCCAATTTGAGTAGCCCGCTCTTCCAGCTTGGGCTTGCCGCCGCCCGCCTGGCTCATGCCGCTCAGGTCGCCCTTCACGTCGGCCATGAACACCGGCACGCCGATGGCGCTGAACTGCTCCGCCAGAATCTGCAGGGTCACGGTCTTCCCCGTCCCGGTCGCACCCACAATCAAACCGTGGCGGTTGGCCAACTTGGGCAGCAACTCCACCGGGCCTTCGCCCAATCCCACAAACATGCCTTCGCTCATGACTTTCCGGGAGATTACCGTGGTGCCTCCCCCGTTCTCTGCCGACAATGTCATGAGAACTACCATGTCGTACACGGTTTCTGTGATTGTTTTGGGAGGATGCCGGCCGGATGTGTTGCGCGCAGCCCGCACCCCGGTTTTGGATCGCCTCATCACGCAGGGCGCGTGGACCATGGAGGCTCGCACGGTGGCGCCCAGCCTCACCTTGCCCGCGCTGACCAGCCTGATGCACGGGGTGGACGTGAACAAACACGGCCTGCGCAGCGAGGAACCCGAGGCCCCCGTGAAGAACGGCCACAGCCTGGTGGACGCCATGGGGCGGTTCCGCCGCCGCTGTGGATTTTTCATTAACGGCCCGGCCTTCCGGGATGCGTTTCAATCGCCGGGTGTGACCGAAGCCTATCTCCGCCGCGATTGCGAGAATCCCGCCAGCGACGGCCACATCATTGCCGCCGCCAAGCGAAGCATGGAAGAAGCGCCCCTGGAACTGGCCATGATCTACCTAGGGCACATGAAGGCCATGGGGCAGATGCACGGCTGGGGCAGCGCCCAACAGATTGCCGCCCTGGAGCAAGCCGACCACCTGATTGGCGACTGGATGGAAGACGTGGACAGCTACGGACTGATGCACACCACCCTGGTGGTGAGTGACCATGGCGGGCACGAGCGCCAGCACGGCACCGGCCTGCCCGAAGACATGACGATCCCCTGGATTCTGCACGGCCTGGGCGTGAAGCCCGGCCCCATCCAAGGCCCGGTGCGCATCTTTGATAGCGCCCCGACCATTGCCAAGTTGCTGGACCTCCCCAACGACCGGGGATGGGAAGGCCAGGCTGTGGCGCAGGCCCTCGCCGCCTAACGCTCACGTCAAACAAAAAGAAGAACCCCCAGCACCCGAAAAGGGCCTGGGGGTTTGTTTTGCCAGCCAGTGCTTAGCGCTGAGCGATGGGCACGTAGTTCGTTACGCCCTTGCCTTCGTAGATGCACGAGGGGCGGATGAGACGGTTGTTGTCCAGCTGCTCGATCATGTGGGCGCACCAGCCGCTGGTGCGGGCAATCACGAAGATCGGGGTGTAGAGCGGGATGGGGATGCCCAGCAGGTAGTAGGCGTAGGCGGCCGGGAAGTCCACGTTCGGGAACAGTTGCTTCTCGTCCCACATCACCTTCTCCATCGCGTCGGCAATTTCGCCCCACTTGGTGTTGCCCATGCGCACGCCGATTTCCTTGGCGATCTTGGTGAGGTAGCCCGCGCGGCTGTCGCTCTTGCGATATTCGCGGTGGCCAAAGCCCATGATCTTCTTCTTGGTGGCCAGGGCGTCGCGGGTCCAGGCTTCGGCCTCTTCCGGCGAGTTGAACTGCATGAGCATGTGCATGGCTTCCTCGTTGGCGCCGCCGTGGAGGGGGCCCTTGAGGGTGCCGATGCCCGTGGCGATCCCGCTGTAGAGGTCGCTGAGGGTGGCCACCGTCACGCGCGCGGCAAAGGCGCTGGCGTTAAAGGTGTGCTCGGCGTACAGGGTCAGGCTGGCGTCCATCACCTTCACGGTGTAGTCGTCGGCCTTCTCACCGTGCAGCATGTAAAGGAAGTTGGCGGCGGTGTTCAGGTTGGCATCGGGGGCCACCGGCTCCTTGCCTTGTGAGAGGCGGTAACCCGCCGTCACGGCCGTGGCAGCCTTGGCGATGATGCGGACGGCCTTGCGGACGTTGGCATCGTGGTCGGTCGGCTCGGCTTCGTAGTCAGCGTCGAACGCACCGAGGACGCTGTAGGCCACCTTGACCTGGTCCATCGGGTGCATGTTCTTGGGGCAAGCGCGGAGGGCATCAATGACGGCACCCGGGAGTTCGCGTTCGGCGGCCAGGGTGGCGCGGAAGGCGTCCAGTTGCGCTTGCGTCGGCAGTTCGCCGTGCAGCAGCAGGTAGGCCGTTTCTTCAAAGCTGCCGTGCTCGGCCAGCTCGTGGACGTTGATGCCTCGGTAGGTCAGGCTGCTCGTTTCCACGTCGATATGGGAAATCGTCGTGATGCCGGCAATGACACCCTGCAGGCCGGGGCTGTAGTTCGGGTACTCCGTCGTTGCGCTCATGATTCGGTTGGTGGTCCGTTCGCCAATCTTTCTACGAGGCTCGGCACGTCAGCGTCCTTGCATAGAGGGCCTCCTTGCCCTGCCGATCCGTATGTCTCCAAGTCTACACCAGCGCCCTTGAGGGACCCAGGGGAGCCCTCACCCCAGTAAACTACGGGTGTGATTTCTCTGGAACAACGACTCGCCCGGCTGGAACGACAGAACCGCGTGCTCACTGGCCTGGTGGTGGCCCTTCTCGTCGGCGGAGCCAGCGTGGCCATGATCGGCGCGGGCGACGGCCCCAAGGACATTGAGGTCCGCACCCTTTCTATCCGCAATGACGACGGCCAACTCGTGGGATACATGGGCGCGTGCGACAAGGGCAGCGAACTCGTCCTCTTCAACAAGAAGTCGTACTCCGGCCTGCACCTGGAGGCCACCGAAGACGGCGGGATCATCACCCTGAACCACCCCAACGAGAACCCCGCCCTCACGCTCTCGGCCAACGAGGCGACCGGCAAGATCAGCGCTGCCAGCCCCGAAAAGGTGAGCCGAGGCGACTGGCCCTAAGCCCGGGAGATCCATCTAATGACTGCCCTGGCCCTCGCCTCGATCTTGCTTCGTACCCCCATGGAATCTGTACGCCCCGAATCCATCCCCGGCCCCTCCTTTGCCGCCTGGACGAAATGGGACACCCAGGGCGAGGGCTATGTGCGCACCCTGAACCCGGATCGCCCCTGGACGGAGCTAGTGCTGAGCTGGAACGCCACCCTGGAGCCGGGCGCGAAGATTGACTGGTACGCCGAGGTGCCGGGGGCACCGCAGCCCTACCACCTGGGCACCTGGGCCGAGAGCGCCGAGCAGGGCCGGGGCAGCACCAACGGGCAGAAGGACGACTTCGGCGCGGTCTACACCGACACGCTGGTGCTGAACCAGCCCGCCACCACGGTGACGGTGCGAGCGCAAATCACCGGCGGGGCGAAGATCAAGTTTGCGAGCGTGGCTCTGACCTCGCCCAACGCCCCGGACCCCGCACTGGAACCCAACCGCAAGGCCTGGGGCCGCACCATTGAAGCCCCGCGCCTGGCACAGATGAACTACCCCAACGGCAACGTGATCTGCAGCCCCACCGCGCTGACAATGGTGATGAACTTCTGGGCCGATAAGCTCGGCCGCGAGGACTTGCGCAGCGACGTGCCCGCCACCTGCGAGGGGGTCTACGATCCGGGGTGGGAAGGCACCGGCAACTGGTCGTTCAATGCCGCCTTTGCGGGATCGAAGCCCGGTTTCCGCGCCTACGTCGCCCGGCTCAGCGCCCTGCCCGAACTGGAAGATTGGATTGCCCACGGCTGGCCGGTGGTGACCTCGGTGAGCTATTCCTTGCTGAAGGGCGAGGAGCAGCGCCGCCCCAACGATGGGCACCTGGTGGTGCTGGTGGGGTTCACCCCGGACGGTGACCCGATCTTTAACGACCCGGGCCGCAATGTGGTGCGCATGACATACAAGCGCGCCGACTTTGAGCGGGCGTGGGCGCACAGTGCCCGCACGTGCTACTTGGTGTATCCCCGGCAGATGGTGCCGCCCCGATCTCGAACCGGCCTGTGGTTAGACCGGTTCGATCCCGAAGCTCCCGCGCGCTAACTACGCGCGGCCGTTGAGCCAGTTGAGGCGCATCCGCACCACGTGGTTGGCGGTGCCACGCTGGCGACGGATTTCCACGCCCGGGGCGACCGCTTCGCCCACCGTCAGGCTCACGTTGCGGGTCTGGCCGTCCGCGCCCTTCACCACCAGGTTCAGCGTATCGCCCACCTGGATGTCCTCCATCAGGTGCTCCACCGCGTCCAGCTGGTCGCGCATGGTGTCTTGGTCGAACTTGGTGCTGCCGATTTGCGTGATGACGTCATCCTGATTGAGCTTGCCTTCGGCGCCGGCCCGCACAAGGCGCACCTGGAGACCACCCTTGTCCGGCTGGGCCAAGTAGACGAACCCGACATCGGGGATGCGGCGCTCTGTCTCCGTCCACGTCAGGCCCAGCTTTTGGAGCTGCTCTTCCACCGGCAGGTAGCCCGGGCCGTGGATCAGCTTGTCGTAGAACGGCGCGATGTCCGGCCCCGCCAGCTTGATCGTGATGGTGCGGATGGCGTCTTCGGGGAAGCCCGGCTGGTCGTCCTTGGTCATGCGCCACAGTTCGCGCATCACGTCGTCCAGCGAGTACTTGTTGCCGGTGCGGTGGCGGATTTCGGCATCCAGGCAGAAGCCCGCCGCGAATCCATAGTTGTAGTAACTAATGCCAAAACCGTTACTATTCCCGCGACCGTTGTTGGTTTCGCCGACGCGCCGGCTCGATTCATCCGGGCTGACCTTGCCCCAGTTTTCGTTGCGCCGCACCGCGTTGGTATTGCTGATGATGCGGTTGTACATGTCTTGGTCGTTGTGCTGACCGCTGCGGGTGAGGAGCAAGTGGGCGTAGTAGTCGGTCACGCCTTCCAGCCACCACAGCGCCCCCGTCACTGGGAGCTTGGTGTAATCGAACGGGCCGAGCACTTCACTGCGGATGCGCTTCACATTCCAGAGGTGGAAGTATTCGTGGCTGAACACGCCGACCGCGCCCTTGCCCATGCCCGCGCCGTAGCTGATTTGGGTGCTGCTAAGGTGCTCCAGGCCGCCCGCGCCGTCGTGGGCATTGTTCACGTTGAAGTGCCACACGTACTTGGTGTCCGGGTAGCCACCGAAGAAGTCAATCTGGGTTTCGCTCACCTGTTTGCAGGATTCGATAAGGGCTTCGGCATCCACAAACTGGCGGCCCACGCCGCGCAGGGCGATCTCGTGCTTGGCGCCCCGGGCGGTGTAGGTCAGCATCTGCAGGTCGCCGGCGCTTACCGGGTTGTCGGCCAGTACGTCATAGGTGGGGGCGCGCCAGGGTTGGCCCGCCGGCACATCAGGCAGGCCGTGCGAGATGCGGTCCCCGGCCGGAACATTGATCCGCAACGTGCAGGGTTCTTGGGTGCGCCCTTCCACGTAAAGGTAGGTGCTGGGCCCGCTCCAGTGCAGCACTCCGGTCACATCCTTGCTCGTCGGGACGGCGTAAGTCACGCGCACGCGCTGGCCGCTCCGGGCCGGGATCGCCCAGCGATCTTTGTCATTGGTGGCCTGCACGGCTTGGCCATTCACTGTAACGGCCAGGTTTTGGACGGCCGCAAAGTTGTCGCGGAGCACATAGGCGCCGGGCGCCCAATTGGGCATGCGGACGGCGGTGCCATTGGGAGAAGCCGCGAATTCAAGGGTGACCGTCAGCTTGTCGGCGGGGTTCCCATAGGAAACGGTGTAGTCCACCTGAGCCTGGGCCACACCGGCGGCCACCAGCGCTAAGGCAAGGAAAGTTGCGCGCATCTCCCGCTTTTACCGCCATTTCGCGCCCGGCGTCACCGATTTGCTTGTGTAACACTCGTTATCTATACTAAGGGAATGTCTCAGAGCCGCCTAGCCCGCAGTGCCGCCGTGCAGTGGCTGGATGCCACCCCGCGCACCGGCGTCGCCGAATGCTTGGCCCAAACCGGGTGGGCGCGCACCGTGGGGGGCAGCAACCCCTATCTGCACATTTGGGCGCGCACCGGCCACACCCGCGAGGAAGTGGATGCGGCGGCGGCCCGGGGCGAAGTGATGGAGCTGCCCTGCGCCCGGGGCTGCACCTACTTGGTGCCGGCCGCCCATGCGGGGCTGGCCCTGGCCGTGGGGCGAGGATTTAGTGATGCCGCTCAGCTCCGCACCGCCAAGAACAAGCTGGGGGTGACAGACGAAGACATTCAACGGTACTGCGATGATGTCTTAGAGGCATTGGCGGGAGGACCGATGACACCGGCGGCGATGAAGGATGCCCTCGGCGACCGGGTGGTGAACTTTGGGGAGGCCGGCAAGAAAGCTGGCATCACGAGCAGTCTTGCCCTTGCCCTCAACCCGTTGCGCTCGCAGGGCCGAGTGCGGAACGTGCCGACCAACGGACGCCTGGATAACGAGCGCTACGAGTACGTGCTGTGGCCCGATGCCCCCGCCGCGCCGGAGAATGCGGATGCGGAGTTTGCCCGCCTGTATTGGCAATGGAACGATGCCGCGACCCTCGATGAGTTTCGGTGGTTTAGCGGCTTCGGGGCGGGGCGCGCAAAGCAAGCCATATCCGGGCTAGACCTGGTGGAGTACGAAGGGGGCTTGCGCTTGGCCTCGCGGGGCGAAGTGGACCCAGGAGTGGCCGCTACCAGGGCCGTGGGGCACATAGACAACCTGTTCCACCTGCGCCGCACTTTGGCCGAGCATCTGACACTCGCCGCCGCTAAACACCCGGTTTGGGAAGCGCTTCCGCCCGGGATGCTAGGCAACCTGCCCGGGCAAGGCTGGGTGCGGGAGGGGATGCTGATCGGCGTGTGGGACTTTGATGTGGAGATGGGCGAGGTCGTGAGTCTTTGCTTTGAGCAGGCTCCGGACGACTTCGATGCGGAGCTGGGGCGCCTGCAGGAATATGTGGCTGGGCAATTGGGGGAAGTGCGGTGCCACTCCTTGGATGGGGTGAAGAACCAGCAGAAACGCATTGCCGCCATGCGGTCCTGCGGCGGGCACTAGCCGCCACCCTGCGTACGTTTGTCTACGTATAATAGGGGTATGTCGATCGTTCAGTACGATACGCCGCTGGCCCTGAGCAAGGATTTTTCGCCCAAGGGCGACCAGGCTACGGCGATCGCGACCCTGTGCGATGGACTGGACAGCGGCTACCGCTACCAAACCCTGCTGGGGGCCACCGGCACGGGGAAAACCTACACCATGGCCAGCGTGATTGCGCAGATGCAGCGCCCCGCGCTGATCATTGCCCACAACAAAACTCTGGCCGCCCAGCTGTGCCAGGAGTTCCGCGCGTTCTTCCCCGATAACGCGGTCGAGTACTTCATCAGCTACTACGACTACTACCAGCCGGAAGCCTACGTCCCTCAAAGCGACCTCTACATCGAAAAAGATAGTTCGGTTAACGAAGAGATTGAGCGCCTGCGCCACGCGGCCACCCAGAGCCTGCTGGAACGACGCGATGTGATTGTGGTGGCGTCGGTGTCGTGCATTTACGGCTTGGGTTCGCCCGACCTCTACGCCGAGAGCGTCATCACGTTCGAGAAAGACGTGGATTTCCCCATGGATCAGGCGATCAAGCGCATGATCCAGATGCAGTTCACTCGCAACGACATGGTGCTGGAGCGCGGCACGTTCCGAGTGCGGGGCGACACGCTGGAAATCCAACCCAAGGACGAAGAGATCGTGACGCGGGTGGAGTTCTTTGGCGACACCGTGGAGCGCATCCGGCTGGTGGACCCGCTCACCCAACAGACTCTGGATGAACCCAGCAAGTGCTCGATCTTCCCCGCCACTCACTACGTCACGCCGTTCGAGAAGATCGACCAAGTGCTGGACCAGATCATCGAGGAGCGCGACCGGCAGGTGGCGTGGTTTGAGGCGCAGGGCAAGCTCCTGGAAGCCCAACGCCTGAAGCAGCGCACCGAATTCGACATCGAGATGATCCGCGAAGTTGGCTATTGCAACGGGATTGAGAACTACAGCCGCTACTTTGATGGCCGCCAGCCGGGCGACCCGCCCTTTACGCTGATTGACTTCTTGCCGAAGGACGCGGTGGTGTTCATTGACGAAAGCCACCAAACCCTGCCGCAAATCCGAGCCATGTACAACGGCGACCGGCAACGCAAGAGCGTGCTGGTGGACTACGGGTTCCGCCTGCCCAGCGCCCTGGACAACCGCCCATTGAAGTTCGAGGAGTTCCTGGAACGCACGCCGCAGGTGGTGTTCGTCAGCGCCACCCCTGGTCCGTTCGAGATCGAGAACGAGAGCCAGCGGGCCGAGCAGATTATTCGGCCTACTTACGTTATTGACCCCGAAGTAGATATTCGACCCACCCAAAACCAGATTGACGACCTGATCTACGAAATTCAGGAGCGAGTGAAGCGGAGCGAGCGTGCCTTGGTCACCACCCTGACCAAGAAGATGGCCGAGGACCTGACGAACTACCTGCAAGACGCGGGGGTGAAGGTGAACTACGTGCACAGCAACGTGCACTCGCTGGAGCGGCCCGAGATTCTGCGCGACCTGCGGCTGGGGGTCTACGACGTGATTGTAGGGGTCAACCTCCTCCGTGAGGGTCTCGACCTCCCCGAGGTCACGCTGGTGGCCATTCTGGATGCCGACAAGGAGGGCTTCCTCCGCTCCGGCACCTCGCTCATCCAGACCATAGGCCGCGCCGCCCGAAACGCTGGCGGCCGCGTGATCCTCTACGCCGACCGCGTGACGGACTCGATGCAGTACGCCATTGACGAGACCAACCGACGGCGCGAGATCCAGCACGAATACAACGTGCGCAACAACGTGCAGCCCATGACGGTGGTGAAGGAAGTGCGCGAGACGGTGCGGGTTTACGACACCGTGAAGGAACTTTCGGCGCAGTACAGCACCGACACCCGCGACGCCCTGGGCGAGGGGCAGTCCTTGCGCATAGAGGACATTCCCATCCTCATTGACCGGCTGGAAAAGGACATGAAGGACCTGGCCCGGGCGATGGAGTTTGAGAAGGCAGCGGCGGTGCGCGATGAGATCTCTGAGCTGCGCAAGCTCATGGGCCTGAGCGATGGCCGCATTGGGCAGGAAAAGCGGAAGCTGCCAGGCCGCGACCGCCGGTCGCGCTAATCACGGGCGCATTCGGCGTAAGATGGAGCGCATGCGACTCCTCGTTCTCGGCGGTACCCAGTTTGTGGGCCGGCACCTGGTGGCCGAGGCCCTTCGCCGGGGCCACGACGTCACCCTTTTCCATCGCGGGCGGACCAACGCCGACCTCTTCCCCGAGGCCACGCACGTGCATGGCGACCGCCTGGTGGATGTGAGTACCCTCACCGGAACCTGGGACGCGGTGGTAGACGTGAGCGCCTATGTGCCTCGCGCGGTGGACATGATGATGACCCAGCTTGCCGGGCGAGCGGGCACCTACCAGTTTGTGAGCACGATCAGCGTGTACGACCCTGAGTTTGTCGGGAAGATGGATGAGAACGCCCCGCGCGTCCCGGCCCCCGAACCTGCCACCGAGGAAGTGAGCCCGGCCACCTACGGCGGACTAAAAACGGCCTGCGAGGACGCGCTGGACGCTTGGAGTGGCCCGGTGCAGATCGTCCGCCCGGGATTGATTATTGGCAGCTACGACGCCACCGAGCGCTACCCCTACTGGCCGTGGCGCATGCAGCGCGGCGGGGACGTGCTGGTGCCGGAAACCGGCCAGCCGATCCAGTGGATTGACGCGCGCGACCTCACGGGGTGGATGCTGGACCTGCTGGGCACGGACGCCACCGGGCCATTCAATGCCGTGGGACCGAATGAGTTCACGACTTTGCCCGAGTTGATTAAGGCCACTCGCGACGTGGTCAATCCTTCCGCGAATCTAGTCATGGTGCCGGAGACCGAACTGATGGAAGCCGGGCTGACCGGCGCAGACCTTCCCTTCTGGTTTGCCGGGGCACCCCGGGCGGGCATCATGCAGGTCAATAGCGACCATGCCCAGATGCACGGATTGAAGTACCGGCCGCTGACCTTTAGCGTGCAAGACACCCAGGATTGGTGGAACCGTGAGCGCGGCGGGGCCAAGCCGAAGAACGGCCTTACCCCGGAGCGCGAAGCCGAACTACTGGCCGGCCGGGTTTAGGCTTCGGGTTCTCTCGGTTCCTCGCTCACCACGGCGAAGAGGCCCTCGCCCTCCGCCGTGGGGGCGGGGAGCGACTTGGAGAGCACCTCGGGGAGTTGGAATGATGCCTCCACCGGGTCTTGCACGAGAGTCGGCTCGGCGATTTCCTTGGCGTGCTCGGCACCCAACTCCGCCATCTTGCGCACCCGAGGAATCAGGCGAGTGCGCAAGTTGCCCTCCATGTTGTTGTATGCCTTGACGGCGGTGTTGAGTCCCTTGCCCATGTCAAGGTAATGGCCAATGAGAACCTGGATCGAATCGTAGAGCTGGCTGGC
Source organism: Chthonomonas sp. UBA2785 (assembly GCA_002352215.1). Taxonomy (GTDB): domain Bacteria; phylum Armatimonadota; class Fimbriimonadia; order Fimbriimonadales; family Fimbriimonadaceae; genus JAHBTC01. Next base: position 11,499 of record DEIB01000056.1, on the reverse strand, counting down.
GGCGTTGTGCACCTCCTTCGCTTCTTTGGCGAGGCGATCTTGCTTCCAACCAAAAGCTACGGCCCTTAGGAACCCTAATGAGTTTTGCGGCGAGATGAGCATGATGTTGAGAGCCAGCATGTCCTCAACGAGATTGGGGCGCACATCCAGGGCCGCCCGGTAAGCGCTTTCGCTTGGTAAGAAAAGCCCAACCAACTCCAATCCTTCCACGGACTTGCCGTAGTCTCGCTTGGCCAAGGCTTTGCCGTGTCCCATCACCTTCTCCGCAAAGGTGACGAGCAATGCGCGGCGCTGCTGTTCGTCGTTGACTTCCATGGCCTGCAGGTAGGCGTCCAGCGGAGTTTTCGCGTCGATGACAATGCGGCGTTCCCCAGGCAGGGTGACAATGACATCAGGACGACTATTCTTGTCCTCGCCCGGAATGTGCACCTGAGTTTCGTAGTCCACGTGCTCCGCCAGCCCCGCGATTTCCAGCACTCGTTGCAGAGCCAATTCACCCCAATTCCCCGCCGTGCCGGGGTCGCGCAGAGCCGTGACGAGTCGAGTCGTATTTTTGTTTAGGTCACCATATAGATCGTTCATCTGACGAATCTGCTCGGTGATCTCCGTCTTGTCCTTGGTCCGGTTCTCGTCTAGGGAGCGATTGAGCTCTTCCAGTTGCTTTAGGCGAAGTTGGAAGGGCTCCAGCGTCTCCTTGATGGCCTCTTGCCGCACCTTCAGGTCGCCGTCGGCGTTGTCCTTGAAGCGCTTCAGCAGTTCCTCGGCCTGCCGCACCATCTCGGTGGTGTTCTGCTTAAGGATCTCCTCGCTGAGGGCCTTGAACCGATCTTCCAGGGCCTGCTTGGCCTCCAGCAACCCCTGCTTCTGCTCCTCAAAGCTGCGTTCGCGCTCCTCTTGGGTGCTGGTCAGGCGGGCAATCTCAGTCTCCCGCTGCAATCGCATGTCGCCTTCGGCCCGCAGGTCCGCTTCTAGCTGCGCAAGCTTCGCCATCATCGCGTCCGCCTGCCGCACGCGCTCTTCAAGCATCGCGCTCTGGATCTGGACCGCCTGCAATTCTTCGGTGCGCCGGGCCAGGTCCGTGCGGGCCGCTTCGGCCGCTTGGTTGGCCAGCCCCGTCTCGGTTTCCAGCTTGGCCAGCTTCGGGCGCAAGGTCAGGAGAATCGCGCCTGCCCCCAACAACAACCCAATCAGTGCCCCCACAATCGCCGAGATCAAATCCACGCCTCTAGTTTAACCCCATTTTTACATAGGGTATGTAGACATGCGTCTATTTGTGGTGGTAGCATCCGTTACACCAAGCCCACTGGGCATGGATGGAGCTATTCAAATGAGTGACCAAATCCCGGGCCGCGCCCACGCGTGGCTGGAAATCGCGACCCGCACGCCCGATGCCGCGACCAAGTTCTACACCGAACTCTTTGGCTGGGGCACGGAGACCATGGACATGGGGCCGGAGATGGGCAACTACACCATGCTGAGCCACAACAACCACGCATGGGCGGGTGTCATGCCGCTCGAAGGGCCGCACGCCGAGGGGGTTCCTCCCCACTGGGCCGTGTACTTCAACGTGGACGATGTGGATGCCGCCGCCGCCAAGGCTGCCAGCCTGGGCGGACAAATTCTGGCCCCGGCCTTTGACATCGATGGCGTGGGGCGCACCGCCCTGATCCAAGACCCCTATGGAGCCGTGAGCTACCTCTTCAAGAGCGTCAATCCGAAGCCGGAAGATTCGCCGGAAGATCCGGTGGCCTGGCTGGAACTCTATGCGGGAGATAAGCAGGGCGCGATCGACTTCTACACCCAAGTCATGGGCTGGGGCACCGAGCACAGCACCGAGATGGACTACACCATGCTCAGCGTGGACGGCCGCAACTTTGCGGGCGTGATGGCCATGCCGGAGGTGCCGCCGCACTGGGGCGTCTACTTCAGTTCGCCCAACGTCGACGACACGCTGGCTAAGGTGAAGGCCGCGGGCGGGGATGAGATCATGGCTCCGTTTGATGTGCCCACTGTGGGTCGCATCTGCGTGCAGAAGGACGCCGAAGGGGCTGTCTTCTACACCATCACGTTCTCAGGAATGTGATTCTGTCCGCGAGGTCGGTTCTTCTGCAGCTTCCTCGGGAGCAGCGGCGGAATCGGCCTCCGCATCTAAGAGCGCGCTTGCATCCACCCGGCCATCGCCGGTAGCTCCGGCTCGGTTGGAAACGACATTCCAGATCACCAGAAGAACGATGAGCACGATGGTGCCCCCAATCGCCATGAGCACCAACGTTTGCTGGAAATTGCCCATGTTTTCGGCGGTACCGCTGATGTGCGCCCAGGTCATCTTCTTAAGCCTAGCGTGAGATTCCATGCCAGAACTGGACTTGAGGGGCTTTCGGTCGTTACACTAAGGGTATGCGAGTCACAGCCGACCTCCTCCGACAGCCGATTTTCCGGGACATGACGGCCGATCAGGTGGGCATCCTGCTTGATCTCAGCGACGAACGGATCTATCGCGACCGCGACCCCGTGATCCGCATCACCGAGACCAACCCGGACCTTTTCATCGTGGCGGAAGGCGGCGTCGAAGTCCGCACCGCAACTGGCGATGTGCTGGCCACCATGGGCCAGGGAAGCGTGTTCGGCGAAGTCTCCATCGTGGACGAAATGCCGGCGAGCGCCACCGTGCTGAGCCAAGGCATGACGCGCCTGAACGTGATCCACCGCAAGACGCTCCACGCCCTGCTGGATGGCGACCCCAAGATGAAGGCGCAACTGATGGAAAACTTGGCCCGCATCCTGGCCGGACGCTTGCGCGCCATGAACGCGCACATCATGGTCGGGCGCATCGACGACTGATTGCCCCCTCGCGAAGGTCCATTCGTCCCCACCATCCCAATGCTCGGCTGAATCTTGACATATAGTTCAAGATAGAAGAGGTTGATGATGAATGAGTTCATTTCTCGCGGCTACGCCCACCCGCATGTGTTGGTGAGCACCGACTGGGTGGCGGAAAACGGCTCGCAACCGGGCGTCATTTTGGTGGAGAGCAACGAAGATCCGCTGCTCTACCCTTCCGGCCACATCCCGGGGGCGCACGAGGTGGACTGGACTCGCGACCTGAACGACCCCATCATCCGCGACTACCTGGACCAAGACGGTTTCCAAGCACTCATGCGCCGCCTCGGCGCCACGGCGGATAGCCACATCGTGTTTTACGGCGACCGCAACAACTGGTGGGCGTGCTACGCCTTCTGGATTTTCACTCTCTTTGGCCACACCAAGTGCTCGGTGATGGACGGCGGACGCATCAAGTGGGTGAACGAAGATCGACCCCTCACCAAGGAAGTCCCCACCGCCACCCCGAGCGACTACGTCGCCCAGCCGCGCAACGACGCCCAAGAGCGCGCCTTCCGGGATGACGTGCTGGCCCACGTCCGCGCGGGTGGCCAACTGGTGGACGTGCGCAGCCCGCAAGAATTCACCGGCGAGCGCCTGCATATGCCGGATTACCCGAACGAGGGCGCCCTGCGCGGTGGCCACATCACCGGGGCCAAGAATGTGCCCTGGGCGCGCGCCATCCGCCCGGACGACGGCACGTTCCTGAATGCCGACGAGCTCAAATCCCTTTACGAAGGGGAGATCGGCCTGAAGCCGCAAGAACCGACCATCGCCTATTGCCGCATTGGCGAACGCAGCAGCCACACCTGGTTCGTGCTCAAGTACCTGCTGGGGCACCCGCAGGTGCGCAATTACGACGGCAGCTGGACCGAGTGGGGCAACGCCGTGGGCTTGCCCATCGAACGCCCGTAATCATGTTGCCGCCGCGCCTGCAAGAGATCCTGGACGACCTCTCGTTCTTCACCGACCGCAGTGACCGCATCGAGGCCCTGATCTCGCTGAGTGAACAGTTCCGGCCCATTCCGCCGGAACGGGCGGAGCGCCCCTACGACGAGGCCAAGCGCGTGCCGGGGTGCGAAAGCGAGGCGTTTGCGTGGGCGTTCCGACAGCCCGATGCCACCTATCAATTGGAGTTTGATGTCCTCAGCCGTCAGGGGCTCTCGGCCATGGCGCTGAGCTACGCACTCAAAACCGGCCTGGACGGAGAGAAGGCCGAGGCCATCCTCGCGGTGCCCGAAACGCTGATCAACGACCTCTTCGGGGCCAGTCTCAGCATGGGCAAAACCATGGGCTTGATGAACACGCTCCGCCTCATCCAAACCCAAGTTCGGCACTCTGAAGCCGCCGCAAACGTTTAAGCTATTCTAAGCCTATGATCTCGGCGCTGCTTGCGACGGCTGCTCTGCCCTCCCGCTTTCAACTCGTGGCCCCGCTGGCGCTGCCGCCCGTGCGGGTGGATACGCGCATGGCCAAATACGGCGTGGCGCAAGAGATGGCGGCGCAACAGAACTTGCAGGCCCGGATGCTGTGGATTGACGCCACCGCCAACCTGGACCGCGTGAACTCCGCCGAGAAGATCGACACCCTGGTGAACAAGATCGCGGATGCCGGGTTCAACACCGTGGTCTACGATGTCAAGCCGATTGTCGGGCGGACCACTTATCCCAGCGCCCTCGCCGACCGCCTGACCGCCTGGCGCGAGGCCCGCATGGACCCCAACTTTGACCCCATGCCGGAGTTTGTGAAGACGGCGCGGGCGCGTGGCCTTGGGCTTTATGTAGCGCTCAACGCGTTCTCTGAGGGTCACCTGTTTGCCAAGCAGCAAGCGGGGCCGAACTCGCCCTTCGGCGACCCAGGCTGGGGGTATCGCCACCCCGAACTCCAGAGCGTCATCTACGTGGCCTACCCCACCCTGGGCGGGCTGCGTCTTCACCCCTCGGTGGATCCGGCCGCCTGGGACACCCCGCTCGCGCTTTTTGCCAAGATTCCGACTCAAACCATTACGGGTCCGACGGCTACCGTCGATGCCAACCTTAGGGTGATTGCCACCCAAGAGGGTCTCCCGGCCACTCTCGCGGCGGGCCAGCGCCTCTTGGTGGGGCGGGCCGCCGGCCACGGTTTCATCGCGTCCCTGGCGCCCGGCGCGAACCTCAGCTTGGGGAGCGAAGCTGCCTGGATGCGTACCGGTGAAGCCGATAACCAGGTGCCGTTGATGATGAATCCGCACCTGAAAGCCAACCAGGATCGCGCCATCTCTTTCCTCAAAGAACTCGCGGATAAGTACGATATTGATGGCCTGATCTACGACGATCGCTTGCGGTTCAATGGAATTGAGGGCGACTTTAGCGACGAAGCCAAAGCCCAGTTCGAAGCGCGCATCGGGCAACCCGTACGCTGGCCGCAAGACATCTACACCGTGACCTTCAATGCCGATCTCACGCGCGGAGTTCAGCCGGGCCGCTTCTACGACGCTTGGCTCGCATGGCGCGCCGAAGAGATGACCAAGTTCGTCCTGCGCGTGCGGAACGAAGTCGCCACCCCGGCCAGTGGCATCCAGTTCGCCACCTACGTCGGCAGTTGGTACGGGGATTACCCCAAGGTCGGCGTGAATTACGGCAGCGATAAGCTCCAGGCCGGCTTCCCGTTCCTCACCCGCGATTACCAGGCCACCGGCTTCGCCCGGCACCTCGATTTTCTGATTACGGGTTGCTACTACCGCGTCGGCACGATTTACGAAGCCATGATGCGCGGCCGCCCCACCGGGCATACCGTCGAGGCCGCCTCGCTCATGAGCAACCGGCTGGCCGATGGCGACACTTGGACATATGCGGGCATCATGCTCAGCAACTTCGACGCGCGTCCGCAGGACCTCCCCGCCGCGTTGCAAGCCGCCGCCGCCACCTCCCAGGGCATCATGATTTTCGACCTCAGCCACAACATTGATAAGTTCTGGCCATACTTCGAGCAAGGTTTCCGGCATCCGGCCACCGCGCCCCACACCCGGCCCGACTTGCTGCGGCAACTGCGCCAGGCGCGGGAAGCCCAGCGGAAGCGCGGCGACATGCCCGCCCCCTTCCCGATGTTTGAAGGTGCAACCGGCACCGGATGGTAATTCCTGCCACGAAACGTACCGACGATTCGTTTGGAATATAAGCCCAAGTGAGCCAAAGCCCTCCCACGACGATTGGTAAGTACCAAATCATCCGGGAAATCGCCCGCTCGAACGATATCGTTTACGAAGCGTACGACCCCGCCATGAATCGTCGTGTGGCCGTGAAGGAGCTGGCGATGGTGCCTGGCGCCACCGATACCCAGCGGCAAGAACGTCTCCAACGGTTTTTGCGCGAGGCCCGCGCGGCGGGTTCGTTGCAGCACCCGCACATCGTCACGGTTTACGAAGTTGGACAAGATGCCAGCGGCCGCCACTTCATCGCGATGGAGTATCTGGAGGGGCAAACCCTCCGGAACCTGATTGACTCCAGCGGGGCGATGAAGCCGAAGGACGCGGTGCACCTGGCGGAGCAAGTGCTGGAAGGATTGGCCTTCGCCCACGGGCGCGGGGTCATCCACCGCGACATCAAGCCGGACAACATCCAAATTCTGCCGGGCAACCGGGTGGTCATCACCGACTTCGGGATTGCGCGCCTGACCTTCGAGCCCAATATCACCATGGACGGGCAGGTGTTCGGCACGCCCAGCTACATGTCGCCGGAGCAGATCCACGGCGGCGATCTGGACGTCTCCAGCGACCTCTTTAGCCTCGCCATCATCCTCTACGAGATGGTCAGCGGGCGCAAGCCTTTCGCCGGCGACAACGTGGTAGCGATTGCCTATGCCATTGCCAACGCGAACCCGCCCATGCCGGCCGATTGCCCGCCCGCGCTGTGGCGCGTGATTGAGAAGGCCCTGCAAAAGACCAGCGCCTTGCGCTACCGAGGGGCGGAGGAGATGCTTCGCGACCTCAAGGCCGCCGAGGGCTCTCTGAACCAGCCCGTGGTGCCGCCGCCGGTGTCGGCGTCCAGCCACATCCTCGCCGGGCCGCACCAAAACCCCGCCACCGCGCACTTGGTGCCGCCGCCGATTTCCACGGCCGGTCTCACGCCCGCGCAGGCGCAGCTGATGAACCAGGTCTACGGCCAGGCTTACGGCCAAAGTGCGGCCAGCCCCGCTCCGCAGTCTGCCCCCTATGGGCAAGGGTATGGCCAACCTTACGGCCAGACCCCTACCTACGTGCCGGTGCCGATCTACTATCCGCCGCCGCCGCGTCCCATCACCATTTCGCCCGAAACCCGCTCGTGCATGGGCCGGTTTGTGTGGGCCGTCGCCATCATCGGGCTGCTGTTTGCCCTTGTCATTTACGGCATTGGCGCGCTGACGGAGACGATGGACCGCAACCCCGGCGCGGCGCAATCCATCCCCACCACGCCCCAGCAAGCGCAAGCCCGGCTGGAGCCCAGCTTGGATGCCGCCCGCGAGCGTGCGGAACGGATCATTGCTCCCCCGCCCGAAGCCCGTGAAGAAGCCACTTCCGGACCCACGCTACAAGATGCCGTGGGATTGGTCGCTGCGGCGATGGATGAGCCGAACCCCGCCCGGCGCGCCCAGCTATGGAGCCAGAGCAGCCAGGCCTTTGTGGCTGTCGGCATGAGCAACCCGGAGGGCATGGACATCGTTTTCGCGCAGGCCGCCAGCGTTTACATAGGGGCGGCGGAAATGGGCGCCCAGGCCGGACGATTTGACCGCGCCATGGAGGCGCTTTATCAGGCCGAGGGGTTCGTCAACGGCAACCAAGACACGGCCTACGAGATTCAACAGCGCATGAATCTCTACCGCGCCCAAATGTAATCGCCCTCAGTCGATGCTGAGGAGCGCCCCGCCATCCACCGTCAGATTAATCCCAGTGATATAGGACGCAGGCTGGCTGCACAAGAAGAGGCCCGCCGCCGCCACTTCTTCCGGGGTGGCCAGGCGGCCAATGGGGATGCTCAGCCCGGCTTTCACCAGCTCTTGCTCTTCATCCGTGCCGGCCCGCTCGGCCCGCACCTGCGCTAGGTGCCGCTGACGGTCGGTGAGGGTATGGCCGGGCTGCAGGCCGTTCACCGTCACCCCGTGGGGGGCCAGTTCTCGCGCTTGCAGGCGCACCAGCGCCCGCAATCCGGCCCGCAGGGTGCTGCTGATGGGCAAGAGCGGCTCCGGCTGCTTGGCCACCAGGCTGGTGACGTGGACAATGCGGCCCCAGCCGCGCTCCTGCATCCCCGGGGCCACTAGCCGCACCAGGCGCACCACGTTCATCAGGGTGCTGTCCACCCCGCTTTGCCACTGCGCATCGGTCATCTCCGTCCACGGCCCGGCGGGCGGGCCACCGGTGTTCGTAATCAGGATGTCCGGCGGGCCAAGGTGCGCGGTCACGTCCGCCACCCAGCGCTCGAGGTCGGCAGGCTGGCTTACGTCCACGGGGTCAAACCGCATGCCGTCGGGCAGGTCCACGGGCGTGCGAGCGCAGACGGCGACGCGGCAGCCTTCTGCCTGCAAACCCTCGGCCAGGGCGCGACCGATCCCCTTCGTGCCCGCCGCCACCAGGGCCACGCGGCCCGCAATTCCCAAGTCCATGGGTTCATGCTACCGGGTCGGTAGAATGCGGGTCGGCCCTGCGGAGGGGTGGCAGAGTGGTCGATTGCAACGGTCTTGAAAACCGTCGTCTCGCAAGGGACCGTGGGTTCGAATCCCACCTCCTCCGCCATTGCGCTGGATTCAGGCTTCTTTCTTAGAGCGGAGCGAAATCAAGTTCGCCACCATCACGGCCAGCGCCACCGACAGGCACAGCCAGGGGAAAATCATCCGCCCTGCCCAGCCATCGCCACCGGCGGGCACGCGCACCCGCGCCGTCAGCAGGCCCTGGTCGCGGTGCGGCAACCACGACACGATGTTCCCGCGCGCATCGGTGATGTAGCTCCGCCCCTTGCTCCCGGCCCGCACCACTGGCAGGCCCGCCTCGATGCTCCGAAACACCGCCCCCGGATACAGCTGCTCCCACGCGGGGGTGGCGGCGTACCAATCGTCAATCGCCTGCACCGTGAGTAGCTGCGCCCCGGCCTGCTGCTGGGCCAGCGCGAGGTCGGGGAATAGCCCCTCGAAGCAAAGCAGCGGCCCCGCCTGGAACGGCCCCACCGGCAGGCTTTGCACGCGGTCGCCGGGGGTCAGGTCCCCCGCCGGGAGGTTGAAGTTCTTGAGGAACGGCAGCACGTCGCGCCCGGGCACGTATTCGCCGAACACCACCAGGCGGGTTTTGTTGGCGTGTTTCCATTGCATGCCGTCCCAGGAGTACGCGGTTTGGTAACGCTTGCCCCCTTGCACCAGGTTGCCGCCCAGGATAACGGGCACCGCCGGGGGGTAGCCCAGCACCGCCGTGGGCACCACCGACTCGCTGGGGGAGGCGAAACCTTCGGGGAACACCACTAGTTCGGCTCCGGCCCGTTCGGCGTCGGCCATTAGTTCCGGCCCGGCCCCATCCAGCCGGATGCGCTCCTCATCCACCGGAGTGAAGGCTTGGTCCACCCCCGGCTGGGCGGCGGCCACCACGTGCCAGTTGCCTTCGGGCGGGGTGCTGGCCCGCCACCAGGAATAGCCAAACAAAGCGACGATAACCACCGCCGTCCCGGTGCGCCAGCGGTTCATCGCGCCGTCGGCCCGCGGCCAGCGCCACTCGGCCAGCCACTGATTGACCAGCACCACCCAGGCGCTCACCAGGAAGATGCCGCCCAGCGCCGCCGACTGCAACACCGCCGGGAACGGCCAAAGCGGAGTGGCCATGTGCCCCCACGGGAAGGCGAGGCCGGGGATGTAGCTGCGGATGAATTCCATGGCCACCCACAGCAAGGGGATGGCCCACGCGCGGCCCTGGCGTTCGGCCGCGCCCATCCAGCTGGCCTGCAGCCAAAAGTAGCCCATGGCAATCGGCACCGTGACCACCCACGGCACGAGCCCGCTCACCAGGCTGCCGGTCCATTTATAGACAAACGGCACCACCCACCACATTTGGTAGCCGTAGAAAATCGATCCGAAGACCAGGCCGCTGCGGCGGACGGCGCGGGCTTCTTGCCCCCGGATGCTGACCAGCCAAGGCACGAGCGCCACGAACACCAGCCACCGCAGATCGAACGGCGGAAACGCCAGCACGAGCAAAACGGCCGAGAGGGCCGCCCCCGCGCTAGGGGAGAACGGGCGCGGCGGCTTCGACATGGGGTTCTTGATTGTAGCGGACCAGCCGCCACGGGGTGCGCGCGTTCCGCTCGAATTCCGAGAACGCTGCATTGCCAAACCGGAAAGAGAGCCCCAGGTGAGCGGGGGCCTGGAGCAGGGCCGACACCAGCATCGCGCCGGTCATGCCGTGCGTAACGATGAGGACATCCTGGTGGTGCGGCAACTCATTGAGGAACGTCTCCGCCCGCTCCCGCACCATCAGTGCTGACTCGCCATTAGGGGGCGTGGCGTGCAGCGCGTAGGGGTCATCGGGGTGGGTGAGATCGTGCAGTTGCTGGCGCAGAAGATCAAAGTGCAGCCCTTCCCAGTCGCCGAAGCCACGCTCGCGTAAGCGGGCGTCTTCTTGGATGGGCAAATCCCGCGCGGCGGCCACGGCGGCGGCGGTTTCGCGGGCGCGGCTCAGGTCGCTGCTCCAGATGTGCGCAATGGGGGCTTCAGCCAGCAGGCGGGCCAAACCCTCGGCCTGCGCGCGGCCCCGGGCGTTGAGGGCGATATCGGATTGGCCCTGGGCGCGGCCTTCGCGGTTCCAGTCCGTTTCCCCATGCCGGGCTATCCAGATTCTGCCGCTTGCCACGCAACAATCTTGTCTCGCACCCACCCCCTCTTTGGGTACTCTCGCGCATCATGACCCGTCGCCTCGTTGCCGGTTTGATGCTTGTTGCGGGCCTCGTCCCTGCCCTTAACGCCCAGGAATCCCCGCTCGCCGCCCCGCCCAAGGAACTTGACCAAATCAAGTGGATGGTGGGCCAATGGAGCGGCACGATGAGCTCCACCATGGGCGACATCAAGACCGTGATGGACATTCAACCGGCGATGGGTGGGCACTACTACCAGTTCAATTCCAAGAACACCCTGGGCGACATGACCGTGGACGAAGTGGTCTATCTCACATATGACCCCAAGATGAGCAAGTTCCGCATCTGGGCGTTTGCCAGCTGGGGTGGCCCCGCCCGCACCGAGGCCGGTGACTACAAGGATGACAAGCTGGTGACCGTGAGCGACCCCTGGGAAGTGATGGGGATGACCATGGTGAGCCGCAGCACGCTGGCGAAGGCCGAGGGCGACAAGATGGAGTTCATCTTGGAGTTCAAAGAAGGCGACAACTGGAAGAAGGACGGCGGTGGTCTCCTGACCCGGACCCGATAGTCTCCCCGCCCGCGCGGCGCCCCCCGAAAGTCGCTAAACTGCAACCATGCGTGTCCCGTTCTTGGACATTCCTGGCCAGTACAAAGAAGTACGCCACCTGATTGACCCCGCCATTGCCGAAATCATGGAAACGGGGGCCTATGTTCTGGGCAAATGGAACACGCAACTGGAAACCGAACTGGCCCAGCGCCACGGCGTGAAGCACGGCAT